>NZ_JAJQKY010000005.1:0-381662 GCF_021213715.1 Pseudomonas sp. CP-1
CTCTACGGTGGAGCCGGTGATATCGAGGGCGAACAGGGAAGCGGGGAGATTGATACCTTTTTCGAAGACTTTGTTCAGACTGTTGCGTTCGATCCGCTTGCCGCGAACCACGCCATTCATGTCTGCAATAAGGAGGTCGACGAACTGGACCTCGGGATGTTCCTTGAGGAACTCGCTCGGTTCAGTGAGCTGAACGGCACGCTGGGGTACCGACATGATGCAACACCTTTTTTGTTAAAAATTTCAATCATGCGGGGGGTAGGCTATGAGTCAATCCGAAAGCCTGTGGGATGTCAATAGCCGCCAAAAACGCCCTCTTGTGGGGCGTTGAGGCCGTTTTCAGGGCATTTTCGCCGGACGAAAAGCCGAAAAAAACCTCGCGTCGAAGGGTGTTCAGGAGTGCGTGTTCAATTTTTTACAGGCCTATTGTGTAAAAAAATGAACAACGCTAAGCTCGGTCAAACCCCATAACATCTACAAACAACGGGTGTCTCATGTCTCGCCTGCCGTTAATCGGCGTCACCGCCTGCACCAAGCAGATCGGTCTTCATCCCTACCACATTGCCGGCGACAAATATCTGCGTGCCGTCGTCAACGGCGCTGGCGGTCTCCCGCTGATCATTCCTGCGCTGGGCGAGTCGATCGACCAGGCAGCCCTGCTGGACAGCGTCGACGGCTTGCTCTTCACTGGCTCGCCGTCGAACGTCGAGCCCCGTCATTATAGTGGACCGGCGAGCGAGCCCGGCACCCTCCACGACTCCGACCGCGACGCCACCACGCTGCCGCTGGTCCGCGCCGCCATCGACGCCGGCATTCCGGTCCTCGGCATCTGCCGCGGTTTCCAGGAAATGAACGTGGCTTTCGGCGGCAGCCTGCACCAGAAGGTGCACGAGGTCGGAACCTTCATGGACCACCGCGAGCCGGCCGACCAGCCGCTCGAGGTTCAGTACGCGCCGCGCCATGCCATGCATGTGCAGCCGGGCGGAGTGCTCGCCGGTATCGGCTTGCCGAGCGAGTTCCAGGTCAATTCCATCCATGGCCAGGGCGTTGATCGTCTGGCGCCGGGCCTTCGAGTAGAAGCACTGGCGCCTGACGGGTTGGTCGAAGCCATCTCCGTAGAAGGTGCAAAAGCCTTCGCTCTTGGTGTGCAATGGCACCCGGAGTGGCAGGTTCTGACGAACCCCAACTATCTCGCTATCTTCCAGGCTTTCGGTAAGGCCTGCAGCAAGAGGGCGGGGCAACGTTGAGTCCGGCTGTTGGGGCCGGACTCTCAACCCTGAGGTCTTTATGACTACCAAGTTAGACCAGCTGACCAGCTGGCTGAAGGAACGCAAGATCACCGAAGTGGAATGCCTGATTTCCGATCTGACAGGCATCGCCCGCGGCAAGATCTCGCCGACCAACAAATTCATCGCGGAAAAGGGCATGCGCCTGCCGGAGAGCGTTCTGCTGCAGACCGTCACCGGCGACTACGTGGAAGACGACATTTACTACGACCTGCTCGACCCGGCCGACATCGATATGGTCTGCCGCCCGGACGAGAATGCCGTGTTCCTCGTCCCCTGGGCCATCGAGCCCACCGCGATGGTGATCCACGACACCTTCGACAAGCTCGGCAATCCCATCGAGCTGTCGCCGCGCAACATCCTCAAGCGCGTGTTGAAGATGTATGCCGACAAGGGCTGGCGGCCGATCGTGGCGCCAGAGATGGAGTTCTACCTGACCAAGCGCAGCGACGACCCCGACTATCCGTTGCAGGCCCCGGTGGGCCGCTCCGGACGCCAGGAAACCGGGCGTCAGTCGTTCTCCATCGACGCCGCCAACGAGTTCGACCCGCTGTTCGAGGACATGTACGACTGGTGCGAGGCCCAGGGCCTTGACCTGGATACGCTGATCCACGAGGAAGGCACCGCGCAGATGGAGATCAACTTCCGTCATGGCGACGCCCTCGACCTGGCCGACCAGATCCTGGTGTTCAAGCGCACCATGCGCGAGGCCGCGCTCAAGCACAACGTCGCCGCGACCTTCATGGCCAAGCCGATGACCGGCGAGCCGGGCAGCGCGATGCACCTGCACCAGAGCATCGTCGACGTGAAGACCGGCAAGAACATCTTCTCCAATGCCGACGGCACCATGAGCGAGCTGTTCCTGCACCATATCGGCGGCCTGCAGAAGTTCATCCCGGAAGTGCTGCCGCTGTTCGCGCCCAACGTGAACTCGTTCCGCCGCTTCCTGCCCGATACCTCGGCGCCGGTGAACGTCGAGTGGGGCGAAGAGAACCGTACCGTCGGCCTGCGCGTGCCGGACTCCAGCCCGGAGAACCGCCGGGTCGAGAACCGTCTCGCCGGCGCCGACGCCAACCCTTACCTGGCGCTGGCTGCCAGCCTGCTGTGCGGCTACATCGGCATGGTCGAAGGCATCAAGCCGAGCGCCCAGGTCAAAGGTCGCGGCTATGAACGCCGCAACCTGCGCCTGCCGCTGACGATCGAAGCGGCGCTGGAGCGCATGGAGAACTGCAAGCCCCTCGAGCAGTATCTCGGCAGCAAGTTCATCAGCGGCTACGTCGCGGTGAAGCGTGCGGAGCACGAGAATTTCAAGCGGGTAATCAGCTCCTGGGAGCGGGAATTCCTCCTGCTTTCCGTTTGATCCTGACCGGGGGCGGCCGGCGTGGTCCGCCGCTCCCGGACAGTCTTGAATAGAAGAGGTGTGACATGAACAGCCAAATCACCAACGCCAAGACCCGTGAGTGGCAGGCGTTGAGCCGCGACCACCATCTGCCGCCGTTCACCGACTACAAGCAGTTGAACGAGAAGGGCGCGCGGATCATCACCAAGGCCGAAGGCGTCTATATCTGGGACAGCGAGGGCAACAAGATCCTCGATGCGATGGCCGGCCTCTGGTGCGTCAACGTCGGCTACGGCCGCGAGGAGCTGGTCCAGGCCGCCACCCGGCAGATGCGCGAGTTGCCGTTCTACAACCTGTTCTTCCAGACCGCCCACCCGCCGGTGGTCGAGCTGGCCAAGGCGATCGCCGACGTCGCTCCGGAAGGCATGAACCACGTGTTCTTCACCGGCTCCGGCTCCGAGGCCAACGACACCGTGCTGCGTATGGTCCGCCATTACTGGGCGACCAAGGGCCAGCCGCAGAAGAAAGTGGTGATCGGCCGCTGGAACGGCTACCACGGCTCCACCGTCGCCGGCGTCAGTCTGGGCGGCATGAAGGCGTTGCATGAGCAGGGCGATTTCCCCATCCCGGGCATCGTCCACATCGCCCAGCCCTACTGGTACGGCGAGGGCGGCGACATGTCGCCGGACGAGTTCGGCGTCTGGGCCGCCGAGCAGTTGGAGAAGAAGATTCTCGAAGTGGGCGAGGAAAACGTCGCCGCCTTCATCGCCGAGCCGATCCAGGGCGCCGGCGGCGTGATCGTCCCGCCGGACACCTACTGGCCGAAGATCCGCGAGATCCTCGCCAAGTACGACATCCTGTTCATCGCCGACGAAGTGATCTGCGGCTTCGGCCGTACCGGCGAGTGGTTCGGTAGCCAGTACTACGGCAACGCCCCGGACCTGATGCCGATCGCCAAGGGCCTCACCTCCGGCTACATCCCCATGGGCGGGGTGGTGGTGCGCGACGAGATCGTCGAAGTGCTCAACCAGGGCGGCGAGTTCTACCACGGCTTCACCTATTCCGGTCACCCGGTGGCGGCCGCCGTGGCCCTGGAGAACATCCGCATCCTGCGCGAAGAGAAGATCATCGAGAAGGTGAAGGCGGAAACGGCACCGTATTTGCAGAAACGCTGGCAGGAGCTGGCCGACCACCCGTTGGTGGGCGAAGCGCGCGGGGTCGGCATGGTCGCCGCCCTGGAGCTGGTCAAGAACAAGAAGACCCGCGAGCGTTTCACCGACAAGGGCGTCGGGATGCTGTGCCGGGAACATTGTTTCCGCAACGGTTTGATCATGCGCGCGGTGGGCGACACTATGATTATCTCGCCGCCGCTGGTGATCGATCCGTCGCAGATCGATGAGTTGATCACCCTGGCGCGCAAGTGCCTCGATCAGACCGCCGCCGCCGTCCTGGCTTGAGTCCCTGAGCGGACTTTTGCCAGACTGCGCCAGTGCGTTGGCCAGGCTCACCGGGTGGTGACGCGATCGGTTGCGCCACCGCCCGGATACTTCAACAAAAATGGAGCTACCCCGCATGATGAAACGTTTCGGTAAGACCCTGCTCGCCCTGACCTTGGCGGGCTCTGTGGCCGGTATGGCGCAGGCTGCGGACAACAAGGTACTGCACGTCTACAACTGGTCCGACTACATCGCGCCGGACACCCTGGAGAAGTTCACCAAGGAAACCGGGATCAAGGTCGTCTACGACGTCTACGACAGCAACGAAGTGCTGGAAGCCAAGTTGCTGGCGGGCAAGTCCGGGTACGACGTGGTGGTGCCGTCCAACTCCTTCCTCGCCAAGCAGATCAAGGCCGGGGTCTACCAGAAGCTCGACAAGTCCAAGCTGCCGAACTGGAAGAACCTGAACAAGGACCTGATGCACACCCTGGAAGTCAGCGACCCGGGCAACGAGCATGCGATTCCCTACATGTGGGGCACCATCGGCATCGGCTACAACCCGGACAAGGTCAAGGCGGCCTTCGGCGACAATGCGCCGGTGGATTCCTGGGACCTGGTATTCAAGCCGGAGAACATCCAGAAGCTGAAGCAGTGCGGCGTCAGCTTCCTCGACTCGCCGACCGAGATTCTCCCGGCGGCCCTGCACTATCTCGGCTACAAGCCGGACACCGACAATCCCAAGGAACTCAAGGCGGCCGAAGAGCTGTTCCTGAAGATCCGTCCCTACGTCACCTACTTCCACTCGTCGAAGTACATTTCCGACCTGGCCAACGGCAACATCTGCGTCGCCATCGGCTACTCCGGCGACATCTACCAGGCCAAGTCCCGCGCCGAAGAGGCGAAGAACAAGGTCACCGTCAAGTACAACATTCCCAAGGAAGGCGCCGGCAGCTTCTTCGACATGGTCGCCATTCCCAAGGACGCCGAGAACACCGAGGGCGCCCTGGCCTTCGTCAACTTCCTGATGAAGCCGGAAATCATGGCCGAGATCACCGACGTGGTTCAGTTCCCCAACGGCAACGCGGCGGCTACCCCGCTGGTGTCCGAGGCGATCCGCAACGACCCGGGCATCTACCCGAGCGAAGAGGTCATGAAGAAGCTGTATACCTTCCCCGACCTGCCGGCCAAGACCCAGCGGGCGATGACCCGCAGCTGGACCAAGATCAAGTCCGGCAAGTGATCCGCGAGGAGCCCGGCGGCGCCTGAAGCCGCCGGCGCTCCGGCACGAGAGAACCGGAACGCGGCCGGGTTTCCTCCGGCCACGCTCCCCTGCGAAGAGGTTCGACTCTTTTGCCCGTTCGTCCAGACGCTTCCTCCTGGGGGCCCGACGACCGGACGCAGTATCGACGACGAAGACGCTGCCATGGGCGCTGCGCCAATCTGCCGCGCCGGGGCCGGTCGTGTCGCTCGCACCGGGGCCGAGGGCCCGGAAAACCTGAAACCAACACGCCGGTAGGGAACCCAGCTCACTCATGTTTCCCGGCGGAATCGTCGGGTTGTCATGAAACCCGAGTGATCTGGGCTTACATCGGCACTTGAAGAACACGGGTCGAACAGGCAGGGTGCTGCCGTGAAAAGGCCCGGAACAGGAGTCGGACATGCAACATTCCATTGGCAAGACACTGCTGGTAGCCGCTCTGGCTACGGCGATCGCGGGCCCCGTGCAGGCGGAGAAGAAGAGCCTGCACATCTATAACTGGACCGATTACATCGCTCCCACCACCCTCAAGGACTTCACCAAGGAGAGCGGGATCGACGTCAGCTACGACGTCTTCGACTCCAACGAGACCCTCGAGGGCAAGCTGGTCTCCGGCCACTCCGGTTACGACATCGTGGTGCCGTCGAACAACTTCCTCGGCAAGCAGATCCAGGCCGGTGCCTTCCAGAAGCTGGACAAGAGCAAGCTGCCGAACTGGAAGAACCTCGATCCGGCGCTGCTCAAGCAGCTGGAGGTCAGCGACCCGGGCAACCAGTACGCGGTTCCCTACCTGTGGGGCACCAACGGCATCGGTTACAACGTGGCCAAGGTCAAGGAAGTCCTCGGTGACCAGCCGATCGACTCCTGGGCCATCCTCTTCGAGCCGGAGAACATGAAGAAGCTCGCCAAGTGCGGCGTAGCCTTCATGGACAGCGGCGACGAGATGCTGCCCGCCGCCCTCAACTACCTGGGGCTGGACCCCAACACCCACGACCCGAAGGACTACAAGAAGGCCGAGGAAGTCCTGACCAAGGTTCGCCCCTACGTCAGCTACTTCCACTCCTCCAAGTACATCTCCGACCTGGCCAACGGCAACATCTGCGTCGCCTTCGGCTATTCCGGGGACGTCTTCCAGGCCGCTGCCCGCGCCGAAGAGGCCGGCAAGGGCATCGACATCCAGTACGTGATTCCCAAGGAAGGCGCCAACCTGTGGTTCGACCTGATGGCGATTCCCGCCGATGCCAAGGCCGCCGATAACGCCTACGCGTTCATCGACTACCTGCTGCGTCCGGAGGTGATCGCCAAGGTCAGCGACTACGTCGGCTACGCCAACGCGATACCGGGGGCCCGCCCGCTGATGGACAAGAGCGTCAGCGACAGCGAGGAGGTGTATCCGCCGCAGGCCGTGCTCGACAAGCTCTACGTTTCCGCCGTGTTGCCGGCCAAGGTGCTGCGCCTGCAGACCCGTACCTGGACCCGGATCAAGACCGGCAAATAAGTTCAAATTCCGCCCGGTAGCGTGACCGGGCTCAACGACTTGGGAGTTGTGGTAATGGCGATAGCCTCCGGTGCCTACAAGAAAGCCCTAGAGGGCAACCAGCAGCCGAAAGAGGTGCTGGTAAAGATCGACCGGGTAACCAAGCAGTTCGACGAGACGCTGGCGGTGGACACCGTGTCCCTGACCATCAACAAGGGCGAGATCTTCGCCCTGCTCGGCGGCTCCGGCTCGGGTAAATCCACCCTGTTGCGCATGCTCGCCGGTTTCGAGCGGCCCACCGAGGGGCGGATCTTCCTCGATGGCCAGGACATCACCGACCTGCCGCCCTACGAGCGGCCGATCAACATGATGTTCCAGTCCTATGCGCTGTTCCCGCACATGAGCGTGGCGCAGAACATCGCCTTCGGCCTCAAGCAGGACGGCCTGCCCAAGGCCGAGATCGACGAGCGCGTGGCCGAGATGCTCAAGCTGGTGCACATGACCCAGTACGCCAAGCGCAAGCCGCACCAGCTCTCCGGCGGCCAGCGCCAGCGGGTGGCCCTGGCTCGTTCGCTGGCCAAGCGGCCGAAGCTGCTGCTGCTCGACGAGCCGATGGGCGCGCTGGACAAGAAGCTGCGCTCGCAGATGCAACTGGAACTGGTGGAGATCATCGAGCGCGTCGGCGTGACCTGCGTGATGGTGACCCACGACCAGGAAGAGGCCATGACCATGGCCCAGCGCATCGCCATCATGCACCTGGGCTGCATCGAGCAGATCGGCAGCCCGATGGACATCTACGAGACCCCGGCGAGCCGCCTGGTCTGCGAGTTCATCGGCAACGTCAACCTGTTCGACGGCGTGCTGGTGGAGGACGTGCAGGACCATGCGGTGATCGCCTGCCCGCAGCTGGAGAACCCGATCTACATCGGCCACGGCATCAGCACCCGCGCCGAGGACAAGCGCATCACCTACGCGCTGCGGCCGGAGAAAGTGATGATCAGCGCGCAGAAGCCGGACAACCTGGAACACGCCGGGCACAACTGGGCCCAGGGCACCGTCTACGACATCGCCTACCTTGGCGGCCACTCGGTGTACTACATCAAGCTGGCCTCCGGGATGATCGTCCAGGCCTTCATGGCCAACGCCGAGCGCCACGTCGCCCGGCCGACCTGGGACCAGTCGGTGTACATCAGCTGGTACGACGACAGCGGCGTGGTACTGCAGTCATGAAATTCGCCAACAGCCTGAAAAAGCGCATGCCCACCGGGCGGCATGCGGTCATCGGGGTGCCGTTCCTGTGGCTCTTCCTGTTCTTCCTGCTGCCCTTCGCCATCGTGCTGAAGATCAGCCTGGCGGAAGCGGACGTGGCCATCCCGCCCTACACCGAGATCTTCGCCTACGCGGACCAGCAGTTGCAGGTGCTCCTCAACCTCGGCAACTACCTGATGCTGACCGATGACCCGCTCTACATCGATGCCTACCTCGGCTCGCTGAAGATGGCCTTCATCAGTACCCTGATCTGCCTGCTGGTGGGCTACCCGATGGCCTACGCCATCGCCCGCTCCAGCCAGTCCTCGCAGACCGTCCTGCTGCTGCTGATCATGATGCCGACCTGGACGGCGATCCTGATCCGGGTCTACGCTTGGATGGGCATCCTTTCCAACAACGGCCTGCTCAACAGCGTACTGATGGGGCTGGGGCTCATCAGCGAGCCGCTGACCATCCTCAACACCAACATCGCGGTGTACATCGGCATCGTCTATTCCTACCTGCCGTTCATGATCCTGCCGCTCTACGCCAACCTGGTGAAGCACGACCCGAGCCTGCTGGAGGCCGCTTCCGACCTGGGCGCGCGTAACTTCACCAGCTTCTGGAAGATCACCGTGCCGCTGTCGAAGAACGGCATCATCGCCGGCTGTATGCTGGTGTTCATCCCGGCGGTGGGCGAGTTCGTCATCCCGGAACTGCTCGGCGGCCCCGAGACCCTGATGATCGGCAAGGTGCTCTGGCAGGAGTTCTTCAACAACCGCGACTGGCCGGTGGCGTCCGCCCTGGCGGTGGTAATGCTGGCGATCCTGATCATCCCGATCATCCTGTTCAACAAGAACCAGGCCAAAGAACTGGAGGGCAAGGTATGAGCCAGCACAGCGTATCCCGCTCCGTATCCCGTTCAACAGGCTCTCCATCCAGAAGCGTGGCCAAAGAACTGGAGGGCAAGGTATGAAGCGCTGGAATTTCTCCAACGTCATGCTGATCGTCGGCCTGCTCTTCATCTACCTGCCGATGCTGATCCTGGTGATCTATTCGTTCAACGCCTCCAAGCTGGTGACGGTGTGGGGCGGCTGGTCGGTGAAGTGGTACGTCGGCCTGCTGGACAACACCCAACTGGTCAGTTCGGTCGGACGCTCCCTGGAGATCGCCTTCTATACGGCGTTCTCCTCGGTGCTCCTCGGCACCCTGGCGGCCTTCGTCCTCACCCGCATCCCGCGCTTCCGCGGTCGTACGCTGTTCGGCGGCATGGTCACCGCGCCGTTGGTGATGCCGGAAGTGATCACCGGTCTGTCGCTGCTGCTGTTGTTCGTGGCCATGGCGCAACTGATCGGCTGGCCGCAGGAACGGGGTATCGTGACCATCTGGATCGCCCACACCAGCTTCTGCTCGTCCTACGTGGCGGTGGTGGTGTCGGCGCGCCTGCGTGAACTCGACCTGTCGATCGAGGAAGCGGCGATGGACCTGGGCGCCAAGCCCTGGAAGGTGTTCCTGCTGATCACCATCCCGATGATCGCGCCCTCGCTGGCGGCGGGCGGCATGATGTCCTTCGCCCTGTCGCTGGACGACCTGGTACTGGCCAGCTTCGTCTCCGGACCCGGCTCGACCACCTTGCCGATGGAAGTGTTCTCGGCGGTACGCCTGGGCGTGAAGCCGGAGATCAACGCGGTGGCCAGCCTGATCCTGCTGAGCGTTTCGCTGTTCACCTTCTTCGCCTGGTACTTCACCCGCCAGGCCGAGGAGCGGCGTCGCCGGGCGATCCAGCAGGCGATGGAAGAGACCGCGACCGACTGGCAGAAAGGCTCGCCGACCCCGGCCTGAGCCCTCCGCCGAAAAGAAAAGGCCACCTGCGGGTGGCCTTTTTCATTGGCGCGTCGGTGGCGGGAAATGCCTGGCTACGCTCCGTAGGACGAATAACGCCCGAGGCGTTATCCGCCGATACCCTGTTGTATCCGGCGGACAACCACCATCCGGTTACTCGCCCTACGCCACGCCGGGCGGATGCTCCGCCGGCCGGCTCAGCGCTTCGGTTCCAGCACCAGCACGCCCTTGCTGTTCGCCTTCACCTCGTTTTCCTCGTAGTGCTGCGGCAGGTAGTGGCCCTCGATGTAGGCCTCGGCCTGGTCGTCGTAGTGGCCGTCGAAGGGCACGCCGCTCTGCCCGACCGGGTTGATGCCGAGGCTGTGGGTCGGGTCGGCGAAGTCCACCAGGCGCCGGGTCGATGGACCGTAGGTGACCGCCCAGGGGGCCGGGCCGATCTTCGCCGACAGATTGTTCGGTACCTCGTGGGTGCCGGGGGCGGCGAACGGACCGACGTTGAGAAGGCGCTTGAGCAGCGCCTGCTGGCCCAGGGCGTGCTCGTGGGTCAGGGTATGCGCCTTGCCCCACAGCCAGCCGGACGGGTCGTTGCCGAGGGTGCCGCGCAGATGCGCGAGGGAGGCGTTCCAGGCGACCCTGACGATATCCGCGCGGGTTTCCCGGCGTTCTGTGCGGCGGTCGTCCCACCAGGGCGAGTCGGCGTCGCCAGCCAGCCGAGGCAGCGCGCTGTCGATGGCGCGGGTGGCGATCAGGCTGTCGAAGAAGGCATCGCCCAGTTCGTCGTGCAAGGCGCCCTCGGCAATCTGGAACAGCAACTGGTTGAACAGCGTGGCGGCGGTCGAGTCGACCGGGTAGTCGCCCTTCCAGGCCGCCAGTTGCTCGACCAGGCGCTTGCCTTCGGCGTCGTCGACCACCTCGCGCAGGACCGGCAGCAAGGGTGCGAGCAGGCGCGGCGCGTAGCCGGTGCGATTGCCGAGTTGCAGCGCGCGGCTGTTGTCCAGGTTCCATTTGGTGCCGCGGTCGGCCAGTTGGGTATCCAGCCACTGGCCGCGGTCCGCCAGGTTGTAGTAGCCGGGAATCGGCCGGCCATTGGCCGGGACCGGCTGGAAGTTGGCGGAGACGATGTAGCCGCGCGCCGGGTTTTCCTCCTGCGGGTTGTCGGCGAACGGATAGAAGCCGGACTTGTCCGCCTCGCCCTTGCTGCCGTCGAGGATGAAGCTCGGGTTCACTCCCTCCGGCCGCTTCGGCAGGGCCGCCGAGGCCCACCAGCCGATATCGCCGGCGGCATTGGCCCAGACCAGGTTGAGTCCTGGCGAATGGATCTTCGAGGCCGCCGCGCGGGCCTTGGCCAGGGTATCGGCGCGATTCAGCTGGTAGAAGGCGTCGAGCACCGGGTTCTCGGTCTCGAGGAAAGCCCACCACATGGCGATCGGGGTCTTGCCGGAGCTGGCGCCGAGCGCGTCGTTGACGATCGGACCGTGGGGCGAGCGGCGCAGGGTGAGCTTCACCGGCGCAGCGCCCTTGACCGCGATTTCCTGCTCCTCGCTCTGCAGGTCGACCCATTTGCCCTGGTACCAGACCTGGTTGGGGTTGTCCGGGTTGACCTTCTCGGCGATCAGGTCGAGGTCGTCGTTCTGGAACATCGTCAGGCTCCAGCCGAACGCACGGTTGTGGCCCAGCGAGGCGAAGGGGTTGAGCGCCTGGTGGTGGCCATAGAGTTCGAAACCGGGCGCGCTCAGCTGGGCCTCGTACCATACCGCCGGCGCGGCGAAGCGGATATGCGGGTCGCCGGCCAGCAGGGGCTTGCCGCTGGCGGTGCGGCTGCCGGCGACGACCCAGGCGTTGCTGCCCTCGAACTGCGGCAGGCCGGCGTCCTCCAGGGCCTGCTGGCTGAGACGGGCGAGGGCGCCAAGGTCCTTCCAGTCGCCGGCGCCCAGTGCGCCGGAGGGCGTCAGCACGCCCTGCGGATGCCAGTCGAGATCGAAGATGCGCAGGTAGTCGCTGCCCAGTTCGTCGCGGATGTAGGTCAGCACCGGCTCGGTGCGGAAGGCGGCGGCGAAGCTGTAGGCCATGTAGCCGGCGATGCTCAGGGTGTCTTCGGGGGTGAAGGGACGCCTGGGTATGCCCAGCAGGTCGAATTCGAGCGGCGCCGGGTTGTTTTCCTGGAACTGGTTGACCCCGTCCAGGTAGGCCTCCAGCACCTTCCAGGGCTGCGACTGCTTGTCCTGGCGGGCGCTGTATTCGGCGGCGTGGTCGCGGATGCGCAGGGTGCGGAACAGACGGTCGGTATCCACCAGCTTGGGTCCGAGCACTTCGGCCAGCTCGCCGCGCGCCAGGCGCCGCAGCATTTCCATCTGGAACAGGCGGTCCTGGGCGTGCACGTAGCCGAGGGCGCGGTAGAGGTCGGTCTGGTTCTGCGCGTACAGGTGCGGAACCCCGCGCTCGTCGTAGCGCACGTCGACCGGCGCCTGCAGGTGGGCCAGGGCGAGCGAGCCGTTGCGGAGCGGCTGCTTGGCATGGAGGTACCAGGCGCCGCCGGCAGCCGCGGCGGCGACCGCCACGGCGATCACGGTCAGGGTGCGTTTCATCGATCCTTTCTCCTTGTTGTAGTGCCGAGCATTCTGCGGATGCCGCCGGCCCGCGGCATTGACCGAATGCTCGGACCCTGGAAGTCTTTGGTCAATCGCGAGGAGCCGCCATGCAGGACGACCCGTCTACCAGCCCCCTGACCCATTCCGCCACGTTGCGGCGTCTGTTGTATGAAGCCCTGGACGCCCTCGGGCTCGACCCCACCCGCGTCTACCGCAGCGTCTACCGGCGTATCCCGCTGCCGCCGCCGACCCTGGGCGGCCGCCTGGTGCATGACAACGCCCCGTTGTTCTGGACCGAGCTGGCGGCGGTGACCGGCGATGCCGACATCGGCCTGCACCTGGGCGAGGCAATGAAGCCGCGCCTGCTCGATGTGGTCGGCTACCTGCTGCTGTCCGCGCGCGACCTGGAGGAGGCGCTGCGCAGCTTCGTGCGTTTCCAGCACATTCTCTCCGGCGGTTTCGCCGCGCGCCTCGAGGTCGAAGGGGAAACGGCAAGGCTGATCCTCGACATCAACTACCTGGGCTATGCCTCGCTGCGTCAGCAGATCGAATGCCTGATGCTGCTGTTCCTCAAGCTGCTGGCGCTGATCAGCGACGACGAGTTCGTCGCCGAGCGCATCGAGTTCCGCCACCGAGCCCCGCCACGGCTGGGCGAACACCGCCGGTTGTTCGGCAGGCTGCCGCTGTTCTCGCGGCCGCACGATGCCCTGGTGTTTTCCGCCGCCTTGCTGCGGCGTCCTTCGCGCAACGCCAATCCGGACATGCATGGCGTGCTGACCCGCCACGCGGAAGAACAGACCCGCGAACTCAGCGAGAACCGCTTGCTCAATCGCGTGCGCTACCTGATCGAGCTGCGCCTCGGGGAGGGCTATGGCTTGCGCCAGTGCGCGGCGGAGCTGGGCCTTGGCAGCGGTGCCTTGCAGCGTGCGCTGGCCGCTGGCGGAGCGAGTTTCCGGCAGGTTCGCGATGAGGTTCGCCGGCAGCGGGCGAGCGAGATGCTGTTGGCCGGTCGCGCCATCCGCGAGGTGGCCAAGGCTTGCGGGTTCGCCGAGCTGTCGCCGTTCTACCGGGCCTTTCGCCGCTGGCACGCCGCGCCCCCGGAGCAATACAGGGCGCGGCTGGCGAAGCGGGAAGAGGGTTACTCGACCAGCGGTACCTGACGGCCGATCTCCAGGGTGGCGATGGCGTCGAGCTGGATCTCGATCTGCAGGAAGCGCATGGCGCGCTTGGGCGAGACGTTCTTGGCGATGCGCTTGACGTACTTGTCGCGCAGTTCCAGACGGTCCTCCTGGAGGTCGTCGACACGCTCGATCAGCTTGCTCGCCTGGTCGTCGCTGACGTTGCCGCTGTTGTAGGCCTGGGCGTAGTCGAGCAGGAGCCTGAGGGTTTCCTTGCTGAGCTTGTCCGACTCGGTGCGGTAGGTGTTGTAGATTGGCCAGAACTTCTCGCCTTCCTGGTCGGTGAGGTTCATGTTGGCCTCGACGATGCGCTTGCGCTTGTAGTCGACGTCGGCCAGGTCGTTCTGGATCTGCGCCTGGTGCTCCTTCATCAGTTCCTTGCTGCTGGGCTGAGGGTCGTTCTGGGCGGCCATCAGCGGCAGGCTGACGAGGGCGAGCAGGGCGAGGGTGGGACGTAGGGACATGCAGCGACTCCTTGGTTCGGCAACGGCCCCTCGTGGGCCGACCCGGGCAGTGTAGCCGCTACGCCTTCCGGCGCCCCCTCCGGAAGGCCCGGTGTTGAGCCAGGTCAGCCTTTTTCCGGGGTCCAGGGGCAGTAGCAACCCACGGCGAGGGTATGGGTGGCATCCACCGGACGTCCCTGCAGCAGCGCTTCGAGGATCGGTTCGATGAAGCTGTTGCTGGAGGTGCATACCGCGCCCTCGCTATAGGGGCCGAAGTAGGCCAGGCGGCCGTCGCGGTTCCAGATCGCCACGGCCGGGCTGGCCGGCAACTGCTCGGAACCGGGCAGACCGGCGAGGGGGCGCAGGGCGGCCAGGTTGTCCGGCAGGCGGCCCTGGCTGCCAGGCTTCTGCAGGACATGGAACTCCACGCCCTTGCCGGCGAAGCGTTCGATCAGCTCGCCGAGGTGCTGCTGGTTGCCGACGTTGCAGGGGCAGGCCGGGTCCCAGAAATGCACCAGGCGGATCGGCCCCGGCCCGGCCAGCTCGGCCGGCAGGCGCAGGCTGTCGCCGGAGAACAGGGTGGTCTGCTCGCTGAACGGACGGATGTAGCGGATCTCGAACCACCAGTAGGCGGCGAGCAGGCCGCCGGCCCAGAGCAGGCCGACCAGGCTGACGAGGAGCGTCTTGCGGCGGGGAGTCATGGCATTCACACGGAAAACGGGTGCCAAGCTTGCCATGTGTTCGCGCGCAGCTGAATATCCCTGGGTTTCGCCCGTGGCCCGGCC
The DNA here is from genome assembly GCF_021213715.1 of Pseudomonas sp. CP-1. Lineage (NCBI taxonomy): Bacteria > Pseudomonadati > Pseudomonadota > Gammaproteobacteria > Pseudomonadales > Pseudomonadaceae > Pseudomonas > Pseudomonas sp. CP-1. The sequence goes on from NZ_JAJQKY010000005.1 coordinate 14,881, forward strand.
ACGAATCGATTGCAGCCCGGAACCGCCGATGTCAGAAGCCTTCAACCCCGATTACCTGCGCCAGCACCTGCGACCCTTGGCCGCGGCCGAGGCGGACGCCGCCGTCCTCGCCTACCAGGCCTACTACGGCCTGGACCTGCGCTCCCACCATCCGCGCCTGCAAGCGCGGCTCGGCAGCATGGCGGTCGATGGGCGCCGCCTGGCGGTGCAGGCCTGGCTGCTGCCGGAATCGCGCGGCAGCCTGTTGCTGATGCATGGCTATTACGACCACATGGGACTGTATCGGCACGTGGTCGACTGGGCGCTGGGCATGGGCTTCTCGGTGCTCGCCTGCGACCTGCCGGGGCATGGCCTGTCCGAAGGCGAGCGGGCCAGCATCCGCGACTTCGCCGAATACCAGGCGGTGTTCAAGGGCCTGCTGGGCCAGGCTGCCGAACTCGACCTGGCGGCGCCCTGGCACCTCTGCGGACAAAGCACTGGTGGGGCGATCCTGCTGGACTACCTGCTGCACGGCGGCGAACGTCCCGAGCTGGGCGAGACGATTCTCCTGGCGCCGCTGGTGCGCCCGCGCGCCTGGGGCTGGTCGAAGCTCAGCTACCGCCTGCTGAGCCCCTTCGTCGACTCGATCCCGCGGCGCTTCTCGGAGAACTCCAGCGATCCGCAGTTCCTCGACTTCCTCCGCGAGCACGATCCGTTGCAGCCACGCACCCTGCCGACCGCCTGGGTCGGCGCGCTGACCCGCTGGGTGCCGCGCATCGAGCGGGCGCCTCGGCGTGCCCTGAGCCCCCTGGTGGTGCAGGGCGAGTCCGACGAGACGGTGGACTGGCGCCATGGCCTGAAGGTGCTGCGGGAGAAGTTCGACGAGCCGCGGATACTGTTGCTGGAAGAGGCGCGCCATCACCTGGCGAACGAAAGCGAGGGGCTGCGGCGGCGCTATTTCGATTTCCTGAGCGACGCGCTGGGGGCCTGAGTTCCAGGCCCCGCGGCGATCAGTGGGCGACCACCTGGTCCACCGCCAGGCCGGCTTTCAGCGCCGCCAGGGCCGCTTGGTAGTAGCTGCGGCCGGCCGGCGACTCGGCGAAGTTCACGTACTGGGTGAGTTCCGTGTCGGAGAGATCGCGGTAGACATACAGCAGGGTGTTCTCCAGGTCCGCGCCGATCTGCTGCACCAGGCGCTGGCGCTGGCCTTCCAGCAACTGGCCGGTCTGTCCGCCGCCAAGCAGGCCGGGGAGGCCCGGAAGCATTTGGCTGAGGCTGTCGGCGGCGACCCCGGCCAGGGCCAGGCTGACTTCCGCACCGGCCTCTCGGGCCGGAAGGACCTGGGCCAGGCGCTTGACCAGGGCCCGGCGTGGCTCGCTGGCGGTCTGCCGCGGCAGGCCGTTGCTGTGCTGGAGCAACTGGTCGCGGCGGGTGGCGAGCACCTCGGCGGCGACCACCTTGCGTCCCAGCGGCGACTCGAAGAAATTCAGCGGGCTGGCGCTGTCCGGCAGGTTCTCGCGCAGGCCGTTGAGGGCGCGCTGGTCGACTTCGGCCGGGGCGAAGCGGCGATTGCTGTTGTCCACCAGGGTCTGGTAGAGCGCGGGTGGCAGCTTGTCCTGGTAGCGCTTCTGCGCCGCGTCCAGGGCATCGCTGAAATGCGCGCGCTGGTCGGGCCAGCCAGCGGCCTGGTACAGGCGTTGATAAGGGTCGGCCAGGGCGGGCAGACCAACCAGCAGTAAAGCGAAGGCGAGCAAAGCGCGCATTGATACTCCTTTGGCGGCGAAAGCCTCGTCGTTCGGGTGGTGCCGTCCATGGGGCGCTATTGTCGACATGCGGCGGACCGCTTGTCGAGACACCGGGACGGCACGCTACAATGGACAATGCACATCAACGTCAATCATCCACTCCTGCATCGCATCGTCGATGAACTGGTCGACCAGGGCTGGTCGCACCAGAGCATCTTCATGCCTGAGCGTCTGACCACCAGATTGGCCGAAGAGTGCCGCACCCGTGCGGTCGCGGGCGACCTGACCCCGGCGGCGATCGGCCGCGGCGACGGCCAGGTGATCCGCGAAGGCATCCGCGGCGACCTCACGCAATGGCTGGAGCCCGGAGAATCCGAGGCCTGCGACGAATACCTGGGGGTGATGGACAACTTGCGCCAGGCTCTCAACGCCTCGCTGTTCCTCGGCCTCGAGGATTTCGAGTGCCACTTCGCGCTGTACCCGCCGGGCGCCTATTACCAGAAGCATGTCGATCGTTTCCGCGACGACGACGCACGCACCGTCTCCGCGGTTCTCTACCTCAACGATGCCTGGTTGCCCGAGCATGGCGGCGCGCTGCGCCTGCACCTGCCGCAGCGGCAGGTGGACATCCAGCCGACGGGCGGTAGCCTGGTGGTGTTCATGTCCGCCGGCACCGAGCACGAAGTCCTGCCCGCCAGCCGCGACCGGCTGTCGCTGACCGGCTGGTTCCGCCGGCGCAACGAATCCCTCCTGCAACTTTCCTGAACCCTCGGCGGGGTCGCCGCCTCAGTGACCCCAGACCTTGATCGTGCCGCGCAGGTCGGTGATGTCGCGCAGTTCGATGCGGCCGATCGAGTTGTCACCGATGTACAGGTCGCTGGCCACCCGCAGGCGGATGCGCTGCGCCGGCAGGCCGCTGGCGATCAACTGGTCGTTGATGGTGGCGAGGTCCGGCAGGCTGATCGCCAGTTGCTGCCCGCCGCCGCTGCCGGTGGTCACGTCCAGTGCCAGGGTCGGCTGCTCGACGCCGAAGATCGGCAGGCTCAGGCCGAGCTGGGCGGCGCCCAGGGGGATGTTGCCGCCGCGCCCGTCCGGGCAGTCGCCGACCTTCACGCAGCCGTTGTCGATCACCAGGTTGCGCAGCGAGAGGCTGCCGCCGTCGTCCACCCAGGCGACCCTGGCCGCGCCGGCGCGCAGGTCCAGGCGCAGGCTGATGCCGGCCTGGCCGGTGACCTGGCTGAGACTGTCGTTGTCCAGGGCCTCCATGGCCGCCTGGCTGGCAGCGCTGGCGAGCAGCGCGGGGGCCAGGAAAAACGGTAGAAGCGAGCGGGTCGGGAGCATGACGGGCGGGTCCTTCGCGGTTGCGCGGGAAGCCAGTCTGCTCGGGGCGGCGGAGGTTCGCCATGGGCCGCCCGCAGTTCTATCCTAAGGATCGGCAAGAAATAGCCCTGGTCCCCGCCATACGGGCGCTGGAGCGCTACCGCGAGGCCTAACTCCGGTTGGGTCGAGGGCGGGTTTCCCCGGTGCTTCCCGGCTACTGTTACCGGGCGTGACCATCGGTGAGCGGCAGGCTACTCTGTGTGCCTGTCAAAGGGGTGGAGCATCCATGCAGAAGGTTCTGGTCAGCCGTTGCCTGCTGGGCCACCTGGTGCGCTACGACGGTGGCAGCCATGGCCCGTTCGACCTGCTCTCGCGCTGGCATGCGCAGGGGCGGATCGTCGCCCTTTGCCCGGAGGTCGCCGGCGGCCTGCCGACGCCCCGCCCGCCAGCGGAGATCCCCGGCGGCCAGGGCGGCGAAGTGCTGGACCGGCTGAACCGGGTCTTCACCGTCGACGGCGAGGATGTCAGCGAAGCATTCCTGCTGGGTGCGGAGGCGGCAGTGGAGCTGGTCCGCCGCCATGACATCCGGATGGCCGTGCTCAAGGCGCGCAGTCCTTCCTGCGGCAACCTGGAGAACTACGACGGGCGCTTCAACGGCAGCCGGGTCGCCGGCGAGGGCGTGACCGCCGCCGCCCTCAAGCGCATGGGCGTGCTGGTCTTCAACGAAGACGAGCTGGACCGCGCCGCGGTCTGCCTGGCCGGCCTCGACGCCGGCGGCTGAACGCTCAGCGCCGCAGCGGCGCGGTCAGGCGGTTCTCCAGGGCTTTCTGCACACGCTCGAAGAGCGCCGAAAGCAGCCAGTAGATCCCGGCGGCAGCGAGATAGAGCGGCAGCGGCTGGAAGGTCTCGGCGATGACCTCCTTGGTCGCCAGCATCAGCTCGGTCACGGTGATCACGGAGATCAGCGAAGTGTCCTTGATCAGGCTGATCAGGCTGTTCGACAGGCTCGGCACCGCCAGGCGCAGGGCCTGCGGAGTGATGATGTTCCACAGGGTCTGGCCCCAGGTCAGGCCGACCGAGAGCCCGGCTTCCCATTGTCCCTTGTCGATGCCGAGGATCGCCCCGCGCATGGACTCCGAGAGATAGGCCGCGACATTCAGGGTCAGCGCCAGGATGCCCGCGGTGACCGGGGTGAACTCGATGCCGACGCTCGGCAGCCCGTAGTACAGGACGAAGATCTGCACCAGCAGTGGCGTCCCGCGGAAGGCGCTGACGTAGACCGCGGCGATCTGCGAGACCACCGGCACCTTGGTCACCCGGACCACCGCGACGCTGAAGCCGAGGATCAGGCCCAGGACCATCGATACCGCGGCGAACAGCACGGTATACATCGCGCCCTGGAGCAGGAAGGGCCAGGCCATCCCGAGCAGCTCGACCAGGTTGGCGAGCCATTCGAGCAATTTCTGCAGCGAATTCATTCAACACTCCATCGACAAACACGACGGCCGCGTCCCTCGGACGCGGCCGCTTCCCCCGTTCGGGCGGGAACTCACTTCGGCGGCTGGCTGACGTCCAGGCCGAACCACTTTTCCGAGAGCTTGGCGAAGCGGCCGTCGGCCTTGATCTTCTCCAGCGCCGCGCTCAGCGCCTCGCCGAACTTCGGGTTGTTCTTCCGGTAGGGAATCGCCATGTTCGCCACCGGTCCCACCGCCGCGCCGGGCTTGACCGGGAGCTTGGCCTCGCGGATGGCGAAGGGGATCAGCAGGCGGTCGTTGAGCGCCGCGTCGATACGCTTGCTGGCCAGGTCCTGCAGGTATTCCGGGGCGCCCGGATAGGTGCGCACGTTGATCCCGGCCACCGACTTCGCCAGGTCGGCGTAGTTGGTGCCCTGGCCGACGCCGAGCTTGAGGCCCTTGAGGTCTTCCAGCGACCTGAACTGGCGGGTGTCGTCGGCGCGCACGATCAACTGGGCGCTGGAGATGGTGTACGGCTCGCTGAAGTCGAAGACCTTGCGCCGCTGCTCGTTCACCGAGACCTGGTTCAGCGCGATGTCGTACTTGCCGCTCTGCAGGCCGGCGAGGATGCCGCTCCATTCGGTGGTGACGAATTCCGGCTTGACCTCCAGCTCGGCGGCCAGCAGTTCGCCCAGTTCGGTCTCGAAGCCGGTGAGCTTGCCACCCTGCTTGAAGTTGAACGGCGGATAGGTGCCCTCCAGGGCGATGCGCAGGGCGCCGCGCTGGTGGACGTCGTCGAGCAGCTCGGCATGGGCCAGCGGGGCGGCCAGGGATACCAGCATCAGCAGGCGGGGCAGAAATCGCATGTAGTACTCCTCGGGTGGGAATGAACGTCGGTCGGGCCTATGCTGTTCGTTCAGCTTAGCCGGGCCCGCGTCCTGGACAATCGCGAACCTACTGGGTTGCATGCGGTCTTTCCAGGGGTTGCGGGCATTGACCCGGATTATGTGCGCGAGCGCCGCTCTACCACGGGCTTCGCAGTGAAAATCGCTGTGCCAGCGATGCCTTTCCCTGATTCGGAAGGCACGAAGAGTGCCGGGGAAATTCCGTCCAGTGGCGTTTCCCGGGTGCTAACGGAAGTGAAAACAGGAGACTCCCATGAGAGTGACATTGCCTTGCCTCGGTCTAGCCGCCCTGATGTTCGGCGCATCCGCCAGCCTGATGGCTGCCGACCTGCCTCGGACTAAGGCGCCCGAAGGGGCGAAAGTGTATTTCATCACGCCGGCCGATGGTGCAACCGTCGACAAGACCTTCACCGTGAAATTCGGCCTGAAAGGCATGGGCGTGGCGCCGGCCGGCGTCGACATGCCGGATACCGGCCACCATCACCTGCTGGTGGACCTGAAGGAGCAGCCGGCGATGAACCTGCCGCTGCCGATGACCGACAACATCCGCCACTTCGGCAAGGGCCAGACCGAAACCGAGATCACCCTGCCGCCGGGCAAGCACACCCTGCAACTGCTGGTGGGCGACAAGAACCACGTGCCGCTGGAGCCGACCGTGGAGTCGGAGAAGATCACCGTTACCGTCAAGTGACGGAAACGAAAAAAGGAGGCCGCTGGGCCTCCTTTTTCCTTTCCGCCGGACGCTGCCTTAGAACAGCACGCGGCTACGGATGGTGCCGTTGACCTGCTGGAGTTTCTCCAGGGCCAGGTCGGAGTACTCGGCGTCGACGTCGATCACCACGTAGCCGACCTTATCGTTGGTTTGCAGGTACTGGCCGGAAACGTTGATGCCGTTGTCGGCGAAGACCTTGTTGATCTCGCTCATCACGCCGGGGATGTTGGCGTGGATGTGCAGCAGGCGGTGCTTGCCCGGGTGCGACGGCAGGGCCACTTCGGGGAAGTTGACCGAGGACACCGAGGTGCCGTTGTCGCTGTACTTGACCAGCTTCTCCGCCACTTCCAGGCCGATGTTGGCCTGTGCCTCGGCGGTGGAGCCGCCGATGTGCGGGGTCAGGATCACCCGGTCCAGGCCACGCAGCGGGCTGGCGAATTCCTCGTCGTTGGATTTCGGCTCGACCGGGAACACGTCGATGGCGGCGCCGATCAGGTGCTCATCCTTGATCGCGGCGGCCAGGTGGTCCAGCTCGACCACGGTGCCGCGCGCGGCGTTGATCAGGATGCCGCCCTTCTTCATCGCGCGGATTTCCTTCTCGCCGATCATCCACTGGGTGGAGGGCAGTTCGGGAACGTGCAGCGAGACGATGTCGGACATGCCCAGCAGCTCGTGCAGGCTGCCGATCTGCACCGCGTTGCCCAGCGGCAGCTTGGTCACGGTGTCGTAGAAGAACACCTGCATGCCCAGGGCCTCGGCGAGTACCGAGAGCTGGGTGCCGATCGAACCGTAGCCGACGATGCCGAGCTTCTTGCCACGGATCTCGAAGGAGTTCGCCGCGCTCTTGATCCAGCCGCCGCGATGGCAGGAAGCGTTCTTTTCCGGGATGCCGCGCAGCAGCAGGATCGCCTCGGCCAGTACCAGCTCAGCCACAGAGCGGGTGTTCGAGTAGGGCGCGTTGAACACGGCGATACCGCGTTCGCGAGCGGCGTTGAGGTCGACCTGATTGGTGCCTATGCAGAAGCAGCCGACCGCGATCAGTTTCTTCGCGCAGTCGAAGACCTCTTCGGTCAGCTGGGTGCGGGAGCGAATGCCGATGAAGTGCGCATCGGCGATCCTTTCCTTCAGCTCATCGCCGGAAAGCGCGGTCTTGAGGTACTCGATGTTGGTGTAGCCGGCGGCCTTCAGCGTGTCCACGGCGTTCTGGTGGACACCTTCGAGAAGAAGGAACTTGATCTTGCTCTTGTCGAGAGAGGTCTTGCTCATCTGCGTAAACCTGTTGTCCCGGAGGAAGTGGCTGGAAAGCGAACTGCGCGAAGCGGGTCCGGCCGGCGCTGGCCGGCACCCGCAACTCGGCGCCCAGAGGCACTAAGCGCGGGGGGCGTATGCTAGCATGTTCTCCCTTTTCCTTGCCCGGTTGCGACCTGAGTTGTTCTCAGGGCGACCATGAATCATTTGAGAGTTCCCGAATGACCCGCGAAGCCCTGATCGAATCGCTCAAGCCCCTGGTCGAGCCTGGCAAGCTGCTCGACGACGCCGCCTCCCTGGACGCCTACGGCAAGGACTGGACCAAGCATTTCGCCCCTGCGCCGCTGGCCATCGTGTTCCCCAAGAGCGTCGAGCAGGTCCAGGCGATCGTCCGCTGGGCCAACCAGCACAAGGTCGGTCTGGTCCCGTCGGGCGGCCGTACCGGGCTCTCCGCCGCGGCCGTGGCGGCCAACGGCGAAGTCGTGGTGGCCTTCGACTACATGAACCGGATACTCGACTTCAATGCCTTCGACCGCACCGTGGTCTGCCAGCCCGGCGTGGTTACCAAGCAACTGCAGACCTTCGCCGAGGAAAACGGCCTGTACTACCCGGTTGATTTCGCTTCTTCCGGCTCCAGCCAGATCGGTGGCAATATCGGCACCAATGCCGGCGGAATCAAGGTCATTCGCTACGGCATGACCCGTAACTGGGTGGCCGGGATGAAGGTCGTCACCGGCAAGGGCGACCTGCTCGAGCTGAACAAGGACCTGATCAAGAACGCCACCGGCTACGACATGCGCCAGCTGTTCATCGGCGCCGAAGGCACCCTGGGCTTCGTGGTCGAGGCGACCATGCGCCTGGAGCGCACGCCGAAGAACCTCACCGCTATGGTCCTCGGCACGCCCGACTTCGACTCGATCATGCCGGTGCTGCATTCCTTCCAGAGCAAGCTCGACCTGACCGCCTTCGAATTCTTCTCCGACAAGGCCCTGGCCAAGGTCCTGGCCCGTGGCGATGTACCACGGGCGTTCGAAACCGACTGCCCGTTCTACGCCCTGCTGGAGTTCGAGGCGACCACCGAGGAAGTCGCCAACGAGGCGCTGGCCACCTTCGAGCACTGCGTCGAGCAGGGCTGGGTGCTGGACGGGGTGATGAGCCAGAGCGAGCAGCAGTTGCAGAACCTGTGGAAGCTGCGCGAGTACATCTCCGAGACCATCTCCCACTGGACGCCGTACAAGAACGACATCTCGGTCACGGTTTCCCGGGTGCCCGCCTTCCTCAAGGACATCGACGCCATCGTCGAGGCCAACTACCCGGACTTCGAGGTGGTGTGGTTCGGCCACATCGGCGACGGCAACCTGCACCTGAACATCCTCAAGCCGGAAAACCTCGGCAAGGACGAGTTCTTCGCCAGGTGCGCGACCGTCAACAAGTGGGTGTTCGAGACCGTCGAGAAGTACAACGGCTCGATTTCCGCCGAGCATGGCGTGGGCATGACCAAGCGCGACTACTTGACCTACACCCGCTCGGAAACCGAAATTGCCTATATGAAGGCACTGAAGGCGGTGTTCGACCCCAACGGGATCATGAATCCCGGCAAGATCTTCGCCGAGTAGCAGGTTTCGCAACGCAGAGGGCCGGTCATCCGGCCCTTCTCGTCTGTGGCGGGCGCCACGGATGCCTTTCCACCCGTTCAGGAGTCGGTGAATGAGTTACCAGCATCAATATATCGACGGCACCCCGATCCACTTCCCCCTGGGCAAGCTGGTCTGCGTCGGGCGCAACTACGCCGAACACGCCAAGGAACTGAACAACCCGGTTCCCACCGAGCCGCTGCTGTTCATCAAGCCCGGCTCCTGCGTGGTGCCGGTGAGCGGCGGGCTGAGCCTGCCGCAGGAGCGCGGCTCGGTACACTACGAGGCGGAAATCGCCGTGCTGATCGGCAAGCCGCTGTCGCGCAAGCCGAACCGCGAGGAGGTCCTCGACGCGATCTCCGGCTATGCGCCGGCGCTGGACCTGACCTTGCGCGAGGTCCAGGCGAAGCTGAAGGAAAAGGGCCTACCCTGGGAGCTGGCAAAGAGCTTCGATGGCGCCGGCGTGCTGTCGCCGTTCGTGAACGCCGACCAGTTTCCCGACCCGACCGACATCGGCATCCGCCTGACCATCAACGGCGAGGTGCGCCAGGACGGCAACAGCCGCGACATGCTCAATCCGATCGTGCCGCTGATCCAGCACATCGCCGGGCATTTCTCGCTACAGGCCGGCGATGTGGTGCTGACCGGCACGCCGTCCGGGGTCGGGCCGCTGAACAGCGGCGACGAGTTGCTGCTCGAATTGCCGGGCGCCAGCCGTTTCGAGACCCGCGTGCTCTGAACCGCTGCGGCCGCCGGGGGCGGCCGACTTCCCTAGCGCCGGCAGCGGAAGCGACTGTCGGTCGGCTGGCCGACGCTTCGATTGACAGGCCGGGGGCAATGCCCTTTCATGGCGACGCCCAAGAAAACACCTGGCCAAACAGTCGAGCCTCGCCCATGTCCCTTGCCTCCAAGCTTCCCCGTTTCCGCTGGCTGCTGCCGGCGTTCGTCGTGCTCGTCGGCGTGGTGCTGACCATCGTCATGCATTGGGACGATCGCGCCGGCCTTTGGTGGAAGGAAAGCCAGGCCAGCCAGCAGCAGCGCGACGAAAGCATCTGGCTGCCGGGCTATCGGGTGGTGATCGACGCCAAGCCGTTGCAGGGCCTGGAGGAGGAAGAAACCTCGGACCTGGCCTACAACCCGGCAACCAGGACCCTGTTCACCGTTACCGGCAAGCGGCCGCTGCTGGTGGAGCTGTCGCTCACCGGCGACGTGCTGCGCACCATCCCGCTGCTCGGCCTGAGCAATCCCGAAGGCGTGGCGGTGCTGGAGAACGGCAACGTCGCGGTGACCGACGAGCGCCGCAATACCCTGACCATCTTCCATGTCGACCCGCAGACCGCCGAGCTGAGCACCAAGAGCCTGGCCGAATTCCCGCTGGGCAATATCGGCAAGAAGAACAAGGGCTTCGAGGGCATCGCCTGGGATCCGCGCCAGCAGCGTCTGTTGCTGAGCAAGGAGCGCGATCCGATGACCCTGTTCAGTTGGAAGAGCGACGGCGGGCCGAGCCTGAGCGGGGCGATGACCGCGCTGCCGAGCGACGACCTTTACATGCGCAACGTCTCGGCGCTCAGCGTCGACCCGCGTACCGGCCATACCCTGGTGCTGTCGGCCGAATCGCATCTGCTGCTGGAGCTGGACGAGAAGGGCGAGCCGGTCAGCTTCATCAGCCTGCTCGGCGGCTTCAACGGCCTGGACAGCAAGATCCCGCGCGCCGAAGGGGTGGCCATCGACGACGAGGGCACCATCTACATGGTCAGCGAGCCGAACCTGTTCTACGTGTTCCGCAAGAAGAGCGGCGAGCGCCTGGCCACCAGCGATGCCGATTAAGCTTCGCTTAAGCGCCGATTAAGCCTGGTTTCAGCAAGGCTTCGTAGCCTGGACCCATCGAAACCAACTACGAGGCGTTACCCATGAAACTTCGTCACCTGCCCCTCATCGCTGCCATCGGCCTGTTCTCCACCGTCACCCTGGCCGCTGGCTATACCGGCCCGGGCGCTACCCCGACCACCACCACGGTGAAGGCCGCGCTGGAAGCTGCCGACGACACCCCGGTGGTCCTTCAGGGCACCATCGTCAAGCGCATCAAGGGCGACATCTACGAGTTCCGCGACGCCACCGGCAGCATGAAGGTCGAGATCGACGACGAAGACTTCCCGCCGATGGAAATCAACGACAAGACCCGGGTCAAGCTGACCGGCGAAGTCGACCGCGACCTGGTCGGCCGCGAGATCGACGTCGAGTTCGTCGAAGTGATCAAGTAAGGCCCTGAATCGAAACGGCCCGCCTCTCTTCCGGGAGGCGGGCCGTTTCGCGTTCCGACCGGGCGAAGTTGCGGGCGGGCTTACCGGTGAACCCCTTCGAAACCCTGTAGCACGTTCACCGCGTTGATCCCGATTTCCTCCACCGCGTAGCCTCCCTCCATCACGAACAGCGTGGCCAGGCCGAGCTTGCCGATGGCTTCGCCCATGCGCAGGTAGTCGGGGCTGTCCAGGCGGAACTGGGAAATCGGGTCCTCCTTGAAGGTATCCACCCCCAGGGAAACGATCAGGACGTCCGCCGCATAGGCCTGGATCTGCCGGATCGCCGCCTGCAGCGCCTGGCTCCAGGTCGCCCAGTCGCTGCCGGCCGTCAGTGGGTAGTTGAAGTTGTAGCCGGTGCCGACGCCGTTGCCCTTCTCGTCGGCGTAGCCGAGGAAATAGGGGTATTCGAAGCGCGGATCGCCGTGGATCGAGGTGAACAGCACATCGGCGCGGTCGTAGAAGATGTCCTGGGTGCCGTTGCCATGGTGGTAGTCGACGTCGAGGATCGCCACCCGCCCGGCGCCCCGGTCGAGGAAGGCCTGGGCGGCGATGGCGGCATTGTTGAAGAAGCAATAGCCGCCCATGTAGTCGGCCGCGGCGTGGTGGCCCGGCGGGCGACAGAGCGAAAATACCGAGCGCGCGCCGTTGGCGAGTTCGGACTGGCCGCTGAGGGCGACGTTGGCCGAACTGGTGATCGCCTGCCAGGTCCCGGCGGTGATCGGCGCGCCGGCGTCGAAGGAGTAGTAGCCGAGGCGACCGTCGATGTTGTCCGGCTCCGTCTGCCGCAGGCGCCGGGTCGGCCAGGCGATCGGCAGCATGTCGTGGCTGCGGCCGGTGGCCAGCCAGTCCTGCCAGGCGTTCTGCAGGAAACGCACGAAACCCTCGCTGTGCACCCGGCGGATCGGTTCCAGGCCGAAGTCGCGCGGTGCGCGGACTTCGCCGAGGCCGACGGCCTTCACGCGGTCGAGGACCATGTCGGCGCGGCTGGGTTTTTCGAAGCAGGGGGTGAACTGGCCGCCGATCAGTTCGTGCCGGCCGTGGTGCAGGCGATGGTCGTCGCTGTAGATGGTCAGCATGTCGGGCTCCCGGGCTCAGTTCTGTTCGGAGAAGGTCACGGTCGGCGCCTTGCGGCGGAAACCGCCGGTATGCAACGCCAGGTAGGCGAGGCCGGCGGCGAACCAGGTCAGGCCGATCACCAGGGTCAGCGCCGAGAGGCTGGTCCACAGCCACAGGGTCAGGCCCAGGCCGATGGCCGGCACCAGCCCGTAGCGCAGCAGGTCGCGCGGGGCGCGGCGGCCGTCGAGCAGCAGGTAGCTGCGGATCACCGCCAGGTTCACCGCGGAGAACGCCACCAGCGCGCCGAAGCTGATCATCGAGGCCAGGGTGGTGAGGTCGATGACCACCGCCAGCAGGGAAATCACCGAGACCACCAGGATCGCGATCACTGGCGTCTTGAAGCGCTCCGAGAGGCTGCCGAACACGCGCCGCGGCAGGATGCCGTCGCGGCCCATGCTGTAGAGGATGCGCGACACCGAGGCCTGCGAGGCCAGTGCCGAGCCGGCGGCGCCGGCGACGTAGGCGGCGGTGAAGAAGCTGGCGAGGTACTTGCCGCCGGCCGCCAGCATCACTTCGTTGGCCGCCGACTCGGCGTCCTGGAATACGCTGCCGGGGAACACCAGTTGGCTGAAGACCGCCAGCACGGTGAACAGCAGGCCGGCGCCGACCGTGGTGATGACGATGGCGCGCGGGATGTCGCGTTGCGGATCGCGGGTTTCCTCGGCCAGGGTCGAGACCGCGTCGAAGCCGAGGAACGACAGGCACAGCACCGCCGCGCCGGCCATCAACGGGGCGAAGCCCGGCTGGCTGCCGTCGCCGACGAAGGGCAGGCTCAGGTCCAGCGAGGGGATGCCGGCCAGGTGCTTGACCGCCATGGCGACGAACACCACGGCGAAGACGAACTGGGCGCCGACGATCACGTTGCTCATGCCGGCCACCGAGCTGATGCCGATCACGTTGAGCACGGTGACCAGGCCGATCGCCGCGAGCACGAAGACCCAGGCCGGCACCATCGGGAAGGCGATGTTGAGGAACAGGCCGATGAGCAGGTAGTTGATCATCGGCAGGAACAGGTAGTCGAGCAGCAGCGACCAGCCGGCGAGGAAGCCGACGCAGGGGCCGAAGCTGAGGCTGGTATAGGAATAGGCCGAGCCGGCGATGGGATATTTCTTCACCATGAAGCTGTAGGAAAAGGCGGTGAAGAGCATCGCCGCCAGGGTGATCAGGTAGGCGCTGGCGGTGCGACCGCCGGTGATCTCGGTGACTACCCCGTAGGTGGTGAACATGGTCAGCGGAACCATGTAGACCAGCCCGAAGAAGACCAGGGCGGGGAGCCCGAGGATGCGCCGCAGGCCGGTGCCCTGGGCGCTGTGGACGTACTCGGGGCGCTTGCCGCCGATGAGGATGCCGTTGTTGCGTTGGCTGGCCATGTTCCGCTCCTCGCGAAATGCCGTATCGATCCCGCAGGCGGCCGCGTGGGCGGACCTTTCCTGCGCCGGGTGAATGGACGGGCTAGTGGAAAACCGCTGGGGTTTCCGTCGGGTCGGTGGAAATGGCAGTGACGAGAGGGCACGCGGCGTGTGCGGGCACGGGCGTTGGGGCGTCGATAGTGTTCATGGCGTTCTCAGGAAGCGTTCTTGTTGGATTTCTAGCTCGCGGTCGCGAGGTTCCCTTGGGCTCTGCCGGCGCCGTTTCCGCGGCTCCGGGCGACCCCTCGAGGAGGGCGCGGTTCGACTCTAGCAATCCGGTTTCGCCGGGGAGAACCCTGTAGACGGTCAAAAAGGGATCGAGATGGCCAAACTGGCTGGCCGGCCAGCGCTGGCGCGAGCTGGCCGCCAGCGCCGCGTCGATCATTTCTTAAGCTTGGTCCAGACCTTGCTGCGCAACGCCAGGGCTTTCGGCGAGCAGAGCTTGAACGGCTTCAGGCGGTCGAGCTTGTCCTGCGGGGTGTTGATCGCCGGGTCGTCGAACAGCGCCTTCTCCATGAATTTCTCCGAGCCGACGATGGCGTTGTTGTACTTGGCGAAGTTGGAGGCGGCGGCGATGTTCTCCGGGCGCATCATCCAGTCGATGAAGACGTGGGCTTCCTTGACGTTGCTGGCGTCGCGCGGAATCGCGAAGTTGTCGATGAACAGCCGGATGCCTTCCTTCGGATAGACGTATTCGAGGCTGGCGCGTTGGGCGTGGGCGCGGTGGAAGGCGCCGTTCCACTGCTGGTGCATGGCGACCTCGCCGGCGGCCATGCGCTCGATGGTGCCGTCGCTGTTGTACATGGCCAGCGCCGGCTTTTGCCTGAGCAGCAGGTCGAGGACCTTCTGCGCTTCCCTGGCGTCCTCGGTGCATTCGTCGATGCCGAGGTAGTAGGTGGCGGGAATGAACAGTTCCTCGATGGAGTTCAGAGCCACCACCTTGCCTTTCAGCTCGGCTGGTGGTTCGAAGAACGGCTTCCAGCTTTCTTCCAGCCTGCCGCCCGGCACCTTCGCCGTATCGTAGCTGTAGCCGGTGGTGCCCCAGAGATAGGGAATGCTGTAGTCGTGGCCGGGATCGAAGCCAAGGGTCCGGAAGTTTTCCTTCAGATTGCCCAGGCTCGGCAACTGGCTCTTGTCGAGCTTTTGCAGCAGCCCCTCCTTGACGAATATTTCTATGAAACTGTCCGACGGCACCACCACGTCGTAGGCGCCGCCTCCGGCCTTGAGCTTGGCCAGCAGCGTCTCGTTGCTGTCGTAGGCGTCGAGGGTGGCCTTGATCCCGGTGTCCTTCTCGAACTTCTTCAGCAACTCCGGCGGGTAGTAGTCCGACCAGTTGGCGAAGTGCAGGGTGCCTTCGGCGCGAGCCTGGCCGCCCAGGGCTAGACCGGCGGCGAAGAGCAGGGTGAGCGGTGTGCGGTAGGTCATGGTGGACTCCTGGCGATCTTCTGTTTTTTCTTCGTGGAGGCAGGTTCTCAGCGGCGGCGTTGGCCGAGGTAGTACGACAGGGCGACGAAGGCGATGGAAATCATGAGGATGATCGATGAAATCGCATTGATCTTCGGGGATATGCCCATGCGGATGGAGCTGAAGATGTACACCGGCAGGGTGGTTGCGCCGGCGCCGGCGACGAAATAGGTGATGACGAAATCGTCCATCGAGATGATGAACGCGAGCATCGCCCCGGACAGCACGCCGGGCATCAGCAGCGGCAGGGTGATTTTCCAGAAGGCCTTCCACGGCGAGGCGTAGAGGTCGGCGGCGGCCTCCGCCAGGCGCGGGTCCAGGCCCTCCAGGCGGGCGCGGATCGGCAGGTAGGCGAAGGGGATGCAGAACACGATGTGGGCGATGAGGATGGTGAACAACGACAGCTTCAGGCCGATGAAGGAGAAGAACATCAGGGTCGCCACCGCGGTGACGATCTCCGGCACCAGCAGCGGCAGGCCGAGCACGCCGTTCATCAGGGTCTGTCCGCGGAAGGCGCGACCACGCATGCCCAGCGCGGCGAGGGTGGCCAGGACGGTCGAGGCCAGGGTGGCGAGGGTGGCGACGATCAGCGAGTTCTTCGCCGCGCGGAGGATTTCCGGATCGTTGGCCACCACCGCGTACCATTTCAGGCTGAAGCTTTCCCAGAGCGTCGCCGACTGGCCGCTGTTGAAGCTGAGCGCTACCAGCACCAGGATCGGGATGTAGAGGAAGGCGAAGAACAGCCAGGCGGCCTGGCGCACTCCGCTGAAGGTCCAGAGTGGATTGCGGCCGTTCATGGCTGGCCTCCGCCGGCGTTGGCCCGGAAGCGCAGGTTGTGGATCAGCATCGCCAGCAGGACGAAGGCCAGCAGGGCGAACGAAAGGGCGGCGCCGAAGGGCCAGTTGTGCGCGGTACCGAATTGCAGCTGGATCAGGTTGCCGATCATCAGCGCCTTACCGCCGCCGAGCAATTCCGGAATGATGTAGCTGCCCAGGGCCGGGATGAATACCAGGATGCAGCCGGCGACTATCCCCGGCATCGCCAGCGGCACGATCACCCGGCGCAGCGCTTTCCAGCGGTTGGCGCCGAGGTCGAATGCCGCCTCCACCAGGCGCCAGTCCATCTTTTCCAGGCTGGTGTAGATCGGCAGCACCATGAACGGCAGGTAGGTATAAAGGAGGCCGATGATCACCGCGTTGTCGGTATAGAGCAGCCCCAGCCCGGTGTCGGTCAGGCCGATGCCTTGCAGGCCGGCGTCCACCAGCCCGCCGTTGCGCAGCAGCAGGATCCAGGCGTAGACCCGCACCAGCAGGTTGGTCCAGAACGGCACGGTGACCAGGAACAGCAGCAGGTTGCGCCGGCGTTCCGGCTGCAACGCCAGGTACAGCGCGGTGGGGAAGCCGAGTGCCAGGCAGCCGAGGGTGGTCAGCAGCGACAGCCAGAACGAGCGCTGGAAGATGCCCAGGTAGTCGGCGTTGAACACCAGGCTGTCGTCCAGGTCGCGTTCCCAGAGGAAATTGAGGTAGGCCTCCAGGCTGTGCTGGCCCCATTTCACTCCGCCGTAGTCGCCGGATTGCTGGATCGACACGGCGAACATGATGCCCAGCGGGATCACCAGGAACAGCACCAGCATCAGCATCGCCGGGCTGCTCAGCAGCAGGCGCCGACGCAGCTGCCGGCGTTCGGCCGACTGTTGCGCGGTAGGTCGCCCGGCGGTGCTCATTCGGCGAGCACCCGGATGGCGGCGGCGGGAATCCGCACCCGCACCTTCGCCCCCGGACTGTGCGGGCAGCGTGCGCCGTCGCGGTTCTGCTGGCGCACGCGGAAGCCCGGCTGGCCGGCCACGTTCAGGTGGTAGACGGTATCGGTGCCGACATAGACGATGTTTTCCAGCACGCCTTCCAACTGGCCGTCGGCGGCCAGTTCGGTGCGCTCCGGGCGGATCGCCAGGGTCACCGCGCCGCTGCCCGGGGTCGTCGCGGCCAGCCGCTGGCCGTCCGCCAGGCGCACGCCGTCGGCGTCGGCCTGGCCCTCGAGGAAGTTGGTTTCGCCGATGAAGTCGGCGACCGCCCGGTTCAGCGGCGCCTCGTAGATGTCGCTGGGTGTGCCGACCTGCAGCACCTTGCCCTTGCTCATCACCGCGATGCGGTCGGACATGGTCAGCGCTTCCTCCTGGTCATGGGTGACGAAGATGAAGGTGATCCCGGTCTCGTGCTGCAGGCGCTTCAGCTCGATCTGCATTTCCTTGCGCAGCTTCAGGTCCAGCGCCGACAGCGACTCGTCGAGCAGCAGCACCTTGGGCCGGCTGGCCAGCGCGCGGGCCAGGGCGATGCGTTGCTGCTGGCCACCGGACAACTGGTCGGCGCGGCGCTTGCCGACCTCCGGCAGCTTCACCAGCTCGAGCATGCGGCTCACGGTGGCGCCGATCTCGCTGCGCGGGCGGCCCTGCATCTCCAGGCCGAAGCCGATGTTCTCGGCGACGCTCATGTGCGGGAACAGCGCATAGCTCTGGAACACCGTGTTGACCGGGCGGCGGAACGGCGGCAGGCCTTCCATGCGTTCGCCATAGAGGCGGATGCTGCCGGAACTGGGCTGTTCGAAGCCGGCGATGAGGCGGAGGAGGGTGGTCTTGCGGCAGCCGGAAGGGCCGAGGAGGGTGAAGAATTCGTTGGCGTGGATATCCAGGGACACATCGTCAAGGGCCTTCAGGCCTTGGCCGGGGGTACCGAATTCCATGCAGATCCGCTCGATGGCTATCGCGCTGGTCATGCTGAATTCCATGCAGTCAAGCAGTTGTTATTGTTGAGGTTTTGCGGTTTCTGGGGCCCGCTTCACCTGCTGCGGTTCGATAATGACCGGGGCGCCGCGGGCGCAGAACGATAGATGCGGCCAATAAGGGATCGAACAGGCCAATCTGGTGGCGCTGGAAGAAGACTGCGGATGCTCTCTTGTCGTCTCTTTCGGACAGGAAACTCGGACCTGTCCGAGTCGCCCGGGCGGCTGGCTGACTTTAAGCTTGGCTTCAGCCTGGAGCCGTAGCTTGCGTAGGAAAGGTCGGGCGCAGCCCGTTTCCATACAGCGTACAGGCTCTATGCTATGACTATCCACGCCCAAACTCCCGAGCCGTTTTCAATGTCCCGAGCTTTTACGCCTCGCCGTCTGCTGCTGGCCGTCCTGCTGGTCGCGCTGACCGCGCTGGTCCTTCTCGGCCAGAGCTTCCGCGTCTTCGACCGGGCCTGGTTCGCTGTCCAGGAGTGGCGTCACGCCGATGCCTGGAAAGAGCGCTCGATATGGCTGCCGGACTACCGCGTGCGGATCGAGGCGCAGCCCATCGAGGGGTTGAACGACGACGTTTCCGCGCTGACCTTCGATCCCGACCGGCGCACCCTGTTCACCGTGACCAACCAGCCGGCGCAGATCATCGAGCTGTCCTTGCAGGGCAAGGTACTGCGGACCATCCCGCTGACCGGCTTCGGCGACGCCGAGGCCATCGAGTACATCAGCCGCGGTGTCTACGTGATCACCGACGAGCGCCAGCAACGCCTGGTCAAGGTGCGCCTGGAGGACGATACGCGCTTCATCGACGCTGCCGATGCCCAGCAGCTTTCGCTGGGTATCGGCCTCAACGGCAACAAGGGTTTCGAGGGGCTGGCCTACGACGCCGAGGGCAAGCGCCTGTTCGTCGCCAAGGAGCGCGACCCGGTGCGCATCTACGAGATCCACGGTTTCCCCCACACCCAGGCGGACAAACCGTTCGCCGTGCACGTGGTGGACGACCCCGGGCGCGACAAGCGCCTGTTCGTCCGCGACCTGTCCAGCCTGCAGTTCGACGAGGGCACCGGGCACCTGCTGGCGTTGTCCGACGAGTCGCGTCTGGTAGTCGAGCTGGACACCGACGGCGAGCCGGTCAGCACCCTGTCGCTGCTGCGCGGCATGCACGGCCTGAAGCGCAGCGTGCCGCAGGCCGAGGGCGTGGCGATGGACGACCGTGGCGTGCTCTACCTGGTCAGCGAACCGAACCTGTTCTACGTGTTCAGCAAGGACGAGCCGGCGCAGCCCTGACGCGGATGCGGGGACGGCAGGAGCGTCCCCTGGCCCGCTCAGAACTGCCAGTTCACCCCGAGCGAATAGCCCGCCTGGTTGCCTTCGCTGTGGGCGAAGCGGCTGTTGGCTTCGGCGAAGACCCCGAGCTGCTCGGTGATCGCCAGTTGCGCGCCAAGCTGGGCGCGGCCGAAATCCTTGTCCACGCCGCCCATGTCGGCGACCCGGACACGCCCGTCGCCGCGGCTGGTCAGGTCCATGTCCTCCAGGCGTCCGTCCGCCAGCTCGCGGACCCAGCGCAGGCTGGCGTAGGGTTGCAGGCGCATTCTCGCGCCCAGCGCCAGCTCGCCGCGCAGGCGCCAGCCGAGACTCGCCTCCAGCGAGTCGTAGTCCTGCTTCTCGTAGCCGAGTGCGGTACGCAGGGCCTCGTCCTCGCGGAAGTCGTCGATGCGGTAGCGCATGTAGTCGAGACCGGCCAGCGGCCCGCTCCGCAGTTCGCCGAAGCTGAAGTCATAGCCGCCTTCCAGCCGGGCGCCCCAGGACCAGGCCGAGGTGTCGCCCGACAGACGCTGGTCGAGCAGCACCGGCCCGCCGGCGGCCTGGAGGTAGACCGAACGCTTGCTGTCGTAGCGGGTATGCCCGAGGTTCAGCTCGCCGGCCAGCCATTCCGGACCGCCGTCGTTGTACAGGCCGAACAGGCCGAGCTGCCAGGTGTCGCCCTCGATGCGCCCGCCATGGTCCAGCTTGTCGCGGCTGCGCTGGAAGGCCAGGCTGCCGCCGAGGGTCAGGGCCTCGCTGTAGCGGTAGTCGCCGAGCAGATGCACGCCGGCGCGCCTGGACTCCGGATCGCCAGGCATGTCGAAACCGCTGTCCGGCGAGACCTCGCCCTCCGCGCCCACCTCGCCGTCGAAGCTGCCTACCGGCCGGTTGCTGCCGAGCAGGGTCAGCCAGCGGCGGTCGTGCAGGCGGGTCAGTGCCTGGTGCTGGCGCTGCAACTGGTCTTCCATCTGCCGCGCCAGGGCGCCGCCGGAGGCGGTGGAGGCCAGCAGGTCGGCGTTGGTCAGCTCCAGCACCAGGCGCGTCAGCAGGCGGGAAAAGTCGCGCATGCGTTGCTCGATGCGCTCCTGGCCGAGGGCGTTGGTCAGTACTTCCTTGTTGTCCTCGGCCGGGTCGTGCCAGGTTGAGCCGCCGGGAATCGCCGGGTTGTCGGTCTGCTCGTAGCCGTCCAGGTCGCCCAGTTCCCAGTTGGTCGCCTCGATGAACAACACCGGGATGTCCATCCCGTTGAAGCTTTCGCCGTCGCTGCAGCAGCCGGTACCCGCCGGGTATTCGGCGTTCAGGCCGGGGTTGGTGAACAGCGGGATGTCCAGCTCGCGGGCGATGCGCAGGATCTGTTCGCGGTAGGCGCCGAGGGCCGGGTTGGACACGCTGTTGGAGCCGGCATGGGCGTACATCTTGTCGCCGGTGACCAGGCTGTCGAGGTTGATCATTCCCAGCAGGTTGGCGCGCTGGCTGGCGTCGAGGGACTCGACGTAGGCACGCGAACCGCGCAGGCCTTCCTCCTCGGCGCCGAAACCGACCACCTCGAGGCCGTTCTCCAGGGCGATGCCGCCGAGGTTGCGGGCGATCTCGGTGAGCACCGCCGCGCCCGAGGCGTTATCGTCCAGGCCCTGCAGGGTCGGGCGACCGTAGTAGGTGTCGTAGTGCGCGCCGAGTACCAGGAACTTCCCGCTGCTGCCGGGCGCCGAGGCGATGACGTTCTGCGAACTGCGGTTGCCGGCCCAGGTGAAGTCCTGGCGACTGGTCTGGTAGCCGAAGCCCAGGCGCGACTGCATCAGTTCGCTGGCGCCGGCGAAGCTGGCGGTGCCGCGATAGCGGCCCGGGTAGTCGGTGATCAGGCGCTCCAGGGTCTCCCCGGCGTATTCCCCGTATTGATAGGCGTTGGCACCCAACGACAGCGCAGCACATCCCAGGCCTACAGCGACAGCTAATGGTTTGAACACGGCACTTTCCTCTGTGTCGGTACGATGGTGCATCGAATGATGCTCGCGCCGCGGAAAGCAGGATGCGGACCGTTTCATGTCTCTGGAGCACGAATTGACGCCTGGGCGACCTGAGGTGTCGCTACGTTGTAACTGGCAGCGGCTTGGACGGCGAAGCAGAGAGAGGCAGCGGCCGGGAGTGTTACTTGCGAGCCTGAAAATGGGGCGCTGCGTTCAACTCCTGGGACGGGAAGTAACCGCGGAAGGGAATGCAGAGGTGGATGGGCGGCGCTTGTGCCTCGGCACAGGCGCCGCCAGGCCTCAGCTTTCGTCGCTGAGACCGGCTTCCGGCGCTGCGCGCTTCACCGACTGCACGCCGGCTTCGGCGTTGGCCTGGCTGGCATAGAGCTGGCTCTGGCCGACGACCTGGCCATTGGTGGCCTTGAGCACGAAGTGGAACTTGCCGTTGTTGGCCGGCTTGACCTCGAAGGCACCGTCGCGCTGGGAGTTCTTGCGCACCGACTCGATGCCGCCGAGCGCCGAGTCCTTGGCCTTGTACAGTTCGCTGGTGAGAATGATCTCGCCGTTGGCGGCATGCAGGTTGAAGTGGAACTGGCCGTCTTTCGCTTTCTTCAGATGGAATTTGGCTGCCATGTCTAGCTCCTTGTTCACGGGGTGCGGCGGATCGCAACGGACCAGCCGTCTGCTGAGACACAGCGTAGCCGCTTTTGTTGCAGTGTCGCCCCGCACCGGTCATCGGCCTGGGGCGAGCGGGCTCAGGCCTTGAGGGTCTTGACGCCGTCGGCGGTGCCGAGCAGCAGCAGGTCGGCCGGGCGGGCGGCGAACAGGCCGTTGGTGACCACGCCGACGATGGCGTTGATCTTCTCTTCCAGTTCCACCGGGCTGTCGATGCGCAGGTTATGCACGTCGAGGATGATATTGCCGTTGTCGGTCAGCACGCCTTCGCGGTAGACCGGATCGCCGCCGAGCTTCACCAGTTGGCGGGCGACGTGGCTGCGAGCCATCGGGATGACCTCCACCGGCAGCGGGAACTGGCCGAGGATGGGCACCAGCTTGCTGGCATCGGCGATGCAGATGAAGGTCTTGGCCACCGCGGCGACGATCTTCTCGCGGGTCAGCGCGGCACCGCCGCCCTTGATCAGCTCCAGGCGCTCGTTGCTTTCGTCGGCGCCGTCGACGTAGAACTCCAGCTCGCTGACCGTGTTCAGCTCGTAGACCGGGATGCCATGTTCCTTCAGGCGCTTGGCGGTGGCCTCCGAACTGGCCACTGCGCCGTCGAACTCGGCCTTGTGGCGGGCCAGGGCATCGATGAAGAAGTTGGCGGTGGAGCCTGTGCCGACGCCGACGATGCTCTTGCTGTCGAGGTGCGGAAGAATGTGGTCGACGGCGGCCTGTGCCACTGCCTGCTTGAGCTGATCCTGGTTCATCCCGGGTGCCTGTCTGGTTGCCTGGCCGGCCGTCCCGGCGGCGCAGGCGGAGGGTGCGCGCGGCCGGGGCGGCCCGGCGGGTTTCCGGCACGTCCTGTGCCGCTGCGATACGAAGGGACGAATTATAGCGGCCTGGCGTCCTCCGGTCTTGCCCCGGATGACCGGCAGTCGCGGTGTTTTCCTGCGGCACGCCGGTAGTCCGCCCGGCGGGCCTGGAGTAGACTCCGGGCTTCCGTGAAGTCCGCCGAACCGCCTCCGATGCTCGAACAATACGTCAAGAAGATCCTCACCTCGCGCGTCTATGACGTCGCGGTGGAAACGCCCCTGCAACCCGCCCGCCAGTTGTCCGAACGCCTCGGCAACCAGGTCCTGCTCAAGCGCGAGGACCTGCAGCCGGTGTTTTCCTTCAAGATCCGCGGCGCCTACAACAAGGTCGCGCAGCTCACCGAGGAGGAGAAGGCCCGCGGGGTGATCGCCGCCTCGGCCGGCAACCACGCCCAGGGCCTGGCCCTGGCGGCCAAGCGGCAGGGGATCAGGGCGGTCATCGTGATGCCCAAGACCACCCCCGAGATCAAGGTCCAGGCGGTGCGCGCCCACGGCGCCAAGGCGGTGCTGCACGGCGACGCCTTCCCCGAGGCGCTGGCCCACGCGCTGAAGCTGGTCGACGAGAAGGGCTACACCTTCGTCCATCCCTACGACGATCCGGACACCATCGCCGGCCAGGGCACCGTGGCCATGGAGATCCTCCGCCAGCAGCCCGGCCGCCTCGATGCGATCTTCGTCCCGGTGGGCGGTGGCGGATTGGTCGCCGGCATCGCCGCCTACGTCAAGTACCTGCGTCCGGAGATCAAGGTGATCGGCGTCGAGCCGGACGAGTCGAACTGCCTGCAGGCGGCCATGGCCGCCGGCGAGCGGGTGGTGCTGGGCCAGGTCGGGCTGTTCGCCGACGGCGTGGCGGTGGCACAGATCGGCCAGCACACCTTCGACATCTGCAAGGACCACGTCGACGAAGTGATCACCGTCAGCACCGACGAGATCTGTGCGGCGATCAAGGACATCTACGACGACACCCGCTCGATCACCGAGCCGGCCGGCGCGCTGGCGGTGGCCGGGATCAAGAAGTACGTCGAGCGCGAGCGCGCCGAGGGGCAGACCCTGGTGGCGATCGACTCCGGCGCCAACGTCAACTTCGATCGCCTGCGGCATGTCGCCGAACGCGCCGAACTGGGCGAGCGCCGCGAAGCGATCATCGCGGTGACCATTCCCGAGCGGCCGGGCAGCTTCAAGGCCTTCTGCGAGGCGGTCGGCAAGCGCCAGATCACCGAGTTCAACTATCGCTACCACAGCGGCAGCGAGGCGCACATCTTCGTCGGCGTGCAGACCCACCCGGAAAACGACCCGCGCGAGGCGCTGGTGGCCTATCTGCGCGAGAAGGGCTTCCCGGTCCTCGACCTGACCGACAACGAACTGGCCAAGCTGCACATCCGCCACATGGTCGGCGGTCATGCGGTGAAAGTCAGCGACGAGATGGTGTTCCGCTTCGAATTCCCCGAGCGGCCCGGTGCGCTGTTCAACTTCCTCACCAAGCTCGGCGGGCGCTGGAACATCTCGATGTTCCACTACCGTAACCATGGCGCGGCCGACGGCCGGGTGGTGGCCGGGTTGCAGGTGCCGGAAGACGAGCGCCACCTGATCCCGCAGACCCTGGAGGCGATCGGCTATCCGTACTGGGACGAGACCGCCAACCCGGCCTACCAGCTGTTCCTCGGCTGACCCGCGGCGGCTCGCCGACGCGGGCTGCTAAGCTTCACGGGCAGGTGATCTCCTTCCTCGGGAACTGAGCCCGCCCCCGGCCCCTCAAACGGGCCGGGAACACGGACAAGGATGCGCTGATGGAACATTTTCTCCAGATCAAGATTCTCCACGGAGTCGCCACCGTGCTGCTCTTCGGCGGCCTGCTCGGCCTGGCGTTCTACGCCTGGCGCAGCTGGCGGACGGGCGACGCGGCGCGGATCGCGCGCGGTTTCAAGCGGGTCCGCCTGATCGGCTGGCCGCTGCTGGGGCTCAGCCTGCTGGCCCTGCCGGTCAGCGGCTGGTGGCTGGTGCACCTGGCCGGCTGGCCGTTGGGCCAGAGCTGGCTGCTGTTCGGCGCCTGCCTCTATCTGCTCGGCTGCATCTTCTGGCTGGTCCTCGCCGGCCGCCTGGCGCGGGTCCAGCACCAGGCCGGCGCCGCCGAGACGGCGGGGGCCGCGCTGGGCGAGCAGACCCTGCGCGAGATCAAGGTGGGCCTGGTCATGGCCCTGCTCGGTGCGGCCAGCTTCATCGCGGTGGCGGTACTGATGGTCAGCAAGCCGCTCTGAAACGCCAACGAAATGGACTTCACCGGCCTTCGCCGGTTCTGTAGGAACGCATGCGTATTCTGCTGGTAGGCGCGGGAGGTTTCGTCGGGCGGCACCTGCTCCCGGCGCTGCTCGCCGCCGGACACGAACTGCTCCTCACCGCGCGCCGCCCGCCGGTCGATGCGCCTGCCGGCGTACGCTGGCTGGCGCTCGACCTGGAGCGGCTTGCGGAAAGGCCGGACAGCTTCGCCTGGCCCGCCGGGGTCGACCTGCTGATCAACGCCGCCGGCACCATGAGCCTCGACGAGGCGAGCATGGCTCGCGTCCAGGACAGCGGCGCGCGAGCACTCTTCGACCTCGCTGCGGCCCATGGGGCGAAGGTCCTGCAGATTTCCGCGCTGGGCGCCGGTGCGCACCCGGACGTGGCCTTCCTCGCCAGCAAGGCGGCGGCCGACCGCCACCTGCTGGAACTGGGCATCCCGGCGCTGGTGCTGCGCCCGTCCCTGCTGCTGGGGCCGGGCGGCGCCAGCAGCGCCTGGCTGGAACGCCTGTCGCCGCTACCGCTGATTCCCTTGCTGGACAATCGCGCGCGCCTGCAACCGCTGCATGTCGAGGACCTGGTCGGCGCGGTGCTGGCCTTGCTGCGCTGCTGGCCGGAGCGGGCGCAGGTGATTCCGCTGGTGGGTCCGCAGGCGCTGACCCAGGGCGAGCTGCTGGACGAGCTGCGCCGCGCCCAGGGTTGGCCGCGCGGCCGCTATGTGGTGCCGCCCGCGGCGCTTCTCGATGCGTTGGGCGGGTTTGGCCGGCGTGCTGGCTGGCGGACACTGAGTCCATCGATGCTGAAGCTGGTGCGCCACGACAACCTGGCCGACCCGGCACTCCTCGATGAGGCCTGCGGCTATCGTTGCGCGCCGCTGGCCAGTCGGCTGCTCGGCTGGCCGCAGGCGGCACGCAGCCTGGCGGCTCTGATGCGGCCGCTGATGCTGGCGGCCCTGGTGCTGATCTGGCTGGGTACCCTGGTCGCCTGCCTGGGGCCGGGTTACGGCTGGGGCCTGCGGATCCTCGGCGAGGCCGGCATCCACGGCTGGCCGGCGAGCCTGGCGGTGATCGCCGGGGCCTTGCTCGACGGCGCGCTCGGCGTCGGCCTGCTGCTCCGCCGCTGGCGTCGGCGCGCGCTGCTGGCGCAGTTCTGGCTGATGCTTGGCTACAGCCTGGCGATCAGCCTGATCCTGCCGCATTACTGGTACGACCCCTACATGGCGGTCGGCAAGAACATCGTGCTGATGGTGGCCACGCTCTGGCTGCTGGGCGACGAACCTAGAGCCAGGGAGGCCCGTGGATGAACCTTTACCTGCTGCTGAAGACCCTGCATATCCTTTCCTCGACCATTCTTTTCGGCACCGGCCTGGGGTCGGCCTACTACGCCCTGCGTGCCTGGCGCAGCGGGCAGTTGCCGGTGATCGCAGTGACCTTCCGCCACCTGGTCACCGCCGACTGGCTGTTCATCGCCACCACCGCGGTGTTCCAGCCGCTCAGCGGCCTGGCCATGGTGCATGTCGCCGGCTGGTCGCTGGCCCAGGGCTGGTTGCTGTGGAGCCTGGGCCTCTACGTGTTCGCCGGGCTCTGCTGGCTACCGGTGGTGTGGTTGCAGATCCGCGTACGCGACATGGCCGAGGCGGCCTTGCGCGAGGCGCGGCCCATCGAACCGCTGGCGTACCGCTACATGAACGCCTGGTTCATCCTCGGCTGGCCGGCCTTCATCGCCTTCATGGTCATCTTCTACCTGATGGTCAACAAGCCGGTCTGAGAGTCCGCTCGGCGCAACCAGAGCAACGCCAGGACCAGGAACGCCAGGGAGCCGCCCCAGTACAACCAGGCGAAGCCGCCGGGCCGCTCCAGCAGGAGGAAGGCCAGGGCCGGGCCCAGCGCGGCACCGAGGTCCTGGACGATGGAGTAGCGGGTCATGAAGCCGACCACGTCGCCGGCGCGGGCGACGTCGGCGGCGAGGGCGTCGGTCAGGGTGGTGAGGGCGGTGGCGACCAGCATCACCAGCAGGGCGATGGCCAGCCAGGCGAGAATGGGCAGCCTGCTGGAAAGCAGGCCGAAGCCCATTGCGCCGACCAGTAGCGCAGCCACGTAGAAGCGCCGACGCCCGCGCGGGCCATCCGACCAGGCACCGAAGCGCCCGGCCAGCCAGGGCTCCCAGGACCAGCGCAGGGCCTGGATGATCCCGGAGAGGCCGGCGGCGCTGAGCGCCAGGCCGAGCAGGCTGACCTCGGTGCCGAAGCTGCGGGCGATCAGCGCGCTCAGGGTGGCGGCGAGTACGCCCTGGATCAGGAGCGCGGTGGCGAAGCCGCTGAGGATCACCAGGCCGCGCGGCGGCGGGCGCCTGGCGACGCTGGTGGATGCCGTTGCGGCGGAGGTCCGCGCATGTCCGGCGGGACTCTCCGGCAGGTCGAAACCCTTCGCCAGCAGCGGCAGGCCGAGCGGTGCCAGGAACGCGAAGGACAGCGCCAGCGCCGGCAGGCCGAGGACCGGCACCAGCAGCCCACCGAGCAGCATGCCGACCAGGCTGCCCAGGCGGTAGAGGCCGTTGTACAGGCCCATGGCGCGGCCGCGCTGGTGGTCGGCGGCGCAGTAGACCACCGCCGAGAGCCCGCCGATGCGGAAGAACGACCAGCCGATCCCCCACAGTCCGCGCAGCAGCACCCAGGCCAGGAAACCGCTGGCCAGGCCGTAGCCGGCGGTGCTCAACACGCCGATGACGACCGCCAGGAGCAGGCCGGTCTTCAGTGCCAGGTGCTTGTACAGGCGGCCGATCAGCGGATTGAAGGGCAGGCGGATCAGGCGGTTGATCGACAGCAGCACGCCGACCTGCCAGAGCGCCTCCAGGCCGACCTCGTGCCAGTAGATCGGCAGGGCGATATAAAGCATCGAATCGCCGGCCAGGCATAGCGCGGTGACCAGGGCGACGATCACGACCGGCCGCAGCGAGCCGGGAGTGGGGGCGGTGTGGGGCATCCTGGGTCCGCCGTGGCGCCGCCCGTCGGACGGCGCACTTGTCAGTGGGTCAACGCAGGGAAATGATCGGCCAGCCGCGTTTTTCCGCCTCGGCGCGCAGGCGCGGATCGGGGTCGACGGCCACCGGCCGGCTGACCTTCTCCAGCAGCGGCAGGTCGTTCAGCGAGTCGCTATAGAAGCTGGCGCCTTCCAGGTTCAGGCCGTTCTCGTCGAGCCAGCGTTGCAGGCGAACCACCTTGCCGCCCTGGAAGCAGGGCACGTCGAAGGTCTGCCCGGTGTAGCGGCCGTCGCGCATCTCGCACTCGGTGGCAATCAGGGTCTCCACCCCGAGTCGTTCGGCGATCGGGCCGGTGACGAAGCGGTTGGTGGCGGTGATGATCACCAGCCGGTCGCCGGCGGCGCGGTGCTCGGCGAGCAGCGCCTCGCCCTTGGCCAGCACGATCGGCTCGATCACTTCCTGCATGAATTGGCGGTGCCAGGTTTCCAGCTGGGCCATCTCGGTGCGACCGAGGATCGCCTGGGTGAAGGCCTGGTAGGCAAGGACGTCGAGCTTGCCAGCCACGTAGTCGGCATAGAAGGCGTCGTTGCGCGCCTGGTATTCGGCGGCGTCGACCAGGCCGCGCTGGCACAGCCATTCGCCCCAGCTATGGTCGCTGTCGCCGGCGAGCAGGGTGTTGTCGAGATCGAAAAGGGCCAGACGCACGGGGTGACTCCATCGGTTGGCGGGTGGCGGGAGGGCCGCGAGAGCCTTTTGCGAAGGCTCCCACCGGGCCTTGGGAAAACCCCTAGCCTACCGGCTTTTGCCGGCCCTGTATCCTCCCCGCACGAGTCGCAAAGCCGCGCGTTGCCGCTATCACAAGCTTTATGGAACAATGCGGGCACATGCGATTTCGAGGATGTCCCAGCGTGATCGATTCCGATGGTTTTCGCCCGAATGTCGGCATCATTCTCGCCAACGAGGCGGGGCAGGTGCTGTGGGCGCGGCGTATCAATCAGGAAGCCTGGCAGTTCCCGCAGGGAGGCATCAATGATCGCGAAACGCCGGAAGAGGCGCTGTATCGCGAATTGAACGAAGAAGTCGGGCTGGAGGCCGGGGACGTGCGCATCCTGGCCTGCACCCGCGGCTGGCTGCGCTACCGTTTGCCGCAGCGCCTGGTGCGGACCCACAGCCAGCCGCTGTGCATCGGCCAGAAGCAGAAATGGTTCCTGCTGCGGCTGATGTCCGACGAGGCGCGCGTGCGCATGGATATCACCAGCAAGCCCGAGTTCGACGGCTGGCGCTGGGTGAGTTACTGGTACCCCCTGGGACAGGTGGTGACCTTCAAGCGCGAGGTCTACCGCCGCGCCCTGAAGGAACTGGCCCCGCGCCTTCTGGCGCGGGACTGAACACGGAGACAAGGCCCCGAGCATGCTCAACACGCTGCGCAAGATCGTCCAGGAAGTGAACTCCGCCAAGGATCTGAAGGCGGCGCTGGGCATCATCGTGCAGCGGGTCAAGGAAGCCATGGGTACCCAGGTCTGCTCGGTGTACCTGCTCGACACCGAGACCCAGCGTTTCGTCCTGATGGCCACCGAAGGCCTCAACAAGCGTTCCATCGGCAAGGTCAGCATGGCCCCCAGCGAAGGCCTGGTCGGCCTGGTCGGCACCCGCGAGGAGCCGCTCAACCTGGAGAACGCCGCCGCCCACCCGCGCTACCGCTATTTCGCCGAGACCGGCGAGGAGCGCTACGCGTCGTTCCTCGGCGCGCCGATCATCCACCATCGGCGGGTGATGGGGGTGCTGGTGGTGCAGCAGAAGGAGCGCCGCCAGTTCGACGAAGGCGAGGAGGCCTTCCTCGTCACCATGAGCGCTCAGCTCGCCGGGGTCATCGCGCATGCCGAGGCGACCGGTTCGATCCGCGGCCTGGGCAAGCTCGGCAAGGG
The DNA here is from genome assembly GCF_021213715.1 of Pseudomonas sp. CP-1. Taxonomy (NCBI): domain Bacteria; kingdom Pseudomonadati; phylum Pseudomonadota; class Gammaproteobacteria; order Pseudomonadales; family Pseudomonadaceae; genus Pseudomonas; species Pseudomonas sp. CP-1. The sequence continues at coordinate 44,921 of NZ_JAJQKY010000005.1, forward strand.
CATCCAGGAAGCCAAGTTCGTCGGCGTGCCCGGCGCCCCCGGGGTCGGGGTGGGCAAGGCGGTGGTGGTGTTGCCGCCGGCCGACCTGGAAGTGGTGCCGGACAAGCAGGTCGACGACATCGACGCCGAGATTGCCCTGTTCAAGCAGGCCCTGGAGGGCGTTCGCGCCGACATGCGCGCGCTGTCGAGCAAGCTCGCCAGCCAGTTGCGCAAGGAAGAACGCGCGCTGTTCGACGTCTACCTGATGATGCTCGACGATGCCTCCATCGGCAACGAGGTCAAGCGCATCATCCGTACCGGCCAGTGGGCCCAGGGCGCCCTGCGCCAGGTGGTGATGGAGCACGTGCAGCGCTTCGAGCTGATGGACGACGCCTATCTCCGCGAGCGCGCCTCCGACGTCAAGGACATCGGTCGCCGCCTGCTCGCCTACCTCCAGGAAGAACGCAAGCAGAACCTGACTTACCCGGAGCAGACCATCATCGTCAGCGAGGAGCTGTCGCCGGCGATGCTCGGCGAGGTGCCGGAAGGGCGCCTGGTCGGCCTGGTCTCGGTGCTCGGCTCGGGCAACTCGCACGTGGCGATCCTCGCCCGTGCCATGGGCATCCCCACGGTGATGGGGGCGGTCGACCTGCCGTACTCCAAGGTCGACGGTATCGACCTGATCGTCGATGGCTACCACGGCGAGGTCTACACCAACCCCTCCGCCGAGCTGGTGCGCCAGTACAGCGACGTGGTCGCCGAGGAGCGCGAGCTGAGCAAGGGCCTGGCGGCCCTGCGCGAGCTGCCCTGCGAGACCCTCGACGGCCACCGCATGCCGCTCTGGGTCAACACCGGCCTGCTCGCCGATGTCGCCCGCGCCCAGGAGCGTGGCGCCGAGGGCGTGGGCCTGTACCGCACCGAAGTGCCGTTCATGATCAACGACCGCTTCCCCAGCGAGAAGGAACAGCTGGCGATCTACCGCGAGCAGCTCAGTGCCTTCCACCCGCTGCCGGTGACCATGCGCACCCTGGATATCGGCGGCGACAAGGCGCTGTCCTACTTCCCGATCAAGGAAGACAACCCGTTCCTCGGCTGGCGCGGCATCCGCGTCACCCTCGACCACCCGGAGATCTTCCTGGTCCAGACCCGCGCCATGCTCAAGGCCAGCGAAGGACTGGACAACCTGCGCATCCTGCTGCCGATGATCTCCGGCACCCACGAGCTGGAAGAGGCCCTGCACCTGATCCACCGCGCCTGGGGCGAGGTGCGCGACGAGGGCGTGGACATCGCCATGCCGCCTATCGGCATGATGGTCGAGATTCCCGCCGCCGTGTACCAGACCCGCGAGCTGGCCCGCCAGGTCGACTTCCTTTCGGTCGGTTCGAACGACCTGACCCAGTACCTGCTGGCGGTCGACCGCAACAATCCGCGGGTCGCCGACCTCTACGACTACCTGCATCCGGCCGTGCTGCATGCGTTGAAGAAGGTGGTCGACGATGCCCACCTGGAAGGCAAGCCGGTGAGCATCTGCGGCGAGATGGCCGGCGATCCCGCGGCTGCCGTGCTGCTGATGGCGATGGGCTTCGACAGCCTGTCGATGAACGCCACCAACCTGCCCAAGGTGAAGTGGCTGCTGCGCCAGATCACCCTGGACAAGGCCCGGGACCTGCTCGGCCAGTTGCTCACCTTCGACAACCCGCAGGTCATCCACAGCTCGCTGCACCTGGCGTTGCGCAACCTCGGCCTGGGTCGCGTGATCAACCCGGCGGCTACCGTCCAGCCCTGATTTCCCGCGCGCCGGACGCTTCGTCGTGCGGCGCTTACGCTTTCCCCGCAAGCGTATAGACTGCCTGCCATTCGGTAGAGGCCACTGGCCAGTCGAACGTGCGAGGGATTGCCGCAAAATGGACGAACGGGCGTCGAAGCCGCCAGGTCTTCTTCCGCTGTCACGCGAAGACCTTGAGAAAACCCTGCGATATGCCCTGGAGATCGTCAGCGACGGGATCTGGGACTGGAACATCGCGACCAACCAGGTCAGCCGCAGCGCCGGCTGGTACCTGATGCTCGGCTATCCGCCGCATAGCCTGCCGGAGAGCGTGGAGACCTGGAAGAACATCATCCATCCCGAGGACTATCCGCGGGTGATGGCCAGCTTCCAGGCCTACCTCGACGGCGAAAGCCCGGAATACTGCGAGGAATACCGCTGCCGCACCTACAGCGGGGATTACCTGTGGATCAGCGATCGCGGGCGTTTCGTCGAGTTCGACGAGCGCGGCGAGCCACGGCGGATGATCGGTGCGCACCACGAGATCCATCAGCGCAAGCTGGTCGAGCTGGAGTTGCAGCAGCGCAACGAGGAACTGTTCGACTGGAACCGGCGTCTCGAGGACTTGGTGGCCGAGCGCACCGAGGCGCTGCACCGGGTCAACCAGGCGCTGGCCTCGAAGATGGCCGAGGCCCAGCGCCTGAGCGAAATCGATCCGCTCACCGAGCTGTACAACCGGCGCAAGTTCGAGCAGTGCCTGCACCATGAATGGATGCGCCGGCAGCGCCATGGACGCGCGACGGCACTGGTGATGATCGATGTCGATCACTTCAAGCGGATCAACGACCTGTTCGGCCACTCCACCGGCGATCGCGTGCTGGTCGCCTTCGGCCGCCTGGTCGCCAGCGAGCTGCGCGAGGTCGACGTGCTGGCGCGCTGGGGCGGCGAGGAGTTCATCCTGCTGCTTCCGGAAACCGGCCTGGAGGCCGCGGCGGCCTTGGCCGAACGCCTGCGCCAGCGGGTTCGCTCGCAGTCCTTCGAGATGGGCGAGCGGTTGACCGCCAGCTTCGGCGTCGGCGTGCTGAACGATGGCGAGACCCTCGACCTGCTGCTGTGCCGGGTGGACGACGCCCTCTATCGGGCCAAGCAGCGTCGCGATTGCGTGGCCTGTTGCTGAAGGTCAGCCTGGCGGCAGCACCAGGCTGACCTCGCCGAGCCGGGCGCCGGACGGCCCGAAGCTGCGCTCGATCATCTCCCGCGTGCCGTCGGCGTGTACCCGTACGACGCTGCTGGCGCGAGTGCCGTAGCTCGGGCTGGCGATGAACACGCTGGAGAGCAGACGTTCCGTGGCCAGACCCACGCCGGTATCCGGCAACTGGCTGTCGGCGGCCGGCGCTGCGTCGGCCAGCAGCTCCAGCAGGGCCTGCGGATGCGGCTCGGCAAGCCGCTCGGCGAGGGCGGCGCGAGCCTTGAGCAGCTTCGGCCAGGGCGTATCGAGGGCCGCGTTGGACAGCCCGTAGACCCCCGCCGGCAGCAGGCGCGGTGGCCCTACGCGGGGGTTGTAGTGCCAGAGCTGATGGCGATCGCCAATGAGCAGGTTGAAGCCGGAATAGTCCGCAGCGCGCCCGGCGACCTGCGCCAGGTAGTCGGCCGGGTTGCCGCCGCCGCGCAGGAAGTCCGCCACCAGTTCGCCACGGGAGCGCTTGCCGAGAGCCTGCGACGGATCGCGGACGTTGGTCAGGGCGGCGAAACGGCCGGCCGGGCCGAGCCCCAGCCAGGTGCCGCCGGCCTCCAGGTCGCGTCCGGCGAATACCCCCTCGGCGTCCTCCCAGGCCGCCAGCGGCAGGCTCGGGCGGGCATAGAACTCGTCACGGTTGGCGGCGACCAGCAGCGGCAGGGCGTGCCCCGGTTGCCAGGCGAAGACGATCAGGCACATGCGCGATCCTTGGGATGGGCTGGCCGTCAGGCTAAAGGCATCCGCCATCGCCGTTCAAGCACGACGCCTGCCGCGCGGCGCGCAATTCCGTTACCATGCCGGCTTTCCAACGGGGGCGTGCATGGAGTTTCTCCTCTATATCGTGCTGGGCGCCTGTGCCGGCGTGCTGGCCGGACTGTTCGGCGTCGGTGGCGGCCTGATCATCGTCCCGGCGCTGGTCTTCAGCTTCACCGCGCACGGTTTCGGCGGCGACGTCCTGACCCAGATGGCGGTCGGCACCTCCCTGGCGACCATCGTCTTCACTTCGATCAATTCCATTCTCGAACACCATCGGCGCGGCGCGGTGCGCTGGCCGGTGTTCGCCTGGATGACCCTCGGCATCCTCATCGGCAGTGCCCTCGGCGCGCTGACCGCGGCGCAGATCAAGGGGCCGCTGTTGCAGAAGATAATCGGGGTGTTCGCCATCCTGGTCGCTTTGCAGATGGTTCTCGATCTCAAGCCAAAGGGTAGCCGCGAGGTGCCCGGCAAGGGCGGCCTGACCCTGGCCGGCGCGGTGATCGGCTGGGCCTCGGCGATCTTCGGCATCGGCGGCGGTTCGCTGACCGTGCCTTTCCTCAGTTGGCGCAGCGTGCCGATGCAGCAGGCGGTGGCGACTTCCTCGGCCTGCGGCCTTCCTATCGCCATTTCCGGCGCTCTGTCGTTCATCGCGGTCGGTTGGCACAACCCGCAGTTGCCGGAGTGGAGCCTGGGCTACGTCTATCTGCCGGCGTTGGTCGGCATCGCCGCCACCAGTATGCTGTTCGCCCGCTTCGGCGCGCGCCTGGCGCATCGTTTGTCGCCGCGCGTACTCAAGCGACTGTTCGCCCTGCTGCTGTTCAGCGTGGGCATAAGTTTCCTGACCCCCGATCTCGCTTTTCTGTCGTAGGAGTTATCGATGCTGACGTATCCCCAGATCGATCCGGTTGCGCTGGCCGTCGGCCCGCTGAAGATCCACTGGTACGGGCTGATGTACCTGATCGGGATCGGCGGCGCCTGGCTGCTGGCGTCGCGCCGGATGAAGCGCTTCGACCCGACCTGGACCAAGGAGCGCCTTTCCGACCTGGTCTTCTGGGTCGCCTGCGGCGTGATCCTCGGTGGCCGCCTGGGCTACGTGCTGTTCTACAACCTGGACGAGTACATCGCCAACCCGACGCTGATCTTCGAGGTCTGGAAAGGCGGCATGTCCTTCCATGGCGGTCTGCTCGGCGTGATGCTGGCGGTCTGGTGGTTCGGCAAGCGCCATGGCAAGAGCTTCTTCCAGCTGATGGACTTCATCGCCCCGCTGGTGCCCATCGGCCTGGGCGCCGGGCGCATCGGCAACTTCATCAACTCGGAACTGTGGGGCAAGGTCAGCGACGTGCCCTGGGCCATGGTCTTCCCCAACGGAGGCCCGCTGCCGCGGCATCCCTCGCAGCTGTACCAGTTCGCCCTGGAAGGCGTGGCGCTGTTCGTCATCCTCTGGCTGTTCACCCGCAAGCCACGGCCGACCGCCTCGGTCTCCGGCCTGTTCGTGCTGTGCTACGGGATCTTCCGCTTCGTCGTCGAGTTCGTCCGCGTGCCGGATGCCCAGCTCGGCTACCTCGCCTGGGGTTGGCTGACCATGGGCCAGGTGCTCTGCGTACCGATGGTGCTGGCCGGCATTGCCCTGATGGTCTGGGCCTACCGCCGCGACGCGGCGCAGCCGAAGGCGGCCTGAGCCGCTTTTCGTGCCCGGGGCGGATAACGTCGCAGGCGTCATCCGCTCCGGGCAGCCGGCTTTCCGCTCCAGGGCGTGCATGGCTTGCGCCGGTCGCGCCGAACTGGCGATGCCGGCCCCGTCGCCGTAGACTTGGCCATCCTTCTGTCATCCCTCGGTGGGAGCCGCCACGTCGGCGCCGCACCGATATCGATCCGAGCCTCCGATGAAACAGTACCTCGACCTGATGCGCCACGTGCGCGAGCACGGCACCTTCAAGAGCGACCGCACCGGCACCGGCACCTATAGCGTGTTCGGCCACCAGATGCGCTTCGACCTGGCCGCGGGCTTCCCCCTCGTGACCACCAAGAAGTGCCATCTCAAGTCGATCGTCCACGAGCTGCTGTGGTTCCTCAAGGGCTCCACCAATATCGCCTACCTCAAGGAGCACGGCGTCTCGATCTGGGACGAGTGGGCCGACGAGAACGGCGACCTCGGCCCGGTGTATGGCTACCAGTGGCGCTCCTGGCCGGCGCCGGACGGCCGCCACATCGACCAGATCGCCAACCTGATGGCGATGCTGAAGAAGAATCCGGACTCGCGCCGGCTGATCGTCTCCGCCTGGAACCCGGCGCTGATCGACGAGATGGCCCTGCCGCCCTGCCACGCGCTGTTCCAGTTCTACGTCGCCGACGGCAAACTCAGCTGCCAGCTCTACCAGCGTTCGGCGGACATCTTCCTCGGCGTACCCTTCAACATCGCTAGCTATGCCTTGCTGACCCTGATGGTGGCGCAGGTCGCCGGCCTGCAGCCGGGCGAGTTCATCTGGACCGGCGGCGATTGCCACCTGTACGCCAACCACCTGGAGCAGGCCGACCTGCAGTTGACCCGCGAGCCGCTGCCGTTGCCGAGCATGAAGCTGAATCCCGAGGTGAAGGATCTGTTCGACTTCCGCTTCGAGGACTTCGAGCTGGTCGGCTACGAGGCCCATCCGCACATCAAGGCACCGGTCGCGGTCTGACCCTTCGGCGGAGCCGTCGGCTCCGCTCAACCGAACAGGCGGCGGTACCAGGGAAGCGCGCGCCAGTCCCGCAAAGCCCGCTCCGCATCTTCTGCGCGTTGCAGCGCCTGCTCCAGGGCCTGCTCCAGCGGTGCGACCGGATGGCTCATGGCGTGGCCATGGCAGAGCTGGAAGTCGTCCAGCAGGTTCGGCGGTAGCGCGAAGGCGCCTTCCAGGCGGGCCTGTTCCTCCGCCAGGTAATAGCCGTTAAGGCCGTCGAAGTGGACGAAACGGTAGCCCGCGGCGAGCAGCGGCGCTTTCCATTCGGGGTCGTGGTCGAATGGGGTTTCCGCGAGGATCAGCCAGGGGCGCCAGCGGTTCAGGTCGAGGCCGCGGAGCACCGCGCCTTCCAGCCCTTCGACGTCGATCTTGAGGAAGTGGATCGGCCCTTCGACATGGGCCGCGCAGATCGCGTCCAGGGTGCTGACCTTCACTTCGCGCGGAGTGGCCGTGCAGCCCTCGGCCTGGCGCTGGCGGGCTAGCTCGGGGTCCAGGGTGGAGAGACCCGAGGCGGCCATCTCGTAGAGCGTGGCGCGGCCTTCGCGCTCGCCAATGGCGAGGTTCAGGTTGAGGTCTTCCGGCCGTTCCCGCTCCAGCTCGCGGTGCAGGTGGGGCAGCGGTTCGATGTTGATGCCGCGCCAGCCGCGCTCGTAGAACGCCAGGGTGACCGAGTCGATCCGCGGGTGGTTGGCGCCGACGTCGATGTAGAACCCCCTGGGGAAGAGTTTCAGGGCTCGCCAGAGTCGGACGTCTTCCAGGTTCTGCGCGTAGGAAACGAAGGGCATGGGCCTACCTCTTGGGCGATCGTCGCCCAGTCTGTCATTCCCCGCGTCCGCTCTCCAGCAATTCGGCCAGCGCGTCGATCTGTTCCTGGCGGTCGCTGCCGCCCACCCGCCTGCCGTTCAGCGACGACCACTCCGGATGCGCGCGCGCCTTGCGCAGTGCTTCCGGCAGCTTGCCTTCGCGCCACTGCTTGTCCTCCGGGGTCTCCAGGCGGATCGCCTCGATCGCCGCGTGGCCGCGCGTTTGCAGGGCTGCCAGGAGCTGCCGTTGGCGCAGCGCAAGCAAGCGCAGCACGGCGTCGTTGACGGTCAGCTCGCGGGCGCCCTTGAGCTTGCCGAGCAGGCGCGAACCGTAGTGCCCGACGGTCTGCCAGGCGCCGCCAGCGAGGGCGCCGAGGGCGGCGGCGGCGCCAAGGGTGACGCCGCCCACCAGCAGGTCGATGCCGGCGCCGGCCGCGGCACCGGCCGCAACCCCGCCGCCGAGGCGGATACCGAGTTGGCGCAGGGTCTCCGGATTGAACAGATCGTCGCCCCAGCGGCCGTCGAGCAGCGGCAGGTCGGCGGCGCGGGCGTCGTCCCTGGCGAAGGCGTAGAGCCGCAGCAGCGCTTCCACGCAGGCCTGCTCGCGCTTGCGCACCTGCTGGTGCAGGTCGCGGGTGGCTTCCTGCACGGCGCTTTCGCCGCCGGGCACCAGGCGCCGGCAGGCGGCGACGTCGACCAGCAATTCGGCGATCAGCCGTTGCCCGGCGCGCAGGCGCGCGGCGGCCTGGGTCTCATGGTCGGCGATCAGCCGGTCGAGTTGCGGCCGGGCGCGCTCCAGCAGCAGCGCCAGGCTCTCGTAGAGGCGCCGTTCGCCGTCCAGCGGCGGCGCCACGCTGTCGAAACGCACCAGGGCGTGCAGGCCCAGGCGAGCGAGGGCGGCGCGCCACTCCTCCTCGCGATGCTGCGGGCTGGCGACGAAGTTCAGCACCGGCAGCAGCGGCCGGCCGCAGCCGACGAGCACCGCCAGTTCGTCGCGATACTTGGCCAGCACCGGTTCGCGGGCGTCGATCACGTAGAGCCCGGCGTCGGAGGCGAGCAACTGGCGGACCACCTTGGCTTCCTGTTCGAAACGCCCGCGCGCTTCGTTGCTGTCCAGCAACCGCGCCATGCGTTCCGGGCCATCGAGACGCTCGCCGGGGCGCTCCAGGGCGTCCAGGTAGTCGAGCAGGGCGATGGCGTCTTCCAGGCCGGGCGTGTCGTAGAGTTCCAGCAGCGCTTCGCCGTCCACCGACAGCCTGGCGCCCTCGACGTGGCGGGTGGTGCTGGGGCGATGGGAGACTTCGCCGAATCCGCGGTCGCGGGTCAGGGTGCGCAGCAGCGAGGTCTTGCCGGTATTGGTGTGGCCGACCACGGCCAGGATCAGCGGCTCAGTCATGGCCGGTCTCCAGCCAGGCCAGCGGCGAGGTCTCGCCGTGCGGCAGTTGCAGGCGCTCCAGGGCGGTGTGCCAGTCGCCCAGGCGGTCGCTGTCGAGCGCTTCGCCGGGCGGAGCCTGGAGCAGCCAGATGCGGGTGCTGGCGGCGCAGCGGGCGAGTTCGCCGAGCAGCGCCAGGGTGCCGCGGTCCGGCGAGCGACGCGGGTCGCAGGCGATGGCCAGGCGCGCCGGCGGGTAGCGGGTCAGTTGTTCGAGCAGGCGACGGCGCTGCTGGCCGTCGTCGAGGATGCCGGCGTCGGCGACGCCTTCGGCGAGCTTCGGCGGCCAGGGCCGGCGATCGTCCAGCTCCACCGCCACCAGCACCGCTCCGGCGGCTTCCTGGCCGGACTGGCCGCCCTGCGGCTCCGGTAGCCAGTCCGGCGCCGCGTCGCTGACGCCGAGGCGTTCGCTGGCCGGCATCAAGCGTTCGCGCAGCAGGCTGTAGCCTGGGTCGTCGAGGTCCAGGTCGAGGTCGGCCAGGCCGCGTTTCCAGCGCCACAGGCAGAACAGACCGAGCAGCGCGCGCGGCAGGACCCCATAGACCAGCAGTACGCCTACCAGCCAGCCGGCCCAGGCGTGCCGCGCGGCTTCGCTGGCCAGGGCGGCGTCGCCGCTGGCGCGGATCAGTTCGGCGTCCGGCAACGGGAAGCCAAGCAACGCCGGCAGGGCGCCGAGCGCCTGGGTGAGGGCGATGAAGGTATCGCTGCCGAGAATGGTGGTTTCCCAGACGAAACCGTAGCGGCGGGTCGCCAGCAGGCCGAGGAGCATGGCCAGCGCGGTCAGCAGGCCGAGCAGCCAGAGCCCGTGGACCAGCGCGCCGAGGCCCCAGCGCGCCAGCCGGCGCCGGCCGAGCAGGACCAATAGCGCCGGCGCCAGGTGCGCGGCGCGGGCATCGCGCGCCAGCTTGCCGCTGAGCCACAGCCAGAGCCGGCCGAGCGCGCCCGCGGCCTCGCCGCCGGCGAGCAGGCCGAGGGCCCAGCCGAGCAGGGTCAGCAGGTGCAGGCCGAGGAGGCTGGCCAGCGCCCAGAACACGTTGACCGGGCGCTGGCCATCGCCGAGCGCGGCGAAGGCCAGTCCGGCGCCGCTGGCCAGGGCCAGCACCAGCAGCAGGGCCAGCGCCAGCCGCGAACCCTGGCGCCAGGTCCGCTGGGCGTCGAGCAGGCCCTCGCGGCGGCCCAGCCAGTGGGCGCGGGTGAGAATACGGCGCGGCAGGGAACCGCCCTGGGCCAGCGCCTGGCGAAGCGCCTCGCTGTCTTCCAGCGGACCGGCCTGTTCCTCGCGCAGGCGAACGGCCTCGGTCAGCCAGAGGGCGTCGAGGCCGGGATGCGTCGTGTGACTCAAGTCACCTCCTGTGTCGATTTCCCTGCCGAGCGTGAATCGTGCCCGGCCAACGGCGTCTGATCAGCGCCAAACATAGCAAAAAGCGCCCCGGCGGCTCATGCTGGCTTGCCAGCCGGCTGGCGGCGGGGTGTGGGATTTTGACTGGCGCCGTGGCGAAAGCGTTCGGCGCCGGTAGCGAGAGGAACACTGAGATGAAGGTAGTACGCCGATACCCCCTGGCGCTGTTGCTGGGGATGGCGGGCGCGCTGGCCGACGAGTTGCCCGATGGCTCCTTGCTGCAACGCTATGGCGTGCAGGCCGACCAGTTGCCGACCCTGGCGGCGGATCCGCCGTCGCGCAAGGAGGAGAAGGAAACGCCGTCGCGCTTCCGGGTGGAGCCGGAGCAGCCCTTGGTGACCTTTGGCGTCAAGGACCACAAGGGCGTGGAACCCACTGGCAACCCGTCGATCGACGCCATGCACGAGCGCGATCGGCGGATCTGCCGGAACATCAGGCGGCAGGCGCTGGAGAAGGGCAAGGCACAGCCCTTCGACGGCTACATCGAGTGTCCATGAGGCCGGCGCCCGCGTACGAGCGCCGGTCGGGCTGCGTCAGCGCTGCTCGCGCAGGCGCACGGCGACGTCCGGCTGGTCGCTGAACAGGCCGTCGATGCCGGCGTCGAGGTAGGCCCTGATCTCGCCGGCCAGGTCGCCGCGCGACTGTGGGTTGCCGTCGGCGCTGCGGAACTCCGCCGGAAGGAAGCTGTTTTCCGCGCGGAAGGTGTAGGGATGCACCTTCAGCCCGGCGGCGTGGGCGTCGCCGACGAAGCGGGTCGGCTGGCCGAGGTTGCCGTTGGCATCGCGAGGAATCACGTAGCTCTTGTCCGGACCGACCCCGTAGGCGTAGCGCGCCACCTGGCGCAGGCCCTTGGCGGTGGCCATCTCGGCGTAGGTCAGGCTGCCGCCGCTGGCCTGCTGGTCGTAGGGCTGGCCGCTGCCGTAGAGCTGGACCAGGCGGATGCCGGTGAGGCGCTTGAGTTCCTTCAGGTTGTTCACCTCGAAGGACTGGATGAATACCGGCGCGCGCGGACCGAGGTAGCCGTTGCGGTGCAGGGTCTTCACCAGCGGGCGTTCCATGGCCAGGCCGAGGCGCTGGAAGTGGGTGCCGTGCTTGATCTCGGGGTACAGGCCGATGGTGCGTTGCTGGCTGATTTGCAGGCTTTTCACCAGGTCGATGATCTCCTGCAGGGTGGGGATCTCGAAGGTGCCGTCCAGGCGCGCATTGCCCGGGCGGATCGTGGGGATGCGCTCGATGGCGCGCAGCGTCTTCAGTTCGGCGAGGGTGAAGTCTTCGCTGAACCAGCCGGTGAGTTCCACTCCGTCGACTTTCTGCGTGCGCTTGCGGTCGGCGAATTCCGGGTGCTGGGCGACATCGGTGGTCAGGCCCAGCTCGTTGTCGTGGCGGGCGACCAGCTTGCCGTCGCGGGTCATCACCAGGTCCGGCTCGACGTAGTCGGCGCCCATCATCACCGCCAGGGCGTAGGCGCCCAGGGTGTGTTCCGGTACGTAACCGCTGGCGCCACGGTGGGCGATGACCAGAGGCGAGCGTTCGTCGCTGGCCGGGTGGCGGACGGAGGCCTGGCCCTGGGCCCAGTCGATGGCGCGTTGTACGTTGCCGGTGTCGGCGTGGGCGGCGCTGGCCAGGCCAGCGGCGAGCATCAGGCAGGCGGCGCCGAGGTGGCGGCGCAGGAAGGCTGGTTGCATGACGGGTCCTCGTCGGCGGTTCGGGAGTGTTCCAGTCCAGCAGAGTGACGCAGCCAGGTGATACTTCTTTGCCCGTTTCGCGACATTCCCGTGACAATCGCCGCCAGCGTGACGACGTCGGCGTTTTCCCGGCCAATCCAACGAAAGGGGCGGACGGCCGGGGCAGGGTATAGGGTGACGGCGCTCGCATAACAGTAAGAGGATCGGTGATGGCTTCCGCGCAACCTGCCTCCGCGTTTCCCTGCCTGTCGTTGCAACTGGCCTGCCTGTTGCTGGGCGCCTGGCTGGCCTTCGATGCCCACGGTGGCGGCCAGGCCGTGGCGCCGCCGGCCCGTGTCGAAGCGCGTGTGCCGACGGCCGCTACCGATGACTGGGGGCGCCAGCCGGACAGCCTGATGAGCGCCGTGCCGCCGCGTACGCTGGAGGCGAGCGTCGGCGCCCGCGGCTCGGGATCGGCGAGTTCGCGATTGTGGATCGCCGATACCGACTTCCGCCTGCACGACGACATCGGTTTCTTCATCCAGCGCATGCTGATCCGCATGGAACCGACTCGTCCCGGCGCGCCCTTGTCGCTCGACGATCCGACGGCGATGGTGGCGCGGATCCAGGCCGGCGAGATATTCGTCAGCGACGCCACCCTGGCGACCCTGCTCAACCAGGACCTCGCCGCGTCCCGCGCGGCCGTGCGCAACCTCAGGATGAGCACCCGCAAGGACGGCCAGGAAGTGCGTGGCGAGTTGTTGCGCAAGGGGCGCTGGCGGCCGCTACGGATGCTCACTGAGATCGAGCTGAGCGGTCCGCTGGAGGTGACCCTGGTACCCCGGCGGATCTTCGTCGACGGGGTCGAGGTCACTTCGTCGCTGGCGGCGGCCTCGATCGAGATGTCCGAGGTGCTGAAGCTGAAGACCCGGCACATGGAGCTGGTCGGCAACCGCATCCGCGTCGACCTCGACGGTTTGTTCCCGCCGCCGCGCCTGGACTTCCGCGTCAGTCGCCTGGCCCTGGCCGACGGCGGCATGCAACTCGCCCTCGGCGACTCCCTGGCCGACCTGCAATGGCCGGCATTACGGGCGCCGGACAGCTACATGTTCATCGAAGGCGGCGATATCAAGATGGCGCGCACCGTGCTGGTCAAGGCCTACGCCCTGTTCACCAGCCTCAGCCCGGGGCAGCCGCTGCTGTTCAATCTCTACGACTACCGGCGGCAACTGCAGAACGGTGTGATCCGCCTGCGCGAGGACGGCATGGTGCAGATCGCCGTGTCGCCGGTGAAGGCGCCGGCGCCGCTGGAGGCACGGCTGTGAGCCGGCGTCCGTGGGGCGTGCTGCTTGGCTGGTGCCTGTTGGCGGCCAGCGCGGTCCAGGCCGAAAGCCCCATCGACCGGCAGCAGCGCGAACTGGCCCTGCTGCGCGAGGGCTGGTACCGGCAGGTCCCGCCGGCGCCGGTGCCGCTGCCCATGCGTACGGCCGGGCCGGCGGATTCCGGCCAGGATGGCGTCGGCATACTGCTGCGCAACGTGGACATGTACCTGCGCGGCAACATCGGTTTCCACGTGCCCGAGGTGAAGGGCTGGCTGGTGCCGAACCGGGCCGGCCAGCCGGTGGACTTCGATCGCCCGCAGGACATGCATTTCCAGGTGATGGAGGGCGAGGTGCTGCTCAGCCCGCGGCAACTGGCCAACCTGTTCAACGAGCACATCCTCGCCTACGACGGGACCATGTTGAAGGACTTCCGCATGAGCAGTGCGGCGGGACGCCTGGAGGTGGAGGGACGGGTGCGTCCGCTCGGCGTAGGGCCCTGGCTGCCGCTGCGGCTGGGCGGCGGCGTGGAGGTGGACGCGGCCAGCGGCGCGCTGGTCTATCGGCCCGACCAGTTGAAGGTGATAGGTCTGCCGCTGTACGGGGCGATGAGCCTGGTCGGCTTGCCGATGTCGGCGCTGGTCAGCCTCGATCGGCCGGGGGCGAGCCTGGTGGGCAGCGCCATGCGCCTGGACTACCGCAAGGTCTTCCCGCTGCTGGGCATCGATGGCCACGTACAGGAGGCCTGGCTCGACGACCAGGGGCTGCACCTGCGTTTCTCCCAGGCTCCCGGCCAGCCGTCGCCGGTGTTCAGCCCGCCGGCCGCGGCGGGCCCATCCTTCCTCTGGCTACAGTCCGGCGACCTGAAGATCTTCGAAATCCTCATCACCTACGCCCAGGTGCTGCTGAAGACCGAGACCCCGGACCAGGTGCTGACCTTCAACCTGCAGGACTACCGCAAGGTGCTGGCGACCGGCACCACCCAGGTCAACGAGGATGGCACCTTCTTCATGCAGGTGCCGCCGTATGCCAATCCCTTGTAGGCCGGGCCTGGAGTCCGCCGGCGCGAGTGTTTATCCTCGCGCCTTTGTCCTTCCACGATGAGGTAACCCCATGGCACGACCGCTGGCGATGATCGCCGCCCTTGGCGAGAACCGCGCGATCGGCATCGACAACCGCCTGCCCTGGCGCCTGCCGGCCGACCTCAAGCATTTCAAGGCGATGACCCTCGGCAAGCCGGTGATCATGGGGCGCAAGACCTGGGACTCGCTGGGTCGGCCGCTGCCGGGCCGGCTCAACCTGGTGGTCAGCCGCCAGGCCGGCCTGGCACTGGAGGGTGCGGAAGTGTTCGCCAGCCTGGACGCCGCGCTGGCGCGCGCCGAGGCGTGGGCGCAGGCGGAGGACGCCGACGAACTGATGCTGATCGGCGGCGCCCAGCTCTATGCCGAGGCCTTGCCGCGCGCCGCGCGTCTCTACCTGACCCGGGTTGGCCTGGCGCCGGAGGGCGACGCCTTTTTCCCCGAGATCGATGGTGCGGCCTGGCGCCTGGCGTCGAGCATCGAACACGCCGCGGCTGACGATGCGCCTGCCTACGCCTTCGAGGTATGGGAGCGCCGCTGACGGTTCCAGGCGGGGTCAGAGGGTGATCAGCTCCGCCTCGATCTTCTTGCCCGCCACTTCCAGCACGCCGATCCCGATCGGCAAGCTGAAGCGCCGCGGTCCGGCGCTGCCCGGGTTGAGGTAGAGCACGCCGTCGCGCTCTTCCTTCAGCGGCTTGTGCGAATGTCCGGCGACCACCACGTCGATGCCTTCGGCGGCCGGGTCGAGGTCGAGTCGCTTGAGGTCGTGCAGTACGTAGAGGGTCAGCCGGCCGATCTTCAGCAGCAGGCGCTCGGGGATGTCCGCCGCCCAGTCCTGGGTGTCGTTGTTGCCGCGCACCACCGAGAGCGGCGCCAGGCGTTCCAGCTCGGCGAGGATTTCCGGCTTGCCGATGTCGCCGGCATGGATCAACTGGTCGCAGCCGCGCAACCGTTCCAGCGCCTCGGGCCGGAGCAGGCCATGGGTGTCGGCGATCAGGCCGATGCGCAACGGGCGGCGGGACTGGGGCATGGGCGCGGGTCCGGGTTGCGGGACGGAAGAGGGTGGCCGACGGGCATGGCCATGCCGTCGATCATACCCAACCATTGGCCGGGTACGAAAACCCTTCGGCGAAAACCGCGACGCCACCCGGAGGTGGCGCCGCGCCTATCAGTGTCCGGCCTTCTGGACCGGGCTTTCCGGCAGGAACCAGTTCAGTAGCAGGGCGCAGATGCCGCCGGTGGCGACCCCGGATTCCAGCACGTTGCGCAGCGCCGCGGGCATGTGCGCGAGGAACTCCGGCACCTGCGAAACGCCCAGGCCGAGGGCCAGGGACACGGCGATGATCAGCAGGGCGCGGCGGTCCAGCTGGATGCCGGCGAGGATGTTGATGCCCGAAGCGGCCACCGCGCCGAACATCACCATCGCCGCGCCGCCCAGTACCGGTTCCGGCACCGCCTGGATGACGCCGGCGACGCTCGGGAACAGGCCGAGCAGGACCAGCATGGCGGCGATCCATAGGCCGACGTAGCGGCTGGCCACTCCGGTGAGCTGGATCACCCCGTTGTTCTGGGCGAACACCGAGCTGGGGAAGGTATTGAAGATACCGGCGAGGAACGAGTTGGCGCCGTTGACCAGCACGCCGCCCTTGATCCGCTGCATCCACAGCGGGCCTTCCACCGGCTGCTTCGACACCTTGCTGGTGGCGGTGACGTCGCCGATGGCTTCCAGGGAAGTGACCAGGTAGATCACCAGCATCGGGATGAACAGCGGCCAGGAGAAGTCCAGGCCGAAGTGCAGCGGGGTCGGTACCTGGAACAGCTCGGCCTGGTGCATGCCGGTGAAGTCCAGGCGGCCGAGGTAGCCGGCCAGCGCGTAGCCGACGGCCAGGGCGATGACGATGGCGCAACTGCGCATCCATACCACCGGGATGCGATTGAGCACCACGATGATGCCCAGCACCACGCCGGACAGCAGCAGGTTCTCGCCGTTGGCGAAGGTGCCGTTGGACATCGCCGAGAAGCCGCCGCCCATGCTGATCAGGCCGACCTTGATCAGGGTCAGGCCGATCATCAGCACGACGATGCCGGTCACCAGCGGGGTGATCAGCCGCTTGACGAACGGCAGTATGCGCGAGATGCCCATCTCGACGAAGGAGCCGGCGATGACCACGCCGAAGATCGCCGCCATCACGCTTTCCACCGGCGTGCCCTGCTTGACCATCAGCGCCCCGCCGGCGATCAGCGGGCCGACGAAGTTGAAGCTGGTGCCCTGGACGATCAACAGTCCGGCGCCGAACGGGCCGAAGCGCTTGCACTGGACGAAGGTGGCGATGCCGGAGATCACCAGCGACATCGACACGATCAGATTGGTGTCGCGCGGCGATACGCCCAGCGCCTGGCAGATCAGCAGGCCGGGGGTAACGATCGGCACGATGATCGCCAGCAGGTGCTGGAGGGCGGCGAGCAGGGCGATGGGAGCGCTGGGACGGTCGTCCAGGCCATAGACCAGGTCGTTGCGGGCGCTGGCGTCCGACGGGCTTTGCAGGGAACTCATGGTGGCGGTCCGGGGAAAAAGAGCGCGATTTTACTGGGCGAACGCGGTCTCGCCCAGGCCTGGCTGCGCCGCATGTCGGCGGATAACGCCGGTGGCGTATGCGCCCTACGGTTGGAGCGTGGGTGAGCGGTAGGGCGAATGACCGCTTGCGGTTATCCGCCATTCGGCGTGCGCACGCGCGAATGAAAAAGCCCGGCGCGGGACCGGGCTTTTTTCGTCGCGGGACGATTCAGCCGTCCAGCAGCGCCTTGTTGCGTACCGCGCCCTTGTCGGCGCTGGTGGCGAGCAGGGCGTAGGCCTTGAGCGCGGTGCTGACGCGGCGGGCACGCGGCGCGGCCGGCTTCCAGCCCTTCTTGTCCTGTTCGGCGCGGCGGGCGGCGAGTTCTTCGTCGCTGACCAGCAGGTTGATCGAGCGATTGGGAATGTCGATCAGCACCTTGTCGCCGTCCTGCACCAGGCCGATGGCGCCGCCGGCGGCGGCTTCCGGGGAGGCGTGACCGATGGACAGGCCCGAGGTGCCGCCGGAGAAGCGTCCGTCGGTGAGCAGGGCGCACTGCTTGCCCAGGCCCTTGGACTTCAGGTAGCTGGTCGGATAGAGCATTTCCTGCATGCCCGGCCCGCCCTTCGGTCCTTCGTAGCGGATGATCACGATGTCGCCGGCCTTCACCTCGTCGCCGAGGATGCCTTTCACCGCGGCGTCCTGGCTTTCGAAGATCTTCGCGCTGCCTTCGAACACGTGGATCGACTCGTCGACCCCGGCGGTCTTCACCACGCAGCCGTCGAGAGCGATGTTGCCGTAGAGCACGGCCAGCCCGCCTTCCTTGGAATAGGCATGCTCGACGCTGCGGATGCAGCCCTCGGCGCGGTCGTCGTCCAGGCTCGGCCAGCGGGTGTTCTGGCTGAACGCGGTCTGGGTCGGGATGCCCGCCGGACCGGCCTTGAAGAAGGTGTGCACGGCTTCGTCGCGGGTCTGGGTGATGTCCCACTGGGCGATGGCGTCGGCCATGCTCGGGCTGTGCACGGTGGGGACGTCGGTGTGCAGCAGGCCACCGCGGGCCAGTTCGCCGAGGATGGAGAAGATGCCGCCGGCGCGATGCACGTCTTCCATGTGGTACTTCTGGATGTTCGGCGCCACCTTGCACAGTTGTGGCACCTTGCGCGACAGGCGGTCGATGTCGCGCAGGTCGAACGGCACCTCGGCCTCCTGGGCGGCGGCCAGCAGGTGCAGGATGGTATTGGTCGAGCCGCCCATGGCGATGTCCAGGGTCATGGCGTTCTCGAAGGCCTTGAAGTTGGCGATGTTGCGCGGCAGCACGCTGTCGTCGCCTTCGCCGTAGTAGCGCTGGCAGAGTTCCACGGCCAGGCGCCCGGCGCGCAGGAACAGTTGCTCGCGGTCGGCGTGGGTGGCCAGGGTCGAGCCGTTGCCCGGCAGCGACAGGCCGAGCGCCTCGGTCAGGCAGTTCATCGAGTTGGCGGTGAACATGCCGGAGCAGGAGCCGCAGGTCGGGCAGGCGCTGCGCTCGTACTCGGCGACCTTCTCGTCGGAGCAGGAGTCGTCGGCGGCCACCACCATGGCATCGACCAGGTCCAGGCCGTGGCTGGCCAGCTTGGTCTTGCCGGCTTCCATCGGCCCGCCGGAGACGAACACTACCGGGATGTTCAGGCGCAGCGCCGCCATCAGCATGCCGGGGGTGATCTTGTCGCAGTTGGAGATGCAGACGATGGCGTCGGCGCAGTGGGCGTTGACCATGTATTCCACGGAGTCGGCGATGATCTCCCGGCTCGGCAGCGAATAGAGCATGCCGTCGTGGCCCATGGCGATGCCGTCGTCGACGGCGATGGTGTTGAATTCCTTGGCCACGCCGCCGGCCTTCTCGATCTCGCGGGCGACCAGTTGGCCGAGGTCCTTCAGGTGCACGTGGCCGGGCACGAACTGGGTGAAGGAGTTGGCGATGGCGATGATCGGCTTCTTGAAGTCTTCGTCCTTCATCCCGGTGGCGCGCCAGAGGGCGCGGGCGCCGGCCATGTTGCGGCCGTGGGTGGAGGTTTTCGAGCGGTAATCGGGCATGACGATTTCCTGCGGCTAATCAGGTTCGGGTTATGACTGTATCGTGAGCGTCGAAGGAACCGGATGCAAACGGGGAATAGCCGAGTGTACGGAGTTGGCCGGGGTCTGAATGGGGTCACCATTGGCGACGGCCTGGGCTCACTGCCCGCCGGGGGATGATTGGCGAGGAATGCCCGGATTCTAAGCCCAGAGCGGGCGAATGGGGAAGGCTGGCGGTCGGCGGAGCGGCGCGTCGCGACCCGGCTGGCGTCTTGCGCCGCCCGTCGCGCCATGAGCGGCGGTGGCCGTAGGGCGGATGAACGCAGGCGCTCATCCGCCGGGACGGGCTCAGCCGTTGGGCAGCAGCCGGCAGGTCAGGCTCTTGATGTAGCGGGTTTCCGCGATCGCCAGGTGCACCGGATGGTCGGGGCCCTGGCCGCCGCGCTCGAGCAGCTGGATGTTGCGGTCGAGATGGCGGGCGCTGCCGATCAGGATGTTCTGCAGGTCGTCCTCGGGCAGGTGCATCGAGCAGGAGGCGCTGACCAGGATGCCGTCCTTGCTCAGCAGGCGCATGGCCTGTTCGTTGAGACGGCGGTAGGCGGCCTCGCCGTTCTTCAGGTCCTTCTTGCGCTTGATGAAGGCCGGCGGGTCGGCGATCACCACGTCGAAGCGTTCGTCGGCGGCCTTCAGTTCGCGCAGGGCCTCGAACACGTCGCCCTCGACGCAGGCGACCTTCTCCGCTACGCCGTTCAGCGCCGCGTTGCGCTCGACGCCGTCGAGGGCGAAGGCGGACGCGTCCACGCACATCACTTCGCTGGCGCCGAAGGCGGCGGCCTGGATGCCCCAGCCACCGATATAGCTGAACAGGTCGAGGACCCGCTTGCCCTGCACGTAGGGCGCCA
This sequence comes from Pseudomonas sp. CP-1, assembly GCF_021213715.1. NCBI lineage: Bacteria > Pseudomonadati > Pseudomonadota > Gammaproteobacteria > Pseudomonadales > Pseudomonadaceae > Pseudomonas > Pseudomonas sp. CP-1. Next base: position 64,574 of record NZ_JAJQKY010000005.1, read on the forward strand.
GGCGCGCGCGGTTCATGCGGTGGTCGTAGAACCAGCCGGTCTTCTGCCCGGCCAGCACCGGCGCCTCGAACTTCACGCCGTTCTCTTCCAGCGCGACCCACTCCGGCACTTCGCCGTAGGCGTTGGCCACGTAGCGCTCCAGGCCCTCGGCGTCGCGCGCGCTGGAGTCGTTCTTCCAGAGCACGGCGGCGGGCTTGAGCACCTGCAGCAGGGCAGCGAGCACCTCGTCCTTGCGCAGTTCCATGGCCGCGGACGCCAGTTGCACCACCAGCACGTCGCCGAAGCGATCGACCACCAGGCCGGGCAGCAGGTCGGAATCGCCGTAGACCAGCCGGTAGAACGGCTTGTCGAAAAGCCGCTCGCGCAGGCTGAGGGCGATGTTGATGCGATGAACCAGCAGCGATTTGTCGAGAACGTGCTTGGTATCACGGGAAATGAGGCGGCCGCAGATGAGATTGTTCGGGCTCAGCGCGACGATGCCCAGCGGCTTGCCGTTGGCCATTTCCAGCACCGCCTGGTCGCCGGCGGCGAAGGCATTCAGCGGCGTCGCGGCGACATCCACCTCGTTGCTGTAGACCCACAGGTGGCCGGCGCGCAGGCGGCGCTCGGCGTTGGCTTTGAGACGCAAGCTGGGCAGGGTCATGGGAAAGGCTCCGGCAAAAGAGCGCGATTATAGCGCAGCGACGGGATTCGCCGCTGCGCGAACGCGGGCCGTTCAGCCGGCGAGGATTTCGATGAATCGACGGTTGAAGGCCGGGATGTCTTCGGGTTTGCGGCTGCTCACCAGCTTGCCGTCCACCGTTACCTCCTGGTCCACCCAGTGGCCGCCGGCGTTGTTGATGTCGTCCTTGAGCGACGGCCAACTGGTCAGGGTACGACCCTGCACCAGGCCGGCGGAGATCAGCAGCCAGGCGCCGTGGCAGATCACCGCCACCGGCTTGCTCGCCTGTTCGGCGCGGATCGCCAGTTCCTGGGCCTTGGCCAGGCTGCGGATCTGGTCGGAATTGATCACCCCGCCGGGCAGCAGCAGGGCGTCGTAGTCGTCCAGGCTGGCGTCTTCGAAGGTGCCGTCGACACGGAAGGCGTCGGCTGGCTGGTGATGGTTCCAGCCGCGCACCTCGCCGGCCTTGTCGGAAAGAATCCTTACCGTGGCGCCGGCGTCTTCCAGGGCTTTTTTCGGACCGGTCAGTTCGACCTGTTCGAAACCGTCGGTCACCAGGGCGGCGACGACCTTGCCGTGCAGGGATTGGGTCATGGCGTGTCTCCCGATATCGGATGGGGGTATTCATTCCGACCCTGGCGGCTGCGGGAAAAGTTCCATGCCCGTTGCCTGGCGCCGCTTTTCCGGCAGAAGCCCGCCCCATGGCGGGGTTCTCCGGGTAAACTGCGCACACCGTCAACTTTCGCCCCCGCCCTCATGGTCCAAGAACTCACCGCCGAGCAGATCCGCCAGGCCCTGCAAGGCATCAGCGTGCCGCCGCAACCCCAGATCATGGTCGACCTGCAGATGGAGCAGGTCATGCCCAATCCGGACCTGAAGAACATCGCCAGGCTGATCAGCCAGGACCCGGGCCTTTCCGGCGCCCTCCTGAAACTGGTGAACTCGCCGTTCTTCGGCCTGGCCAACCGCATCACTTCGATCCAGCGCGCGGTGAACCTGCTGGGCAGTCGTTCGGTGATCAACCTGATCAACGCCCAGTCGATCAAGGGCGAGATGAGCGACGACACCATCGTCACCCTCAACCGTTTCTGGGACACCGCCCAGGACGTGGCCATGAGCTGCCTGAGCCTGGCCAAGCGGGTCGGCTACGAGTCGGTGGACGAAGCCTACGCCCTCGGCCTGTTCCACAACTGCGGCATTCCGCTGATGCTCAAGCGCTTCCCGCACTATATGGCGGTGCTGGAGGAGGCCTATGCCGCCGCCAGCGACGAGCGCCGGGTGGTGGACACCGAGAACCGCGTGCTGAACACCAACCATGCGGTGGTCGGCTACTACACCGCGCGCTCCTGGCGCCTGCCGGAGCACGTCTGCGAGGCGATCGCCAACCACCACAACGCGCTGTCGATCTTCGGCGACGAGTCGGCCCGCGACACCCAGCTGAAGAACCTGCTGGCGATCCTGAAGATGGCCGAGCACATCTGCGGCTCGCACCGGATTCTCGGCAACCAGCCGGAAGACCACGAGTGGAACAGCATCGGCGCGCTGGTGCTGGACTACGTCGGGCTCACCGACTACGACTTCGAGAACCTCAAGGGCTCGATTCTCGAGCTGGGCGTCGGCCAGGGCAGCTACTGACTGGCCGCGCCGCGGCGCTTCCTGCTAAGGTGCCGCGGTCAACCGGATTGCTGCCGCCATGCCCGAACTACCCGAAGTCGAAACCACCCGCCGGGGCATCGCCCCCTACCTCGAAGGCCAGCGCGTCGAGCGCGTGATCGTGCGCGAGCGGCGCCTGCGCTGGCCGATCCCCGAAGACCTGGACGTGCGCCTGTCCGGACAACGCATCGTCAGCGTCGAGCGCCGCGCCAAGTACCTGCTGCTGGGCGCCGAGGCCGGTACGCTGATCAGCCACCTGGGCATGTCCGGCAGCCTGAGGCTGGTGGAGAGCGGCACCCCGGCCAGTCGCCACGAGCACGTCGACATCGAGTTGGCCTCGGGCATGGCCCTGCGCTACACCGATCCGCGGCGCTTCGGCGCCATGCTCTGGAGCCTGGCGCCACTGGAACACGAGCTGCTGCGCAACCTCGGCCCGGAACCGCTGACCGACGCTTTCGCCGGCCAGCGTCTGTTCGAGCTGTCGCGCGGGCGGAGCATGGCGGTCAAGCCGTTCATCATGGACAACGCGGTGGTGGTCGGGGTCGGCAACATCTACGCCAGCGAAGCGCTGTTCGCCGCCGGCATCGATCCGCGCAAGCCCGCCGGGAGCATCTCCAAGGCGCGCTACCTGCGCCTGGCGGAGGAGATCAAGCGGATCCTGGCGATCGCCATCGAGCGCGGCGGCACCACCCTGCGCGATTTCGTCGGCGGCGACGGCCAGCCCGGTTACTTCCAGCAGGAATTGTTCGTCTATGGCCGTGGCGGGGAGTTCTGCAAGGTCTGCGGCAGCACCCTGCGCGAGATCCGCCTAGGCCAGCGGGCCAGCGTGTACTGCCCGCGCTGCCAACGCTGAAGCGCCGCGCCGCGCATACTCTACCGCCACAAGAAGGGCCGCCACGGTGAGCGGCCTGCCATAAGAAAGGTGCACGATGTCCGGCAATTACCTGCCTCGCAACACCCTGGTCGAGTCGCTCGGCCATGCCATGCTGAAACTCTCCGGCTGGAAGATCGAGGGCCAATTGCCCGCGCTCGACAAGTTCGTGGTGATCGGCGCCCACCACACCTCGAACTGGGACTTCGTGGCCTTCCTCGCCGCCAAGTTCGTCCTGCGCCTGAACGCCCGCTGGTTCGGCAAGCACACCCTGTTCAACGGCCCGCTGGGCGGCCTGATGCGGCGCTGGGGCGGTATCCCGATCCAGCGCCACCTGAAGCTGAATACCGTGGACCAGGCGATCCAGGCCTTCCGCGAGCACCGTGAGTTCATGCTGATCATCGCTCCGGAAGGCACGCGCAAGAAGGTCGACCGCTGGCGCATGGGCTTCTACCACATCGCCCGTGGCGCCGGCGTGCCGGTGGTGCCGGCGGCGCTGGACTACGAGAACCGGCGGATCGTCATCGGCGAACCCTTCTGGCCGACCGGCAACGAGGACGCCGACCTGTGCAGCCTGATCGGCTTCTACCGGCCGTTCATCCCGAAAAAGCCGCACTACGCATTCCTCGGCGATTGAAGGCGGTCACGCTGGCACTACCCGCAGCGCTGTTATAGTTAGGCGATATCTGCCCAACCAAAAACCAGAAAGGACCGCCTCCATGAACCTGTTTCGCACCACCGCGCTCGTGCTGGCGCTGACCACCGGGCTCTCGTCCATGCCCGCGCTGGCGGATGCCGTGCAGGAAAACGCCAGCGGCGACCCGATGTACACCGTCGAAGCGCCCCCCGCGTACGCCATGATCGGCGACCTGCTCATCGCCCGTCCCTTCCTGATCGCCGCCACGGCCGTCGGGGCGGTGGCCTTCGTGGTCAGCCTGCCGTTCACCGCGGCCAGCGGCAGCGTCGGCAAGGCCGGCCAGGCGCTGGTGGTCGATCCGGGCAAGGAAGCCTTCGTCCGTTGCCTGGGCTGCACCACCAGCGGCTATAACCACGACGAAAGCTGAGTCTCCAACGGAATGAAAAAAAGCCGGTCATCGACCGGCTTTTTGTTTTCTCGATGCATTGCAGGGGGCACGGAGATTGGGCTAAGTCTTTTCTTCCGCCACGGCAGGCGGCAGCTATAGCGCCGTATCGGCCGATGACAGATGTTCCGCACGGACCGTTCGCGGCACTTGATCGGACTCTCCGATGGTGACAGTGTCCTGCTGACCAGCAAGGTCACAAGGTCGACCAGGGGTGGCCGACCGGCTCAACCAAGATAAGGATTTCGCGTATGTTCAGTCAGTGGGTGTTCCTGTCCGTCCTTGCTCTTGCCGTACCCTCGTTCGCCTGGGCGGAGGATGCGGTGTCCGACCTCGCCAAGGAGCAGTCCAAGGCCGAGCAGGGCGACAAGCGCGGCGATGAACTGTTCGCCGAATTCACCCGCCTCCGCCAGGCCGCCGAGACGGGTGAGCCGCAGGCACTGTTCGATTTCGGCGCCTACTTCTACCAGCAACAGAACTACGCCAGCGCGCGCGAATGGTGGGGTAAGGCGGCCGCTGCGGGGATGGTCCGCGCGCAGATCCAACTGGCCATGCTCTATCGCGATGGTGACGGCGGGCCACAGGACAAGACCGAGGCGGCACGCTGGTTCCGGAAGGCCGCGGAGCAGGGGGATGCCGCCGCCCAGAATGAAATGGGCGTTCTCTACTGGAGAGGCGAAGGGGTCGACCAGGACCGGGTGAAGGCCGGGACCTGGTTCGAACGTGCGGCGGCCAGCGGTAGCGAAGACGCCGAAACCAATCTGGGATGGTTCTACCTGGACGACTCGCAAGGCGTCTATTCCGCCACTTCAGACGAGGAAGCCGCCCTGCTGGACCGTTATGCCGGCAGCCGGGAAAAGGCCTTCCAGTGGTTCTGCAAGGCTGCGACCCAGGGAGATGCCCGTGCCCAGTTCAAGGTGGGCGAGGCCTACTGGAACGGTTCCGGTGCCGGGATGAACAAGCTGCAAGCACGGCTCTGGCTGGAAAAGGCCGCACAGCAGCAGGATGCGGATGCCATCGCCTGGCTGGAGAGCGCCGCGAACGCAGCCTGGTACACCCGTTTGGAAAACTGGATTCACGCTGCGCTGGATGGAGAGCTGTCCGGCGTCGCCGACTGCTCCGGTGTCGCCGATCGCCGGCACTCCGGCCGAGGCATGGAGGGTGCCTCGTCTGAACCGGAGGCGGTGGAAGCCAGTGCGGAGGATGCGCAACAGGCGGCTGAAGCGGCGAGCCAGTGAGGCCCGCCGCCTGGATTGCCAGCCGGACTCGTCGGCGAAATCCCTACGCGGCGCCTATCTGGGTGAGATCGTCGAACATTTTTGAGCGCTGTCTCTCGTTTGTTCAGTGCGGCCGAGGCTGCGCTTGCGCCTCCAGGGACAGAGACGAGTAGCCGATCCCGCGCGGGTCGCTGGCGGCGTCGACGCGGCCGCTGCGCTTGTCCCAGTAGAGCACCTGCTGGTTGCCGTAGCTGCGCTCCAGGCGTTTGAGCTGATAGCCGCGCCGGCGCAGTTCGGCGGCCTCGGCATCGCTGAAGGCGCGCGGTTCGTACTCGACGACGTCCGGCTTGTACTGGTGGTGGTAGCGCGGCGCGGCGACCCATTGGCCGACCGGGCGGCCGTCGAAGTACTGCAGCATGGAGATCAGCACCATGCTCGGGATGCGGCTGCCGCCAGGGGTGCCGAAGGCGGCGAAGTCGGTCGGGCTTTCCAGGAAGCTCGGGCTCATGCTCGACAGCGGGCGCTTGCCGGCCGCCACCGCGTTCGCCTGGCTGCCGGCCAGGCCGTAGCTGTTGGCGCCCTGGGTGTCGGCGGCGAAATCGTCCATCTCGTTGTTCAGCACCACGCCGGTACCGGGAACGGTGAAGGCGGCGCCGAACGGCAGGTTCACCGAGAGGGTGGCGGCCACCGCGTTGCCCTGGGCATCGATCACCGCGAAGTGGGTGGTGTGGTCGCCTTCGCGCCAGGCCGGCGCCTCCGGCAGCGCCGAGCTGGGCGTGGCGCGGCGCGGGTCGATGCCGGCGGCAAGGCGCTTCAGGTAGTCCGGCGCCAGCAAGCTGGGCAGCGGGTTGGCGACGAAGTCCGGGTCGCCGAGCAGGCCTCGATCGCGGTAGGCACGGCGCAGGACCTCCAGCACGTAATGGGCGCGCTGTACCGGCTCGGCCTTCTGCCACGGCAGCTGTTCCAGCATCTGCAGGCTCTGCGCCAGGGCGACGCCGCCGGCCGAGGGCGGCGGTGCGCTGATCAGTTCGCGGCCGTTGGCCAGCTTCACCTCCAGCGGGCGGCGTTCGATCACCCGGTAGTCGCGCAGGTCGGCCGCGCTCCAGATGCCGCCGCCGGCGCGGACCCCGGTGAGCAGCTTGTCCGCTGTCTCGCCTTCGTAGAAGCCGATCCGCCCGTAGCGCCCGAGGCGTTCCAGGGTACGTGCCAACTGCGGTTGGCGGAGCAGGTTCCATTCGTCGGGGATTCCGCCCTTGTCGAGGAAGATCCGCGCGGTTTCCGGGTTCTTGCGCATCGCTTCCAGGCGCATGGCGGCGCGGTCGCGGTAGACCCGGTCGACGGATACGCCATCCACCGCCAGGCGGATCGCCGGCACCAGGTTGTCGGCCAGGGGCTTGCGTCCGTAGCGGCCGCTCAATTCGACCAGCGCCGCCGGCAGGCCGGGAATCGCCGCCGCCAGCGGGCCGTCGACGGACAGCCTGGGGTCGACCTTGCCGTTGCGCCGGTACATGTCGGCGTAGGCGGCCTTCGGCGCGCGCTCGCGGGCGTCGAGGAAGCGATAGGTCGGCTGCGCGCCGGCCTGGCGCAGAAGGAAGAATCCACCGCCGCCGAGTCCCGAGCCGTAAGGCTCGGCTACCGCCAGGGCAGCGGCGATGGCCGCCGCGGCGTCGAAGGCGTTGCCGCCATTGGCCAGGGTTTCCAGGCCGGCGACGGTCGCGGCCGGATGCGGCGTGGCGACGGCGGCCTGCTGCGGTGCGTGGGCGTCGCCGCGAAAGCTGTCGGCATGCGCCGCGAGGCTGAGCAGGGACAGGCCGCAGGCGGCGACCAGGGTACGGACGGGCAGGTTCAGGAAGGACATGGCGGCTCACTGTTCAGCGGCGTTCGCGGGACGGGACCGCGAACGCCTCAGACTGGATTGCCAAGGATAGCCAAAAGCGCGTCGGACGGGGCGCGAACCGTCCCTGAAGGACAGGCGCCGGCGGGGATCAGGCCTTGCCGGTGATCTTCCGGTATTTCTCCATCAACTGGTCCTTGCTCTCGACATTGGCGTCGTCGAGGGGAATGCAGTCCACCGGACAGACCTGCTGGCACTGCGGCTCGTCGTAGTGGCCGACGCACTCGGTGCAGAGATTGGGATCGATCACATAGATTTCTTCGCCTTGCGAGATCGCGCCGTTCGGGCATTCGGGTTCGCAGACGTCGCAATTGATGCAATCGTCAGTGATTTTCAGGGACATCTAACAACTCCAACCGCGACGGACAGCCACGGCATCGGTAACGGGAATAGCGGAATTGTGCCGCATCGGCGCCCGCAGTGCACGCGGGGCGCCGACGGGAGGCCGGCGAAGAGACGCGGATCAGCGCTTGAAACGTTCCGCCAGGGCGTCTGCCACGGCCGGATGCACGAACTTGCTGATATCCCCGCCGAGAGCGGCGATTTCCCGGACCAGCGTCGAGGAAATGAAGGAATACTTCTCCGACGGGGTGAGGAACATGCTTTCCACGTCGGGGGCGAGCTGGCGGTTCATGTTGGCCAGCTGGAACTCGTACTCGAAGTCGGAAACCGCGCGCAGGCCGCGGAGGAAGACATTCGCCTTCTGCTCCTTGACGAAGTGCGCCAGCAGGGTGGAGAAGCCCACCACCTCGACGTTCGGCAGGTGCTTGGTGACCTCCTGGGCCAGCGCCACCCGCTGTTCCAGGCTGAACAGGGGGTTCTTCTTGGGGCTGGCGGCGACCGCGATGATCACATGGTCGAAAAGCCGTGAAGCACGTTCGATCAGATCGCCGTGACCCTTGGTGATGGGATCGAAGGTGCCTGGGTACAGCACTCGGTTCATCGCTACGTCCTGGCAGGGTTTCGTAAGGGAATCGGATGGTAGCGCAGGGATGCCCGTGCGGCCAAGACGCACGGGCCATCGGCCTTTAGCCCATAGGTCTGATGGCGCCGGGCCGGCTGCCGCGGCGCGCGGCCGGCCGGGCGGCGGTTCAGGCCCTGGCCAGGCGTTCGGCCAGCGCGCTGGCCAGTTGCGCGGTAAGACCGTAGACCGAGAGCTGCGGGTTGGCGCCGATGCTGGTGGGGAACAGCGAGCCGTCGTGGATCGACAGGTTCCGCAGGTGGTGATGGCGGCCGAGGCTGTCGGCCACCGCCACGGCCGGGTCTTCGCCCATGGCGCAGCCGCCCATGACGTGGGCGCTGCCCAGGCGCGTGCGGTAGATCTCCAGGCGCAGGCCGTCGATGATCCCGCGCGCCTCCTGCAGGTTCTTCGCGCTACGCGCGTCGCTGTGCACCGGCCGCACTTCCCGGGCGCCGGCGGCGAACTGGATCTCCGCCATGGTATGGAAGGCACGGCGGATACCGTCCCAGGTGTAGTCGGTCATTCGGTAGTCGAGCACTGGGGTGTCGTCGCCGCGCAGGCCGACCGAGCCCTCCGCGCTGTCCGGGTGGAAGCCGTCGCGGAGCAGGGCGAGCATCATGTTGGTATGCGGTAGCTGTTCCATGCGCAGGGCGTTGTCGCTGCCGAAGCCGCCGAGCAGCACCGAGGCCAGCGACGGTTGCAGCGGCGGCACCTCCAGTTTGTAGGACATGCGTCCGGTGACGCCGTCGTCCCATTGGAAATGGTCGGAGTAGATCGACTGCGGTGCGCCGTAGAAGGGGTTGATCACCCGGTCGAACAGTCCCGCGCTGAAATTCACCGTGTGCAGGAAGGTGCGCTTGCCGACCCGCTGGCTCGGATCAGGCGCCTTCGAGCGGAGAAGAATCGCCGGGGTGTTGATGCCGCCGCCGGACAGCACGTAGTGCCTGGCCCGGACCCTGATCCGGCGGCCGTTGGGCGCCACGCAGCGCTCATCCATGCCCAGGCATTCGAGGCCCGTCACCTTGTCGCCGTCCAGCAGCAGCCGGTTGGCGCGCGCCAGGTAGAGCAGCTCGCCACCCTTGTCGAGGGTCGCCGGGATGGTGGTGACCAGCATCGACTGCTTGGCGTTGACCGGGCAGCCCATGCCGCAGTAGCCGAGGTTCCAGCAACCGAGGACGTTGCGCGGGATGACCTTCCAGTGATAGCCGAGCTTCTCGCAGCCCAGGCGGATCACGTCGTTGTTGGCATTTGGCGGCAGCGCCCAGGGCGCCACGTGCAGGCGCTGCTCCATTTTCTCGAACCAGGGCGCCATGTCCTCCGCGCTGTGGCCCTTGACCCCGTAGACCTGGGCCCAGTGCTGCAGGGTCGGTTCCGGGGTGCGGAAGCTGCTGGTCCAGTTGATCAGGGTGGTGCCGCCCACGGCGCGGCCCTGGAGGATGGTGATGGCGCCGTCCTTGCTCATCCGGCCGATGCCTTCCTGGTACAGCTCGGGGTAGGCGTCGGCCTCCTGCATCTTGAAATCGCTGCTGGTCTTCAGCGGGCCCTCTTCCACCAGCAGCACCTTCAGGCCGGCGGCGCTGAGGATTTCCGCGGTGGTGCCGCCGCCGGCGCCGGTGCCGACCACGACCACGTCGGCCTCCAGCTCCAGGTCGTCGTCCAGGCGCGAGCCGTTGTAGGTTTTCCAGCCGCGGGCGAGGCCCTCGGCGAACAGATCGGGTACAGGCATGAATGCACTCTCAGGCTAGGCGGCTTCGGGCTCTTCGTATTGTTCCGGGGGCGGCTCAAGCGATCTTCGGCGGTCCGGGGTAGCCACAATGGGCCCACGCCTCGGGGCGGGCGTACCAGGCCATCATCGCCAGTTGCATCAGCGAACTGTGGCCCATCCGCAACAGGCCGATGAAGCTGTTTTCCCAGCGCGAAAGGAATGCCCGCACGTCGTCGCCGCTGGCGTTCTCCCAACTGCCCCAGATACCGGTCAGCGGGCCACGGGTGAGCGGCAGGGCGAGCACGTCGAAGAGTTGCTGGGTGAGCTTGAACATCTCCGGGGAGAGCCGCGCCAGGTTGTGGTCGAGGCTCTGGATCGCGCCCTCCACGGCTTTCGGCATCTGCTCGGCGGAAACCGCGCCGAGCAGCATCACCGGCAGCAGCGCACGGAGGAACGGCAGGTCGGATTCGCGGACCTTTTCCAGGCCGCTCGCCGGTTTCTCCGCCGAACAGCCGGTGAGGCTGGCGGTGACGCCCGCGGTGGCGAGGAAGGCGCCGCCGATCAGGCCGACTTTCATCAGGCTGCGTCGGGACAGGCCGGCGCTTTCGAGAGTGGTGTCGCTCATTGTTGTTATGTCACCTGCAGCGTAGGAATGAGGGGGCGCCGCACGCGCCCCGGTTCAGCGCACGAACAGCTTGTAGACGAGCTTCTGGATCGACTTGCCGTAGGGCGGGTAGATCATTCGCGCGGCGTTGAAGCGCGGCTTGCTGAACACGCCCTTGGCCTTGCTGAAGGTGAGGAAGCCTTCGTGGCCATGGTAGTGGCCCATGCCGGAGGGACCGACGCCACCGAACGGGATGTCGTCCTGGGCGACATGCAGCAGGGTGTCGTTCAGACACACACCGCCTGAGTGGGTCTCGTGCAGCACGCGCTGCTGCTGCGCCTTGTCGTAGCCGAAGTAGTACAGGGCCAGCGGTCGCGGGCGCTGGTTGACGTAGGCCAGGGCGTCTTCCAGGCGCTCGTAGGGGATCACCGGCAGCAGCGGGCCGAAGATTTCCTCCTGCATCACTTTCATGTCGTCGCTGACGTTCAGCAGCAGCGTCTGCGGCAGGCGCCGTTGCTGGCCTTCGGCGAACAGCGGGACGAGGGTCGCGCCCTTCTCGCGGGCGTCGTCGAGATAGCCCCGGAGGCGGCCGAGCTGGCGCTCGTTGATGATCGCGGTGTAGTCGGGGTTGTCCGAAAGACGCGGGAAGAAGCCCTGGACCACCTCCTTGTACTGACTGACGAATTCCTCGACGCGCCGGCTCGGTACCAGCACGTAGTCGGGCGCGACGCAGGTCTGCCCGGCGTTGAGGCTCTTGCCGAAGGCGATCCGCTCGGCGGCGTCCTTCATCGGCACGCTGTCGGAGACGATCGCCGGCGACTTGCCGCCCAGCTCCAGGGTGACCGGGGTCAGGTTCTCGGCGGCGGCGCGCATCACGTGCTTGCCGACGCTGGTGGCGCCGGTGAACAGCAGGTGGTCGAACGGCAGCTTGGAAAAGGCCACGCCGACGTCTACCTCGCCGAGCACCACGGCGACCTGGTCCTCGGGGAAGATCCGCGCCAGCAGGTCCTTGAGCAGGCGCCCGGTGGCCGGGGTCGACTCGCTCATCTTGATCATCACCCGGTTGCCGGCGGCGAGGGCGCCGGTCAGCGGGCCGATGGAGAGGAACAGCGGATAGTTCCAAGGCACGATCACCCCGACCACGCCCAGCGGCTGGTACACCACCTGGGCCGAGGCCGGCTGGAATTGCAGGCCGACCGCGCGGCGCGCGGGCTTCATCCATTTCTTCACGCGCTTGGCGGCGTAGTGGATGCCGTGCAGGCTGGGCATGATCTCGGCGAGCAGGGTCTCGTCGGCGGAGCGCGCGCTGAAGTCCCGGTCGATGGCCTCGATCAGTGCCTGCTGTTCCTTGAACAGCAGGTCGCGCAGGGCCTTCAGCCACTGCACGCGCTGCGTGGCGTCGGGCATCGGCTGCGCCAGGTAGGCGGCGCGCTGGCGGGCAAAGAGGGCTTCGAGCTGGTTGATTTCCTGCTGGCTCTGCTGCAGGTAGGCGATATCGGCGACCATGGGCTGGCTCCTCGGCGAAGCGTGGGCGGCTGCGTGGCCGCGCGTCTGTCGTTGTGGCGGACCTGGTTCGGTCCGATGAATTTCGCTGCGTCGCTGGATTTCTAGAGTAAATACTCTAAAGTGTCAAACAGCATGCCTGCCAGCCCGGCGCTTGCGTACCCAACGAAAGGCGGGCCGGTCGCCGGCCGCCACCCCGGGGGCTGACCCGGGCGGCCAGCTTTGTGTACCTTCTACGCTGTCACGGCGGGGCGCGCCCCGCACTGTTACCCGAACGAGCCCGTCGTCCCCATGGCACCACGCATCAAGACCCGCGATCGCATCGCCCAGGCCAGCCTGGAACTGTTCAACGCCCAGGGCGAGCGCAGCGTCACCACCAACCATATCGCCACCCACCTGGGTATATCGCCTGGGAACCTCTACTACCACTACCCGAACAAGCAGGCGATCATCGCCGAGCTGTTCGCTGAGTACGAAAGCCACGTCGAGAGTTTCCTGCGCCTGCCCGAAGGGCGGGGTCTGACGGTGGACGACAAGACCTTCTACCTGGAAGCGCTACTGGCCGCGATGTGGCGCTACCGCTTCCTCCACCGCGACCTCGAGCACCTGCTGGAAAGCGACCCGGAGCTGGCGGCGCGCTACCGCGCCTTCGCCCAGCGTTGCCTGGTCAACGCCAAGGCGATCTACCAGGGCTTCACCGAGGCCGGCATCCTGCGGATGAACGAGACCCAACTGGAGGCCCTGACCCTCAACGCCTGGATCATCCTCACCTCCTGGGTGCGCTTCCTCTGCACCACCCTCGATCTCGACGGCGACCTCAGCGAGGCGCAACTGCGTCGCGGCATCTACCAGGTGCTGGCGCTGGAGAGCGGGCACATCGAGGCGCAGGCCCAGGATGCGGTGGACGGGATTTCCGAGCGGCTCTACGTGCCGCTCTGATCGCGCAGGGTTTTCTCCAGCACCTGCTGGATGTGGATGCCGTGGCGGCGGAAGAAGGCTTCGGTACCGAGGGTGGCGTCGGTGAACAGGTAGGCGCCGCGGTGATCCTCGGCGAAGCGCCGCAGCAGGGCTGCGCCGACGCCGCTGCGCTGTGCGCCGGGCAGCACGGCGATTTCCGCCAGCCAGACGCGAATCGGCGTTTCTTCCTCGGCGCGCAGCAGGCCGACCAGGCGGCCGTCGCGTTCGGCCAGCAGGGAATAGCCGGAATGCTGGTACAGCGTGCGTAGCTCGGCAGGCGGCATGCGCCGGTCCCAGCCGACCGCCGCGTGGATCGCCAGGATCGCCTCGCAGTCGGCGTCGTCGAGCATCGGGTTGTGCCGCAGCGTCAGTTCCATTCGCCCCCCTTTTTCCTTCAGCCTGTTCCTATTCTGCCGCCCGTCGCCGGACGCCGGCCAGCTCAGTGCTGCCGCAGGCGGGCCTCCAGCCAGTCGGGGATGCGTCGTTCCAGGTAGTAGGTGGGCTGGCGCGGAGAGCCGTCGACGAAGCCGACGTGACCGCCGCGGGCGTGCAGTTCCAGCTCGGTGCAGGGTGCCAGTTCGCTGCGATCGGGCAGGCTGCGGGCGAACACGAAGGGGTCGTCGCTGGAATGGATGATCAGGCTCGGCGTGCGGATGTCCGGCAGGTAGTAGCGGCTGGACGCGCGCCGATAGTAATCCCTGGCGTCGGCGAAGCCGTGCAGCGGCGCGGTGACCCGGCCGTCGAAGTCCCAGAAGGTGCGCATGCCCTCCAGCGGACCGAGGCGTTGCAGGGCGGCCAGGCCTTCCGCCTGGCCCTGCTCGCCGAACAGCCGCTGCTTGTCCTGCACGTAGGCCAGCATGGCCTTCATGAAGTGCGCCTGGTAGACCCGGGAAAAGCCCAGGCCGATGCGGTCGGCGCACTCGTCCAGGCGGAACGGCACCGACACCGCGACGCCGCCGAGCAGCGGGCAGTCCCCAGCGGTTTCGCCCAGGTACTTGAGCAGCACGTTGCCGCCCAGCGAATAGCCGACCGCGTACAGCGGCGCTTGCGGGCGCCTGGCGCGCAGGTGCGCGACCACCTCGGCGAGGTCGTCGCTGACCCCGGAATGGTAGCCGCGCGGCAGGCGGTTCGGCTCCCCCGAGCAACCGCGCCAGTTCAGCGCCACGCTGGCCCAGCCGCGCTCCAGCAGGGCGCGCTGCAGACCGAGGATGTAGTGCGACGAGGATGACCCGGTGAGGCCGTGCAGTGCCAGCACCAGCGGGGTTTCGGCATCGTGCGGGCCGGCCCAGTCGAGGTCGATGAAGTCGCCATCGGCCAGCCACAGGCGTTCGCGCTGCCGTTCCAGGGTCGGCCCGCGGCGGAAGAACGGGCTCCATAGGGTCTGCAGGTGCGGATTGGGCAGCCACCAGGCGGGCTGGAAGGTCGGGGACGCGGTCATGCGCAGGTCATGGGCGGTGGTGGTGTGGTCACCAGCTTACCAGCCGAACTCGTCGGCGAGGTCCTCCGCCCGCTGGCGCGAACCGAGGATCGGTTGCAGTTCGTCGACGAGCTGCTGCCGATAGCGGGGCGCGACGCTGCAGTCGTCCAGCAGGATGTCCTCGCCGGCGCCGCTCCAGACCTCGCCGAAGCAGGCCAGGCTGGCCGCCATCTGCCACAGGTCGTCGAAGCACGGGGCCGGGTCCCAGCCCCTGCCGCCATGCAGGTCGAAGAGTATGCGCCCGCTGCCGGTCTCGAGGATGAACGGGTCGGCGCCCTGGTCGGCCACCACCAGCCAGTCGTCCTGCCAGCCCGACAGGCGCTCGCCGCTGATGCCGTGCCAGCGATAGCCGGCCTGGCGCTGCCAGAGGCGGGCCAGGGACGGCAGGAAAAATGGGTTGCCGGCACTCTCCAGGGTGCAGTCGAGCGGGCCGACCTCGTGGTAGAAACGCTCCAGCTCGGCGGGCAGGGCGATATCGCCCTGCCAGTCGGCGGCGGGTTGCGCCGCGCAAGGCTCGCCAAGCGCCAGCAGGCGTTGGCGAATGCTCGCGGAAGCCGGGCTCATCCTCAGGCTCCCCGCTGCCAGAGCGCGTAATGTACGTTGCCGGCTTTCTTTTCCCGGTGCAGCCGCCAGTTTCCGGGCAGGCCGAGGGACGAGGGGACGCTCTCGCTCTCGGTATAGATCCAGGCGTCGGGGTTCAGCCAGCCGCGGGTTTCGAGCAGGCGGCAGGCGTCCTGCAGCAGGTTCTGATGGAACGGCGGGTCGAGGAACACCAGGTCGAAGGCGCTCGGGGCCTGGTTTCCCAGGTAGCGCACGGCATCGCCGAGGACCAGTTGGGCGGTGCCGCACTTGAGCGCGTCGAGGTGGTTGCGCAGGGCCGCCACCGCTTCGCCGTTGGTATCCAGGGCCAGCCCCTCGCGGGCGCCGCGCGACAACGCCTCGAGGAACAGCGCGCCGCTGCCGGCGAAGGGATCGAGCACCCGCGCGCCTTCGACATAGGGTGCCAGCCAGTTGAACAGGGTCTCGCGGACCCGGTCCGGGGTCGGTCGCAGGCCGGGCCCGTCGGGAAAGACGAAACGCCGGCTGCGCCATTCGCCGCCGATGATCCGCAGCTGTCCCTGGCCGCCGTGGCGGCCGGGGGCTTTCGCAGTAGGTTTGCTCATCAATGCTCCGGAACGCCGCTGGGTTGCTGGGCCGGCTTGGCGGTGGGCGGCGGCAGGGGTTTCTGCGGCACGCTCGGGCCGGCGCTGACGATGACGAAGGCGTCGGCGTCCAGGTGTTTGGCCATGGCGGTCCTGACCTGTTCGACGCTGAGTCCCTCGACCTGCTTGAGGAAGCTTTCCAGGTAGTCCAGCGGCAGGCCGTAGAAACCGATGGCGCCGAGCTGGCCGACGATGTCGGCGTTGCTCGCGGTGGACAGCGGGAAGCTGCCGGCCAGTTCGCGCTTGGCGTCGTCCAGCTCCTTCTGGGTCGGGCCGTTGGCCAGGTAGTCGCGGACGATGTCCTGGACCAGCTTCAGCGCACCTTCGCTGAGTTCGGCGCGGGTCTGGAAGTTGATCATGAACGGACCGCGTGCCTGCATGGCGGTGAAGCCGGAATAGATGCCGTAGGTCAGGCCGCGCTTTTCTCGCACCTGGTCCATCAGGCGGGTGCCGAAGCCGCCGCCGCCGAGGATCTGGTTGCCCAGGTAGAGCGCCGCGTAGTCGGGATCCTGGCGGTCGATGCCAAGCTGGGCGAGCATCAGGTGGGTCTGCTCGGAGGGGAAGTCGATGTGCGTCAGGCCGGGCTTGGGCGTTTCCGGCTGGGCGGTCTTGGCCAGCGCCGGGCCCTGGGGCAGCGCCTTGGAGACTTCTGCGGCGATCGCTTCGGCCTCCTGCCGCGAGAGGTCGCCGACCAGCGCGATGACCACGTTGCCGGCGGCGTAGGCTTTCTTGTGGAACGCCTGCAATTGTTCGCGGCTGATCGGTGGAACGGACTTTTCGTCGCCGTCGCTGGAGTGCGCGTAGGGATGCTCGCCATAGAGGCGCTTGAACAGCTCCAGCCCGGCCAGCTTGCCGGGGTTCTGCTTCTGGTACTCGAAACCGGCCAGGACCTGGTTCTTGATGCGTGCCAGGGCGTCCTCGGGGAAGGTCGGCTGGCCGATCACCTGTTCGAACAGCTTCAGCGCCTGGGTCCGCTTGTCGGCGTCGGACAGGCTGCGCAGGCCGGCCACCGCCATGTCGCGGTAGGAGCCGTTGCTGAACGAGGCGCCGAGGTCCTCGAAGCCGGCGGCGATGGCAGTGGTGTCCTTGCCCGGCACGCCTTCGTTGAGCATGGCGTTGGTCAGCATCGACAGGCCGGGGGTGCCGGCGTCCTGGCTGCTGCCGGCGGCGAAGGTCAGGCGCAGGTCGAACATCGGCAGTTCATGGGCTTCGACGAACAGCACCTTGGCACCTTCGGCGGTCTTCCATTCCTGGATGTCCAGCTTGCGATGGACCGGCGGCTGCTTGGCGACGTCCTTCAGCGACTGCAACTGGTTTTCCTCGACCGCCGCGGCATGGGCCGCCGCCGGGGTCTGGGTGGGACGCGCGACGAAATAGGCCAGCGCGGCCAGCAACGCAATGACGATCAGGCCGAGCAGGCCATAACGCAGCCCTGTGCGCTCACTCATGACGGGCCTCCTTTTCCTCGGCCTTCACAGGCAGCACTTGCGCCAGGGTCAGGCGCGACGGGGTGAAATAGGTGCGGGCGGCTTTCTGGATATCGTCCGGAGTCACTGCCTTGAGGGCCTCCAGGTCCTGGTCGATCAGCTTCCAGGACAGGCCGACGCTTTCCAGCTGGCCGATGCTGCTGGCCTGGGCGGCGATGGAGTCCTTCTCGTAGACCATCCCGGCGATCATCTGCGCGCGCACGCGCTCGATCTCCGCGGCGCTGGGCGGGTTCTGCTTGAGGTCGTCGAGCTGCTTCCACAGACCGGCCTCGACCTGCTCGAGGGTCTTGCCCTTCTGCACGTTCGGCGTGGCCGAGAGGACGAACAGGCTGTCGCCGCGGTTGAACGCGTCGTAGTAGGTGGAGGCGCCGGCGACCAGCTCCTCGCCGCGCTCCAGGCGCGAGGCCAGGCGGGCGCTGTAGCCGCCATCGAGCAGCGCGCCGATCAGGCGCAGGGCGTTGACTTCGCGAGGGTTCTCGCTGCTGCCCAGGCTGGGCACGTTGAAGCCCATGATCAGGTTCGGCAGCTGGGTGCGTACGTACAGCTTGAGCCGGCGCTCGCCGGGCTCGGCCAGTTCCAGCGGCTTGCGCGCCGGCGGCAGCTGGCGCCAGGGGATCTCGCCGAAGTAGCGCTTGGCGAGGGTCTTGACCTCGTCGGCGGTGACGTCGCCGACCACTACCAGGGTGGCGTTGTTCGGCGCGTACCAGGATTCGTACCAGTGGCGCAGGTCGTCGATGGTCATGCGCTGCAGGTCGGCCATCCAGCCGATGGTCGGGGTGTGGTAGCCGCTGGCCGGGTAGGCGGCGGCCTTGAAGCGCTCGAAGGCGAGGGCGTTGGGATTGTCGTCGGTGCGCAGGCGGCGCTCCTCCTTGATCACCTCGATCTCGCTCTTGAACTGGTCGGCCGGCAGGCTCAGGTGGGCCATGCGGTCGGCTTCCATCTCCAGCGCCACCGGCAGGCGGTCGCGGGCCAGGACCTGGTAATAGGCGGTGTAGTCGTCGGTGGTGAAGGCGTTCTCTTCCGCACCCAGGTCGCGCAGCACCCGCGAGGCTTCGCCCGGGCCGAGCTTGCGGCTGCCCTTGAACATCATGTGTTCGAGGGCGTGGGACAGGCCGGTGAGCCCGGGTGTCTCGTAGCTGGAGCCGATCCTGTACCAGAGCTGGGAAACCACCACCGGGGCGCGGTGGTCTTCACGCACTATGACCTTCAGGCCGTTGTCGAGGCTGAACTCGTGGGTGGGCTGGGTTTCCGCCGCCTGGGCGAAAAGCGGGAGACAAAGGCTGGCTAGGAGCAGGCCGACGCGGCGGCGAGCTGGGGTTTTCATGGTGATCTGGACCTTTCGTGCCGCCACCGGGGTCTCAGGTCACTGCGGGGCAGGACCCTTAGCCCCGTCGGGCGAGGAGATGCTAGGATACCCATCCGTTTTCCGGGCGGCCACGTCCCGTGCCGCTCCCTTGAGATACAAGCATTCATGTTTGGTTCCAACGACGACAAGAAGGCCCCGCAGGGCGGGGAAAAGAAAGGTCTGTTCGGCTGGTGGCGGAAAAAGCCGCAAGCCGGCGAGCAGCCTGCCGATCAGCCTGTCGAGCCGGTCTCCGAGACAGCGGCCGCCGAGCAGCGCGCGCCCGCCGATGACGTAGCGCAATCCCTGACAGAACAGCCAGGTCGGCAGCAGCCCTCCGCTGCCGAGCCGGCCGAGCCGCCGGCGCCGGCGCCGGTTGCCGAAGCGCCGCTCGCCGGTGACGAGCCAGCGTCGGCCGAGGAGCATTCGCCCCGGTCCGAGGCGCCCGTCGCGCAACCCGAGCCTATCCTGGCTGCCGAGCCCGAGCCCGAGCCCGAGCCCGAGCCCGAGCCCGAGCCCGCGCCCGAGCCCGAGCCCGAGCCCGAGCCCGAGCCCGAGCCCGTTGCGCCGCTGGCCGCCGCTCCGGCAGTCAGCGAGCCGGCGACCAGGCCGGGCTTCTTCGCCCGCCTCCGGCAGGGGCTGTCCAAGACCAGCGCCAGCATCGGCGAAGGCATGGCCAGCCTGTTCCTCGGTCGCAAGGAAATCGACGACGACCTGCTCGACGACATCGAGACGCGCCTGCTGACCGCCGACGTCGGCGTCGAGGCCACCACCCTGATCGTGCAGAACCTGACCAAGCGCGTGGCGCGCAAGGAGCTGGCCGACAGCGGCGCGCTGTACAAGGCGCTGCAGGAAGAGCTGGCCAGCCTGCTGCGCCCGGTGGAGCAGCCGTTGCAGGTCGACGTCGCGCGCGAGCCCTATGTGATCCTGGTGGTCGGGGTGAACGGCGTGGGCAAGACCACCACCATCGGCAAGCTGGCGAAGAAGCTGCAACTCGAGGGCAAGAAGGTCATGCTGGCCGCCGGCGACACCTTCCGCGCTGCCGCCGTGGAGCAGTTGCAGGTCTGGGGCGAGCGCAACCGCATCCCGGTGATCGCCCAGCACACCGGCGCCGACTCCGCCTCGGTGATCTTCGACGCGGTGCAGGCCGCCAAGGCCCGCGGCATCGACGTGCTGATCGCCGATACCGCCGGACGCTTGCATACCAAGGACAACCTGATGGAGGAGCTGAAGAAGGTGCGCCGGGTGATCGGCAAGCTGGACGAGACGGCGCCCCATGAGGTCCTGCTGGTGCTCGACGCCGGCACCGGGCAGAACGCCATCAACCAGGCCAAGCAGTTCAACCTCGCGGTGGAGCTGACCGGCCTGGCCCTGACCAAACTGGACGGCACCGCCAAGGGCGGGGTGATCTTCGCCCTGGCCAAGCAGTTCGGCCTGCCGATCCGCTATATCGGTGTCGGCGAGGGGATCGACGATCTCCGTACCTTCGAGGCCGACGCCTTCGTCCAGGCACTCTTCGCAGAGCGGGAGAACGCATGATCCGCTTCGAGCAGGTCGGCAAACGCTATCCCAACGGCCACGTAGGCCTGCACGAGGTGTCCTTCCGCGTGCACCGTGGCGAGATCCTCTTCGTCACCGGCCACTCTGGCGCCGGCAAGAGCACCCTGCTGCGCCTCATCCTGGCGATGGAGCGACCGACCAGCGGCAAGCTGTTGCTCGGCGGCCAGGACCTGGGGCGCATCACTACCGCGCAGATCCCTTTCCTGCGCCGGCAGATCGGCGTGGTGTTCCAGAACCACCAACTGCTCACCGATCGTACGGTGGCGGACAACATCGCCCTGCCGCTGCAGATCCTCGGCATGCCCAAGCCGGAGATCGCCAAGCGCGTGGCCTCGGCCCTGGAGCGGGTGAACCTGAAGGAAAAGGGCGAGGCGTTGCCTTCCGACCTTTCCACCGGCCAGCAGCAGCGGGTCGGCATTGCCCGCGCCATCGTCCACCAGCCGGCCCTGCTGCTGGCGGACGAACCCACCGGCAACCTCGACCCGCGACTCGCGTCGGAAATCATGGGCGTGTTCGAGGATATCAATCGCCTGGGCACCACCGTACTGATCGCCAGCCACGACCTGGCCCTGATCGCCCGTATGCGCCATCGCATGCTGACCCTGCAGCGTGGCCGGATCATCGCTGACCGTGAGGACGAGGCCTGATGAGCGCCAACGATCTTCCCCGTGGCCCCGAAGAGGGCGCACCGGAACGCAAGACCCGCGAGAAACCGAGCCAGGAACAGACCGACTGGAGCGGCTCGTTCAGCGCCTACCTGGAAAGCCATCGCGCCAGCCTGGTGGACAGCCTGCGCCGGTTGTTCGGCCACCCGTTCGGCAGCTTCTTCACCTGCCTGGTGATGGGTATCACCCTGAGCCTGCCGATGGGCCTTTCGCTGCTGCTGAACAATGTCGAACGGCTCGGCGGCTCCTGGCAGCGCGCCGCGCAGATCTCCCTGTTCCTCGACCTGAAGACCAGCGAAAACCAGGGCCAGGACCTGCGCGAGCAGATCGAGCGCCTGCCGGATGTGATCGAGGCCCAATTGATCAGCCGCGAGCAGGCGCTCAGCGAATTGCAGGAACAGTCCGGCCTGGGCGAAGCGCTCAAGGAGCTGCCGGAGAACCCACTGCCGCCGGTGATCTCGGTCACGCCCAAGCAGATCGATCGGGCCGGCCTGGAGGCACTGCGCCAGCAGCTCGCGGAGCTGCCTCATGTGCAGCAGGCGCAGCTCGACCTGGTATGGGTCGAGCGCCTGAGCGCGATCCTCAAGCTCGGCGAACGCTTCGTCTTCGGCCTGACCATCCTGCTGGTGCTGACCCTCTTGCTGGTGGTGGGCAACACCATCCGCCTGCACATCGAAAATCGCCGTAACGAAATCGAGGTGATCAAGCTGGTCGGCGGGACGGACGGTTACGTGCGCCGGCCATTCCTGTACATGGGCGCGTTGTACGGCCTGGGCGCGGGCATCCTGTCCTGGGCGCTGCTCGCCTATTCGCTGAACTGGCTGAACGGTTCGGTGGTCAACCTTTCAGGGCTGTACGGCAGCGACTTCGGCCTGCAGGGCGTGCCGCTGGACGACGGCCTGTCGCTCACCGTCGGCGCGGTGCTGCTTGGCTGGGTCGGCGCCTGGCTGGCTGTGGCCCGCCACCTGCGCGAGCTGGCGCCGCGCTGAGGACAGGGGAATCACGACCGGTCAGCGGGTCGCTGTAAAGGAACTTATACACCCGCTTGCAGTCAGATATCCGAGTGCTACACTGCGCGAGTTTCGTGAATCGGAGGATTCGCATGACCACTTCTTTGCAACCTGTACATGCCTTGGTTCCAGGCGCAAACCTGGAAGCCTACGTGCACTCGGTGAACAGCATTCCGCTGTTGTCGCCGGAACAGGAGCGTGAACTGGCCGAACGCCTCTTCTATCAGCAAGACCTGGAAGCGGCGCGGCAGATGGTGTTGGCGCACCTGCGCTTCGTTGTTCATATCGCCAAGAGTTATTCGGGGTACGGCCTGGCCCAGGCCGACCTGATCCAGGAAGGCAACGTCGGCCTGATGAAGGCCGTGAAGCGTTTCAACCCGGAAATGGGCGTTCGCCTGGTGTCCTTCGCCGTGCACTGGATCAAGGCGGAGATCCACGAGTTCATCCTGCGCAACTGGCGGATCGTCAAGGTCGCCACCACCAAGGCGCAGCGCAAGCTGTTCTTCAACCTGCGCAGCCAGAAGAAGCGCCTGGCCTGGTTGAACAACGAGGAAGTCCATCGCGTCGCCGAGAGCCTGGGGGTCGAGCCCCGCGAAGTGCGCGAGATGGAAAGCCGCCTGACCGGCCAGGACATGGCGTTCGACCCGGCCGCCGACGCGGACGACGAGAGCGCCTACCAGTCGCCGGCGCATTACCTCGAAGACCACCGCTACGACCCGGCGCGCCAGTTGGAAGACGCCGACTGGAGCGACAGCTCCAGCGCCAACCTGCACGAGGCGCTGGAAGGCCTCGACGAGCGCAGCCGCGACATTCTCCAGCAGCGCTGGTTGTCCGAGGAGAAGGCCACGTTGCACGACCTGGCGGAAAAGTACAACGTCTCCGCCGAGCGTATCCGGCAGCTGGAAAAGAACGCCATGAGCAAGCTGAAAGGGCGGATTCTCGCCTGATCGCCGCGCCTCGCGAAAACCGCACTCCGCAAGGGTGCGGTTTTTTTCTGCCCGGAGGAATCCCATGCCGCGCAATACCCGCTGGCTGTTCTACCTGTCGCTGGCGGTCCTGACCTTCGTCGTCGGCGCCTGGCTGGTCCGTACGCCGGAACCGGCACGGCCGTTGCCGTGGCTGGCCGACTGGCAGGAGCAGGTGCTGGCGCCGTTGGCGGACAACGCCCTGACCCTGCGCCAGCTGCACGACGCGGTGGATGGCGAGCTGTGGGTGGACCCGCGCCTGGATGGCGTGCGCCTGGCCTTCCGTGGCCGCCTGCTGGGCGACGGCGGCCCCTGGCAGGTGGAAGGCGAGCTGGGCCTGAGCGCCGAGGAGCAACTGAGCCTGCAGCGGGCATCCGCGTTGCAGCCTGGCAGCGCGCCGCAGCCATTGAGCGCCGGGCTGGAAGGACAGTTGGGCGACAAGCCGATCGTGGCGCTGAGCATGATTCCCGAAGGCAGGGTCGGTGCCGAGCGGCTGCTGGCCAGTCTCGGCCAGCCGCGCCTGCGCCTGCAACTGGCCCAGGGCGAGGCCTGGGTCTATCCGCAACTGGGCCTGACCGCGCACCTGCCGGACGACGACTTGCGACTGATGCTCGCGGTGCCGCGCCAGGCCCTGGAAAAACCGCCGCGTTGAGCTTTCAGCGCTCCAGGCGCAGCAGGTAGTCGTCGCCGCCCAACTGCCACATCTGCTGGCGAATCCAGGCCGCGCGCTGGCGCACGTAGGGGCCCGGCTTGGCCGCGCTCCATTTCAGCGGGCTGGGCAGCACCGCGGCGAGCTGGCTGGCCTGGGTGCGGCTCAGGCGCTCGGCGTCGAGGCCGAAGTGATAGCGTGCCGCAGCCTGCGCGCCGAAGACGCCCGGCCCCCATTCGGCGCTGTTCAGGTAGACCTCGAGAATCCGTTGCTTGGTCCAGAGCGTCTCGATCAACAGGGTGAACCAGGCCTCCAGGCCCTTGCGCAGCCAACTGCGCCCGGACCAGAGGAAGACGTTCTTCGCCACCTGCTGGCTGAGCGTACTGGCGCCGCGGATACTGCCGCCGCGCTCGTTGTGCGCGAGGGCCTGCTGGATGGCCGGCAGGTCGAAGCCGTGGTGCTCGGCGAAGTGCTGGTCCTCGCCGGCGATCACCGCGACCTTCAGGCTGTCCGGCAACTGCTCCCAGGAGCGCCAGTCGTGTTGCAGGTCGATGGGCTGGCCGTCGACCCAGGAGCCGACCTTGCGTTCGACCATGACCATGGTCCCCGGTGGCGGCACCCAGCGCAGGACCGCGACCAGCACGACGCTGGCGGCCATGAACCAGAGCAGGTACTTGAACAGGCGGCGGAACAGGGATCGCAACATGCGCGGCTTGGCTTGGAAGAAGGGGGCGGCCATTATAGCGGGCTGGATGCTATCACCGGAGTCTTGTCCATGCTTCGTCCCTTCCTGTTGTTGGCGGCATTTTTCGGTTTCACCGGCGTGGCCCTCGGGGCGTTCGCCGCCCACGGCCTGAAGAAGCAGCTCAGCGCCGAGTACCTGGCGGTATTCCAGACCGGCGTGCACTACCAGTTGATCCACGCCCTGGCGCTGTTCGGCGTGGCGCTGCTCGCCACCCGCCTGGACGGCCGCCTGGTGAGCGCGGCGGGTGGCCTGTTCACGCTGGGCATCCTGCTGTTCTCCGGCAGCCTCTACCTGCTGACCCTCAGTGGCATCGGCAAGCTCGGCATCGTCACCCCGTTCGGCGGCGTCTCCTTCCTCGCCGGCTGGCTGTGCCTGGGGCTGGCCGCCTGGCGCCTGGGCAACGCCTGAGACCGGTTGCCTCAGGCGGCGCACTTGTCGACAAGGCGCCTTGGTCATCGGGGTGGATCGGGCTAGAATGCCGCTCCCTTTCACTTTCGTGACCGTCCAGCCATGCAGATTCAACTGAACGGCGAGCCCTTCGAGCTGCCCGACGCGCAGAGCGTCGCGGACCTGCTGGCCCGCCTGGAGCTTGGCGGCCGCCGCGTGGCCGTCGAGCTGAACCTGGATATCGTGCCGCGCAGCCAGCACGCCAGCACCGCGCTCAAGGATGGCGACCGCGTGGAGATCGTCCACGCCATCGGCGGCGGCTAGGCCTGGCCCCCGAACCCTTCCATCGGCCCCGCAAGCCTTTCCATCCAGGAGTCATCCGATGAGCCAAGCATCCAGTACCGATACCCCCTTCGTCATCGCCGGCCGTACCTATGGCTCGCGCCTGCTGGTGGGGACCGGCAAGTACAAGGACCTCGACGAGACCCGCCGGGCCATCGAGGCCTCCGGAGCGGAGATCGTCACGGTGGCGGTGCGGCGCACCAACATCGGGCAGAATCCCGACGAGCCGAACCTGCTGGATGTGATCCCGCCGGATCGCTACACCATCCTGCCGAACACCGCCGGCTGCTATGACGCGGTCGAGGCCGTGCGCACCTGCCGTCTGGCCCGCGAGCTGCTGGACGGGCACAACCTGGTCAAGCTGGAAGTCCTCGCCGACCAGAAGACCCTGTTCCCCAACGTCGTCGAGACCCTCAAGGCCGCCGAGCAACTGGTGAAGGACGGCTTCGACGTGATGGTGTACACCAGCGACGACCCGATCATCGCCCGCCAACTGGCCGAGATCGGCTGCATCGCGGTGATGCCGCTGGCCGGCCTGATCGGCTCCGGCCTGGGCATCTGCAACCCCTACAACCTGCGCATCATCCTCGAGGAAGCCAAGGTCCCGGTGCTGGTCGACGCCGGCGTGGGCACCGCTTCCGATGCAGCGATCGCCATGGAGCTGGGTTGCGAGGCGGTGCTGATGAACACCGCCATCGCCCATGCCAAGGACCCGGTGATGATGGCCGAGGCCATGAAGCACGCGATCGTCGCCGGTCGCCTCGCCTACCTGGCCGGACGCATGCCGCGCAAGCTGTATGCCAGCGCCTCGTCGCCGCTGGACGGCCTGATCGACTGATACCGACTACCTGGGGCGGGCTGTCCGCCGGATGCGGGAAGCGTCCGGCAGGCAGCCCGCCCTTCTGTCTCTAGCAAGGTTTTCTTTTCCATGAGCGATACCCCGCAATCCCCGGCCCAGGACTCCCTGGCGGAACACGACGAAGCACGGCCGATGCGCACCGTGAAGAGCTTCGTGATGCGCGCCGGGCGCATGACCGAAGGCCAGCAGCGTGGCCTCGACCTGGGCTGGCCGAAGTTCGGCCTGGAACTGAGCGATGAGGTTCAGGACTTCGACGCGATCTTCGGTCGCCAGGCGCCGCGGACTTTCGAGATCGGTTTCGGCATGGGCCATTCCACCCTGGAAATGGCCGCCGCCGCGCCTGACATCGACTTCATCGGCGTCGAGGTGCACAAGCCGGGCGTCGGCGCGCTGCTCAACGGCCTGCTGACCCAGGGCCTGGGCAACGTGCGGGTGTATAGCTGCGACGCGCTGGAAGTGCTGCGCCACTGCGTGGCCGACGCCAGCCTCGATCGGCTGCTGCTGTTCTTCCCCGATCCCTGGCACAAGAAGCGCCACCACAAGCGGCGGATCGTCCAGCCGGAATTCGCCGAACTGGTGCGGCGCAAGCTGAAGGTCGGCGGCGTGCTGCACATGGCCACCGACTGGGAGCCCTATGCCGAGCATATGCTGGACGTCATGAGCGCGGCGCCGGGCTACCGCAACCAGGCCGAAGACGGCCGCTTCGTACCGCGCCCGCAAGAGCGTCCGGTGACCAAGTTCGAACGGCGCGGGGAGCGCCTGGGACATGGCGTCTGGGACCTCAAGTTCGAGCGCATCGACTGACCCACCGCACCAGCGACGTACCCCTGGCGCCGAACCGGCGCCGGGACTCCAAGCAGACCGGGCACACCCGGCGGACCTCACCTTCAAGCTGCACGTTTCCCGGCTTCGGCCGGATCCAATAATAAGAGCGGCACGGCTCGGCCGGCTGCAAAGGAGACTGCTGTGTTGAAGAAACTGGGCATCCTGTTGCTCGGGGCCGGTTGCGCCTGGGCGGCGCAGGCCAAGGTAGACGAAGTCCAGGCCGCACGCCTGGACCAGGACCTGACCCCGCTGGGAGCGGAGCGGGCCGGCAACGCCGATGGCAGCATCCCGCCCTGGACCGGCGGCATCACCCAGGCGCCGGCCGGCTACCGGCCCGGCATGCATCACCTCGACCCGTTCGCCGCCGATCGTCCGCGCCTGGTCGTCGACAGCCGCAACATGGCCGCCTACCAGGCGCTGCTGACGCCGGGCACCCAGGCCTTGCTGCAGGCCAACCCGGACTACCACCTGCGGGTCTTCCCCACCCGCCGCAGCGCATCCCTGCCGCAGCGCCTGTACGACGCTACCCGCGCCAACGCCAGCCGCGCCGAGCTGATCGCCGACGGCAACGGCGTGCAGGGCGCTGCCGCCGGCGTGCCCTTCCCCCTGCCGCAGAGCGGCCAGGAAGCGATCTGGAACCACATCATGCGCTACCGCGGCGAGCAACTGCACCTGCAGACCAACCAGGCGGCGGTGCTGGCCAACGGCAGCTACAACCTGCTCAAGCTCGACCGCTACCTGTACTTCGTCTATGGCCGCGAGGGGATGATCCCGGAGAACCTCGACAACACGTTGTTCTACTACAAGTACAAGGTGGTCGCGCCGGCGCGCCTGGCCGGTTCGGCGCTGGTGGTGCAGGAAACCCTCGACCAGGTGCTGTCGATCCGCAAGGCCTGGCGCTTCAACCGTGGCGAGCGGCGCGTGCGGCGCTTGCCGACCCTGGCCTACGACAGCCTGCAGCCGGATACCAACGGCATGGCCACGGCGGACACCGTGGATGTCTACAACGGCGCACCGGACCACTACGAGTGGGCGTTGCTCGGCAAGCGCGAGATGCTGGTGCCTTACAACAGCTACGCGGTGCACCAGAAGGGCCTCGCCTATGGCGACATCCTCAAGAGCCGCTTCATCAATCCCGACCTGCTGCGCTACGAGCTGCATCGCGTCTGGGTGGTCGAGGCGACCCTGCGCAAGGGCTTCAGCCATCCCTACGCCAAGCGCCGCTTCTACCTCGACGAAGACAGCTGGCAGATCCTCGCCGCCGACATCTACGACAAGGATGGCGTGCTGACCCGGGCCCAGGAGGTCCATCCGATCAACTACTACGATGTGCCGCTGGTCTCCAGCACCCTGGAAGCGATCTACGACTTCAAGGGCGGCCGCTACTTCGTCGATGGGCTGGACAACAACGAGCCGATGTACGACTTCGGCGTACAGGTCGGGCCGCGCGACTTCACCCCGCAGGCGCTGCGCCGGGAGGGTAACTGAGGCGGACGGCCCTCAGACGATCAGCTCGGCGCCGCGCAGCGTGCCGTCGTCGTCCAGGCGCGCCGGCGCCGGGCTGATCTGCAGGTACTTGATGCTGTCCCGCGGGATCAGCAGCAGGTCGCCGTCGACCTCGACGCTGAGATAGGGCGTGTCCAGTTGCTGGCGGATGCTGCGGGCGACCTCGGCCGGGTCGTCCTGCTGGCGCGGGAAGCGCAGCGACAGGCGCTGGCCGTCGGTGAAATGCAGGTAGAGGTGCTTGATCGGTTTCATGCGGGCTCCCGGAGGCCATGACGCTCTTGGGGACGGTGCTGGCCGCCGGGAGACCGGGGGCTCAGCTGCGATCGGCGATCATGCCGATCACGAAGAACACTAGCAGGAGCACGGGCGCCAGGGTGTAGTTGTTGAAGTAGCCGAGGCCCTTGGCCAGCCAGGGGGTGACGAAGACCATCGCCAGGCCGTAGCCGACCGCGCAGATCAGCACGAACAGCAGGGTGCGGAAGACGAAGTTGAGGCTGCCGATGCGCTGCTGTACCCAGGCGTTGATCGCCGGGCCGAACAGCACCAGCAGGGTGGCCATGATGGCCAGGGAGATGTCCGACAGGTGGCTGCGGCTCCAGCGCGACAGGGTGGCGATCAGGTCCAGCGCGTAATCCATCGAGGGTTCCTTGTAACGAATCGGCGTGTCGGTCGGCGGAGTTTACCTGCCTGCCGGCACGGATGGGCGTGCATCCGTCGTCACGGCAGGAAATGTTGCAGCAGGTCGTTGAGGAACAGCTGGCCGCGTTCGCTGGGGCGCAGGCGCTGCGGGTCGTCGGCGAGCAGCCCGGCGTCGCGCGCAGCGGCGCAGGCATCGGCGATCGCCGCCAGTGGCTGGCCGGTGCGCTGCGGGTAGAGCGCGGCGGGGACGCCGTCGACCAGGCGCAGCACGTTCATCATGAACTCGAATGGCAGGTCGGCCGCTTCCAGCGGGCGCTCGCCGGCCTGGAAGGCCTTTTGCGGGTTGAGGTAGTCCTTCGGCAGGCGGGTCTTCCAGGTCCGCACGATGCGTCCGTCCGGCGCGCTCAGCTTGGCGTGGGCGCCGGCGCCGATGCCGAGGAAGTCGCCGAAGCTCCAGTAGTTCAGGTTGTGCCGGGCGCGCAGGCCGTCGCGGGCGTAGGCGGAGGTCTCGTACTGGCGGTAGCCGTGCTCGTCGAGCAGGGCCTGGCCGGCTTCCTGGATGTCCCAGAGGATGTCGTCCTCGGGCAGCTCCGGCGGCTGGCTCCAGAACACCGTGTTCGGCTCCATGGTCAGTTGGTACCAGGAGAGGTGCGTGGGGGCCAGGGCGAGGGCCTGGCGCAGGTCGGCCAGGGCGTCGTCGAGGCTCTGCCCGGGCAGGCCGTGCATCAGGTCGAGGTTGAAGTTGTCGAAGCCGGCCTGGCGCGCCATGTCGGCGGCGCGCACTGCCTCGGCGCCGTCGTGGATGCGCCCCAGAGCCTGCAGCTTGTCGGCCTGGAAGCTCTGCACGCCGATGGACAGGCGATTGATGCCGAGGCGCCGGTAGTCGGCGAACTTGACCTGTTCGAAGGTGCCGGGATTGGCTTCCAGGGTGATCTCGATGCCGTCGGCGAAGCCGACCCTGCGCTCGACGCCTTCCAGTAGCCGGCCCAGGGCCTTGGCCGAGAACAGGCTGGGCGTGCCGCCGCCGAAGAAGATCGAACCCAGGCGCCGGCCGTGGACATGGCGCAGGTCCTGCTCCAGGTCGGCGAGCAGGGCGTCGACATAGGCCTCTTCGGGCAGCTCCGGGCCAGCGGCGTGGGAGTTGAAGTCGCAATACGGGCACTTGCGCACGCACCACGGGATGTGCACGTACAGGGCCAGGGGCGGGAGCTGGAACGGGGTGGCTTGGGTCACGGGCGGGGCGGGGTGGGGGCGGTTTCGGGGCGCTATCGTGGCATGAGTTCGGCCAACCTCCAAGGCGGCCGGACGAAACGCCGTGCCGACGCCGCCCGGGGGCGGCGCCGGCGGCTGCGGCTCAGAGGCCCAGGCGCTGCTTGAGCAGGGCCATGGCGCGGGCCCGGTGGCTGAGGCGGTTCTTCTCCTCGGGCGCCAGCTCGGCGCTGGAGCAGTCGCGTTCCGGCACCCAGAACAGCGGGTCGTAGCCGAAGCCGTGGGCGCCGCGGGCTTCGCGAAGGATGCGGCCTTCCCAGATGCCCTCGCAGAGGATCGGCAGCGGGTCGTCGGCGTGGCGCACCAGCGCCAGCACGCTGACGAACTGTGCGCCGCGCTCGGCGTCCGGGACATCCTTCATGGCCTCCAGCAGCTTGGCGTTGTTCGCCGCGTCGCCCCGGCCGTCGGCATAGCGCGCCGAGTAGATGCCCGGCGCGCCGCCGAGGAAGTCCACCGCCAGCCCGGAGTCGTCGGCCAGCGCCGGCAGGCCGGAGAGGCGTGCGGCGTTGCGTGCCTTGAGGATGGCGTTCTCGACGAAGGAAAGACCGGTTTCCTCCGGTTCCACCTGGCTGAACTCGCCGATCGAGCGCACCTTCACGCTGGCGCCGAGCATGGCCTGGAGTTCCTTGAGTTTGCCGGCATTGTGGCTGGCCAGCACCAGCTGTTCGAGCTTGATCATTCGTCCGGGAAGATTTCCTTGTTGAAACTGAAGGTTTGCGCAGGTTCGCCCTTGGCCTCGACCTTGATGGTGAAGACCAGGGTCTCGCGCTGGCTGATCGGGAACTGCGCCAGGTTGTAGATGGCGCCTTCCTCGCTGACCCGGCGGAACTCCAGGGGGATGACCTTGCCGGTCAGGTCCTTGGCGGAGCCGGTCACGCTGGCCTCCACCGGCTTGCCTTTCTCCATCGGCACCACGTTGATCACGCCCTGCGCCTTGCTGCGTACCAGGCCGACCGCGCTGGCCACGTTGGGTTGGAGGAAGCTGGAGTTGAACACGTTGTAGTGGACGTCCAGGTCGCCGAAGCGCTGCACCTGCTCGGCGAGGACCGGCAGGCTCAGGCAGAGGCCGAGGACGAAAGCGGTGAAGCGGCGCATGGTGGTTTCTCCTGAAAGGTGGCATGGACGTTGTCCATGGTCTGCTGCCGGCGGCCTTGGCCGGCTTCGGCAGCGCTCTCCCGAGGACGAGCGGAGGGGCGCCCGGCCCTGGCCCGCAGCCTGGCGCGTTCCTAGACGGCGAGGTTGCGGGTCTGCACTCCGGGTCCGGTGACCCGGTAGATTCCAATCTCACCCAATAGATTAGGCCACAGCCGGCTGGCCCAGCCATGCCGGTGGTCACGGTCCACGGCCAGGCGGTCGAGCACGCGCATGCGCAACTGGCGGCACAGGCGCTCGAAGTCCTGGAAGGTGCAGAAATGGATGTTCGGCGTGTTGTACCAGGTATACGGCAGGAACTCGGAGACCGGCATCCGGCCGTTGCGCGCCAGGTACCAGCGGCAGCGCCAGTGGCCGAAGTTGGGGAAGGTGATGATGCAGGTCTTGCCGACCCGCAGCATCTCTTCGAGGATCTTGTCCGGATAGTGCACGGCCTGTAGCGCCTGGGTCATCACCACCACGTCGAAGCTGTCGCTGGCGAAGTTGCCCAGGCCCTTGTCGAGGTCCTGCTCGATCACGTTCACCCCGTTTTCGATGCAACGGGCGATGTTGTCGGGGTCGATCTCCAGGCCGTAGCCGCTGACCTGCTTGTGGTCGCGCAGCCAGGCCAGGAGTTCGCCGTCGCCGCAGCCGAGGTCGAGGACGCGGCTGCCGGCGGGAATCCATTCCTGGATGATTTCGAGATCGGCGCGCATCGGGTCCTCACACGCTGATGCGGTTCATGTAACCGCTGAAGGCTTGCAGGTACCGGGGGATCGGCATGAGGAAGGCGTCGTGGCCTTGCGGGGCGTCGATCTCCAGGTAGCTGACGTTCTTTTTCGCCGCGATCAGGGCGTCGACGATTTCCCGCGAGCGGGCCGGCGAGAAACGCCAGTCGGTAGTGAAGGACATCAGGCAGAAGTCCGCCTCGACGCCCTCCAGGGTGCGCACCAGGTCGTCGCCGTGGGCGGCGGCGGGGTCGAAGTAGTCCAGCGCCTTGGTCATCAGCAGGTAGGTATTGGCGTCGAAGCGGGTGGAGAACTCCTCGCCCTGGTAGCGCAGGTAGCTCTCGACCTGGAACTCGACGCTGTGCAGGTCGTAGTTGAGCTTCTCGGTCTTCAGTACACGGCCGAACTTGGCGCCCATGGCGTCGTCGGACAGGTAGGTGATATGGCCGACCATCCGCGCCAGCTTGAGACCGCGCTTGGGAATCACGCCCTGTTCCTGGAAGTAGCCGCCGAGGAACTCAGGGTCGGAAAGAATCGCCTGCCGGGCGACTTCGTTGAAGGCGATGTTCTGCGCCGACAGCTTCGGCGCGCTGGCGATGCACAGGCAGTGACGGACGCGCTCGGGATAGCTGATGGTCCATTGCAGCGCCTGCATGCCGCCGAGGCTGCCGCCGACCACCGCGGCCCACTGGCGGATGCCGAGGCGGTCTGCCAGGCGCGCCTGGCTATGCACCCAGTCTTCCACCGTAACCATCGGGAAGTCCGCGCCGTAGACCTTGCCGGTCGCCGGATTGATGCTGGCGGGGCCGCTGGATCCGTTGCAACCGCCGAGGTTGTTGAGGGCGACGACGAAGAACTTGCGGGTGTCGATCGGCTTGCCCGGACCGATGCAGCTGTCCCACCAGCCCGGCTTGCGCTCGTCGACGCTGTGGTAGCCGGCGGCGTGGTGGTGGCCGGAGAGGGCGTGGCAGATCAGCACCGCGTTGCTCTGCGTGGCATTCAGCTCGCCGTAGGTTTCGATCACCAGGTCGTACTCGGCCAGGGACTTGCCGCTGGTCAGCTCGAGCGGTTCGTTGAAGTGCAGCGTCTGGGGGGAGACCAGACCGACGGAGTCGTCGGGGAAGACTGT
Source organism: Pseudomonas sp. CP-1 (assembly GCF_021213715.1). NCBI lineage: Bacteria > Pseudomonadati > Pseudomonadota > Gammaproteobacteria > Pseudomonadales > Pseudomonadaceae > Pseudomonas > Pseudomonas sp. CP-1. The sequence continues at coordinate 97,599 of NZ_JAJQKY010000005.1, forward strand.
GGGCATCGACCCTGCTCTCGAACAAAGGAGGGCGCCAGTCTAAAGAGCGTCGCCCCCAGCGGCAAGCGCGCTGGCGCGCGCCGTGGGAGCGGGGTCAGGCGCGCTGCGAGCCGGGCAGGTTGACCACCTTGGCCTGGCGCTGCAGGGGCGAGGGGCGGCGCAACTGGCGGAGGATGTCGCCGGCTTCGCGCAACTGTTCCTGCAATTCCTCGGCGAACCCGGCGAAGGCCTGGCTGCGCTGGCGTACCTGCTGGGTCTCCTGGGCCAGGCCCTTGAGGCGGAGCATGTGGCTTTCGAGCAACTGTTTGTTTTCCAGGGTGTGCTGCATCAGCGGCATCAGCGCGTCGTTGGCCCAGCGCTCGGTTTCCTCGCGCAAGCGCTGGTGCAGGCCGACCACCTCCTGCACCAGGGTGGCGAAGAAGCGCCGGGTCAGCAGGCGTTGCTCGGTAAGCACGGTCTTCAGCTGCAGGCGGAACTGGTCGCCCTTCTTCTTCAGTTGCAACAGTTCGCGCTGGTAGCGCTGGACCCGCAGCTGCGGCGCGTCGAGGGCGTAGAGCGGGTTCTCCTCGTTGTGCCGGCGGTAGATGGCGGCGACCATGCGGTTGGCCATGCCGGCCTCGTGCTCGAGGTTGTCGAGGTCGTGCTCCACCGCGCGGAAGAACGCCAGGATCGCCTGGTTGATGCCGACCGTGGTCAGGCTGCCGTTGAGGTTGCGCCGCACCTTCTGCAGGTGCTGTTCCATGCGTTCGCTGCGGATCGTCTCGCGCAGCGTCGCGCCCTGGTGCTGCAGCAGGCGCTGGTTGGTCTTCAGGTTGAGCAGGCGGCGGTGGTGGCGGCCGTGGTCGTCCTTGGTCTTCGCGGTTAGTTCGAACAGCAGTTGGCCGCTGTCGCGCTGCTTGTCGTCGAGCAGCGCGCGCTGTTCCTCGACCTTCTCCAGGCGCAGGCGCAGCAGATGCTGGCTGTTGTGCAGCAGGCCGAGGACCTGGCCGAGCACGGCGTTCTCCAGCAGCGCTTCCTTCTGCGCGACGATGCGCTCGCAGAGCAGCGCTTCCAGCCGATCCAGGCGACTGCGTTCGAGCAGCGCCGGTTCGCCGCGGACCTTGGCCAGCAGCGCCTGCTTCGCCGATAGCGGCAGCACGTCGCCGCGCTGCAGGCCGAGCTGGCGGGCCGTGCCGTCCTGGATCAGGCGGATGGCGTTCTGTACGAAGCGCTCGCCGGAAAGGTCGTCCCAGAGCACGTCGATCTTGTTCAGCACGGCGAACAGGCTGCTGTGGCCGTCCTCGCGCAGTGGCTGGATGTACTTCTGCCAGATTTCCATGTCCGAGGCGGTGACACCGGCGTCGGCGGACAGCAGGAACAGGATCGCCTGGGCGTTGGGCAGCATCGACAGGGTCAGCTCCGGCTCGCTGCCGAGGGCGTTCAGGCCGGGCGTGTCGAGGATCCGCAGGCCCTGGCGCAGCAGCGGGTGGTCGAAGTTGACCAGGGCGTGGCGCCAGGCCGGGACGCGCACCTGGTCGGGTTCGTCGGCGGCTTCCAGGGCATCCGGATGGAAGCCGAGCTGGATCGCCTGTTCCACCGGCAGCGCCTTGGTCTTGGCGACCTGGGCGAAGGCCTGGGCCATGCCCTCCGGGTCGCCGGTGTCCAGCGGAATGTTCACCCAGTGGCGCGGCACGCGCTTGAACTGGGCGACGCTGGCGTCGGCCAGGCGCGTCTCGATCGGCAGCAGGCGGATGTAGCTGTGCTCGGCGCGCGGATCGTGGAACAGCTCGGTGGGGCACATGGTGGTGCGCCCGGCGTGGGACGGCAGCATGCGCTGGCCGTAGCCGGCGAAGAACAGGCTGTTGATCAGCTCGGTCTTGCCACGCGAGAACTCGCCGACGAAGGCCAGGGTGATGTGGTCCGCGCGCAGTTGGCGCAGGGCGCGTTCGAGCTTGGCCTCGACCGCCGGGCTGTTCAGCCGGCTGCGCTCCAGCCAGCCGCGATAGCGGGTGATTTCCCGCATCAGCTCGCGCTTCCAGGCGACGTAGGCGTCGATTTGATGGCTGAGTCTTTCCATGCTCATCCAGGGGCTCCAGGGCGCGGGACCGGCGGGGGAAGGATGGCGTGGATTATGCGGGGGAGCGGGGGAGCGTCAATTGGCCTGCTTCACATTCCTGCACGTAAGGTCGGTCAAGCGGGTCGAGCGGCGATCCCCAGTTCCTCCGGCAATCGGGTCGGACGGCGGATGCGCACCCGTTTCTGCCGGTTCAGCTCGCCGCTTTCGAGACTCACCAGGCTCTTGGCCACGCCGAAGGCCTTGCCGAGGAAGGCCAGCAGATGGGCGTTGGCCTTGCCCTCCACCGGCGGTGCGGTGAGGCGGATCTTCAGGCGTTCGCCGTGCAGCCCGGCGAACTCGTCGCGGCTCGCCTTGGGCTGCAGGTGGCAATCGAGGAGCAGGTCCTCGCCGTCCCAGCGGTAGAAGCTCAGAGGAAGATGCTCAACTGCTGGGGCATGCCGGTCATGGCCGCCAGGTTGTTGATCACCAGCATGTCGATCAGCTTCAGCGCGAGGAACGCGAAGATCGGCGAGAGATCCAGTCCGCCGAGGTTCGGCAGGAGCTTGCGGAACGGCATCAGCAGCGGTTCGCAGATCTGGTTCACCAGTTGCGCGCCGGGGTTGTAGCTGCCCGGGGCGACCCAGGAAAGGATCACGCTGATGATCAGGGCGAAGAAGAACACCTTCAGGAACAGCGAGGTGACGGCGATGATCGACCAGATCAGCAGTTGCATGATGAAGCCGCCGACGCCGTAGCCCATCAGCATCAGGATCAGGATCATCAGCACCAGCTGGATCAGGATCGCCAGCACCAGCGAGGCCAGGTCGATCCCGCCGAAGCCGGGGATGATCCGCCGCAGCGGGTTCAGCAGCGGCTTGGTGGCGCGCACGATGAACTGGCTGAGGGGGTTGTAGAAGTCCGCGCGGACCAGTTGCAGGATGAAGCGCAGCAGCACGATCAGCAGGTAGAGGCTGCCGAGGGTCTGGAGGATATAGATAGCAGCGGTGTTGAGGCCGATCATCGACTACTCCTTATTGGCCAAGCTGTTCGGCCAGCTCGGCGGAGCGCTGGCTGGCGGCGTTCAGGGCCTGCTCCACCAGTGCTTCGAAGCCGTTGGCCTGGAAGGATTTGATCGCCGCCTCGGTGGTGCCGTTGGGCGAAGTCACCCGGCGCCGCAGTTCGGCCGGCTCGACCTCGCTGGACAGCGCCATCTGCGCCGCACCGAGGGCGGTCTGCAGGGTCAGGCGCGAGGCTGTCTGGCGGGACAGGCCGAGCTTCTCGCCGGCGTCGGTCATGGCCTGCATCAGCAGGAAGAAATACGCCGGGCCGCTGCCCGACACCGCGGTCACCGCGTCGATCTGCGCTTCGTCGTCCAGCCACAGGGCGATGCCTACCGCGGACAGCAACTGCCCGGCCTGCTCGCGTTGCGCGGCGCTGACCTGCGCGTTGGCGTACAGCCCGCTGGCGCCCTGGCGCAGCAGCGCCGGGGTGTTGGGCATGCAGCGGACCACCGGGCGCGGCTGGCCGAGCCAGGCTTCGAGGCTGGCGCAGGGGATGCCGGCGGCGATGGAGACGATCAGTTGCTCCGGCTTCAGCGCCGGCGCCAAGGCCTGGCACACGGCTTTCATGGCCTGCGGCTTGACCGACAGGACCACGACGTCGGCGTCGGCCACGGCCTCGGCGTTGGACTCGACCACGTCGATGGCGAACTCGCCGGCGATCTTCGCGCGTTGCTCGGCGCCCGGGTCGCTGGCGCGGATCTGCGCCGCCGGCACGCCTTGGGCGCGCAGGCCGCCGATCAGGCTGGCGGCCATGTTGCCGGCGCCGATGAACGCTATGCGGGGTGTGCTCATAGGGGATTCCTTCAAGAAGCCGGCGCGCCGTAGTCGCGGGCGCCGAACAGGGCGGTACCGATGCGGACCCAGGTCGCACCTTCGCCGATGGCTGCCTCGAGGTCGTCGCTCATGCCCATGGACAGGGTGTCCAGGCCAAGGTTCAGGTCCAGCAGCAGTTCGCGCAGGCGGGCGAACGCGGCGTGTTGCGCGGCGCGTTCGGCGGTGGGTTCGGGGATGGCCATCAGGCCACGCAATCGGAGGTTGGGCAGTTGCTTCACGGCCTCGGCCAGGGCCGGCAGGTCCTCGGGGGCGCAGCCGGACTTGCTGGCTTCGCCGCTGACGTTGACCTGCAGGCAGACATTCAGGGGCGGCAGCCCGGCCGGGCGTTGCTCCGACAGGCGCTGCGCGATCTTCAACCGGTCCACCGAGTGCACCCACTGGAAATGCTCGGCGATGGGCCGCGTCTTGTTCGACTGGATGGGGCCGATGAAGTGCCAGTTCAAGGGCAGGTCGGCCAGTTCGGCCTGCTTGCCGAGGGCCTCCTGCAGGTAGTTTTCGCCGAAGTCGCGAAGGCCGGCGGCGTGCGCCTCGCGCACCGCGGCGGCGGGCTTGGTCTTGCTCACGGCGAGCAGGCCGACCGTGGCCGGATCGCGCCCCGCAGCTTGCGCTGCCTCACGGATGCGTGCGGCAACCTTTGCAATATTCTCTGCTATCGTGGACATTACCTGCGCCCTATGGAAGTGCGGTCGGCGTCGGCTAGACGCCCTCGAAACCGCCGGCCTCGATGGCCATCTTCCTGTTCCAGTGTCGAGGTTCCGCGTCTGGCGCAGGACACCACGCGTGTCCTGGAAGCACCCTGGTTCATCCGGTGTTTTCCTTGTCCGAGACGGCGGCTTTGGCGGCATTCTACCTGCTTGCTTGTAATTGGGGAGTCCCATGGATATTACCGAGCTGCTCGCCTTCAGTGCCAAACAGGGCGCTTCGGACCTGCACCTCTCCGCCGGCCTGCCGCCCATGATCCGGGTGGATGGCGATGTACGCCGGATCAACCTGCCACCGCTGGAACACAAGCAGGTGCATGCGCTGATCTACGACATCATGAACGACAAGCAGCGCAAGGACTTCGAGGAATTCCTCGAGACCGACTTCTCCTTCGAGGTGCCGGGCGTCGCGCGTTTCCGGGTCAACGCCTTCAACCAGAACCGTGGCGCCGGGGCGGTATTCCGGACCATTCCCTCCAAGGTACTGACCATGGAGGAGCTTGGCATGGGAGAAGTGTTCAAACGTGTTTCAGACGTCCCGCGCGGGCTGGTACTGGTCACCGGGCCGACCGGTTCGGGCAAGTCCACCACCCTGGCGGCGATGCTCGACTACCTGAACAACACCAAGTACCACCACATCCTCACCATCGAGGACCCGATCGAATTCGTCCACGAATCGAAGAAGTGCCTGGTCAACCAGCGCGAGGTGCATCGCGACACCCTCGGCTTCAGCGAAGCGCTGCGCTCGGCGCTGCGGGAGGACCCGGACATCATCCTGGTCGGCGAGATGCGCGACCTGGAAACCATCCGCCTGGCCCTGACCGCGGCGGAGACCGGCCACCTGGTATTCGGCACCCTGCACACCACCTCGGCGGCGAAGACCATCGACCGGGTGGTCGACGTGTTCCCGGCCGAGGAAAAGGCCATGGTTCGCTCGATGCTCTCCGAGTCGCTGCAATCGGTGATCTCGCAGACCCTGATCAAGAAGATCGGCGGCGGCCGGGTGGCGGCCCACGAGATCATGATCGGCACCCCGGCGATCCGCAACCTGATCCGCGAGGACAAGGTCGCGCAGATGTATTCGGCGATCCAGACCGGCGGCTCGCTGGGCATGCAGACCCTCGACATGTGCCTCAAGGGCCTGGTCGCCAAGGGCCTGATCAGCCGCGAGAATGCCCGCGAGAAGGCGAAGATCCCGGAAAACTTCTGATCCTGGCGCCGATCCGCCGCGCTTCGCCCGAATCCCGGAACTGCGTCTAGGATTCAAGAGCGGGAGAGCGGTACCGTAGGCGCATTCCTACCTATCCTTGCCGGCGAGCGCGTCCAGCGCCCGCTCGCCCGCATCCGGCTCGCCGTCGCGGCGCGCCCCTGAGTGAGCGAGAACATCATGGAATTCGAAAAGCTGCTGCGCCTGATGGTGGAAAAGGGCGGCTCCGACCTGTTCATCACCGCCGGCGTACCGCCGTCGATGAAGGTCAACGGCCGGGTGATGCCGGTGACCAAGACGCCGCTGTCGCCGGAGCAGACCCGCGAGACCGTGCTAGGCGTGATGAACGAGCAGCAGCGCCGCGATTTCGCCGAGAACCATGAGTGCAACTTCGCCATCAGCGCCCGCGGCATCGGCCGCTTCCGGGTCAGTGCCTTCTACCAGCGCAACCTGGTGGGCATGGTATTGCGCCGGATCGAGACCAACATCCCGACCCTGGAAGAGCTGAAGCTCCCGGAAATCCTCAAGAAGCTGGCGCTGACCAAGCGCGGCCTGGTGATCTTCGTCGGCGCCACCGGCACCGGCAAGTCCACCTCGCTGGCGGCGATGATCGGCTACCGCAACAAGAACTCCACCGGGCACATCATCTCCATCGAGGACCCGATCGAGTACATCCACCAGCACCAGGGCTGCATCGTCACCCAGCGCGAGGTGGGGCTGGACACCGACTCCTTCGAGGTGGCGCTGAAGAACACCCTGCGCCAGGCGCCGGACGTGATCATGATCGGCGAGGTGCGCTCGCGGGAGACCATGGACCATGCCGTGGCCTTCGCCGAGACCGGCCACCTGTGCCTGGCGACCCTGCACGCGAACAACGCCAACCAGGCGCTGGAGCGGATCATCCACTTCTTCCCGGCCGACCGTCATGGCCAGGTGTGGATGGACCTGTCGCTGAACCTCAAGGCCATCGTCGCCCAGCAACTGGTGCCGACCCCCGACGGCAAGGGGCGGCGGGCGGTGATCGAGGTGCTGCTGAACACCCCGCTGGCCGCCGACCTGATCCGCAAGGGCGAGGTGCACGAGCTGAAGCCGCTGATGAAGCGCTCCACCGAGCAGGGCATGCAGACCTTCGACCAGGCGCTGTACCAGCTCTACACCCAGGGCGAGATCACCTACGAGGACGCCCTGGCCCACGCCGACTCGGCCAACGACCTGCGCCTGATGATCAAGCTCGGTTCGGAAAGCGACGCCGACCACCTGTCGAACCTGACCCAGGGCCTGAGCCTGGAAATCACCGACGACGACCCTGCCGGCCGGCGCTTCCGCTGAACCGTCTTCAGTAGGCCAGCGGCTCCTCGGCCTGGGCGCAGGCCGAGGTTTCCAGTTGCAGGGTGCTGTGTTCGATCTCGTAGCGGTCGTGCAGCAGCGCCTTCACCGTTCCCAGCAGCGCCTCGGCGTCGACCAGGGCCGGGTCGTAGACCAGATGGCTGGTCAGGCTGATCTTGCCGCTGGTGATCGACCACACATGCAGGTCGTGCAGCCCGGTCACGCCGGGAATCCCCAGCAGCGCTTCGCGCAGCTCGGCCAACTGGATTTCCTTCGGCACCCCTTCGAGCAACACATGCAGGCTCTCGCGCAGCAGGATCCAGGTGCGCGGCAGGACCCAGAAACCGATCAGCACCGCCACCAGCGAGTCGACCCAGGCCCAGCCGGTGAAACGGATCACGATCGCGGCGACGATCACCCCCAGCGAGCCGAGCATGTCGCTCCAGACCTCCAGGTAGGCGCCCTTGACGTTCAGGCTGTTGCCCTGGGCCGGCGCCAGCAGGCGCATGCTGGCCAGGTTCACCAGCAGACCGAGCACGGCGATCACCAGCATGCCCACGGACTGGATCTCCGCCGGCTGGTTGAGCCGCTCGTAGGCCGCGTAGAGGATATAGAAGGCCACGCCGAACAGCAGGAAGGCGTTGAACGCCGCGGCGAGGATCTCGAAGCGGTGGTAGCCGTAGGTCAGGCGATCGTTGGTCGGGCGCCTGGCGATGTTGATCGCGGCCAGGGCGATGGCCAGGGCCACGGCGTCGGTGAGCATGTGCGCGGCATCGGAGATCAGCGCCAGGCTGCCGGTGAGGATGCCGCCGACGACCTCGGCGACGAGGAAGCTTCCGGTCAGCAGCAACGCCCATTTCAGGCGGGTCGAGTTGGTCTGGGCGAAGCTGTGCTCGTGTCCGGCGCTCATGGCGGCTCCTGTGGGGCGGTGGCGGCAGCACCAGCCTACAGGATAGGCAATTGCAAAACTGTCATGCGCCGGGCCGCTCTGGCGCGGCGTCCGCCGCTCCGCTAACCTGCGGCTCAGGCGCGGCCGCAGCCGCGCACGGAACGAGGGGGGACGCATGACTCAACAGCACGACACCCATAGCAAGGCCATCGGCTACCTGCTGTGGATCTTCGGTTTCACCGGTTCGCACCGCTTCTATTACGGCAAGCCGATCACCGGGACGATCTGGTTCTTCACCTTCGGCCTGTTCTTCATCGGCTGGATCATCGACCTGTTCCTCATCCCGTCGATGGACCGCGAGGCCGACCGGCGCTTCCAGGGCGGCAACCTGGACTACAACGTGGCCTGGATCCTGCTGACCTTCCTCGGCGTGCTCGGCGTGCACAGGATGTACATGGGCAAGTGGATCACCGGGATCATCTACCTGTTCACCGGCGGCCTGTTCTTCCTCGGCGTGCTCTACGACTTCTGGACCCTCAACGGACAGGTGTCCGAGCGCAACGGGCCGCAGCGCATCTGAGGCTCGTCGCCAGACGCGAGAAGCCCGCCATCCGGCGGGCTTTTTCATGGGTGTCGCCGCGGTCGGCAGGGAATTCCTCCGGCGGGACTTAAGGAACCAAAGGTTCTAACGTTCTACCTGTAGGTTATTGGCGCCCGCGCGCGCCAGCCCCTATGGTCTGCAAGCCCCAGAACGGATAGGTGCAATGGCTCACGAGGCCGCGCACCGTATCGCTCCGTGCGGAAACACCGAAAGGAGAAAAGATGACTTCCGACTCACGCCCCGCCGTGCTCGACCTGATCGGCAACACCCCGCTGGTTCGCGTGACGCGCTTCGATACCGGCCCCTGCACCCTGTTCCTCAAGCTCGAATCGCAGAACCCCGGCGGCTCCATCAAGGATCGCATCGGTGTCGCCATGATCGAGGCCGCCGAGCGTGACGGCCGCCTGCGGCCCGGTGGCACCATCGTCGAGGCCACCGCCGGCAACACCGGTCTCGGCCTGGCCCTGGTCGGCCGCGCCAAGGGCTACCGGGTGGTGCTGGTGGTGCCGGACAAGATGTCCACCGAGAAGGTCCTGCACCTGCGCGCCATGGGCGCCGAGGTGCACATCACCCGCTCGGACGTCGGCAAGGGCCATCCGGAGTACTACCAGGACGTTGCCGCGCGCCTGGCGCAGGACATTCCCGGCGCATTCTTCGCCGACCAGTTCAACAACCCGGCCAACCCGCTGGCCCACGAGTGCGGCACCGGCCCGGAGCTCTGGGCGCAGACCGGCCACGATCTCGACGCCATCGTCGTCGGCGTCGGCTCCTCCGGTACCCTGACCGGCCTTACCCGGTTCTTCCAGAAGGTCCAGCCGGAGCTGGAGATGGTGCTCGCCGACCCCGAGGGCTCGATCATGGCCGAGTACTCCCGCTCCGGCACCCTGGGTACGCCGGGTTCCTGGGCGGTGGAGGGCATCGGCGAGGACTTCGTACCGGCCATCGCCGACCTCTCCAGCGTGCGCCATGCCTATTCCATCAGCGACGAGGAAAGCTTCGCCATGGCCCGCGAACTGTTGCGCGTCGAGGGCATTCCCGGCGGCTCCTCCACCGGCACCCTGCTGGCCGCGGCGCTGCGCTTCTGCCGCGAGCAGAAGGAGCCGAAGCGGGTGGTCAGCTTCGTCTGCGACACCGGCACCCGCTACCTGTCGAAGATCTACAACGACCAGTGGATGACCGACCAGGGCCTGCTGCAACGCAAGCACTACGGCGACCTGCGCGACATCATCGCGCGGCGCTTCGAGGAGGGCCGGGTGATCAGCGTCGGTCCGGACGACACCCTGCTCACCGCCTTCCAGCGCATGCGCCTGGCCGATGTTTCGCAATTGCCGGTGCTGGACGATGGAAAACTGGTCGGTGTGATCGACGAGTCGGATATCCTGCTCGGTGTCCACGCCGACGCGCCACGCTTCCGCGATGCGGTAAGCAGCGCGATGAACGCCGCGCCGGAGACCCTCGCGCCCGGCGCCAGCCTGGCCCAGTTGCAGGCGGTCCTGGACCGCGGCCTGGTGGCGATCGTTGCCGATGCCAGCGGCTTCCACGGCCTGATCACCCGTTTCGACCTGTTGAACCATTTGCGGAGAAAGCTCGCATGAGCCAGCACGACCAGCATCCCGACGCCCCGGCCCAGGCCTTTGCGACCCGGGTCATCCACGCCGGGCAGGCCCCCGATCCCTCGACCGGCGCGATCATGCCGCCGATCTACGCCAACTCCACCTATATCCAGGAAAGCCCCGGGGTACACAAGGGGCTCGACTACGGCCGCTCGCACAACCCGACCCGCTGGGCCCTGGAGCGCTGCGTGGCCGACCTCGAGGGCGGCGCCCAGGCCTTCGCCTTCGCCTCCGGCCTGGCGGCGATCTCTTCGGTGCTGGAATTGCTCGACGCCGGTTCCCACATCGTTTCCGGCAATGACCTCTACGGCGGTACCTTCCGCCTGTTCGAGCGGGTCCGCCGGCGCAGCGCCGGGCATCGCTTCAGCTTCGTCGACCCGACCGACCTGCAGGCCTTCGAGGCCGCGCTGACCCCGGAAACCCGCATGGTCTGGGTGGAAACCCCGAGCAACCCGCTGCTGCGCCTCACCGACCTGCGCGCCATCGCCCAGCTCTGCCGCGCCCGCGGCATCATCAGCGTGGCCGACAACACCTTCGCCAGTCCCTACATCCAGCGCCCCCTGGAACTGGGCTTCGACGTGGTGGTGCACTCCACCACCAAGTACCTGAACGGCCATTCCGACGTGATCGGCGGCATCGCCATCGTCGGCGACAACCCGGACCTGCGCGAGCGCCTGGGCTTCCTGCAGAACTCGGTGGGCGCCATCTCCGGGCCGTTCGACGCCTTCCTCACCCTGCGTGGGGTGAAGACCCTGGCGCTGCGCATGGAGCGCCATTGCAGCAACGCCCTGGCCCTGGCCCAGTGGCTGGAGCGCCAGCCGCAGGTGGCGCGGGTCTACTACCCCGGCCTGGCTTCGCACCCGCAGCATGAGCTGGCGAAACGGCAGATGCGTGGCTTCGGCGGGATGATCTCCCTCGACCTGCGTTGCGACCTGGCCGGCTCTCGGCGCTTCCTGGAGAACGTGCGGATCTTCTCCCTGGCGGAGAGCCTGGGCGGGGTGGAAAGCCTGATCGAGCATCCGGCGATCATGACCCACGCCAGCATCCCGGCGGAAACCCGCGCCGAACTGGGCATCGGTGACTCACTGATCCGCCTGTCGGTGGGCGTCGAGGCGCTGGAGGACCTGCAGACCGACCTCGCGCAGGCGCTGGCGAAGATCTGAGGCTCCGCAGGGAGCGGCGCCGACCGGCACGGCTGCCGGCCATCGGGTGTTCCCGGCGAGCATGCCTCGGCGGATAACGCTCCGCGTTATTCGCCCTGCCGTTGAGGCGGGTTGGTGGCAGAGGCTGGGATAGGGCGCCCGCCCCGGCAACGGATACGCCCCCGGAATCGCGAACGCGAAGATGAAAAAGCCCGCCGGATGGCGGGCTCTTTCATGGTGGCAGGGATCAACCCTCGTGGGTCAGGTGTCCGTCCACCAGGGTGTAGCGCACTCGTCCCGGCAGGCAGTGACCGACGAACGGGCTGTTCTGCCCCTTCGAGTACCAGCTCTCACCGGCCAGGGTCGAACCCTGCGGGTCGAACAGCACCAGGTCGGCGGCCTGGCCCACCGCCAGGCGCCCGGCAGGCAGGCGCAGGGCCTGGGCCGGGCCGTGGGAGAGGCGGGCGAGCAGGGTCGGCAGGTCGAGCAGGCCGTCCTGCACCAGCGTCATCGCCAGCGGCAGCAGCAGCTCGGCGCCGCTGATGCCCGGCTCGGTGGCGGCGAACGGCGCGTTCTTGGCGTCCGCCTCGTGGGGTTGGTGGTGGCTGGCGATGGCTTGTACCACGCCGTTCTTCACCGCCTCGCGCAGGGCTTCGCGGTCGGCCTTGGTGCGCAGCGGCGGTTGCACGTGGTAGAGGCTGGAGAAGCCCACCAGCGCTTCGTCGGTGAGGATCAACTGGTACAGCGCCACGTCGCAGGTCACCGGCAGGCCACGGGCCTGGGCCTGGGCGACGAGTTCGATGCCGCGGGCGCTGGTCAACTGGCTGAAGTGCGCGCGCACGCCGCTCTGTTCCACCAGCAGCAGGTTGCGGGCCAGGGCCACGGTCTCGGCGGTTTCCGGGATCCCCGCGAGGCCGAGGAAGCTGGCGGTCGGGCCTTCGTGGGCGAGGCCGCCTTCGGCGAGATCGGTGTCCTGCGAGGTGAAGATCACCGTCAGGTCGAAGGTCGCCGCGTACTCCAGGGCGCGCCGCAGGATGCGGTTGCTGGCGAAGCCATGCAGGCCATTGGTGAAGGCCACGCAACCGGTGTCGCGCAGGGCCACCAGTTCCGACAGTTGCTCGCCGCCGAAGCCGCGGGTCAGCGCGCCGATGGGGTAGACCTTGGCGTTGCCGGCCTCGCGGGCGCGGTCGAGGATCAGCTCGGCCACCGCCGGGGTGTCCAGCACCGGCCGGGTGTAGGGCGGGCAGCACAGGCTGGTGGTGCCGCCGGCCGCGGCGGCGCGGGTCTCGCTTTCGACGTTGCCCTTGCGTCCGTAGCCCGGCTCGCGCAGGGCGACGCTGAGGTCGACCAGTCCCGGCGCGGCCACCAGGCCGGCGCCGTCGAGGGTCTTCTGGGCGCTGAAGCCGGCCGGCGCGGCGCCGATGGCGACGATCTTGCCAGCCTCGATGTGGAGGTCGCCGACCTGGTCCAGGCCGCTGGCCGGGTCGATGACGCGGGCGCCTCGGATACTGATGGTCATTCGGCGTCCTCCTGTTCCAGCTGGCGTTGGGTGTTCTGGCCGCTCATGGCCATGGACAGCACCGCCATGCGGATGGCGATGCCGTAGGTGACCTGGTTGAGGATCACCGACTGGGCACCGTCGGCCACCGCCGACTCGATCTCCACGCCACGGTTGATCGGGCCAGGGTGCATGACGATGGCATCCGGCTTGGCCAGCTTCAGGCGCTTCTCGGTCAGGCCGTAGAGCTTGAAGAACTCGCCCTCGCTGGGTAGCAGGCCACCCTGCATGCGCTCGCGTTGCAGGCGCAGCATGATCACCACGTCGACGTCCTTCAGGCCTTCGTCGGCGTTGGTGAACACGCGCACGCCGTACTGCTCTTCCAGTCCGATCGGCAACAGGGTGCGCGGGGCGATCACGCGGATGTCCGGGCAACCCAGGGTCTTGAGCGCCAGCATGTTCGAACGGGCTACTCGCGAATGCAGGATATCGCCGACGATCGCCACCGATAGCTGCTCGAAGTTCCCTTTGTGCCGGCGGATGGTCAGCATGTCGAGCATCCCCTGGGTGGGGTGCGCGTGGCGGCCGTCGCCGCCGTTGATCACCGCCACGTTGGGGCTGACGTGCTCGGCGATGAAGTGCGCCGCGCCCGAGTCGCTGTGGCGCACCACGAACATGTCGGCGGCCATCGCCTCCAGGTTGCGCAGGGTGTCGGTGAGCGTCTCGCCCTTGCTGGTGGAAGAGGTGGATACGTTCAGGCTGATCACGTCGGCCGACAGCCGCTGGGCGGCCAGCTCGAAGGTGGTGCGGGTGCGCGTGGAGTTCTCGAAGAACACGTTGCAGACGGTCTTGCCGCGCAGCAGCGGGACCTTTTTCACCGCGCGGGCGCCGACCTCCAGGAAGGAATCGGCGGTATCGAGGATTTCGGTGAGCAGCTCGCGGGGCAATCCGTCGAGCGAGATGAAGTGGCGCAGCTGGCCCTGGTCGTTGAGCTGCAGCGGGCGCTTGGCGTCTGTCGGCATGGGGCAGGCCCTAGTGAAGAGGATCAGGAAGCGGAGGAAAGGACCTTGCGCTCGAGGGCGAGCGGTGCGGGACCGACCAATTTTACCCGTTCATCGCGACCCAGGGACAGGGTCTGGCCGACCACGTCGGGGCGGATAGGCAACTCCCGGGCGTTCAGGTCGAGCAGGCAGACCAGGGTCACGCTGGCCGGACGGCCGTAGTCGAACAGTTCGTTGAGCGCGGCGCGGATGGTGCGGCCGCTCATCAGCACGTCGTCCACCAGTACCAGGTGCTGGCCGTCGATCTCGAACGGCAGCGCCGACGGGCGGACCTGCGGATGCAGGCCGTTCTGGGTGAAGTCGTCGCGGTAGAAGGAGACGTCGAGGGTGCCCAGCGGCTCTTGGTTGCCCAGTTCCCTCAGCAGCGCCTCGGCGACCCAGATGCCGCCGGTATGGATGCCGACGAAGCGCGGCCGCTCGATGCCGCGCTCGGCGAGATGGGCGCGCAGGTCGCTGGCCATGCGCGGCAGGAGTTCGGCGGGATTGGGTAGGCTCATGGTGGCTCCTCGCTGACATCGATGGGATGGCCGCCGGGAGAGCCCGCTGTAGGGAGGCGCCCGCGGTGGCGAAAGCATAATGGCAACCGGCGGCGTGCCGGCTGCCATGGGTCAATCCGGGTGTTCGGCCAGCCAGCCTTCCAGCAGCAGGGCGGCGGCCAGGGCGTCCACCGGTCGCTCGCGGTAGCCGTCGCGCTGGCCCTGGGCCAGGCGCTCGCCCTTGGCGGCATAGGTCGTGAGGCGTTCGTCGTGGGTAAAGACCGGCAGGTTGAAACGGCCGTTGAGGCGGCGGCCGAACTTTTCCGCGCGCTCGCTCATCTCGCTTGGGCTGCCGTCCATGTTCAGCGGCAGGCCGACGACGATGGCGTCCGGCTGCCATTCCTTGATCAGCGCTTCCACCCGGTTCCAGTCCGGCACGCCGTTCTGCGCCTTCAATACGCACAGCTCGCGGGCCTGGCCGGTCACCGCCTGGCCGACGGCGACGCCGATCTGCCGGGTGCCGTAGTCGAAGCCCAGCAGCAGGCGCAGCGGCTTGTCGCTGGCCATCAGGCGTGACCGGCCTGGGCGGTGAGCAGGCTGAGGTTGACGCCCAGGCGCGCGGCGGCGGCGCTGAGGCGCTCCTCGGCCGGCAGGTCGAAGAGGATCGCCGGGTCCGCCGGGCAGGTCAGCCAGGCGTTGTCGCTCAGCTCGGCCTCCAGCTGGCCGGCTTCCCAGCCGGCATAGCCGAGGCTGATCAGGCTCTTTTCCGGGCCGGTGCCGGCGGCGATGGCGAACAGCACGTCCTGCGAGGTGGACATCGCCAGCTCGCCCAGTTCCAGGGTCGACTGGTAGCTCAGGCCGCTGGGATGGAGGACGAAGCCGCGGTCGGTCTGCACCGGGCCGCCGTTGTAGATGTCGATGTGCTGGCAGCGCGCCGGCGGCAGGGCGTCCGGCTTGAGCTGTTCGAGGACTTCCGCCAGGTTGAGGCCGCTGGGACGGTTGATCACCAGGCCCATGGCGCCCTGCTCGTTGTGTTCGACCAGGTAGGTCACGGTCTGGGCGAAATTGGGGTCGGCCATGTGCGGCATGGCGATCAGGAAATGATGCTTGAGGTAGGTTGGGCTGCTCTGTTTCATGGCCGCTAGTGTCCTGCTTCGGACGCGAGAAAGCCAGCCTTGCCGGCGCTACTTGCTGGACAGCCGGTCGCCGCGTTCGAAGCGCCAGGTACGGATGATCTCCAGCCGGTCGATGTCGGCCAGGTCGCCGCTGAACGGCGCATAGGGCGCGGCCAGGCGGACGATGCGCTGGGCGGCCTGGTCGAGGATCGGCTCGCCGGAAGACTCCAGCACCTGCACCTCGTAGATGGTGCCGTCGCGGTTGATCGACACCAGCAGCCGCAGGCTGCCGTAGAGCTTCTGCCGGCGGGCCTCGTCGGGGTAGTTGAGGTTGCCGATGCGTTCGATCTTCTTGCGCCAGTCTTCCTTGTACCAGGCGCCCTTGTCGCGCATGGTCGAGGCGGCGCTCAGGCGGTGGATGCGCGGGCGCTTGGCGTAGGCCTGCTGCTCCTTGGCCAGGTCGGCCTCGAGGCTGGCGATTTCCGCCGACAGCTGGGTTGAGTCGAAATGCGGCGCCGGCTTGGCGACCTGCTCGGCCTTCTGTGCCTGGGTCTTGCTCGGTGCCTTCTGCTGGCGCTGGCGGGTGGTGGTCACCGCGGCCTTGGGCGCCTCTTCGCTCCTGGCCTGCTTCGGCGTAGCCGGCGGCGCGACTTTCTTCACCTGGTTGTCCTGGAACGGCGCGACCTCGGTGGTCTTCGGCGCGGCCTTGTGCTCCAGGGTTCCGCTGCCCTGCTGGTTCATCTGCGCGAGGTAGTCGGCCTTCTCCGGCGCCTTGTCGCTCTTGAAGGTGGCCAGGGTGATTTCCAGGGTCTTGCTGATCTGGCTCGGCGCGGGCATGGAGAAGCCCACCCCGAGGATGAAGGCGACGTGCAGGATGGCTGCGATGAACAGGGTGAAGCCCAAACGGTCCGCCGGGCGGACGCCGGCAGCGGCGGAGGGGGACTTGAGGACGGCGGCGTTCATTGCGGATCGTGGTGGCTGGCGTGGGGCGAAGTCTGCCGATGGGGGGCGGAAAAGTCTATGACGCACTCCGCGCCTTGGACACGCGGTCGCTCGCCGTGGCGCATCGGCCGGGCCGAGGCGGGCGGACCGAGGCCCGCCCGCGCGATTCAGCGGGCAGCCAGCTGGGCGGCGATGGCGTCCATCAGCTTGTCGCCGATTCGGGTGTCGAAGGCCTGGTCGATCTCGCGGATGCAGGTCGGGCTGGTGACATTGATTTCCGTCAGATAATTGCCGATCACGTCGAGGCCGACGAACAGCAGGCCGCGCTCGCGCAGGTACGGGCCGACCTCGGCGGCGATCCAGCGGTCGCGCTCGCTCAGCGGCTGGGCCACGCCGCGGCCGCCGGCGGCGAGGTTGCCGCGGGTCTCGCCCTGGGCGGGGATGCGCGCCAGGCAGTAGGGCACCGGTTCGCCGTCGATCATCAGGATGCGTTTGTCGCCGTCCTTGATTTCCGGCAGATAGCGCTGCGCCATGATCTGCTGGCTGCCATGCTGGGTGAGGGTCTCGAGGATCACCGAGAGGTTCGGGTCGCCTTCGCGGTGACGAAATATCGACGAACCGCCCATTCCGTCCAGGGGTTTGAGAATGATGTCACGATGCTCGGCGGCAAACTCGCGCAGAATATCGGATCGCCGGCTGACCATCGTCGGCGGAGTGCACTGGGTGAACTGCGTGGCGAAGAACTTCTCGTTGCAGTCGCGCAGGCTCTGCGGCCGGTTCACCACCAGGGCGCCGGCACGCTCGGCCTGTTCCAGCAGGTAGGTCGAATAGACGAATTCGTTATCGAAGGGCGGGTCCTTGCGCATCAGGATCACGTCCAGTTCGTGCAGCGGTTGGTCGCTTTCCGCTTCCAGTTCGAACCAGCGGGAGGCATCGTTGAAGACCTTCAGCGGGCGCATGCGTCCACGCGCGACGCCGGCCTTCTGGTAGAGGTCCTGCTGTTCCATGTAGAACAGCGACCAGCCGCGGGCCTGGGCAGCCAGCAGCATGGCGAGCGAGCTGTCCTTCTTGAAGTTGATGCGCGCGATGGGGTCCATGACGATCCCGAGGCGTACGCTCATGGGAATTCCTCCGAAAGGGGGTGGGTTGTCCGGTCGCGGCGGGGAGGCCGCGTGGCAAGCGGGTTTGACGCTCAGGTTGGCGCCCCGTTTGCGCTTGGTCAAGGAAAAAGCCGGCCTGTTCCGGGCATTATGGATAGAGTTGCGTCGAGTGTGCTAAAAAGGCCCGCGATTGGGTCGCAGCCCGTCGGTGACAGGGCGTTAGCGCACTGAAGAAAACACAGAAGAATGATTCACCGAGTCGATATAGGGCGAACATGGAACAGCAATCCGACGGTTTGAAAGTGATGGTGATCGACGATTCGAAAACGATTCGTCGCACCGCCGAAACACTGCTGAAAAAGGTCGGTTGCGACGTGATCACGGCAATCGACGGCTTCGATGCCCTGGCGAAGATCGCCGATACCCATCCGAACATCATTTTCGTCGACATCATGATGCCGCGCCTGGATGGCTATCAGACCTGCGCCCTGATCAAGAACAACAGCGCGTTCAAGTCCACCCCGGTGATCATGCTGTCCTCCAAGGACGGCCTGTTCGACAAGGCCAAGGGGCGCATCGTCGGCTCCGACCAGTACCTCACCAAGCCGTTCAGCAAGGAAGAGCTGCTGGGCGCGATCAAGGCACACGTACCCAGCTTCACCCCGGTGGACGCCGTTTCCTGATATCCGGCCGCATGGCCGTTGATGCTTATTTCGTGATGGGGATCCCATGGCTCGTATTTTGATTGTTGATGACTCTCCGACCGAGATGTACAAGCTGACCGCCATGCTGGAAAAGCATGGTCACCAGGTACTCAAGGCCGAGAACGGCGGCGACGGCGTCGCCCTGGCCCGCCAGGAAAAGCCCGACGTGGTCCTGATGGACATCGTCATGCCCGGCCTCAACGGCTTCCAGGCGACCCGTCAATTGACCAAGGACGCCGAGACCAGCGCCATCCCGGTGATCATCGTCACCACCAAGGACCAGGAGACCGACAAGGTCTGGGGCAAGCGCCAGGGCGCTCGCGACTACCTGACCAAGCCGGTGGACGAAGAGACCCTGCTGAAAACCATCAATGCGGTGCTGGCGGGCTGAGCCCGTCGCAGCGCATCGCTCACCCTGACCCCGGAAAGACCAGGCCCCGCATGTCGGACGTTCAGACCCCCTTCCAGCTCCTCGTCGACATCGATCAGCGCTGCCGACGCCTGGCCGCCGGCCTGCCGGCCCAGCAGGAGGCGGTGCAGAGCTGGAGCGGGATCGGCTTCCGCATGGGCGGGCGGTTCTTCGTCGCCCCCATGGGGGAGGTCGGCGAAGTCCTGCACGAACCGCGCTACACCCAGCTGCCGGGCGTGAAGACCTGGGTCAAGGGGGTGGCCAACGTACGTGGCCGCCTGCTGCCGATCATGGACCTCTGCGGTTTCCTCGGCACCGAACTGTCGCCCTTGCGCAAGCAGCGGCGGGTGCTGGTGGTGGAGCACCTGGACGTGTTCGCCGGCCTCATCGTCGATGAGGTGTTCGGCATGCAGCACTTCCCGGTGGACACCTTCAGCGAACAGCTGCCGCCACTAGAAGCGGCACTGCAACCCTTCATTCATGGCGTCTTCCATCGAGAGCAGCCGTGGCTGGTGTTCAGCCCGCATGCGCTGGCGCAACACCAGGGCTTCCTCGACGTCGCCGTATAAACAGCTTCACCGGTTGGGCCGGTCTGCCGGCCCGTGTCGTGACATGGAAATCGTAATCGTGGTCGGTCCGGGCGGGGGCCAAATATGAAGAAAATCAACGCAGGCAATCTTTTCGCGGGCATGCGCAGCAGCTCGGTGATCGCGGGGCTGTTCATCGTCCTCATCGTCTCGATCGTGTTGCTGTTCGCCAACTTTGCCTACCTCAACACCCAGTCGAACCATGACAAGCAGTACATCGGCCATGCCGGCGAACTGCGCGTCCTGTCGCAGCGGATCGCGAAGAACGCCACCGAAGCGGCGGCGGGCAAGGGCGAGGCGTTCAAGCTCCTGAAGGATGCGCGCAACGACTTCGAGAAACGCTGGAACATCCTGGTCAACGGCGACGAGAGCACATCCCTGCCGCCCAGCCCCGAAGCGGTGAAGCCGCAGATGGACGTGGTGCAGCAGGACTGGGACGGCCTGCGCAAGAACGCCGACTCCATCCTCGCCAGCGAACAGACCGTACTGTCCCTGCACCAGGTGGCCTCGACCCTCGCCGAAACCATCCCGCAGCTGCAGGTGGAATACGAAGAGGTGGTCGACATCCTGCTGGAGAACGGTGCCCCGGCCGACCAGGTCGCGGTCGCCCAGCGCCAGTCGCTGCTCGCCGAACGTATCCTCGGCTCGGTGAACAAGGTGCTGGCCGGCGACGAGAACTCGGTGCAGGCCGCCGACAGCTTCGGCCGCGACGCCAGCCTGTTCGGCCGCGTACTGAAGGGCATGCAGGAAGGCAACGCGGCGATGAGCATCTCCAAGGTGACCAACGCCGAGGCGGTGGATCGCCTGAACGAGATCGCCGAACTCTTCGAGTTCGTCTCCGGTTCGGTGGACGAGATCCTCGAGACCTCGCCCGACCTGTTCCAGGTCCGGGAAGCGGCGAACAACATCTTCAGCGTTTCGCAGACCCTGCTGGACAAAGCCTCGCAACTGGCCGACGGCTTCGAGAACCTGGCCGGCGGGCGTAGCATCAACCTGTTCGCCGGTTACGTCCTCGGCGCCCTGGCCCTGGCCTCGATCATCCTGATCGGCCTGGTGATGGTGCGCGAGACCAACCGCCGGCTGGCCGAGACCGCTGAGAAGAACGACCGCAACCAGGCCGCGATCCTGCGTCTGCTCGACGAGATCGCCGACCTCGCGGACGGCGACCTGACCGTGGCCGCGACCGTGACCGAGGACTTCACCGGCGCCATCGCCGACTCGATCAACTACTCCATCGACCAGCTCCGCGAACTGGTGGAGACCATCAACCAGACCGCCGTGCAGGTGGCCGCAGCGGCCCAGGAAACCCAGTCCACCGCGATGCACCTGGCCGAAGCCTCCGAGCACCAGGCGCAGGAAATCGCCGGCGCCTCGGCGGCGATCAACGAAATGGCGGTGTCGATCGACCAGGTATCGGCGAACGCCTCGGAATCCTCGGCGGTAGCGGAACGTTCGGTAGCCATTGCCAACAAGGGCAACGAGGTGGTGCACAACACCATCACCGGCATGGACAACATCCGCGAGCAGATCCAGGACACCTCGAAGCGAATCAAGCGCCTCGGCGAATCGTCCCAGGAGATCGGCGACATCGTCAGCCTGATCAACGACATCGCCGACCAGACCAACATCCTCGCCCTGAACGCCGCGATCCAGGCGTCGATGGCTGGGGACGCGGGCCGCGGCTTCGCCGTGGTAGCGGACGAGGTACAGCGACTGGCGGAACGTTCCTCGGCGGCGACCAAGCAGATCGAGGCGCTGGTGAAGACCATCCAGACCGACACCAACGAAGCGGTGATCTCGATGGAGCAGACCACCTCCGAGGTGGTCCGCGGCGCGCGCCTGGCCCAGGACGCCGGTGTGGCCCTGGAGGAGATCGAGAAGGTATCCAAGACCCTCGCGGCACTGATCCAGAACATCTCCAACGCCGCCCGTCAGCAGGCATCGTCGGCCGGCCACATTTCCAACACCATGAACGTCATTCAGGAGATCACCTCGCAGACCTCCGCCGGTACCACCGCCACCGCGCGGAGCATCGGCAACCTGGCGAAGATGGCGAGCGAGATGCGCAACTCGGTATCCGGCTTCAAACTGCCGGAGGGCGTGGAGCAGGCCTGAGCATAGGCGCGGCGGCCGCCTGGCGGGCGCCGCGTCGACACCTTGGACGAGGGGCACGGCATGCAGGCGAACGGCGTCTGGTCACTGCAGCCGCTGGCCGATATGTCGGCAGCGGAGTTCCGCGACTGGCAGGTCCTGTTGGAGAACCGCACCGGCGTGGTGCTCAACGAGCAGCGCCGGACGTTCCTGCAGGCCAGCCTGACCGCGCGCATGCGTGAACTGGGCATCGGCGACTACCACAGCTACTACCGCCAAGTGACCGACGGTCCGCGTGGCGCAGTGGAGTGGGCGACCCTGCTGGACCGCCTGACCGTCCAGGAAACCCGTTTTTTCCGTCATCCCCCGTCTTTCGAGCTGCTCGAGCGCTACCTGGGCGAGCGCCTGCGCCGCGAAGGCATGCCGCGGCCCTGGGCCCTGTGGAGCGTCGGCTGCTCCAGCGGCGAGGAACCCTACTCGCTGGCGATGTGCGCCGCGCAGGCGTTGCGCGGGCAGGAACGGGAAGATTTTTTCGGCGTCACCGGGACGGATATCAGCCTTCACGCCCTGCAGCGGGCGCGGCAGGCGAACTATCCGGCCCGCAAGCTGGAGCAACTGGAGGCCGGACTGGTCGAACGCTATTGCGAACGCCAGGCCGACGGCAGCTTCAGCGTGAAAACGATACTGACCGAGCGCGTCTGCTGCGCCCGGCTGAATGTGCTGGACCTGGCGAAGGCGCCCTGGTCCGGCATGGACGTGATTTTTTGTCAGAACCTGCTGATCTACTTCCGTCGCTGGCGACGGCGCGAGATCCTCAACCGGTTGGCCGAACGGCTGGCGCCGGGAGGCTTGCTGGTGATCGGGGTCGGCGAAGTGGTCGACTGGAGCCATCCGGAGCTCGAGCCGGTCGCCGACGAGCGGGTCCTGGCCTTTACCCGTAAGGGGTACTCAGGCACATGAATGGAGTGGCTATGGGTGACCGGCACGACTACGTCGCTCTGGAATGGGTGAAAGGCGAGATCGCCGAAACCCTGAAACAGGCGCGCCAGGCGCTGGAAGCGTTCGTCGAGAACCCGCAGGACCCGACCCGCATGCGGTTCTGCCTGACCTACGTGCACCAGGTGCAGGGCACCCTGCAGATGGTCGAGTTCTACGGCGCGGCCCTGCTCGCCGAGGAAATGGAGCAGTTGGTCCAGGCCTTGCTGGACGGTCGCGTGCCGAACCAGGGCGAGGCCCTGGAAGTGCTGATGCAGGCGATCCTGCAACTGCCGGTCTACCTCGACCGGATCCAGACCGCCCGGCGCGACCTGCCGATGGTGGTCCTGCCGCTGCTCAACGACCTGCGCGCCGCGCGCGGCGAGAAGCTGCTCTCGGAAACCAGCCTGTTCGCGCCCGACCTGTCGCAGCGCCAGCCGCAACTGGACGGCGAGGCCATCGCGCAACTGCGCACCGACGAACTCGGCGGCTTGCTGCGCAAGCTGCGCCAGACCCAGCAGATGGCCCTGGTCGGCCTGCTGCGCAACCAGGACGTGGCGACCAGCCTCGGCTACCTGGCGCGTGTCTATGCGCGCCTGGAGGGCCTGTGCCGCGAGGCACCGCTGGGGCCGCTGTGGAGCATCGCTTCCGGCCTGGTCGAGGGCCTGGCCAACGGTAGCGTGGTCAACAGCGCCTCGGTGCGCACCCTGCTGCGCCAGCTCGACCGCGAACTCAAGCGCCTGGTCGAGCAGGGCGCCGACGGCCTGAACCAGGCCGCGCCGGACGAGCTGGTGAAGAACCTGCTGTTCTACGTGGCCAAGGCGCCTTCGCAGTCGCCGCGAATCCGCGCACTGAAGGAACAGTACCGCCTCGACGAGGCGCTGCCCGACCACGAGACGGTGGATGCCGAGCGCGCCCGCCTCGCCGGACCCGACCGCGACGCGATGCGTTCGGTGGTCGGTGCGTTGTGCGAGGAACTGGTGCGGATCAAGGACAGCCTCGACCTGTTCGTGCGCAGCGACCGTGGCCACCCCTCGGAACTGGACGCCCTCCTGGCGCCGCTCAAGCAGATCGCCGATACCCTGGCGGTACTCGGCTTCGGCCAACCGCGCAAGGTAATCCTCGACCAGTTGGACGTCATCCACGCCCTGGCCCAGGGCCGCCGCGAGCCGAGCGACGCGATCCTGATGGACGTCGCCGGCGCGTTGCTCTACGTCGAGGCCACCCTGGCCGGCATGGCCGGTCCCGGCGACGAGCGCAACAGCGAGGAAAGCCGCCTGCCCACCACCGATGTGGCGCAAATCCACCAGTTGGTGATCAAGGAAGCGCGCAACGGTCTGGAGCAGGCCAAGGACGCGATCATCGAGTTCATCGCCTCGCAGTGGAACCACGAGCACCTGGCCCGCGTGCCGGAGCTGCTGACCCAAGTCCGCGGCGGCCTGGCGATGATCCCGCTGGAGCGCGCCGCGACCCTGCTGGAAACCTGCAACCGCTATATCCAGGAACAGCTGCTGGCGCGCAAGGCGGTGCCGGACTGGCAGAGCCTGGATACCCTGGCCGATGCCATCACCAGCGTCGAGTATTACCTGGAGCGCCTGAGCGAGGACCATGCCAGCCAGAGCGACCTGATCCTCGACGTCGCCGAGGACAGCCTGGCGAACCTCGGCTATACGCTGAAACCGAATTCGTCGGCCCCGGCCGAGCCCGGCCTGTCCGGGCCCGCTGCCATCGAGTCCCCGGCTGCCGAGCCGGTGAGGCCGGAGGCGGTCGTCGAGGTCGCCGAGACAGCGGAGCAACCGCCCGCCGACACGGCTCCTGCCGAGGCGGCGAGGGAAGATGCCCCGCTGCTGGCCAGCGACGACAACTGGACCCTTGGCGAAGTCGCGCCCGACGCCGGCGAGCCGTCCCTCGACCTGGCCCTGGACCTGCCGCTGGACGATTCCGCCGAAGTGCCGCCGGCGTTGCCGGAGGTGGTCGAGGAGAGCGGCCAGCCGCAGTCGACCCCGGCGCCTGCCCGCAGCTTGGACGATTTCAGCCTCGACGAGATCGATCTCTCCGGCCTCGACCTGCCCGCCGATGCGGCCCCGGCCTCCGGGCCGGCGGCCCTGGCGGACTGGTCGCTGCCGGAGCAGTGGGGGCTCGGCGATGACCTGGCGCAGCCGGCGCAGGCCGACGAGACGTTGGATCTGAGCCTGGAGGAGCCGGCGCTGTCCTTCGACGCACCGCTGGAAAGCCTCGAGCCGTTGCCGGCGCTGGAGCCTTTCGACGGCTCCGCTGAACAGGAGCTGGTTCTCGATGCGCTCGATCCGCTGCCGCTGGATGTAGCCTTGCCGGAGGTGGAGGGCGAGGTGTCCGCCTGGGAGGGCTCGAGCCTGGAGGAACTGGATCTTTCCGACCTCGATCTCCCCGAGGTGCAATTGCCCGAGGCCGAGGCGCCGCCTGCCGCCGAGGCGCTCGCCAGCGCAGCGCCGGCCCTGTCTCTGGCCGAGGTGATGGCTGCGCCGGTGCAGCCGATCAACCCGCCGGCGCAGAACGTTCCGGTCAGCCTGCTGCCGCCGCCGGCCGACGAGGAGCCGGTGGACGAGGAACTGCGCGAGGTCTTCATCGAGGAGGCCGGCGAGGTCCTGGAGACCATCGGCCGCTACCTGCCGGCCTGGAAAGCCGACCACGACGACCGCGACGCGCTGACCGAGGTACGCCGTGCCTTCCATACCCTCAAGGGCAGCGGACGGATGGTCCGTGCCCTGGTGATCGGCGAACTGGCCTGGTCGATAGAGAACCTGTTCAACCGCGTGCTCGATCGCAGCATCGCCGCCAGCGAGCCGGTGCAGCGAGTGGTGGACCAGGTCGTGGCCCTGTTGCCGGAGCTGGTCGAGGAGTTCGCCGCCAATGCCCAGCGCCAGCGCGACGATGTCGACCTGCTGGCGGCCACCGCGCATGCCCTGGCCAAGGGCGAGCCGCTGCCGGAACCGCCGGCGCCGGACGACGGCGGAGTACCGCCGGAGGCCGGGGCGGAGCAGCCGCCGAGCCTGGAGAACGGCGTCCAGGCGCCGCCATTGGCCGACGCGCCGCAGGCCGCTGCCGAGGCGCAGAGCGACGTCGAACTGCTCGATCCGCAACTGCTGGAGATCTTCACCAACGAGGCGGAGACCCATCTCGAGGCCCTGGTCGGCTTCCTCGCCGACTGCGCCCGCGAACTGCCGCAGCCGGTCACCGATGCCTTGCAGCGTGCCCTGCATACCCTCAAGGGCAGCGCGCACATGGCCGGCATCCTGCCGATCGCGGAGATCGCCACGCCGCTGGAAAAACTGGTCAAGGAATACAAGTCCAACCTGCTCGCCTTCGACCTGCGCGAAGCCGAGTTGCTGCACGACGCCGAGCAACTGTTCCGCATCGGCCTGGAACAGGTCGGTGCGCACCGGCCGTTGAACCCGATCCCCGGCAGCGATGCGCTGCTGGAGCGTATCGAGGCACTGCACCAGGAGCGCATCGCCTCGCTCGAGGCCGAGCGCTACAGCGATGCCGGCGAGCGCCGCGATCCGTTGCTGATCGAGGCGTTCCTCGTCGAAGGCATGGACATCCTGCTGGACGCCGAGGACTTGCTCGAGCGCTGGCACGAGCATCCGCAGGAGCGCCAGGAGCTGAGCGCGCTGCGCGAGGAACTCAGCGCTCTGGACCAGGGCGCCCGGCATGCCGAGCTGCCGCAGGTGGAAGAACTCTGCCAGGCCTTGCTGGCGCTCTACGATGCCGTCGAGGAAGGCCGCCTGGCGGTCAGCCCGGCGTTCTTCGAGGAAGCCCGCCAGGCCCATGAGGCGCTGATCGGGATGATGGACCAGGTCGCCGCCGGCCTGCAGGTCACGCCGCGTCCGGAGCGGGTCGCGGCCCTGCAGGAACTGTTGGAAGCGCCCGCCGCCGAGGCCGTTCCGTTCATCGACCCGGAGAGCCTCGGCGCCGACGATTTCCCCCCGGAAGACGAAGAGCTGGCCCTCCCCGAGGCGGTCTTCGAAGAGGCCGGGACGCCTGCCGAGGAGACCGTACCGGCAGCGCCTGCACCGGCTCCCGGCCGCGAGCTGGACGAGGAAATGGTGTCGATCTTCCTCGAAGAGGCGGTGGACATCCTCGAAAGCGCCGGCCAGGCACTGGCCCAATGGCAGGCCGAGCCGGGCGCGCTGTCTTCGCTCAGCGCCCTGCAGCGCGACCTGCACACCCTCAAGGGCGGCGCACGAATGGCCGAGATCGCCGAGATCGGCGACCTGGCCCACGAGCTGGAGGCCCTCTACGAAGGACTGGTCGACCGCCGTTACCAGCACTCCCCGCAACTGGCCGGATTGCTGCAAGCCTGTCACGACCGCCTGGCCGAACAGCTCGACCAGTTGAGCGCCGGCCAGCCCCTGGCCGACCCGCACGACCTTATCCAGGCGATCCGCCGGTTCCGCCAGGGCCCTCTGGCCGAGGCCGCGACACCGGGCGAGGCGGAAAGCCCCGTCGAGGAACTCGTTGCACCGGCCGTCGAGGTGCCCGCCGCGCCTGCCGCGACGCAGCCGCCCGCTGCGGAGGCGTTCGAAGAGCGCGATCCCGAACTGGTGGAGATCTTCCTCGAGGAAGGCTTCGATATCCTCGACAGCGCTGCCGCCGCGTTGCAGCGCTGGATCGACGACGTCGACAACACCATCGAACTGGAAGCCTTGCAGCGCGACCTGCATACCCTCAAGGGCGGTGCGCGGATGGCCGAGATCGGCGAGATCGGCGACCTCGCCCATGAGCTTGAATTCCTCTACGAAGGCCTCTGCGGCGGACGCCTGCGCGCCAGCCCGGCCTTGTTCGGCCTGCTGCAGCGCTGCCACGACGAGCTGGCCGAGATGCTCGAGGCGGTGCGTGGCCATCGCACGCTGCCCGACGGGCAGGCGCTGATCGCGGAGATCAGGCGCCTGCGCAGCGATCCCGACGAGCAACTGAGCGTACCCACCAGCGTCAGCCTCAAGCCGCTGGCGGCGAAGGGTGCGGCGGCCGACGAGAGCGAGATCCTCGACATCTTCCTCGAGGAAGCCGACGACCTGCTGGAGAACCTCGAACTGGCGCTCGGCCGCTGGGACGGCGGCAACGGCGACGCCCAGCCGCTGGACGACCTGCTGCGGATCCTGCACACCCTCAAGGGCGGCGCGCGCCTGGCCGGGCAGACCGAGCTGGGCAACCTGGCCCACGACCTCGAGCAGCATCTCACCGATGCGCAGCAACAGGGCGCGCCGTGGCCGGACAGCCTGCTGCTGGATGCGCAGTCGGGGCTGGAAGGCCTGCAGCGGCAGGTCGACCTGTTGCGCGAGCGGCTGGCCGAGGACGACGAGGCCGGTGAACGGCCCGAGCCCGCCCAGGCGCTGGTCCAGGCCGACGATACCGACCGCGCGGTGGCCTCCGCGCTGGCCGAGCTGACCCGCCTGGCCCCGGCGGCCGGCGCGATCATGGCGGCCGAGGCGGCGCCTCCGGCTGCCCCGGCCACCACCCTGCCGTTCGTGCGCAAGGCCCAGGAGGCGGCCCAGGAGGCCGCTTCCCGGCGTGCCCCGCAGGAACTGGTGAAGGTGCCGGCGGAACTGCTGGAGAACCTGGTCAACCTGGCGGGCGAGACCTCGATTTTCCGCGGCCGGGTCGAGCAGCAGGTGAGCGACGTCGGCTTCACCCTCGGCGAGATGGAGTCCACCATCGAGCGGGTGCGCGACCAGTTGCGCCGCCTCGACACCGAGACCCAGGCGCAGATCCTCTCGCGTCACCAGGCCGATGCCGAACGCGCCGGCTACGAAGAATTCGACCCGCTGGAAATGGACCGCTATTCGCAGTTGCAGCAGCTCTCGCGCGCACTCTTCGAATCGGCCTCCGACCTTCTCGACCTGAAGGAAACCCTGGCGGCGAAGAACCGCGACGCGGAGACCCTGCTGCTGCAACAGGCGCGGGTCAACACCGAACTCCAGGAAGGCCTGATGCGCACCCGCATGGTGCCGTTCGATCGGCTGGTACCGCGTTTGCGGCGGATCGTCCGGCAGGTGGCCGGCGAGCTTGGCAAGCAGGTCGAGTTCGTGGTCGGCAACGCCGACGGCGAGATGGATCGTACCGTTCTCGAACGCATCGTCGCGCCGCTGGAGCACATGCTGCGCAACGCAGTGGACCACGGCATCGAGTCCGGCGAGACGCGCCGCGCGGCGGGCAAGCCGGAGCACGGTACGATCCGCCTGAACATCGGCCGCGAGGGCGGCGACATCCTCCTCACCCTCTCCGACGACGGCGCCGGCATCCGCCTCGACGCGGTACGGCGCAAGGCCATCGAGCGTGGCCTGATGAGCGCCGACAGCGACCTCAGCGATCATGAAGTGCTGCAGTTCGTGCTCGAGTCCGGTTTCTCCACCGCCGAAAAGGTCACCCAGATCTCCGGGCGCGGCGTCGGCCTCGACGTGGCCAACTCCGAGGTCAAGCAGCTCGGCGGCTCGGTGAGCATCCAGACCGAGCCGGGCCAGGGCACCCGCTTCAACGTGCGGCTGCCGTTCACCGTGTCGGTGAACCGGGCGCTGATGGTGCTATCCGGCGAGGATCTCTACGCGGTGCCGCTGAACACCATCGAGGGCATCGTGCGGGTTTCGCCCTACGAACTGGAGGCGCTCTACGACCAGCGCGGCGAGGCGGGGCTGGATACGCCCAGCTTCGAATACGCCGGGCAGTCCTACGAACTGAAGTACCTCGGCGAGCTGCTGAACAACGGCCAGGAACCCAAGCTGGTCGGCCAGTCGCTGCCCTTGCCGGTGATCCTGGTGCGCTCCTCGGAGCATGCGGTGGCGGTGCAGGTCGACTCGCTGGCCGGTTCCCGCGAGATCGTGGTGAAGAGCCTCGGTCCGCAGTTCGCCGGGGTCGCCGGGATTTCCGGGGCGACCCTGCTCGGCGATGGCCGGGTGGTGGTGATCCTCGACCTGCTGGCGACCATCCGCTCCCGGCACGCGCTGCTCGGCCAGGAAAACCGTCGCGAACGCCTGGCGCTGCGCCAGGAAATGGCGGCGAGCGAAAGCGAGCAGCAGCGGCCGCCGCTGGTCATGGTGGTGGACGACTCGGTCACCGTGCGCAAGGTCACCACCCGCCTGCTGGAGCGCAACGGCATGAACGTGCTGACCGCGAAGGACGGCGTGGACGCCATCGCCCAGCTCCAGGAGCACCGTCCGGACATCCTCCTGCTGGACATCGAGATGCCGCGCATGGACGGTTTCGAGGTCGCCACCCTGGTGCGCCACGACGAGCGCCTGGGCAACCTGCCGATCATCATGATCACCTCGCGGACCGGCGAGAAACACCGCGAGCGCGCGCTGGGCATCGGCGTCAACCAGTACCTCGGCAAGCCTTACCAGGAAACCGAGCTGCTCGAAGCCATCCAGTCCCTGGTCGGCCAGCATGAGTGAGCGCGCCACGCCACGGGTCGCGGTGATCGCCGACACCTCGTTGCAGCGCCACGTGTTGCAACAGGCGCTGCTCGGCCATGGCTACGAGGTGGTGCTCAACGCCGACCCAGCCAGGGTCGACGACGCCGCGCTGGAGTGCGCGCCCGACCTGTGGCTGGTGGACCTGACCCAGCAGGACGACTCGCCGCTGCTGGACAGCCTGCTGGAGCAGGACCGTGCGCCGGTGCTGTTCGGCGAGGGCCACGCGCCGGAGCGGCATACCGAACATTACCCGCGCTGGGAGCGGCGGCTGATCGGCAAGCTGAAGCGCTTGATCGGCGACCCCAGCGATGGCGTTGGCGACAGCCTCGGCGCATTGCTCGACGAGGAGCGTCCGCCGCGCCTGGAGATTCCCGGCGACCTCGCGGCGATGCCGCTGCAGGCCGGCGAAGCGGCCCGCGAGGTGTGGCTGCTGGCGGCCTCGCTCGGCGGCCCGGCGGCGGTGAAGGCATTTCTCGACGCCTTGCCCGGCGGCCTGCCGATCGGCTTCCTCTATGCCCAGCACATCGACGCCAGCTTCGAGCAGAACCTGCCGCAGGCAGTCGGCCGGCACAGCCAGTGGCATGTGAAGAACGTCCGCGACGGTGAAGCGCTGCGTTGCGGCGAGGTCATGGTGGTGCCGGTGCTGCACGAACTCGGTTTCCACCACGATGGGCGACTGAAATGCAGCCAGCGTCCCTGGCCGGAACCCTACACCCCGTCCATCGACCAGATGATGCTCAACCTGGCCCAGCAGTTCGGGCCCGACTGCGGGGTGATCGTCTTCAGCGGCATGGGTAGCGACGGCAGCGCCGCTGCCGCCTACGTGCGGCGCCAGGGTGGCGAGGTATGGACCCAGCGCGCCGACAGTTGCGTCTGTTCGAGCATGCCGGACAGCTTGCGCGAAGCCGGTTACAGCAGTTTCAATGCCAGCCCCCGCGAACTGGCCGAGGCATTGGTCAAGCATCTGGCCGCACGCTGCGCGCCGACAGGAGTCGAAACATGAACCAGGCCGTGATCGAGCAGGATGGCATGAGCCGGAACACCCCAGCCAACCCGACCCCGGACAGCCTCACCGGGCTGCTCCTGCCGCTGAGCGACCGCACCCTGCTGTTGCCCAACGTCGCCGTGGCCGAACTGATCGCCTATCGCAACCCGCAGGTCGCCGCCGGCGTGCCGCAGTGGTACCTGGGCCAGGTGGCCTGGCGCGACCTGCGCCTGCCGCTGCTGTCCTTCGAGGCGGCCTCCAGCGGCGAACAGCAGCCGGTACTCGGCAGCAGCGCGCGGGTGGTGGTCATCAACGCCCTCGGCGGACGACCCCATGTGAAATTCCTCGCCCTGCTGGTGCAGGGCATTCCGCGCTCGGTGCGGCTGGACGCCAATCTCGCGAGCACCGCCGCGCCGCTGGCGGCGCTGGAACTGGCGGCGGTGGACATCGGCGGCGAAACCGCGCGGATTCCGGACCTGGCCGGGCTCGAAGAGAAGCTCGCCGACGCCGGCCTGATCTGAGCCGTCCATGGCCGGCCTGCAGCACGCGCGGATCGGCGCCTCCCTCGAGGTCGCCAGCGCCAGCCTGGCCGGGCACCGCTTCGAGAAGCACAGCCACGACGAGTTCGTCATCAGCGCCAACCTCTGCGGATTGGAAGATGTCTGGCTGGATGGCCGTACCTTCCAGGCCGACAGCGGCGACCTGACCCTCTACAACCCGGGGCAGATCCAGGGCGGCGGCGTCCGCGACGGCCAGCCCTGGCGCTTCGCCAGCCTCTATCTGCCTGCCGCCGAACTGGCGAGCAGCCTGGATCTTTCCTCCGTCGAGTTCGACCGCCCGCTGCTGCGCAATCCGGCGCTGGGCCGCGAGTTGGCCGCCAGCATCGAAGCCTTGCTGGCCAGCGACCGCTTCGCCCGCGAACGGGGCGAGGAGCGCCTGCTGGAGTTCCTCGGCCGCCTGCTGGCGGCGAGCGGTACCCGCCTGCCGCAGAGGGCCGATCCTGGGCGCCCGGCTGTCGCCCGCCTGCAGGCGCTGCTCGCCGAGCGCCTGGCCGAGCCGCCGGACCTGGATGGGATGGCGGAGCAGGTGGGCCTGTCGAAATACCACCTGCTGCGGGCGTTCAAGAAGGCCACCGGGCTCAGCCCGCGCCAGTGGAGCATGCAACTGCGCACCCGCCGCGCCCTCGGCCTGTTGCGCCGTGGCCTGGCGGTGGGCGAGGTGGCCCACGCCCTGGGCTTCGCCGACCAGAGCCACCTGACCCGTTACTTCACCAGCGCCTACGGCATTTCGCCGGGCCGCTACCAGCGCGCCGTGCGCGGCTGAACTGCGCAATCCGGTTCAAGTCGGCGCCGCCGCCGGCCGGGATAATCCGACGACCCACCACGGAGTCGTCGTTCCATGCTCGCCATCTTCCTCGCCGCCCTGCTGTTCGGTTTCGCCTTCAATGTTTCCCCTGGCGCGGTGTTCAGCGAAACGCTGCGCCGTGGTTTGACCGGCGGCTTCCGCCCGGCGTTGCTGGTGCAACTGGGGTCGCTGATCGGCGATGCCGTCTGGGCCCTGCTCGGGCTCACCGGGCTGGCGCTGCTGCTGGGCTACGAACAGGTGCGGATTCCCCTGACCCTGGCCTGTGCCGCCTACCTGGCCTGGCTCGGCGTGCAAGGCTTGCGCGACGCCTGGCGTCCGCCGCTGGCGGCGGAGGATGCCGGCGAGCAGGGGCGCAACGCCTTCGGCGCCGGCGCGGCGATCTCCCTGTCCAACCCGAAGAACGTGGTCTATTGGGGCGCCCTCGGCAGCGCCCTGGCGGGGATCGTCGACGGCACGCCGAACCAGGCGCAGTCGCTGGTGTTCTTCGCCGGTTTCATGCTCTCATCGCTGATCTGGTGCTTTTGCTGCGCGGCGCTGGTGGACTGGCTGCGGCGCAACACCTCGCTGTTCTGGCACCGCGTCAGCTACGCCGGTTGCGGCGTGCTCCTGCTCGGCCTGGCAGGACTGGCGCTGCGCGGGCTGTAGCCGCGCCTCAGGCCGGCGCCAGGCGCCGCCGCAGCAGGCGTTGGCGCAGGCTTTCGAACCTGCCGAGGTCGACATGCCGGGCATGGTCGCCGACGACGATCCGGCCGTCGGGCAGCTCCGCCCAGTGCTGTAGTCCGCCCTCCAGGTCCAGTTCGCCGTAGCGGATGCGCAGCGCCCGGCCGGATTCGAGGTGCCAGAGCTGGGCGAGGTCCCGCGAGCGATGCGGTTCCAGCCACGGCGCCAGGAGCAGCCAGCCTCCGTCCAGGGCCTGGAGCTTCAGGTAGGGACCTTCGGCCAGGCCGTCCAGCGAGTGGCTGCGGATCTCGCCGCTGTCGAGCCGGCCTTCGCAGAGCGTTTCACGCTCCAGCCAGACGATGGTCCCGGGCGCCGCCGAGGTCGGTTGCGCCGGATCGGCGGGCAGATCCTTGCCGACGGGGAACGGCAGGGGCTGGATGCGTGCCTCGCGCCATTCGAAGAACTGCCCGCGGGAGAGCAGGCAGACGCGCTGGTCCGGAGTGGTGAAGACCGCCGACGGATTCTCGATGGAGCGCCGCGCTTGCGGCACCTCGAAGAGCAACCGCGGTTCGTCGTTGCCCTGGGCGAAGCCCGGATAGAGGAAGAACAGGCCGCGGTCGGCCAGGAGCAGGTCGTCCCCGGCCAGGCCGATGGCAAGTTCCGGGGTGCGGCGTTGGCGCAACGACTGCGCCGGCGGCAGCGGCAAGGGCGGTAGTTCGGGCGTCAACGAGGCGAGGTCGCGGGAGCGATGCAGCCAGGCGTAGGGGCTTCCCGAACGGGTCATCCTGACCCAGGCGTGCAGGCCGTCCGCCGAACTGGCCCGGCAGAGCAACGCGCCCTGGGTTTCCTCCGCACCATCGGGCAGGCGTTGCAGCCTGGGCCATTGGCGCAGGTCCAGCAGGTTGCGGCTGTCCTCGCCCGGCAGGCGGGCGATGGCCAGGCCGGGCGCCAGGTGCTCGGCGTGTTCGAGGCAGATGTAGGCCGAAGCCGGCGCCAGGCCGGCCGGCGCGGCGGCGGGGAGGGCCGCCCGGGCGCCCTCGGGGGCGTTTTCCTGGCGCAGCGTGCGGGCGTTGTGGCCCTGCGCTGCGAGTGCATCGAGGAGGCGCTGGCTGTGGGGGGCGCCGACCACGTACAGGTTCAGGCTGTCGTCTTCGTCCAGGCGTTCCACCAACGCCAGTCCCAGGGATTCCAGCTCCTGGCCGAGGGCTGGCAGGAAATCCTCGGGAAGGTCGTCGCGCAGGCGCTCCAGCAGCGTCTCCAGTGCGGCGGAGGCCAACTGCGGGAAGCGTCCGGCATAGTCTCGGCGGAGTACGCCGAGCACGTCGGGCAGGCGGATCTTCCAATCGAAGGTAACGGGCGTGTCCATGCGTGCGATCCGTTGCGAAGTGGGTTGCGCAACGGTATTCACTGGCTGTCGCCGTTGTAAAGCGGCGGGAGGGATATCAGGCGAAGTCGCCCCAGAGTTGCTGGGCCACCGCCAACGCTACCACCGGCGCGGTCTCGGTGCGCAGCACTCGCGGGCCGAGGCGCGCGGAGTGGAAACCGGCCGCCTGCGCTTGCTCCACCTCGGCATCGCTCAGGCCGCCTTCGGGGCCCACCAGGAAGGCCAGGCGCGACGGCGGCGCATGGCTGGCCAGGGGGGCGGCTACTGGGTGCAGGACCAGCCTGAGGTCATCGTCCCGCCCGCGCAGCCAGTCCTCCAGGGCCAGCGGCGAATGGATCAGCGGCAGGCTCGAACGGCCGCACTGCTCGCAGGCGCTGATCGCCACCTGGCGCCAGTGTTGCAGGCGCTTGTCGGCGCGCTCGTCCTTCAGGCGCACTTCGCAAC
Organism: Pseudomonas sp. CP-1; assembly: GCF_021213715.1. NCBI lineage: Bacteria > Pseudomonadati > Pseudomonadota > Gammaproteobacteria > Pseudomonadales > Pseudomonadaceae > Pseudomonas > Pseudomonas sp. CP-1. The sequence continues at coordinate 132,252 of NZ_JAJQKY010000005.1, forward strand.
GCTCGCTGACGATCGGGGTGATTTCCGCCACCCCCAGCTCGGTGGCCTTCTGGATCGCCCAGTCCATCCGCTCGCCGCGCGACAGGCCTTGCCCCAGGTGGATACGCAGGGGCGAGTCGGGCTGGCCGGCGAACTGCTCGCGGAGTTCGACGCGGACATTCTTCTTGCCGACCTCGACCAGCTCGCCGAGGTATTCCCGGCCGCTGCCGTCGAACAGTTGCACGGCGTCGCCCGTGGCGTGCCGCAGCACGCGGCCGATGTAGTGGGCCTGGGTCTCGGGCAGGTCGTGCTGGCCGAGGGCGAGGGGCTGGTCGACGAAGAAGCGGGACAGGCGCATGGCGATTCGAGGGTAGTGGCGACAGGCGCGCAGTTTACTGCCTGCCGCGGGGCGCTGGAACCGGCCCCCTCGGGACGAAGGGGCGGCGACGTTCAGCCCGGATCGCGGTGGTCCGGGTGGAAGTCGCTGACCGCCACGCTGACCGCGTCGCGGGTGGCGATGTCGATGCCTTCGCTGGCCACCTCGGCGAGGAAGTCGATCTGCTCCGGGGTAATCACGTAGGGCGGCAGGAAATACACCACGCTGCCCAGCGGGCGCAGCAGCGCGCCGCGCTCCAGGCCATGCTGGAAGACCTTCAGGCCGCGGCGCTCCTGCCAGGGGTAGGGCGTCCTGGACGCCTTGTCCTGGACCATTTCGATGGCCAGGACCATCCCGGTCTGGCGCACCTCGGCGACATGCGGGTGGTCGGCCAGGTGCGCGGTGGCCCTGGCCATGTGGGTGGACAGCGCGCGGTTGGCCTCGATCACCTTGTCTTCCTCGAAGATGTCCAGGGTCGCCAGGGCGGCGGCGCAGGCCAGCGGGTTGCCGGTATAGGTGTGCGAGTGGAGGAAGGCGCGCAGGGTCTGGTAGTCGTCGTAGAAGCCCCGATAGACGGTCTCGCTGGTCAGCACCGCGGACATCGGCAGGTAGCCGCCGGTGAGGGCCTTGGACAGGCAGAGGAAATCCGGGGCGATGCCGGCCTGCTCGCAGGCGAACATCGTCCCGGTGCGGCCGAAGCCCACCGCGATCTCGTCGTGGATCAGGTGCACGCCATAGCGGTCGCAGGCTTCGCGCAGCAGCTTGAGGTAGACCGGATGGTACATGCGCATGCCGCCGGCGCCCTGGATCAGCGGTTCGACGATGACCGCGGCGATCTCGTCGTGCCCTTCGGCCAGGGTGCGCTCCATGTGGGCGAACATGTTCCGCGAATGTTCTTCCCAGCACATGCCGTCCGGACGCAGGAAGCAGTCCGGGCTGGGCACCTTGATGGTGTCCAGCAGCAGCGACTTGTAGGTTTCGGTGAACAGCGCCACGTCGCCCACCGACATCGCGGCGATGGTTTCGCCGTGGTAGCTGTTGGTCAGGGTGACGAAGCGCTTCTTGCGCGGCCTGCCGCTATTGAGCCAGAAGTGGTAGCTCATCTTCAGCGCGACCTCGATGCCCGCCGAGCCGCTGTCGGCGTAGAACACCCGGTCGAGCCCCGGCGGGGTGATCTTCACCAGTCGCTCCGACAGCTCGATCACCGGCTGGTGGCTGAATCCGGCGAGGATCACGTGCTCCAACTGGTCGACCTGGTCCTTGATGCGCTGGTTGATGCGCGGGTTGGCGTGGCCGAACACATTGACCCACCAGGAACTGACCGCGTCGATGTAGCGCTTGCCTTCGAAATCCTCCAGCCAGACGCCTTCGCCGCGGCGGATCGGGATCACCGGCAGGCGTTCGTGGTCTTTCATCTGGGTACAGGGATGCCAGAGTACGTTCAGGTCGCGCTGCATCCAGTCGGCGTTAAGGCCCATGGGCTGTCTCCTCGGATCGATCGGCAAAGCCTATGCAATGGGGGTGAGATGAACAACCCGGTGGGTTGGGACACATCCGACAGCAGCCGCCGACGGACTCCTATGGTGGCCCAAACGGCTCTGGCGTATGCTGCGCGCCGTTGCGTCTTTGCTTTTTTCCTGGGGAGTCCGGTATGTCGTTAAGGTGGCTGCGCGCCGCGGCGTTTCTCATGTTGGGGGTGTTCAGCGCGGTGGCGCTGGGCAAGGATAAACAGCCTACGGCGATCGTCGTCGGCGCGGGCCTGGCAGGCCTGAGCGCGGCCTACGAATTGCAGAAGAACGGCTGGCAGGTCACGGTGCTCGAGGCGCGGCCGCAGGTGGGCGGGCGTTCCGGCCTGGCCACCAGCGAATGGGTCGGCAACCAGAAGGTCCAGCCCACGCTCAATGCCTACCTGGACACCTTCAAGCTGAAGCCGGTGCCGGCGCCGGACTTCGTCCGCACCCCCAGCTACCTGATCGACGGCCTGTACTACAGCAGCAGCGATCTCGCGCTCAAGCAGCCGAACGTCGCCGCCGACCTCAAGCGCTTCGAGTCGACCCTGGACGATCTCTCGGCATCGATCTCCGATCCGCTCAACCCCGCCTCGAGCAATACCCTGTTCGCCCTCGACCAGATGAACGCCGCGCGCTGGCTGGACAAGCTGAACCTGTCGCCGACCGCGCGCCTGCTGGTCAACCAGCGTATCCGCTCGCGCTACGACGAACCGTCGCGCCTGTCGCTGCTCTACCTCGCCCAGCAGGGCCGCGCCTACCGTGGCGTCGATGACCGCGACCTGCGCGCGGCGCGCCTGCCCGGCGGCAGCCAGGTGCTGGCGGAAGCCTTCGTCAAGCAGATCAAGACGATCAAGACCAAATCCAAGGTGTCGAGCATCGTCCAGGCCAAGGACGGCGTCGCCGTCAAGGCCGGCAGCGAGACCTACAAGGCCGACTACGTGGTTCTCGCCGTGCCGCTGAAGGCGCTCGGCCAGATCCAGATGACCCCGTCCCTGAGCGGTACCCAGATGTCCGCGCTGAAGGGCACCAACTATGGCTGGCGCGACCAGATCCTGCTGAAGTTCAAGCGCCCGGTGTGGGACGACAAGTCGCGCCTCTCCGGCGAGATCTTCAGCGACCAGGGCCTGGGCATGATCTGGGTCGAGCCGGCGCTGAAAGGCGGCGCCAACGTGCTGATCAACCTGTCCGGCGACAACGCCCGCGTGCTGCAGGCTTTCGGCGACCGGCAGATGGTCGACCAGGTGCTGATCCGCATGAACAAGTTCTATCCGAAGATGCGCGGTGCCTTCGCCGGCTACGAAATTCGTCGCTACAGCGCCGACCCGGGCACCGGCGGTTCCTACCTGGCCTACGGTCCGGGCCAGGTGACGCGCTTCTGGCGGATCTGGGAACAGCCGCTGTCGCGGGTCGCCTTCGCCGGCGAGCACACCGATGCGCTGTACCCCGGCACCATCGAGGGGGCGCTGCGCAGCGGCAAGCGCGCCGCCAGCCAGGTGCGCGACCTGTACGCCGGCAAGACGCCGGTGATCGAGGGCGCGCCGATGGTGGCGAAGGCCGAGAAGGTAGCCGCACCGACGACCGGCGGCGAGAAGAAGAACCCGTTCGCCTGGTTCACCCGCCTGTTCGATTGATCCCCTTCGCCGGCGCCGGAAGCTCCGGCGCCTTGCGCTTCCCGGTTCGCAGCGCAATCCAGGGTTTTTTCTTAGCCTGCGAACCTATCTTGTGAATCGATGTTTCAAAGCAGAATTTTCTGCTTTAACTCGATGGATTTGCCGCTAGTCTTGAGGCTTCGCTTTTCAAGGAAGTTTTTCATGCAGTGGCGCAATACCTCATCCCGTTACGGCGTATTCAGCCTGTTCCTGCACTGGGGCAGCGCGCTGGTGGTCTTCGGCCTGTTCGGCCTGGGCCTGTGGATGCGCGAACTGAGCTATTACGACCCCTGGTACCACCCCGCGCCGGCGCTGCATAAAAGCATCGGCATCCTGCTGGCCATCGCCCTGCTGGTGCGGATCGTCTGGCGTTTCGTCAGCCCGCCGCCGCCGGCGCCGGTCAACCACGGTCCGCTCACGCGGGTAGCGAGCAAGCTCGGCCACCTCGCGCTGTACGGGCTGCTGCTGGCGGTGATCGTCGCGGGCTACCTGATTTCCACCGCCGACGGCGAACCGATTAGCGTATTCGGCTGGTTCTCCGTGCCGGCGACCCTCAGCGGGCTGCCCGACCAGGCGGACGTCGCGGGTGAAATCCATCTCTACCTGGCCTGGGCGCTGGTGGTCTTCGCCGCCCTCCATGCCCTGGCCGCCCTCAAGCATCACTTCGTCGACCGCGACCCGACCCTAAAGCGCATGCTCGGTCGCTCGTCGAATGATCAACAACCACGTTAAGGAGAATGTCCATGCTGAAGAAGACCCTTGCCGCGCTGGCGCTCGGCTCCGCACTGTTCACCGCCGGCCAGGCAATGGCCGCGGACTACAAGATCGACAAGGAAGGCCAGCACGCCTTCATCGAGTTCCGCATCAAGCACCTGGGCTATAGCTGGCTGTACGGCCGCTTCAACGACTTCGACGGCAGCTTCACCTTCGACGAGAAGAACCCGTCGGCCGACAAGGTCAAGGTGACCATCAACACCAACAGCGTGGACACCAACCATGCCGAGCGTGACAAGCACCTGCGCAGCGGTGATTTCCTCAACGTCAGCAAGAACCCGACCGCTACCTTCGAATCCACCGAAGTGAAGGCCAACGGCGACAGCGCCGACATCACCGGCAACCTGACCCTGAACGGTGTGACCAAGCCGGTCACCATCAAGGCCAAGCTGATCGGCCAGGGCGACGACCCGTGGGGCGGCTACCGTGCCGGCTTCGAAGGCAGCGCCACCCTGAAGCTGAAAGACTTCGGCATCAAGATGGACCTCGGCCCGGCATCCCAGGAAGTCGAGCTGCTGCTCTCCGTCGAAGGCATTCGCCAGTAAGCGGATACCTGAAACGAAAAACGCCGGCGATCGCCGGCGTTTTTCATTGTGCTTCGAAAAGAATGTTCTTAAATATCCTCAAGCGGTTGCGCGGCCAGGCATTGGTCGAGGAGATGCACCAGGGTGGCTTGTTCCTCCGGGGTGAGCGGGGCAAACAACTCGTCATGCACGCGTGACATGATGGCTTCCGCATGCTGGTGGATGGCCAGCCCCTCGTCGGTGAGGAAGAGCTGGAAGCTGCGCTGGTCGCTGGGGTTGCGCTCGCGGCGGACCAGGTTTCTTCCCTCCAGCTCGCGGATCTTCCGGGTGATCAGTGCCTTGTCGCGGCACATCTGGCGTCCCAGGTCCTGCAGGTTCAGCCCGCGTTGTTCGTCGATAAGCTTCAATACATGGACGTCGGGCGGGGTCAGGTCGAGTCGCTGGCAATCGAGCTCGCTCTGGATGCGCGTCCGCACATGCTGGAAGACCGCCATCAGCGCGGGCATCAGGTCGGGATTCACGGGGTAGTTCATTGGTTTGGCCGAGTAAACCTAATGTAAATGTGGTTGATCCAGTCAACTATTTTGCTTATTTTAGTTGACCTTATCAACCTTGTTTCAGGTTCTGAATATGGGCCATGGCGCCGGGTGGATAACCGGCCATCGAGCTAAAACGTTTCAGGTGTTTTCACGCGAGGCTTTCGGACGTTTACAAACACCTATGAATGTAAGTATTTTGCCTGCCTTCTTCGAGCCGGTGCAGCGCCTTCACGCTGCATCGGCCGCTTTCGCTCATGAGGACAACGCTATGCAACGAACGCCAGCCATGCGTGTACTGGTTCCGGCCCTGCTGGTCGCGATTTCGGCCCTTTCCGGGTGCGGAAAAAGCGAGGCGCCGCCGCCGGCGCAAACGCCGGAGGTCGGAATCGTGACCCTGGAAGCGCAGACGGTGACCCTGAATACCGAGCTGCCGGGCCGGACCAATGCGTTCCGCATCGCCGAGGTGCGTCCCCAGGTGAACGGCATCATCCTCAAGCGCCTGTTCAAGGAAGGCAGCGACGTCAAGGCCGGGCAGCAGCTCTACCAGATCGACCCCGCCACCTACGAGGCCGACTACCAGAGCGCCCAGGCCAACCTGGCCTCGACCCAGGAGCAGGCCCAGCGCTACAAGCTGCTGGTCGCCGACCAGGCCGTGAGCAAGCAGCAGTACGCCGACGCCAATGCCGCCTACCTGCAGTCCAAGGCGGCGGTGGAACAGGCGCGGATCAACCTGCGCTACACCAAGGTGCTGTCGCCGATCTCCGGCCGCATCGGCCGTTCCGCGGTGACCGAAGGCGCCCTGGTGACCAACGGCCAGGCCAACGCGATGGCCACCGTGCAACAGCTCGACCCGATCTACGTCGACGTCACCCAGCCGTCCACCGCCCTGCTGCGCCTGCGCCGCGAACTGGCCAGCGGCCAGTTGGAGCGCGCCGGCGACAACGCTGCGAAGGTCTCCCTGAAGTTGGAGGACGGTAGCCAATACCCGCTGGAAGGCCGCCTCGAATTCTCCGAGGTTTCCGTCGACGAAGGCACCGGCTCGGTCACCATCCGCGCCGTGTTCCCCAACCCGAACAACGAGCTGCTGCCCGGCATGTTCGTTCACGCGCAGTTGCAGGAAGGCGTCAAGCAGAAGGCCATCCTCGCTCCGCAGCAAGGCGTGACCCGCGACCTCAAGGGCCAGGCTACCGCGCTGGTGGTGAACGCGCAGAACAAGGTCGAGCTGCGGGTGATCAAGGCCGACCGGGTGATCGGCGACAAGTGGCTGGTCACCGAAGGCCTGAACGCCGGCGACAAGATCATTACCGAAGGCCTGCAGTTCGTGCAGCCGGGTGTCGAGGTGAAGACCGTGCCGGCGAAGAATGTCGCGTCCGCGCAGAAGGCCGACGCCGCTCCGGCGAAAACCGACAGCAAGGGCTGATCAAGGGGATTCGTAATGTCGAAGTTTTTCATTGATAGGCCCATTTTCGCGTGGGTGATCGCCTTGGTGATCATGCTCGCGGGCGGCCTGTCGATCCTCAGTCTGCCGGTCAACCAGTACCCGGCCATCGCCCCGCCGGCCATCGCCGTGCAGGTGAGCTACCCGGGCGCCTCGGCCGAGACGGTGCAGGACACCGTGGTCCAGGTGATCGAGCAGCAGATGAACGGGATCGACAATCTGCGCTACATCTCCTCGGAGAGTAACTCCGACGGCAGCATGACCATCACCGTGACCTTCGAACAGGGCACCGACCCCGACATCGCCCAGGTCCAGGTGCAGAACAAGCTGCAACTGGCCACCCCGCTACTGCCGCAGGAAGTGCAGCGCCAGGGGATCCGGGTGACCAAGGCGGTGAAGAACTTCCTCATGGTGGTCGGTGTGGTTTCCACCGACGGCAGCATGACCAAGGAAGACCTGTCGAACTACATCGTTTCCAACATCCAGGACCCGCTCTCGCGGACCAAGGGCGTCGGTGACTTCCAGGTGTTCGGCTCGCAGTACTCGATGCGCATCTGGCTCGACCCGGCCAAGCTGAACAGCTACCAGCTGACCCCCGGCGACGTGAGCAGCGCGATCCAGGCGCAGAACGTGCAGATTTCCTCCGGCCAGCTCGGCGGCTTGCCGGCGGTCAAGGGCCAGCAGCTCAACGCCACCATCATCGGCAAGACCCGCCTGCAGACCGCGGAGCAATTCGAGAACATCCTGCTCAAGGTCAATCCCGACGGTTCCCAGGTGCGCCTGAAGGACGTCGCCGATGTCGGCCTGGGCGGCCAGGACTACAGCATCAACGCGCAGTTCAACGGCAGCCCGGCGTCCGGTATCGCGATCAAGCTGGCCACCGGCGCCAACGCGCTGGATACCGCCAAGGCGATCCGCCAGACCATCGCCAACCTGGAACCGTTCATGCCGCAGGGCATGAAGGTGGTCTACCCGTACGACACCACCCCGGTGGTCTCGGCCTCGATCCATGAGGTAGTGAAGACCCTCGGCGAGGCGATCCTCCTCGTGTTCCTGGTGATGTACCTGTTCCTGCAGAACTTCCGCGCCACGCTGATCCCGACCATCGCCGTACCGGTGGTGCTGCTGGGGACCTTCGGCGTGCTCGCCGCGTTCGGCTTCTCGATCAACACCCTGACCATGTTCGGCATGGTGCTGGCCATCGGCTTGCTGGTGGACGACGCCATCGTGGTGGTGGAGAACGTCGAGCGGGTGATGGCCGAGGAAGGCCTGTCGCCAAGGGAGGCGGCGCGCAAGTCCATGGGCCAGATCCAGGGCGCGCTGGTCGGTATCGCCATGGTGCTCTCGGCGGTATTCCTGCCGATGGCGTTCTTCGGCGGCTCCACCGGGGTGATCTACCGGCAGTTCTCCATCACCATCGTGTCGGCCATGGCCCTCTCGGTGATCGTGGCGCTGATCCTCACCCCGGCGCTCTGCGCGACCATGCTCAAGCCGATCGAGAAAGGCGACCATGGCGAGCACAAGGGCGGCTTCTTCGGCTGGTTCAACCGGATGTTCCTTTCCACCACCCACGGCTACGAGCGGGGCGTGGCGTCGATCCTCAAGCATCGCGCGCCGTACCTGCTGATCTACGTGGTGATCGTGGCCGGGATGATCTGGATGTTCACCCGCATTCCCACCGCGTTCCTCCCCGACGAGGACCAGGGCGTACTGTTCGCCCAGGTACAGACCCCGCCGGGCTCCAGCGCCGAGCGTACCCAGGTGGTGGTGGACTCGATGCGCGAATACCTGCTGGAGAAGGAAAGCTCTTCGGTCAGCTCGGTGTTCACCGTGACCGGCTTCAACTTCGCCGGCCGCGGCCAGAGTTCGGGCATGGCGTTCATCATGCTCAAGCCCTGGGAAGAGCGTCCCGGTGGCGAGAACAGCGTGTTCGAGCTGGCCAAGCGCGCGCAGATGCACTTCTTCAGCTTCAAGGACGCGATGGTGTTCGCCTTCGCGCCGCCGTCGGTACTGGAACTGGGTAACGCCACCGGCTTCGACCTGTTCCTCCAGGACCAGGCGGGCGTCGGCCACGAGGTCCTGCTCCAGGCGCGCAACAAGTTCCTCATGCTCGCCGCGCAGAACCCGGCGCTGCAACGCGTGCGCCCCAACGGCATGAGCGACGAACCGCAGTACAAGCTGGAGATCGACGACGAGAAGGCCAGCGCCCTCGGCGTGTCCCTCGCCGACATCAACAGCACCGTGTCCATCGCCTGGGGTTCCAGCTACGTCAACGACTTCATCGACCGTGGCCGGGTCAAGCGGGTCTACCTGCAGGGCAGGCCGGACGCGCGGATGAACCCGGACGACCTGAGCAAGTGGTACGTGCGCAACGACAAGGGCGAGATGGTGCCGTTCAACGCCTTCGCCACCGGCAAGTGGGAATACGGTTCGCCGAAGCTGGAGCGCTACAATGGCGTGCCGGCGATGGAGATCCTCGGCGAGCCGGCGCCCGGCCTGAGTTCCGGTGACGCCATGGCGGCGGTCGAGGAGATCGTCAAGCAATTGCCGAAAGGCGTTGGCTACTCCTGGACCGGCCTGTCCTACGAGGAGCGCTTGTCCGGCTCGCAGGCGCCGGCGCTGTATGCGCTGTCGCTGCTGGTGGTGTTCCTCTGCCTGGCGGCCCTGTACGAAAGCTGGTCGATTCCGTTCTCGGTGATGCTGGTGGTGCCGTTGGGCGTGATCGGCGCGCTGCTGGCGACGTCCATGCGCGGCCTGTCCAACGACGTGTTCTTCCAGGTGGGCCTGTTGACGACCATCGGCCTGTCGGCGAAGAACGCCATTCTCATCGTGGAGTTCGCCAAGGAGCTGCACGAGCAGGGCAAGGGCATCGTCGAGGCGGCCATCGAGGCCTGCCGCATGCGTCTGCGGCCGATCGTGATGACCTCCCTGGCGTTCATCCTCGGTGTGGTTCCGCTGGCGATCTCCACCGGCGCCGGCTCGGGCAGCCAGCATGCGATCGGTACCGGCGTGATCGGCGGCATGGTCACTGCGACCGTCCTGGCGATCTTCTGGGTACCGCTGTTCTACGTGGCGGTCAGCACGCTGTTCAAGGACGAGGCGTCCAAGCAGCAAGCGTCCGTCGAAAAGGGGCAATGATATGAAAAGGTCCTTCCTTTCTCTGGCGGTAGCCGCTGTCGTTCTGTCCGGCTGCTCGCTGATTCCCGACTACCAGCGCCCCGAGGCGCCGGTAGCCGCGGCCTACCCGCAAGGGCAGGCCTACGGGCAGAACACCGGCGCGGCGGCCGTTCCGGCCGCCGACATCGGCTGGCGCGAGTTCTTCCGCGACCCGCAGTTGCAGCAACTGATCGGCGTGGCGCTGGAAAACAACCGCGACCTGCGGGTCGCCGCGTTGAACGTCGAGGCCTTCCGGGCGCAGTACCGCATCCAGCGGGCCGACCTGTTCCCGCGGATCGGCGTGGACGGTAGCGGCACCCGCCAGCGTTTGCCGGGCGACCTGTCGACCACCGGCAGTCCGGCGATTTCCAGCCAGTACGGGGTGACCCTGGGCACTACCGCCTGGGAACTCGATCTCTTCGGCCGCCTGCGCAGCCTGCGCGACCAGGCCCTGGAGCAGTACCTGGCGACCGAACAGGCGCAGCGCAGCGCGCAGACCACCCTGGTGGCCAGCGTGGCGACCGCCTACCTGACGCTGAAGGCCGACCAAGCGCAGTTGCAACTGACCAAGGACACCCTGGGCACCTACCAGAAGAGTTTCGACCTGACCCAGCGCAGCTACGACGTCGGCGTCGCCTCCGCGCTCGACCTGCGCCAGGCGCAGACCGCCGTGGAAGGCGCCCGCGCGACCCTGGCGCAGTACACCCGCCTGGTAGCCCAGGACCAGAATGCACTGGTCCTGCTGCTGGGTTCCGGGATCCCGGCGAACCTGCCGCAAGGCCTGGGCCTGGACCAGACCCTGCTGACCGAAGTGCCGGCGGGCCTGCCGTCGGACCTGCTGCAACGGCGCCCGGACATCCTTGAGGCCGAGCACCAGCTCATGGCCGCCAACGCCAGCATCGGCGCCGCGCGCGCGGCGTTCTTCCCGAGCATCAGCCTGACCGCCAACGCCGGCACCATGAGCCGCCAGCTGTCCGGCCTGTTCGACGCCGGTTCGGGCTCCTGGTTGTTCCAGCCGTCGATCAACCTGCCGATCTTCACCGCCGGCAGCCTGCGCGCCAGCCTGGACTACGCGAAGATCCAGAAGGACATCAACGTCGCGCAGTACGAGAAGGCGATCCAGACCGCCTTCCAGGAAGTCGCCGACGGTCTGGCCGCGCGCGGTACCTTCACCGAGCAGTTGCAGGCACAGCGCGATCTGGTCAAGGCCAGCGACGAGTACTACCAGCTCGCCGACAAGCGCTACCGCACGGGGGTGGACAACTACCTGACCCTGCTCGACGCGCAACGCTCGCTGTTCACCGCGCAGCAGCAACTGATCACCAACCGCCTCAACCAGCTGACCAGCGAGGTCAACCTGTACAAGGCCCTCGGCGGCGGCTGGAACCAGCAGACCGTGACCCAGCAGCAGACCGCGAAGAAGGAAGATCCGCAGGCCTGATCGCCTTCCGCGCCATGCAAGAACGCCGACCCTAGGGTCGGCGTTTTTTTATCCTCGCGGAAGTCGGCGGGTCCGCGTCACGGACCCGCTCGGCCTTAGCGGTTGCGGGTCAGCAGTGCGGGGCGCTCGCCCTTGCGCCGCGGCTCCAGCTCGTCGAGCTGCTCGGCGGTGGGGAAGCGATCCATGCGCACCAGGTCGCGCTTGTTGATCACCACCGGCTGGCGGCTCGGCTGCTTGCCGGTGCCGTACTCGGACGGCTCGCGCAGCGGCGCGTCGCTCATCCGCGAGGCATTCTCGCGACCCTGGCCGCGCGGCTTGCTGGCGCGCGGTTTCTTCGCCTTGCCCTGGCCGGCACCCTGACCGCGAGCGCCACCTTGAGCGGCGCCCTGGCTCTTGCCGCGAGCTTGGCCCTGGCCTTGGCCACGACCCTGCTGGCCGGTGCCGCCCTGGGGTTTCTGCTGGCCACCGCGGCGTCCGCGTCCCTTGTTTTCCTGACCCTGGTAGGGGCTGACGTAGTCGGCGCGGTTGCCGAAATTGTCGAAGTCGTCGTCGAGGAACTCTTCCGGATCGCGATTACCGTCGACTTCCGGCGGCCGATTGGGCTTGGCCGGACGCGCTTCGCGGCTCTGCCGCGGCTGCTGCGCTTGGCCGGCCTCGCGGTTTTCCTTGTTCTTGCCACCACGACGGCGGCGCTTTCCAGCCGGCTTCTCGGTACCGTCCTGGGCCGCAGCGACATTGCTGTCGGGGTTGCTCGCCTGGGCGTCTTTCGGCTTGCGCTCGCGGCTGCTGCGCCGTTCCTTGTCGCGGCGCGGCTGCTTCTGTGGCGCCTCGCGGGGCTCCGGCTGGGCCACCTCGGGCAGCACGGCCTCGGGGTCGAAACCCTGGGCATCGCCATCGGGAATACGCTGTCTGGTCATCTTCTCGATGGCCTTGAGCAGCTTCTCTTCGTCCGGCGCTACCAGCGAGATCGCCTCGCCGCTGCGTCCGGCGCGGCCGGTACGGCCGATGCGGTGGACGTAGTCTTCCTCGACGTTGGGCAGTTCGTAGTTGACCACATGGGGCAACTGGTCGATATCCAGGCCGCGGGCGGCGATGTCGGTCGCCACCAGGATGCGCACGTCGTTGGCCTTGAAGTCGGCCAGCGCCTTGGTCCGCGCGTTCTGGCTCTTGTTGCCATGGATCGCGGCGGCCGGCAGGCCGTGCTTGGTCAGGTACTCGGCGAGACGGTTGGCGCCGTGCTTGGTACGGGTGAAGACCAGCACCTGTTCCCAGGCGCCGACGGTCACCAGGTGCGCCAGCAGGGCGCGCTTCTGCGGCGCCGGCAGGCGGAACACGCGTTGCTCGATGCGCTCGACCGTGGTGTTCGGCGGCGTTACCTCGATGCGTTCCGGGTTGTGCAGGAGCTTGTTGGCGAGGTCGACGATGTCTTTCGAGAAGGTAGCCGAGAACAGCAGGTTCTGGCGCTTGGGCGGCAGCTTGGCGAGAACCTTCTTCACATCGTGGATGAAGCCCATGTCGAGCATGCGGTCGGCTTCGTCGAGGACGAGGATTTCCACGTGGGACAGGTCGACCTTGTTCTGCCCGGCCAGGTCGAGCAGGCGGCCGGGGCAGGCGACGAGTACGTCGACGCCCTTGGCCAGGGCCTGGATCTGCGGGTTCATGCCAACCCCGCCGAAGATGCAGGTGCTGTTCAGCGGCAGGTCGCGGGCGTAGACCTTGAAGCTGTCATGCACCTGGGCGGCCAGCTCACGGGTCGGGGTCAGTACCAGCACGCGCGCCTGGCGCGGGCCGTGGCGGTGTTCGCGGTCGGGATGACCGGCGGGGAACAGGCGCTCCAGTACCGGCAGGGCGAAACCACCGGTCTTGCCGGTGCCGGTCTGTGCCGCAACCATCAGGTCGCGACCTTGCAACACGGCGGGAATCGCCCGCTGTTGCACGGGAGTGGGCTGGCTGTAGCCCGCAGCCTCCACAGCGCGGGCAAGCGCCTCGGAGAGTCCGAGGGAAGAAAAGGACATGCGGGTTTTCCTATATGGGCCGGGGCGAGGCCGGCTGCTGTGAAATCACCAAGTTCTGCGAACTCCTGTCTACCTTCGGGCCCTGTCGGCCAGGGCGGAAGGTCTGGCCGCGGCGCTGCGTATGCGCTCGGTGGCCGGTGTCGAACGGGTGCCCTCGCGGGCATGGCCGCGCACCTGGTCGGGGGCGCTGGCCGGTTCGCTCCCGGCCCTGGGTGGGGGGGCCGGGGGCAGCGTCAACGGAGGGCTGCGGTCAGAGCAGGTCACGTTGGCGCAAATGCTGGCGGATCTCGTTGGCCCGGGAGCCAAGGAGGTTGCGCAGCAAGCTGTGATTCAGCCAATCCTCGATTTGTTCCGCAATCGGTTCCTGCGGATAGCGTTCGATGGCATTGGTCGCGGCTTTCTCCCACCAGACGGGGCCGCAGGCCCGGTCGAACTCGTTACTATATTCGTGGCAACCGTAGAGCAGTTCGATACTGAACTGGCGCATCGGAGCCGGCAACGGCAGGGTTCCCAGCTTGTACAGCAGACGCTTGGCACGCGGTGGGCGTGGCAGTCGATCGGTCACCTTGAGGGTGTCGTCGAGGGCTGCAGCGCTGAGAAGGGAGGAACCGTGCTTGCACAACCAGGCCTGGATCTTCGCGCGGAACAGCTGTTTCCGGCTCCAGTAATGGTGGATCAGGTCGGTACAACCCACCAGCTCCAGCCGCTTGTGGGCGGCGACGGCCAGGACGAATTCCTCAAGAGTATAGGCACCGTTGGCAATTGGATAGAGTTCATCCATTAATTCCAACGAACGGTCGAGTATTTTCGCCTCTTCCCGAGGCAGGCCGATGACGCCGGAGTTGAGCTGGTGCATCTCGTCGTCGGCCCAGCCGCGCTCGAACAGGTAGGGCGAGAGGTCGCGGTAGAGCGGGAAGTTACGGTGTTCGCCATAGCGCGCGCCGATCGCGTTGCACAGCAGGCTGCCGGGCTGGATGCGGTCGAACAGGCGCAGGGGCGAACTGTGGAAGAAGGTATCGGTGTCGATCAGCAATGCCTGGTCGGCGTCTTCCAGGGCGTCGCGCAGGGCCACGTGCTTGGCGCGGAAGTGATAGCCGTGCGGTTGGCACCAGGCGACCAGCTCCTCGGCCGTCACTTCGCGGACCTGCACCGGCAGGCCGGCGTAGGGACTGGGGTCGTCGGTATAGACCCTGACCGTCAGGCCATGCGCCGCCCCGTCGCGGAGGTGGGCGAAGGCGCTGGCGATGCTGAACAGGGCTTCCTGGTGGTAGGTCTGTCGCCCGTAGACCAGGTAGATCAGATGCTTGCGTGAGTTGGCCATGTCTGTCGTGGATCGCGTGAGAGGCTTCCCTGCCGGTATACGCTGCCGGGCCGAACCGCGTGGGCGGTATCAGCGTGGCAGCTGGAGATTCTTCCAGATCGCCAGGCTCGGATCGGCCTGGTTCAAAGTATAGAAATGCAGTCCCGGTGCGCCGCCCTCCAGCAGGCGTTCGCACATCTCGCTGATGACCTGCTCGCCGAAGGCCTGGATGCTGCGGCTGTCGTCGCCGTAGGCTTCCAGTTGCTTGCGGATCCAGCGCGGCAGTTCGGCGCCGCAGGCGTCGGAGAAGCGCGCCAGCTTGGAGTAGTTGGTGATCGGCATGATGCCGGGGACCACCGGGATGTCCACGCCGAGCTTGGCGACCCGCTCGACGAAGTAGAAATAGGCATCGGCGTTGAAGAAGTACTGGGTGATGGCGCTGCTGGCGCCGGCCTTCACCTTGCGCACGAAGTTCGCCAGGTCATCCTCGAAGCTGCGCGCCTGGGGGTGGACTTCCGGATAGGCGGCGACCTCGATGTGGAAGTGGTCGCCGGTCTCGGTGCGGATGAAGTCCACCAGTTCGTTGGCGTAGCGCAGTTCGCCGCTGGCCATGCCCATGCCCGACGGCAGGTCGCCGCGCAGGGCGACGATGCGGCGGATGCCGGCCTCGCGGTAGCGGCCGAGCAGTTCGCGCAACTCGGCTTTCGAGTCGCCGACACAGGACAGGTGGGGCGCGGTCGGCACTTTCACCTCGCCGTCCAGTTGCAGCACGGTACTCAACGTGCGGTCGCGGGTGGATCCGCCGGCGCCGTAGGTGCAGGAGAAGAAGTCGGGCTTGTAGCCCGCCAGGTTGCGGGCGGTGGCCAACAGCTTTTCATGGCCGGCCTCGGTCTTCGCCGGGAAGAACTCGAAGCTGAAACGGCGTTCGCTCTGACTCATGATCGGTTCCTTGGACGCGACCACGGCCGCGCCTCTTCTTGTTGATTCCGACTAGCGCCGGGTACTTCAGTAGTACTGGCGGTAGTGCTCGATTTTTTCCCGCAGGCGTCGGGCCGTCGCGGCGTGGGCATGGCCGAGGCGAGCGAGGATCAGCTGCGACTCCTGGTGGTAGTTCGCGATCTTGTCCTGGTTCCAGGTCTGCGGCGGTGGCTGCAGGTTGGTGATGCGGTCGCACAGCTTGACCAGGGCGTACTGCGCCGGGCCCTCGGCAAGCGCCTGGAGATAGTCGTCGAGGGAACGCTTGGGGCCGTCGCCCACGCGCTTGCTCAGGGCCTGCACGCCGGCACAGACGAACTCGCCGAACTGTTGCCGCAGCTCCTCGGGTGAGGTCGCCGTGTCTTCCAGGGTGTCGTGCAGGACCGCGATCTGCAGGGTTTCCCCGAGCCGTTCGATGGCACCGTCGCGATCGGCGGCCAGCAGCTCGTTGGCGACCATGCCCAGGTGCACCAGATAAGGCAGCGGCGAGCCGCTGAGGGTCTGGTTGCGGTGGGCGCGGGCGGCGAACAGCCAGGCCTGGTTGTAGCGATCGGCGAGGTGCGTGGACATCGTGGGAGCGCTCATGCGAACGGGGCAGGCGCATGGCGCCTGCCCCGTGGTCCGCTTAGTAGCGATAGGTGTCCGGCTTGAACGGGCCTTCCACGCTCACGCCGATGTACTCGGCCTGTTTCGGGGTCAGTTGGGTGACCACGCCGCCGAAGCCCTTGACCATCTCCAGGGCCACTTCCTCGTCGAGCTTCTTCGGCAGCACTTCGACGCTCAGGCGCTTGGCCTTCTCGGCGGCCGGCAGGTCGGCGTACTTCTGCTCGAACAGGTGGATCTGCGCCAGCACCTGGTTGGCGAAGGAACCGTCCATGATCCGGCTCGGATGGCCGGTGGCGTTGCCCAGGTTGACCAGGCGGCCCTCAGCGAGAAGGATCAGGTAGTCGTCGTTGTGCGCGTCGAAACCGTCCTTGCCGGTGCGGTGGATCTTGTGCACCTGCGGCTTGACCTCTTCCCAGGCCCAGTTCTTGCGCATGAAGGCGGTGTCGATCTCGTTGTCGAAGTGGCCGATGTTGCAGACCACCGCGCGCTTCTTCAGCGCCTTGAGCATGTTGGCGTCGCAGACGTTGACGTTGCCGGTGGTGGTGACGATCAGGTCGATCTTGCCCAGCAGCGCGGCGTCGATGCTGGCCTCGGTGCCGTCGTTGATGCCGTTCTTGTACGGCGAGACGACTTCGAAGCCGTCCATGCAGGCTTGCATGGCGCAGATCGGGTCGACTTCCGCGACCTTGACGATCATGCCTTCCTGGCGCAGCGACTGCGAGGAGCCCTTGCCCACGTCGCCGTAGCCGATCACCAGGGCCTGCTTGCCCGACAGCAGGTGGTCGGTGCCGCGCTTGATGGCGTCGTTGAGGCTATGGCGGCAGCCGTACTTGTTGTCGTTCTTGCTCTTGGTCACCGAGTCGTTGACGTTGATCGCCGGGACTTTCAGGGTGCCGTTCTTGAGCATGTCGAGCAGGCGGTGGACCCCGGTGGTGGTCTCTTCGGTGATGCCGTGGATGCGCTCGAGCATCTGCGGGTATTTCTTGTGCAGGATCTCGGTCAGGTCACCGCCGTCGTCCAGCACCATGTTGGCGTCCCAGGGCTGGCCGTCCTTGAGGATGGTCTGCTCGATGCACCATTCGTACTCTTCCTCGGTCTCGCCCTTCCAGGCGAACACCGGGATGCCGGCGGCGGCGATAGCGGCGGCGGCCTGGTCCTGGGTGGAGAAGATGTTGCAGCTCGACCAGCGGACTTCGGCGCCCAGCGCGACCAGGGTCTCGATCAGCACGCCGGTCTGGATGGTCATGTGGATGCAACCGAGGATCTTCGCGCCTTTCAGCGGCTGCTGGCCGGCATACTTGCGGCGCAGGCCCATCAGTGCGGGCATTTCCGATTCGGCGATGATCAGCTCGCGGCGGCCCCAGGCGGCCAGGGTGATGTCGGCGACCTTGTAGTCGGTGAAACCGGCGGGCGTCATGACAGCGCTCATGCGTAACTCTCCATTCGTTGTCTGCGAATGGGCGCCGTTGGTGCGTTGACAGACCGGCGAGGCCGGCCTGAGAGCGCGCTCCGTTCGAGCCTGACAGGCCTAGGCCTGCTGCAGCGCCCCTCGAACGGAAGGCGGGAGCGACCCGAAAGGGCCGCCTGAGCGGGCGATTATAGCGGCGCCACATGAAACTCCCAAGTCACCCCTGATACGCCGCTCGTCGCCGTGCGTCGCGCCCTCGGGCTGCGGCGATGCACCGCAGCGCAGAAGCGCGGGGAATTTGCGTGTCAGGATGCTAGAGTGCGCGGTCATGAGAATCGCTCCCATCTCCCGCTCACCGCTGCTGCAGTGGCTGAGCTTCGCCCTCTGTGCCTGCGTGCTGGTCAACGCGCTGGCTTGCGGCGTCCTGCACCTGCAGGCGCTGGGAGTGGGCAGCGACAAAGGGCAGAAGGCCAGCGTCGGGCTGTTCTGCGTCGCCGGTGCCAGCCAATGGCTATCCCTGGATCCCGACGACGGGTCCGCCGGCGATCCGGTACCGGTCAATCCCCAGTTGCCGGTGAGCTGCCCGATGTGCAGCGCCCTGGTGCTGTTCGTCGCGCTCGGGGTGATCTGGTCCTGGCGCTTGCAACGGCGACGCCAGGCGCGTTTCCGCCCGCCCGCCACGCGCGAGCCGGTGCCGCCCCGGTACGTCTGGCCGCCGGCCAACCCGCGCGCTTCCCCCGCCTGATCCTGAACGCCCGCCGCGCCGGGCATTTGCATCCGTCGCCCGTCCTGCCTCGTCCGCGCAGCGCTCGCCGCTGTCCATCCGGGCGAGGCGGGCGTGCCCACCATGCCTTGCTTCAGGATCGCTCGATGAAAAAGCACTCCACGGCCCGCCGCGTCCTCGCGCTGGGTCTCAACCTCACCCTGGCCGGCGTTCCGGCCTTGCTCTGGGCCGATGAGGAACCCACCGAACTGCCCGCCCTCACCGTCAGCGCCGGCGCCGCCGGGGAAACCCCGCCGGCCCTCGATCTCGACGACAGCGCCGGCGGCGGCTCGCGCCTGGGCCTGAGCCTGCGCGAGACTCCCGGCTCGGTAAGCGTGGCCAACCGTGCCAGCTTCGAGCGGCGCGGCCTGCGCAGCACCCAGGACATCGCCAACAGCCTGCCCGGCGTGAACGCCTCGGCGCCGCCCGGCTTCGGCGGCTTCGTCACCTACCGCGGCTTCAGCTCGAACCAGGTCAACCAGTTGTTCAACGGCATTCCGGTGCAATACAGCAGCGCCATGCGTCCGCTGGACGACTGGATCGTCGACCGCGTCGAGCTGGTCGGCGGTCCGTCCTCCTTCCTCAACGGCGCCGGTGCCGTCGGCGGCTCGCTGGACTACATCAGCAAGCTCGCCGACCGCTACGGCGATTTCATGGAAGGCCGGGTGCGCTACGGCAGCTACGACGATTCGGAAGTCGCCTTCGGCTTCAACCAGGCCCTGGGCATCGGCCCCGAGCCGAAGCACTTCGTGCGCCTGGACGTCAGCCGCAGCGGCGGCAACGGCTACGTCGACCGCAATTCGCGCGAATCGTGGAACGTCGCTTTCTCCCTGCTCAGCGACCTGACCCCGGACCTTTCCCACACCCTGGCCCTGGAGTACCAGGACGAGCAGGAAGACAGCCCCTACTGGGGCACACCGGTGCTCAATCCCTACGCCGGCGAGCTGAAGATCGACAAGAGCCGTCGCCGCGAGAACTACAACGTCGCCGATGGCCGCTACGAACAGCGCGTGCGCTGGCTGCGCTCGATCCTCGAATACCGGGTCAGCGACAGCACGCGCTGGCGCAACACCTTCTACCACTACGACGCCGAGCGCGATTACCGCAACCTCGAGACCTACCGCTACAACGCCGACAACAGCGGGGT
The DNA here is from genome assembly GCF_021213715.1 of Pseudomonas sp. CP-1. NCBI lineage: Bacteria > Pseudomonadati > Pseudomonadota > Gammaproteobacteria > Pseudomonadales > Pseudomonadaceae > Pseudomonas > Pseudomonas sp. CP-1. The sequence goes on from NZ_JAJQKY010000005.1 coordinate 151,853, forward strand.
GGTGCGCTCCAACGCATTCCTCCAGCGCCACGACCAGCAGCTCAACGGCAACCGCTTCGAGCTACAGCACAGCCAGCCGCTGTTCGGACTGGCCAGCGACTGGGCGCTGGGCTTCGACTACAGCATCAACAAGCAGACGCGCTTCCCGAGTACCGCCTCCGGGCCGTTCGGTACGGTCGATCCGGCCAGTTTCGAGCCGGGCCACTTCTACGACCTGCCGGGCATGCGTCCCGGCCACCGGAAGGACCGCAGCAACGAGGTGCGCACCAGCGCGTTGTTCGCCGAGAACCGCCTGGGCCTGACCGACGAGCTGTCGCTGGTCACCGGGCTGCGCTACGACCACCTCGACCTCGACGTGCGCAACCATCGGACGGTGACCGCCAGCGATCCTGCACACTTCGAACGGCGCTGGGACGTGCTCACCGGGCGCGCCGGGCTGGTCTACCAGTTCACCCCGCACGCCAACGTCTACCTGCAATACAGTACCGCCGCCGACCCGCCGGGCGGGGTGCTGACCAGCGCCAGCTTCGGCCAGGTCCGCGACTACGACCTGTCCACCGGCGACCAGTGGGAGCTGGGCAGCAAGTTCGATTTCCTCGACGGTCGCGGCAGCGCCACCCTGGCCGCCTACCGCATCGTCCGCCGGGACTTCTCGGTGGCCGACCCGAACAACCCCAACCTCAGCGTGCCGGTGGGCCAGCAGACCTCCAGGGGCATCGAGGCCGCCGCCTCCCTGCGGATCACCCCGAAGCTGCTGGCCGAGGGCAATTTCGCCTGGGTCGACGCGCAGTACGACGAGTTCACCGAGAACGTCGGCGGCGTCGCCGTCTCGCGCAAGGGCAAGACGCCGCCGAACGTGCCGGAGCGGGTCGGCAACCTGTGGCTGACCTACGACTTCGACCCGGCCTGGCAGGGCGGGGTGGACGCGCGCTACGTGTCCTCGGTGTACGCCAACAACGCCAACACCTGGCACGTGCCGTCCTACACGGTCTACGGGACTTTCCTCAGCTACCGGCTGGACGAGCGCACGCGGATCACCGGGCGCGTGCGCAACCTCACCGACGAGGTCTACGCGCGCTTCGTGCAGAGCACGCCGCTGTACTACGTCGGCGACCCGCGCACCTTCGAGCTGAGCGTGCAGACGCGCTTCTGAGGAGTCGTCGATGAAACGCTACCTGTACCTGTGGCACCGCTGGCTGGGCATCGGCTGCTGCCTGCTGATGGTGCTCTGGTTCGTCTCCGGCATGGTCATGCTGTATGTCGGCTATCCCAAGCTGACTCCGCTGGAACGCCTGGCCCACCTGCCCGAGCTGGACGGCTGCGAGGCCTGCGTACCGCTGCGGACGGCCCTCGCCGGCGGCGATGGAAAGACCCCGCGGAGCATCCGGCTGGCCAGCGTAGGAGGCCTGCCGACCTACCTGCTGGACGATGCCGACGGACGCACGCGTGCGTTGGCGGCGCGCGACGGCCGACCGCTGGCGGTGGACGCGGACAGGGTGCTGGCTTCGGCCCGTGCTTTCAGCGGCGAAGTACCGATGCAGTTGCAAGGGCGGATCGAGGAAGACGCCTGGACCCATACCCGCAACCTCGATCCGCACCGGCCGCTATGGCGGGTGCAGACCGCGGACGAGCAGGGCCGGCTGCTCTACCTGTCCTCGCAGACCGGCGAGGTGGTACGCGACGCCAGCCGCCGGGAGCGCGCCTGGAACTGGCTCGGCGCCTGGTTGCACTGGCTCTATCCGCTGCGCGGCGGCTGGTTCGACGGGCAGTGGGCGAACCTGGTGATCGGCCTGTCGCTGCTGGCGACCCTGGTGACCGTCCTCGGCATCCTCGTCGGCCTGCTCCGCTGGCGCTTCCGCAAGCCCTACCGCAGCGGCTCGCGCTCGCCCTATGCGGGCGGTTTCCAGCGCTGGCACCACCTCGCCGGCCTGCTCTTCGGCGCGCTGGTGCTGAGCTGGATCTTCAGCGGGCTGATGTCGATGAATCCGTGGAACCTGTTCGGCCGCGGCACGCCGCTCGACCTCGCGGCCTACCAGGGCGGTAGCTGGGACCGGGCGCTGCCCGCCGGACTGGAGGCGGACGCTGTCCTGCGGCGCTTGCGTGCCGCCGGGTTGCGGGTGCGCGAGCTGGAGTGGCGGGCGCTCGACGGCGAGCCCTATGCGCTCGGGCGCAGCGCCAGCGGCAACAGCCTGCTGCTGACGGCGGATGGCGAAATCCTCCGCGAGCTACCCGCGGATCGCCTGCTGGCGGCGGCTCGCGCGCTGCTGCCGGGCGTGCCGATGCAGGCCGAACGGTTGGAACGCTACGACTTCTATTACTACCCGCGCGAAGAACACAGCATGATGGGCTACCTGGAACGGCGCCTGCCGGTCTGGCGCCTGCGTTTCGACGATCCCCGGCATACCTGGGTGCACCTGGATCCCTACAGCGGCGCGGTGGTTGGCGTGCTCGACGACGGTCGGCGCGGCAGCCGCTGGCTGTTTTCCCTGTTGCATAGCTGGGACTGGCTGCCGCTGCTGACCCGGCGTCCGCTGTGGGACCTGTGGATGCTCGGTTTCAGCCTCGGCGGCCTGGTGGTCTGCGCCAGCGGCTGCTGGATCGGCTGGCGTCGCCTGCGCGGCCGCCGTCCGAAGCGTCGCTGAGAGGGGCTACCTGGCAAGACTGGGCGTCGCCGCACGCCCGGATTTGCTGGTAGCCTTGGTTGAATTCGCAGTAATGGATCGCACATGGGCACACACAAGATCGAGATCCGCCGCCGCAACGTCGAGAAGATTCTCCTGGCCGCCGAAAAAGTCTTCGCCGAAAAAGGCTACGCCGGCACCTCCATGGGCAATATCGCCGAAGAAGCCGAACTGCCGCGCTCCAACCTGCACTACTACTTCAGCACCAAGGACGAGCTGTACCGCGACGTCCTCCTCGGCCTGCTCGAGGTCTGGAAGCAGGACGCCCTCTGCTTCGAGATGTTCGATGACCCAAGGGTGGTATTGACCAGCTATATCCGCGCGAAGATGAACCATTCGCGCACCCGCCCGCATGGCTCCAAGGTCTGGGCCAACGAAATCATGCATGGCGCGCCGCTGCTCGGCGCCACCCTCGACGACAGCCTCTACGAATGGGCCAAGATGAAGGAGGCGAAGATCCGCCAGTGGGTCGAGGAAAAGCGCATCCTGTCGATCGAACCGAGCAGCCTGCTCTACATGATCTGGGCCTCCACCCAGCACTACGCCGACTTCGGCTACCAGGTCGAGGTGCTCAACGGCCACCAGCCGCTCAGCGACATGCAGTTCGAAAGGGCGGTACAGACGGTGACCAGCGTGGTCCTGCGCGGAATCGGATTGGAGCCCTGAGCAGCGGAGCCTTCGCTAGAAGGCTCCGGCGAAGGCTCAGCTGGCGCGGGTGAAGTCCACCGCTTCCGCCTGTTCGAGGAACACCGTGGTCTGCGCCGGGACCGTCTCGGCGAGCAGCCGTCCGCCGCGGATCGAGTAGCGCACCGGGACCTGCCGGCGCACCGCGTCGAAGCCGTCGCGGGCCGGCAGCACCAGCAGGTTGGCCGGATGGCCGACCTCGATGCCGTATTCCCGCAGGCCGAGGGTGCGGGCGCTGTTGCGGGTGATCAGGTCGAGGCCGCCGTCGATCTCGTCGTAGCCCATCATCTGCGTCACGTGCAGGCCCATGTGCAGCACCTGCAGCATGTTCGCGGTGCCCAGCGGGTACCAGGGGTCGAACACGTCGTCGTGGCCGAAGCAGGTGTTGATCCCGGCACCGAGCAGTTCCTTGACCCGGGTGATGCCGCGGCGCTTCGGGTAGTCGTCGAAGCGACCCTGCAGGTGGATGTTCACCAGCGGGTTGGCGACGAAGTTGATTCCCGACAGTTTCAGCAGGCGGAACAGCCGCGAGGTGTAGGCGCCGTTGTAGGAGTGCATCGCCGTGGTGTGGCTGGCGGTGACCCGTGCGCCGAGGCCGTCGCGATGGGCGAGCATGGCCAGGGTCTCGAGGAAGCGCGACTGCTCGTCGTCGATCTCGTCGCAATGCACGTCCACCGGCAGGTCGTAGCGCTTGGCCAGGTCGATGGCCTTGTGCAGCGACTCGACGCCCAGCTCGCGGGTGAATTCGAAATGCGGGATCGCCCCCACCACGTCGGCTCCCAGGCGCAGCGACTCCTCCAGCAGTTCCAGGCCGTTGGGGTAGGAGAGAATGCCCTCCTGGGGGAAGGCGACGATCTGCAGGTCGACCCAGGGCGCCACTTCGCCGCGCACCTCGAGCATGGCCTTGAGCGCGGTGAGGGTCGGGTCGGAGACGTCGACGTGGCTGCGCACGTGCTGCACGCCGTTGGCGATCTGCCATTTCAGGGTCTGCCAGGCGCGCTGCTTGACGTCCTCGTGGCTGAGCAGGGCCTTGCGCTGGGCCCAGCGCTCGATGCCTTCGAACAGCGTGCCGGAGCGGTTCCACTCCGGCTGGCCGGCGGTCTGGGTGGTGTCGAGATGGATGTGCGGCTCGATGAACGGCGGCACGGCAAGACCGCCGGCGCCGTCCAGGCGCTCGCCGGCGTCGTCGGCGGCCTGTTCCATCGGCACCAGGGCGGCGATACGGCCATCGGCGACACGCAGTTGCCAGAGACCTTCGCGGCCGCGCAGGCGCAGGTTGTCAATCAGCATGGAGGACCTCTTCTGGTTTGTTCGGGCTGCGGCTCAGCAGGGGATTGAGCAACAGGTAGGCGATGGCGGCGCCGAGCACCGCGTTGACCGGCACTATCCCCGGCAGCCAGTGGCCGGCGGCGGTGCCGCAGGCGACGGCGAGGATCGCCGCCCAGTTGATCGCCTGGATGTCCGCGCAGGGGTGCTGGCGGTAGCGCCGGCGGCGACTCAGGTAGTCGGCGATGATCACCCCGCCGATGGGCGGGATGGCGGCGGAGAGGAAGGTCAGCCAGCCGACGAAGTGGTTGTACAGCCAGAGCGCGGCGAGGGTGCCGAGGGCGCCGTTGAGCATCGCCAGGAAGCGGCTGGAGAGGCCGGTGATGTTGGCGAAGCCGAGGCCGGAGGCATACAGCGCGTTGTCGTTGGTGGTCCAGATGTTCAGGCCGAGGACCAGGATCGCCGGGATCAGCAGGCCCTGGGCGATCATCACGTCGGAGATGTCCGACTTGCCCACCGCCGCCGCGCCGGCCGCGCCGAAGATGAACATCAGCGAGTTGCCGAGGAAGAACGCCACCAGGCACACCACCACGGCGGTACGCGCGCTGCGGCCGAAGCGGACGAAGTCGGCGGTGAGGGTGCCGGCGCTGACGAACGAGCCGACCACCAAGGCGATCGCGGTCGAGAGGCTCAGCGGCGCGCTCGGCGTCACCTGCTGCAGCGCCGCCAGGCCGCCGGCGTCGCGCACCGCGAGCCACACCGAGTAGCTGCCGAGGACGACGATCGCCGGGACCGCGATGGCCGACAGCAGGGTCAGACCGGCGATGCCGAAGAACACCGTGAGGGTCATCAGCGCCCCGGAGACCAGGATCAGCAGGTTGACGTCGAGGCCGGTGGCCTTGGCCACCGGGATGGCGAACATCGCTACGCCGACGCCGAACCAGCCGACCTGGGTGCCGCCGAGCAGCGCCGAGGGCAGCCAGGAGCCCTTGCTGCCGAACGAGTAATGCGCCAGCAGGTGGGTGGAAAGGCCGGTGCGCGCGCCGATGAAGCCGAGGATCGCGGTGTACAGGCCGAGCATCAGGTTGCCCAGCAGCACGGCGAGGAAGAAGTCGTCGTAGCTCAGGCCGGTGCCGAGGGTGCCGCCGGTCCACATGCTGGCGGAAAAGAAGGTCAGGCCGAGCATCACCACGCTCAGGGCCAGCGCGCTCTTGCGCGCCGCCAGCGGGACCGGTTGCTGGCTGTAGTTGCTGTCTGCGGACATGCGCGAGTCTCCGTGGGGCGCCGGCCGTCCGGGAGCGTCGGCCGGGCCGCGGCGAATGGTAGTCGAAGGCGGGTCGATCCGACAGACGCCGTTGCGCGTCGTCGGACCGCAGCGGCACGCAGGAAGCGTGCCGGCGCGCGGCAGGGCGGCGTCCGCCGGGGATGCGGGCGCCGCCCTGCGTTCAGGAGGCTTCGCGGTAGGGGTTGCGCGGATCCTGGGTCCAGTTGAGATAGGGCTTGCCGGTGTCCTGCGGCACCATTTCGATGCAGTTCTCCACCGGACAGGTGATCTGGCACAGGTTGCAGCCCACGCACTCGGCGTCGATCACTTCGTAGCGGTGCGTACCGTCGGCCCGGGGCAGGCTGGCGATGGCCTGGTGCGAGGTGTCCTCGCAGGCGATATGGCAGCGGCCGCAACCGATGCAGGCGTCCTGGTCGATGCGGGCGATCACCTGGTAGTTGATGTCCAGGTACTTCCAGTCGGTGGTATTGCCCACCGCGCCGCCGCTGAAGTCGGACAGCCGCTGGTAGCCATGGCTGTCCATCCAGCGCGCGAGACCGTCCTGCATGTCCTCGACGATACGGAAGCCGTGCAGCATCGCCGCCGTGCATACCTGCACCGCGCCGCAGCCGAGCGCGACGAATTCCGCTGCGTCGCGCCAGTTGCCGATACCGCCGATGCCGCAGATCGGCAGGCCGCGGGTCTGCGGGTCGCGGGCGATCTCGGCGACCATGTTCAGGGCGATCGGCTTCACCGCCGAGCCGCAGTAGCCGCCGTGGGTGCTCTGGGTGCCGACCACGGGGAGGGCGACCATGCGCTCCAGGTCGACGCTGGTGATCGAGTTGATGGTGTTGATCAGCGACACCGCGTCGGCGCCGCCGCGATGGGCGGCGCGCGCCGACTGGCGGATGTCGGTGATGTTGGGGGTGAGCTTGACGATCACCGGCAGCGAGCAGTGGGTCTTGCACCAGCGGGTGACCATCTCCACGTACTCCGGTACCTGGCCCACCGCCGCGCCCATGCCGCGCTCGGGCATGCCGTGGGGACAACCGAAGTTCAGCTCGATGCCGTCGGCGCCGGTGGCTTCCACCAGCGGCAGGATGTATTTCCACGACTCCTCGACGCAGGGCACCATCAGCGACACGATCAGCGCGCGGTCCGGCCAGTCCTTCTTCACCTGGGCGATCTCGCGCAGGTTGATCTCCAGCGAGCGGTCGGTGATCAGCTCGATGTTGTTGATCCCCTGCACCTGGCGGTTCGGTCCGAAGTGCGCGGAATAACGCGACGACACGTTGACCGCCGCGGGGTCTTCGCCGAGGGTCTTCCAGACCACCCCGCCCCAGCCCGCCTGGTAGGCGCGGACCACGTTGTAGGCCTTGTCGGTGGGCGGCGCGGAGGCCAGCCAGAAGGGGTTGGGCGACTTGATGCCGGCGAATTCGATAGACAGGTCGGCCATCACGCAGCCTCCACGTTGAGCATGAGTTGGGCGTGGATCGCTTCCGCCGCCAGTTTGCCGTGCTGCACCGCCTGCACGGTGAGGTCCTCGCCGAGCGCCACGCAGTCGCCGCCGGCGTAGATGCCGGGGATGCTGGTGCGCATCTGTCCGTCGACCTGGATGCGCTCGCCGTCGCGCCGCAGTTGCGCTGCCAGCGGATCGCCCAGGCTGGCGCCTTCGAAGGCCTGGCCGATAGCCTTGAAGATGGCGTCGGCGGCCAGTTCGAAGTGCTCGCCGGTGTCGCCCAGGCGACCGTTCTCCAGGCGCGTGCGGGCGAAGCGCATGCCGCGCACCCGGCCGTGCTCGTCAAGCAGTACCCGTTCCGGTCGGGCCCAGGTCAGCAGGCGCACCTGGCTGGCCTTGGCGATCTCCTGCTCATGGCCGGTGGCGCCCATTTCCTCGAAGCCACGGCGGTAGACCAGGTTGACGTCGCGGGCGCCGAGCCGGCTCATCTGCACCGCCATGTCGATGGCGGTGTTGCCGGCGCCGATGACGATGCAACGGTCGGCGACGGGCAGGTCGAGCAGGTCGTCGCTCTGCCGCAGTTCGCGGATGTAGTCGGTGGCGGCGAGCAGGCCGGGGGCGTCCTCGTCTTCCAGGCCGAGGCGCTTGCTGGCGGCCAGGCCGATGCCGAGGAACACCGCGTCGTACTCGTCGTGCAGGGCGCCGAGCGCCAGGTTGTCGCCGAGACGCTGGCCGTGGCGCAGTTCGATACCGCCGATCTGCAGGAGGAATTCCACTTCGCGCCGGGCGAAGTCGTCCACCAGCTTGTAGCGGGCGATGCCGTACTCGTTGAGGCCGCCGGCCTTGGCGCGGGCCTCGAAGAGCACCACGTCGTGGCCGTGCATGGCCAGGCGGTGGGCGCAGGACAGCCCGGCCGGCCCGGCGCCGACCACGGCGATGCGCTTGCCGGTGGCCGGCGAGCGCTTGAACGGATGTTCGCCGAAGCCAGCGTGGTCGAGGGCGTAGCGTTGCAACTGGCCGATCAGCACCGGTGCGCATTCCTGGGCGTTGTTGCGTACGCAGGCCCGCTGGCAGAGGATTTCCGTGGGGCAGACGCGGGCGCAGCTGCCGCCGAGGATGTTCGCCGAGAGGATCTTCTGCGCCGCGCCCTGGACATTCTCCTGGGCGATGCTGCGGATGAACCCGGGGATGTCGATCTCGGTCGGGCAGGCGTTGACGCAGGGCGCGTCGTAGCAGTACAGGCAGCGGGCGCTTTCCAGGGCGGCCTGGCGGGCGTTGAGCGGCGGCGCGAGGTCGGCGAAGCGCTCGGCGAGCGTGTCCGCGCCGGCGTCCGGACGGGGGAGGTGGTTCAGGGAATCGATCACGGTTGTAGCCTCTCTTCTGGTTTCTTCTCGGGGCAGTCAACGGCAATACGGCACCGTCCGGCCTCTACGGGCCGGTCCGGTATTGCGGGAAGGATCAGCGCTCGACGGCGACCGGGCGCTGGCGTTCGGCGCGGCGGCCGAGCACTTCGTACACCGACGGGTAGGCCGGGCGCTCCACGTAGCGTCCGGCGCCGGGTTCGGCGCGCAGGTCGCCGGCGGCCCAGAGCAGCTTGCCCTGGCTGATGGTGTGGCTGGGAATGCCGCGCACGGTGCGACCTTCGAAGATGTTGAAATCGACCCGCTGGTGGTGGGTGGCGGCCGAGAGGGTGCGGCTGCCCTGCGGGTCCCAGAGCACCAGGTCGGCATCCGCGCCGACGCGGATCGCGCCCTTGCGCGGGAACAGGTTGAAGATCTTCGCGGTGTTGGTGGAGGTCAGCGCGACGAACTCGTGCATCGACAGGCGCCCGCTGTTGACCCCGGCGTCCCACAGTAACGCCATGCGGTCCTCGATGCCGGCCGTGCCATTGGGAATCTTGCTGAAGTCGTCGCGGCCCATGGCCTTCTGCTCGGCGCAGAAGCAGCAGTGGTCGGTGGCGGTGGTATGCAGGTTGCCGGACTGCAGGCCGCGCCACAGCGCTTCCTGGTGTTCGACGGGACGGAACGGCGGGCTCATCACGTAGCCGGCCGCGGTGGCCCAGTCCGGGTGGCGGTAGACGCTGTCGTCGAGCAGCAGGTGCCCGGCCAGCACCTCGCCGTAGACCGGCTGGCCCTTGGCGCGGGCATAGGCGATCTCGTCCAGCGCCTCGCGGCTGGAAATATGCACCAGGTACAGCGGCGTACCCAGCGTCTCGGCGATGCGGATGGCGCGGCTGGCGGCCTCGCCCTCGACTTGCGGCGGACGCGACAGCGGATGCGCCTCGGGGCCGGTGAGGCCCTGGGCGAGGAGTTTCTGCTGCAGGTGGAAGACCAGTTCGCCGTTCTCCGCGTGCACCGTCGGCACCGCGCCCAGCTCCAGGCAGCGCTCGAAGCTGGCCACCAGGGTATCGTCGGCGGCCATGATGGCGTTCTTGTAGGCCATGAAGTGCTTGAAGCTGTTCACCCCGTGCTGTGCCACCAGCTCGCCCATTTCCCGGGCGACCTCGTCGCTCCACCAGGTGATGGCGACGTGGAAGCCGTAGTCCGCAGCGGATTTCTGCGCCCAGCCGCGCCAGGTGTGGAAGGCCTCCAGCAGTGACTGTCGCGGGTTGGGGATGACGAAGTCGATGATCGAGGTGGTCCCTCCGGCCAGCCCGGCCGCGGTGCCGCTGAAGAAGTCCTCGCTGGCCACCGTGCCCATGAAGGGCAACTGCATGTGGGTATGGGGGTCGATGCCGCCCGGCATCAGGTACTGGCCACCGCCGTCGAGGACGTCGCAGCCGGAGGGGGGGGCGAGGTTCTCGCCGATGGCCTGGATGAGGCCGTTGGCACAGAGCACGTCGGCTCGATAACTCTCTTCGTGAGTAACCACGGTGGCGCCACGGATCAACAGGGACATGCCGTCTTTCCTCGCAGGCTGACCGGTCGTTGCCGGTTCTTGAAATTGTTTTTTCGCCATGCGCCGAGGGCTTCTGTAATCCTGTCAGCGATGACAGGATTCGAATCTAGATGCTGATCATCGATTGAGCAAGATTATTTTCAAATGGTTGTTTTAGTTTGTAAATTGTTGATTTTAAATAATTAAAAATAAATATCACCAAAATGGTGAGGGTTCTCACCATTTTGACGCGCTTGACAAGAATTCAAAAAGGTCGAGATTTCCCATGCAAAATCAGCCGCTTGAAAGCCGTGTTCGAGCGGTTGTGGGGAGATGAAAAAAGTTCGCCTGCACTCCTTTGGTTCCTGACCGGGGCGACAGGCTCGCGCATTTCCCCCGGTGACACGCCGGACTGCCCGTCGGCGTGTCACCGACGTTGTCGATGAAGTGTTTCAGATCAGTCGGTTACCTCCAGTAGACCGGCCTGCCCAGTGACGTCGCGGGGTTTTCGGCACGCTTATTGAGTGCCGCCCGCCACGGCATTGTCCGGACCGGAGGTGCAGTACTGGTGGTGCGGTACTCCGGCCATCGCATTAGCCCGATGAGCGAATAACTAAAAGAATTCTGGAGAGGCCCATGCAACAGAGCAGATCGGAAGTGACCGAGCGCGACGGCTTGGTCGAGCTGTCCGCCGGCAGCGACGTACTCGACAGTCCCCGCTACAACCACGACATCGCCCCGACCCGGGTGGAACAGCGTACCTGGAACAGGTGGCACATCACCGCGCTGTGGATCGGCATGTCCATCTGCGTGCCCACCTACACCCTCGGCGGCGTCCTCACCGCCTACTTCGGCCTCAGCGTCGGCGAAGCGCTGCTGGCGATCCTGCTGGCCAACCTGGTGGTGCTGATCCCGCTGACCCTCAATGCCTTCGCCGGCACCCGCTACGGCATTCCCTTCCCGGTGCTGCTGCGCGCTTCGTTCGGCATCATCGGCTCCAACGTGCCATGCCTGATCCGCGCCGTGGTCGCGTGCGGCTGGTTCGGCATCCAGACGCTGTTCGGCGGGCTGGCGATCCATCTCTTCCTCGGTTCGATCTTTCCCGCCTGGAAGGCCCTCGGCGGCACCGGCGAGGTGATCGGTTTCCTCCTGTTCTGGGGGCTGAACCTGTGGGTGGTGCTGCGCGGCGCGGAGTCGATCAAATGGCTGGAGACACTCTCGGCACCGCTGCTGGTGCTGGTCGGCCTCGGCCTGCTGGTGTGGGCGCTGCCGCACATATCGGTCAGTGAACTGCTGGCGCAGCCGCCGAAGCGGCCGGAAGGCGCCAGCGTCACCGGCTACTTCATGGCCGGGCTGACGGCGATGGTCGGCTTCTGGGCCACGCTGTCGCTGAACATCCCCGACTTCAGCCGCTATGCGCGTAGCCAGAAGGACCAGATACTCGGGCAGATCTTCGGCCTGCCGCTGACCATGTTCCTGTTCGCCGCCCTCGGCGTGGTGATGACCGCCGCCTCGGCCTCGCTGGTGGGCGAGACGGTTTCCGACCCGGTCAGCCTAATCGGCCACATCCCCAGCCCCGGCTGGGTGGCGGTGGCGATGGCGCTGATCATCGTCGCCACCCTCTCGACCAACACCGCGGCGAACATCGTCTCGCCGACCAACGACTTCCAGAACATCGCACCGAAACTCATCGGCCGCACCCGCGCCGTCTGGCTCACCGGTTTCATCGGCCTGGCGCTGATGGCCCACGAGTTGCTGAAGAAGCTCGGCTGGATCGTTTCCGACCTCAGCCTGGAAAGCGTCTACTCCAACTGGCTGCTCGGCTACTCCAGCCTGCTCGGGCCGATCGCGGGGATCATGGTGGTGGACTACTTCCTGGTGCGCAGGCAACGCCTCGACCTCGCCGGACTCTACCGCGACGACGTCTACCCGGCCTGGAACTGGCCCGGCTTCGCCGCCTTCGCGGTGCCGGTGGCGCTGACCGTCATGGCCCTCGGCAACCGCCAATTCCACTGGTTCTACGACTACGGCTGGTTCACCGGCTCGCTGCTCGGCGGCGCGCTCTACTACGGCCTCTGCGGCCGCCGCGCGCGGAGCCCGGCGGCATTGGCCAAACCGCTGCCCTGATGGGCATACAGGCGGCCGGCGAGCCGCCGACACCTACTCCAAGCCTGAGGAGACGACAATGAGCACTGCCCGGAACGTCCTGCAATCCACCCAGCGACACATCGATGGCCAGCGCCTCTGGCAATCGCTGATGGATCTCGCCCGCCTCGGCGCCACCGCCAAGGGTGGGGTCTGCCGCCTGGCCCTGAGCGATCTCGACCGCCAGGCCCGCGATCTCTTCGTGCAATGGTGCGAAGCGGCCGGCTGCACGGTCAGCGTCGATCGGGTCGGCAACATCTTCGCCCGTCGTCCCGGGCGTAACCCGGACTTGCCCCCGGTGATGACCGGTAGCCACATCGACACCCAGCCCACCGGTGGCAAGTTCGACGGCTGCTTCGGGGTGATGGCCGGCCTCGAGGTGATCCGCACCCTCAACGACCTCGGGGTGGAAACCGAGGCGCCGCTGGAGGTGGTGGTGTGGACCAACGAGGAAGGCTCGCGCTTCGCGCCCTGCATGATGGGCTCGGGCGTATTCGCCGGGAAGTTCACCCTGGAGGAGACCCTGGCCAAGCGCGATGCCGACGGTGTCAGCGTAGGCGAGGCGCTGGACGCCATCGGCTACGCGGGAGCGCGCGATTGCCTCGGACATCCGGTGGGCGCCTATTTCGAGGCGCACATCGAACAGGGGCCGATCCTCGAGGACGAGGAGAAGACCATCGGCGTGGTGCTCGGCGCGCTCGGGCAGAAATGGTTCGACCTGTCCCTGCGCGGCGTCGAGGCACACGCCGGGCCAACGCCGATGCACCTGCGCAAGGACGCCCTGGTCGGTGCCGCGGCGGTGGTCGAGGCGGTCAATCGCGCGGCCCTCGGCCATCAGCCGCATGCTTGCGGCACGGTCGGCTGCCTGCACGCCTATCCCGGCTCGCGCAACGTGATACCCGGCGAAGTGAAGATGACCCTGGACTTCCGCCATCTGCAACCGGAGCGCCTGGACTCGATGATCGCCGAAGTCCGCCAGGTGATCGCCGCGACCTGCGAGACGCATGGCTTGCAATACGAGCTGGTGCCGACCGCCGATTTCCCGCCGCTGTACTTCGACCAGGGATGCGTCGGCGCGGTGCGCGAGGCGGCGCAGGCGCTGGGCATGCCGCAGATGGACATCGTCAGCGGCGCCGGCCACGACGCGATCTTCCTCGCCGAACTCGGTCCGGCGGGGATGATCTTCGTGCCCTGCGAGAACGGCATCAGCCACAACGAGATCGAGAACGCCAGCCCCGACGACCTGGCCGCCGGTTGCGCGGTGCTGTTGCGGGCCATGCTCAAGGCCTCCGAGGCGATCGCCGGCGGCCGCCTGGCGGCCTGAGTGGCGCTTCCATCGAGGCGCCGGCATCGACCGCCTTCTACACGGGGTCGGTAGGGCGAATAACGCCAGGGGCGTTATCCGCCGATGCGCGGCTGGGCCGGCGGATAACCGCGTTGCGGTTATCCGCCCTACGTGGCGGTTCTGCGCAGGGTACGGTAGGGCGAATAACGCCAGGGGCGTTATCCGCCGATGCGCGGCTGGGCCGGCGGATAACCGCGTTGCGGTTATCCGCCCTACGTGGCGGTTCTGCGCAGGGTACGGTAGGGCGAATAACGCCAGGGGCGTTATCCGCCGATGCGCGGCTGGGCCGGCGGTTACCCGCGTTGCGGTTATCCGCCCTACGTGGCGGTTCTGCGCAGGGTACGGTAGGGCGAATAACGCCAGGGGCGTTATCCGCCGATGCGCGGCTGGGCGGCGGATAACCGCGTTGCGGTTATGCGCCCTACGTGGTGCTGCGCGGGGTACGGTGGGGCGTTGTCCGCCGATGCGTCGCTGGGGCGGCGCGCGGGGCTCAGATCACCTTGCCGTCGCGCAGTCTTTCCAGCGCGGCCGCGTCCAGGCCGAGGAGCGTCTCGAGGACCTCGTCGGTGTGCTGGCCGAGGGTGGGCGGCGGGTTGCGGTATTCCACCGGCGTCTCGGACAGGCGAATCGGGCTGGCCACCTGCGGCACCGTCCCGGCCAGCGGGTGCGGTAGCTCCACGCGCAGGCCGCGGGCCTGCACCTGCGGGTCGGCGAACACCTGCGCCAGGTCGTTGATCGGCCCGCAGGGCACGCCGGCGCGCTCCAGGGAAAGAATCCACTCGGCGGTGGTGTGCAGCACCGTGGCCTGGCGGATCAGCGGGATCAGCACCTCGCGGTTGGCCACCCGCGCCTTGTTGGTGGCGAAGCGCGGGTCGTCGGCCCATTCCGGGTGGTCTGCCAGTTCGGCGAACTTGCGGAACTGGCTGTCGTTGCCGACCGTGAGGATCATGTCGCCGTCGGCGGTGGGGAAGTCCTGGTACGGCACGATGTTCGGGTGCGCGTTGCCCAGGCGCCGCGGCGGCACGCCGGTGGTCAGGTAGTTGAGGGTCTGGTTGGCCAGGCAGGCGACCTGCACGTCGAGCAGGGCCATGTCGATGTGCTGGCCGATGCCGCTGACGTCGCGGTGGGCGAGGGCGGCGAGCACCGCGGTGGAGGAGTACAGCCCGGTGAGGATATCGGTCAGCGCCACGCCGACCTTCACCGGACCGGCGCCTTCCTCGTTGTCGGCGCGCCCGGTGAGGCTCATCAGGCCGCCCAGGCCCTGGATCATGAAGTCATAGCCGGCGCGCTTGGCATAGGGTCCGGACTGGCCGAAGCCGGTGATCGAACAGTAGATCAGCTTCGGGTTGACCTGCTTCAGCGATTCATAGTCGAGGCCATAGGCCTTGAGCCCGCCGACCTTGAAGTTCTCCAGCAGGATGTCGGCCTTGGCCGCCAATTCGCGAACGATGCGCTGGCCTTCCGGCTGGGTGAAGTCCACCGTCACCGACTTCTTGTTGCGGTTGGCCGACAGGTAGTAGGCCGCCTCGCTGGTGTCGTTGCCTTCGGCATCCTTGAGGAACGGCGGGCCCCAGGCGCGGGTGTCGTCGCCGCTGCCGGGGCGCTCGATCTTGATCACCTCGGCGCCGAGGTCGGCGAGAATCTGCCCGGCCCAAGGGCCGGCCAGGACACGGGACAGGTCGAGTACGCGGATATGGGAAAGGGCGCCGGGCATGACGGTTCTCGCTGCTGGGGGCTGGAAACGGAAATGGCCGGGAAGACGGGTTCCTTGCCCGTCTCCCCGGCGGCCGGCGCGCTACCGTGAAAAAGCGCGCCGGGGTGTTGCTCGGTGGCTCAGAAGAATGCCTGGATGCCGGTCTGCGCGCGGCCGAGGATCAGCGCGTGGACATCGTGGGTGCCCTCGTAGGTGTTCACCACTTCCAGGTTGACCAGGTGGCGGGCGATGCCGAATTCGTCGGAGATGCCGTTGCCGCCCAGCATGTCGCGGGCCAGGCGGGCGATGTCGAGGGCCTTGCCGCAGCTGTTGCGCTTCATGATCGAGGTGATTTCCACCGCCGCGGTGCCTTCGTCCTTCATCCGCCCCAGGCGCAGGCAGCCTTGCAGGGCCAGGGTGATCTCGGTCTGCATGTCGGCCAGCTTCTTCTGGATCAGTTGGTTGGCGGCCAGCGGGCGGCCGAACTGCTGGCGGTCGAGCACGTACTGGCGGGCGGTGTGCCAGCAGAATTCGGCGGCGCCCAGGGCGCCCCAGGAGATGCCGTAGCGCGCCGAGTTCAGGCAGGTGAACGGACCGCGCAGGCCGCGCACCTCGGGGAAGGCGTTCTCTTCCGGAACGAATACGTTGTCCATCACGATCTCGCCGGTGATCGAGGCGCGCAGGCCGACCTTGCCATGGATCGCCGGGGCGCTCAGGCCTTCCCAGCCCTTCTCGAGGACGAAACCGCGGATCTGCCCTTCGTCGTCCTTGGCCCAGACCACGAAGACGTCGGCGATCGGGCTGTTGGTGATCCACATCTTGCTGCCGCTCAGGCGATAGCCGCCGTCGACCTTCTTCGCCCGGGTGACCATCGAGCCCGGGTCGGAACCGTGGTTCGGCTCGGTCAGGCCGAAGCAGCCGATGTATTCGCCACTGGCCAGCTTGGGCAGGTACTTCTGCCGGGTGGCTTCGTTGCCGAACTCATGGATCGGCACCATTACCAGCGAGGACTGCACGCTCATCATCGAGCGATAGCCGGAGTCGACGCGCTCGACTTCGCGAGCGATCAGGCCATAGCAGACGTAGTTGAGGCCGCTGCCGCCGTAGGCTTCGGGAATGGTCGCGCCGAGCAGGCCGGTCTCGCCCATCTCGCGGAAGATCTTCGGGTCGGTCTGTTCGTGGCGGAAGGCTTCGAGCACGCGCGGGGCCAGCTTGTCTTGGGCGAACTGCTGGGCGCTGTCGCGAACCATGCGCTCTTCTTCGGTGAGCTGCTGGTCCAGCAGCAGGGGGTCTTCCCAGTTGAAGCTAGCTTTGGTGGCCATGCGTACATCCTCGTCAAGCGGTAGCGGAGGCTGGCGTGGGCCAGCCGGAATGGAAGCATCCTAAGAGCCTAGCGAATGGGGCGGCAAACGAGGAATTCGCACGCACTTGTGCTATTTTCTCACTCCGAGAAAATGAGTCTCGTATTTCATGCCCTTGAAGAGGCGCGAGGAATCGTGACCTGGGCGTCATAGATGCGAAACCGGCACTCCAGAGTCCTCCATGCGACGCAAGATCCCTTCCACCGCCGCGCTGGTCAGCTTCGAGTCCGCCGCGCGCCACGAGAGCTTCACCAAGGCGGCGGAGGAGTTGTCCCTGACCCAGAGCGCGATCTGCCGGCAGATCGCCACGCTCGAGGAGTTCCTCGGTGTCGAGCTGTTCCGTCGCTCGCGGCGCGGGGTCAAGCTCACCGAGGCCGGGCTGTCCTATAGCCGGCGGGTGGCGGTACGCCTCGACGCGGTGGAGCGCGACACCCTGGCGGTGATGGGGCACCAGGGCGGCGGCGCGATCGAACTGGCGGTGGTGCCGACCTTCGGCACCCAATGGCTGTTGCCGCGGCTCAAGCGCTTCCAGCGGCTGCACCCGGAGGTCACGATCAACCTGACCAACCGCACCCGCCCGTTCCTCTTCGCCGACACCGAGTTCGACGCCGCGCTGTACTTCGGCGACGCCGACTGGTCGGGTACCGTCTCGCATTTCCTGATGCGCGAGAATCCGGTGCCGGTGTGCAGCCCGGAGCTGCTGGGCGGGCGTCGAACGCTGAGCGCCGAGCAGGTCGCCGGGCTGCCGCTGATGCAGCAGAGCACCCGGCCCTACGCTTGGCGCCAGTGGTTTCACTCCCAGGGACTGAACGTCGCCCACGACATGAGCGGGCCGCGCTACGAGCTGTTCTCCATGCTTGCCCAGGCGGCCATGCACGGCATGGGCGTGGCCCTGATACCGCCCTTCCTGATCCAGGACGAGCTGGCCGACGGAAGGCTTATCGTGCCCATGCAACATGCCTATTTGAGCGAGAATGCGTATTACCTGATCATTCCCGAGCGCAGGGTCGAATCGGCGATGCTCAATGCCTTCCGCGACTGGCTGGTGGAAGAGGCCAGGCAGTACCGCGAGGCCAACGGGCTGGGCTGAACGCGCAGGAACATCGGGCGGCGCAGGCAGGACGCGCCGCCCCGGGACCGGGCCGATCCGCCGGGTCCCGCGGAGCCGCGGCGGCGATACCGCCGGGCATCCTCCACGACGGCCAGGATGGCGGCCGCGGAGCACCACACCAGGAGTTCACATGAATTTCCACACCCGCAAGTGGGTCAAGCCAGAAGATCTCAACCCCAACGGCACCCTGTTCGGCGGCAGCCTGCTGCGCTGGATCGATGAAGAAGCGGCGATCTACGCGATCATCCAGCTGGGCAACCAGCGCGTGGTCACCAAGTACATTTCCGAGATCAACTTCGTCAGCTCGGCGCGCCAGGGCGACATCATCGAGCTGGGCATCACCGCCACCGACTTCGGTCGTACCTCGCTGACCATGACCTGCCACGTGCGCAACAAGATCACCCGCAAGAGCATCCTCACCATCGACAAGATGGTCTTCGTCAACCTCGGCCCGGACGGCCTGCCGGCGCCCCACGGCAAGACCGAGATCACCTACATCAAGGACCAGTTCAAGGAAGACGAAGTCCTGCCCTGAGCGGCGCGACGAGCGGCCGGCACCCATGCCGGCCGCCGTGTTTCAGAACAGCCGGGTAAGCAGCCAGTAGAGCGAGGCCGAGAGCAGGATCGCCGCCGGCAGCGTCAGCACCCAGGCCATCAGCAGGTTGCGGATGGTCTTCCACTGTAGTCCCGAACCGTTCGCCGCCATGGTCCCGGCCACCCCGGAAGACAGCACATGGGTGGTGGAGACCGGCAAGCCATACAGGTCCGCCGCGCCAATGGTCAGCATCGCCACGGTTTCCGCCGAGGCGCCCTGGGCGTAGGTCAGGTGGGTCTTGCCGATCTTCTCGCCGACCGTCACCACGATGCGTTTCCAGCCGACCATGGTGCCCAGGCCGAGGGCGATGGCCACGGCGATCTTCACCCATAGCGGGATGAACTTGGTGGCATCGTCGATCTTCCGCTTGAACGCCTGCAACTTGCCGCGGGTGTCGGCGTCGAAGCGGCCGACGCCGTCCTTGTCCATCAGGCGGATCGCCTCGGAGGTCAGGTACATGTCGTTGCGCACGTTGCCCATGGCTTCCGCCGGTACCCGCGAGAACGCGCCATAGCCTTTCACTTCCTGGCCGATCGAGCCGGTCAGGGCGGCCAGCGCCGGGATCAGCTCAGGCGATGCCTGCTTGCTGCGCACGTAGTCGGAGAGTACCTGGCGCGGATCGGCCGGCGCCGGTTGCGGCGCGCTCTTCACCAGCGCTTGCTGGGTGACCTCGGCGACGGCGGCGAACTGCACCGCCTGGTCCGCCGGCATGGTGCGGTTCAGGGCGTAGGCCATCGGCAGGGTGCCGACCAGGATCAGCATGATCAGGCCCATGCCTTTCTGTCCGTCGTTGGAGCCGTGGGCGAAGGACACCCCGGTACAGGTCAGGATCAGCAGGCCGCGGATCCACCAGGGCGGCGGCGCCTTGCCCTTCGGCGCCTTGTACAGCGCGCGGTTCTTCACCAGCAGGCGCAGCGCCAGGAGCAACAGGGCGGCGCAGGCGAAGCCGATCAGCGGCGAGAGCAGCAGGGAGTAGCCGACCTTGGTCGCCTGGCCCCAGTCCACCCCGCTGGTGCCATCGCGCCCGTGCATCAGCGCGTTGGCCACGCCGACGCCGATGATCGAGCCGATCAGGGTGTGCGAGGACGACGCCGGCAGGCCCAGCCACCAGGTCCCGAGGTTCCACAGGATGGCGGCGATCAGCAGGGCGAAGACCATGGCGAAGCCGGCCGAGGAACCGACCTGCAGGATCAGTTCCACCGGCAGCAGGGCGATGATGCCGAAGGCCACCGCGCCGCTGGAGAGCAATACGCCGAGAAAGTTGAAGCAACCCGACCAGACCACCGCGAAGTGCGGCGGCAGCGAGTGGGTGTAGATCACCGTGGCCACCGCGTTGGCGGTGTCGTGGAAGCCGTTGACGAACTCGAAGCCGAGGGCGATCAGCAGGGCCACGCCGAGCAGCAGGAAGGGCGTCCAGGTGGTGATCGTGGAACCGACGTCATCGACGTCCTGCATCAGGCTGTAGGCGCTGAACAGCAGTCCGGTGGCGAGCACGGCGAAGAATACGAGGGCGGTGAGGCGGCCGGGACGTTGCTCGAGATGGGGCTTGTGCGCGTTGCCGGCGGCACTGGCGACGGCGTCGGCGGGAAGGACATCGGAGGTCATGGTGCGGGTCCGCGCTGGGGATGACCGGCACATGATGGGCAGGCGATTGTGACAAGTTATGTCTTGCGCATACCGGCTTCGTCTGGCGAAGAAAGGACAAGGGCCGCGGGAGGCCGCCGGAAGCCGGATGGGGTCGGGCGCCAGGCGGCCTGCCCGCTGCGGCCGCGAAGATTAATGAATTCCTGTGGCGAGTGCCATCATTTCGTCGCTAAAAAGTTGGCATGTTGAGGGATTTGCCGATCCGGACACGCGCGGGGAAGGCGAGAGCCACTGAACTAGACTGAGAAGTGCGCGGCGGGGCCGGTCGCTTGCCGGCCCGGTGCGCGGGACGAGCACCTTCGTCCCGGGGTGGCCCGGCCGGGCGGTCGGGGAGGTCGATATGGGGATGCCGTGCCGGCTCGCGCTGGCGCTGTTGCTGTGCTTCGCCGGCCCGGCCTGTCTCGCGGCCTCCGGGCCGGTTCGGGTGCTCTCGGTGGATGGTGCGATCGGCCCGGCCAGCGCCGATTACCTGGTGCGCGGCATCGAGCGTGCCGCCGAGGACGGCGCGCAACTGGTAGTGCTGGAACTGGACACGCCCGGCGGCCTGGACGCATCGATGCGGCGCATCGTCAAGGCGATCCTCGCCAGCCAAGTGCCGGTCGCCGGTTTCGTCGCGCCCAGCGGGGCGCGGGCGGCGAGCGCCGGCACCTACATCCTGTATGCCTGCCATATCGCGGCGATGGCGCCGGGCACCAACCTCGGCGCTGCCACCCCGGTGCGCCTGGGGACGCCGGACAAGCCCGCAGAGAAGCCCCCGGCGCGGGACGCCGAACCCATGGCGCGCAAGCAGGTCAACGACGCCGCCGCCTATATCCGTGGCCTCGCGCAACTGCGCGGGCGCAACGTCGAGTGGGCCGAGCGCGCGGTGCGCGAGGCGGTCAGCCTGGCGGCGCACGAGGCGGCGGCGCAGAAGGTGATCGACCTGCAGGCCCGCGACCTGCCCGACCTGCTGCGCCAGCTCGACGGCCGCAGCCTGCGCGTCGGCGAGCGCGCGCTGACCCTGGCTACCGCCGGCGCCACGGTCGAGCGCCAGGCACCGGACTGGCGCGCGCGGTTGCTGGCGGTGCTCACCGATCCCAGTGTGGCGCTGATCCTGATGATGATCGGCATCTACGGGCTGATCTTCGAACTGGCCAATCCCGGCATGGCGCTGCCCGGCGTGCTCGGCGGCATCTGCCTGCTGCTCGGCCTGTACGCCCTGCAGATGCTGCCGGTCAACTACGCCGGGCTGGCGCTGATCGCGCTGGGCCTGGCGTTCATGGTGGGCGAGGCGTTCGTCGCCAGCTTCGGCGTGCTCGGCATCGGCGGAATCGTCTCGTTCGTGGTCGGCGCGCTGATCCTGATCGATACCGAGGTGCCCGGCTACGGCATTCCGCCCGGCCTGGTGGTGGCCCTGGCGTTGCTCAGCGCCGCGCTGATCGTCGGTCTGCTGGGCATGGCCCTGCGTACTCGCCGGCAAGCGGTGGTAAGTGGCACCGCCGGATTGGTCGGCAGCCTGGCGACGGTGGCGGCGGTGGATTCCGAACAACCCTGCGCAGGCTGGGTGCTGCTCCAGGGCGAGCGCTGGCGGGTGCTCGCCGCGCGGCCGCTGGCGGTGGGCCAGCCGGTCTGGGTGCTGGCGCGCAAGGGCCTGCTCCTGGAAGTCGCGCTGGCCGATGAAGGAGGTGGATGATGGGTATTTCCTATGGTTTGGCGATGTTGCTGGTGTTCCTCGCGCTGCTGCTGTTCAGCGCGCTGCGCATCCTCCGCGAGTACGAGCGTGGCGTGGTGTTCCAGCTCGGGCGGTTCTGGAAGGTCAAGGGGCCGGGGCTGGTGCTGGTGATCCCGGCGATCCAGCAGATGGTGCGCATCGACCTGCGCACCATCGTTCTCGACGTGCCGCCGCAGGATGTGATTTCCCGCGACAACGTTTCGGTGAAGGTCAACGCGGTGGTGTACTTCCGCGTGCTCGATCCGCAGAAGGCGATCATCCAGGTGGAGAACTACCTGGCCGCCACCAGCCAGTTGGCGCAGACCACCCTGCGCGCGGTGCTGGGCAAGCACGAACTGGACGAGATGCTCGCCGAGCGCGAGCGCCTGAACCTGGATATCCAGCAAGTGCTCGATGCGCAGACCGACGCCTGGGGCATCAAGGTGGCGAATGTGGAAATCAAGCACGTCGATCTCAACGAATCGATGGTCCGCGCCATCGCCCGGCAGGCCGAGGCGGAGCGTGAGCGCAGGGCCAAGGTGATCCATGCCGAGGGCGAGCTGCAAGCCTCGGAGAAACTCATGCAGGCGGCGCAGATGCTCGGCCGGCAGAGTGGCGCCATGCAGTTGCGCTACATGCAGACCCTCGGCGCGATCGCCGGCGACAAGAGTTCGACCATCGTCTTCCCGATGCCGATCGAACTCTTCGGCGGCAAGTACGCAGGTGCCGCGCCGCGGAACGAAAAGGCCGCCGGAGAGGACGAGGAGAGGTGAACGCGCGCGGTTTGTGATGGAAATATCATCGAGCCGCGACACGGGGACATGCGTGCCCGGGGTCGGGATGGCTATGCTGTGGCGATCCACTCCCGGGACGCTCCTTCATGCTGCGATGCGCACTCCTGCTGCTGACATTGCTCCTCCCTTGCGCGCTGCCTGCCGCCAACCTGCGCCTGGTCGGCGACTCCTGGCCGCCTTTCGTCGATTCGCGCCTGCCTGGCAACGGCCTGGCGGTGGAACTGGTGACCACCGCGCTCAAGCGCGCCGGCTTCGACTCGAGTTTCCAGCAGGTACCCTGGTCGCGTGCCCTGTACGGCGTGCGCAGCGGCGACTACGACATCGCCCTGAGCGCCTGGTACGAGCCCGCCCGCAGCCTCTACGGGCAGTTTTCCCGCGCCTACCTGAGCAACCGCATCCGCCTGCTGCAACGCAAGGGGCGGGGTATCGAGTTTTCCCGCCTGAGCGACCTGCGTCCCTACCGCATCGCGGTCGTGCGCGACTATGCCTACGCGCCCGAATTCGACCGTGACAGCCGTCTGCAGAAGGTCAACGTGACCAGCTTCGCCAACGCCGCGCGGATGCTCGAGGCGGGGCGGGTCGACCTGGCGGTGGAGGACGAGCTGGCGCTGGGGGTCGCCTTCAAGGGCGAACTGGCCGATTTGCGCGACAAGCTGGAGGTACTGCCCATCCCGCTTGGCGAGAACGGCCTGCACCTGCTGGTGAGCCTGAGGAATCCCCGGCATGACGAGATCGTCGAAGGCTTCGACCTGGCCATCCGCGGCATGCGCGACGACGGCAGCTACCAGCGCCTGCTGGAGCGCTACGGCGCGCGCTAGGGCTGGCCTGGCAGCGGCTGCGCGCCGGCCAGTTCCTTCTTCAGCAAGTGCGCGGCCAGGGTGCGCAGCGGGGCGAGCTGGCGGCAGATGTGCGCCAGTTGGGTCTGTACCAGGCGATGGCTGTCGTCCATGTCCTCGGGCATCTGCTCCAGTTCCTTGGCCAGCGCTTCCTCCTCTTCGCTGTAGATGGCGACCGGGCGTTTCTGTTCCAGGCTCGCGGCGATTTCCTCGAGGCTGGCGGAGAGCCGCTCGGCGGCGCGCTCCAGGAGGCCGTCGCTGGCGTCCTCGGGCAGGCTTTCGCGGTGCGCGCCGAGACCGGATAGATAGCTGAGCAGGGTGTGCGAGAGGACCAGGAAGCGGAAGCCGATCTCGGCGTCCTTCCTGAAGTGGCCGGGCTCCAGGAGCATGTTCGACAGGGTGGTCGACAGCGCTGCGTCGGCGTTGTGCGCGTTGCGCCGGGCGGTGCGGTAGTCGAGGTCGTCGCGCTTGCCGGTGGCGTACTGCTGCATGATCTGCCGCAGGTAACGGCTGTTGCAGGCGAGGGTGTTGGCGAGCATGCGGTTGAGCCGGCGGCCCTGCCAATCGGGCAGCACCAGGAACACCGCGAGGCCGGCGATCAGGCTGCCCAGCAAGGTATCGAACAGGCGGGGCAGGATCAGCCCGTAGCCATCGCCGACCTGGTTGAAGCAGAACAGCACCAGCAGGGTGATCGCCGCCGTCGCCAGGGTATAGCGACTGCTGCGGGTGGCGAAGAAGGCGACCCCGGCGGCGACCGCGAACAGCGACTGCACCAGCGGGCTGGGGAACAGGTCGATCAGCGCCCAGCCGACCACCAGGCCGACCACCGTACCGAGGATCCGCTGCACCAGGCGCAGGCGGGTCGCGCCATAGTTGGGCTGGCAGACGAACACCGTGGTGAGCAGTATCCAGTAGCCCTGGGTCGGATGGATCCAGTGCAGCACGCCGTAGCCGGCGGTCAGCGCCAGGGCCATGCGCAGGCCGTGGCGGAACAGCAGCGAGGTCGGGGTGAGCTGCTGGCGCAGGCGCTCGAAGGCGTCCTTCAGGCTGCGCGGCGAGCGGTCGAGCAGGGCGCTGTCCTGTTCGTCGGCGATGGCGTCCGGGTTGCTCGCCCCGGCCAGCTTGCGGTCCAGCGTGGTGAGGTTGGCGGCCAGGGCGCCGAGCGAGCGAAGCAGGCCCTTCCAGGCCGGGTTGCTCTGCTGGCGCAGGTGTTCGAGCGAGGCCTGGAGGTCTTCCAGGGCCAGCTCGCGGTCGGCGTAGTCGAACGGCTGGCGCAGGCGGATAGCCCGCGCCAGGGCCTGGCAGGCCTTGCCCTGCTGGTTGAGCAGGCGCTGGCAGCGGAACAGCACGTCGCTGTGGAAGAACGCCTCGGCCAGCCGGTTGTACGGGTAGTGCGAGGAACTGGCGCGCTCATGGACGTCCTGGGCGATGAAATAGAGCTTCAGGTAGCGGCTCACCTTGGGGCCCGGCCGGCCATGGCCGAGGCGGTTGAGAATGGTCTCCTTGGCCTGGTTCAGCGCCACCACCACCTTACCGTTCTGCCGTGCCAGGGCGAGGCGCTGGCCCTCCACGTCGAGCTGGCGCAACGGTTCGAACAGGCTCGACTTGATCCTCAGGTATTCGCCCAGCTCGAAATACAGGCGGGAAAGACTCTGCTGCACCGGCTGGTTGGAGAACAGCGCGTTCCACAGCACTGAGAGCAGCCCGTACCAGGCCGCCCCGGCCACCAGCAGCAGCGGTTCGTGCCAGACATCGGCGACCTCACCACCGCGCTGGTCCACGCCGATCATGGTGTAGATCGAGAGGATCAGGGTCGCCGAGGCGATCGCCGCATAGCGCTCGCCGAGGGCGCCGAGGAGGATCATGCCGAACGCCGACAGCGCCATCCCGGAAACGAACAGCCAGGGATAGGGGAACAGCAACTCGACGGCGAAGGCGGCGACGCTGAAGCACAGCAGGGTCACCAGCAGCGCTTGCAGGCGGCCGAGCCAGTTGTCGTCGGTCTCCGCCAGGGCGCTGGCGATGATCCCGAGGAACAGCGGGATCAGCAGCTCGATGCGGTCCTGCCACCAGCACAGCAGCAGGGCGCCGGCCAGGGCGATGAACACCCGCAGGCTGTAGGCGAACTTGTCGAGGGCCCAGAGGCGGCGGAGCGTGTGTGTCAGCGAAGAGGGCGGCATGGGGCGGAGTGCTATCCGATGGTCCGTGGTTCAGCCTATGTGGCCTGTCCGGCTAATTCAATCGGCCGATTTCGCGCGACTGGAAGTCCGCTGCCCGCCGCAGTCGCAGGAAACGCTGCCGTGGGCAACTCGGTCGAGCCGGGCATCTGGCGGATGCAGGCTTCGTGCCTGCGAACGCTAAGACGTCGTCGCCGCGCCGGAAGTTACCCGGCGGCGATATCGCGCGCCGGAGCGGGCCCGGCGAGCGAAGCGGCGGCGCGTTACAGCAGGCGGACCTTGAACGAGCGCCCCTTGATCTTGCCTTCGCTCAGGCGCTTGAGGGCCTGGTGGGCGAGGCCGCGCTCGATGGCGACGAAGGCCTGGAAGTCGAAGATGGCGATCTTGCCCACCGCGCTGCCGGGCAGCCCGGCGTCGCCGGTGAGGGCACCGAGCAGGTCGCCGGGGCGCACCTTGTCCTTGCGTCCGCCGGCGATGCACAGGGTGCTCATCGGCGGCAGCAATGGCTCCGGGCTGGCCTTCAACTGGCCGAGGGCGTACCAGGCCAGCGGCTGCTTCTGCAGGTCCTCGATGGCCTGCGCGCGGCTGGCCTCGGCCGGCGCCACCAGCGACAGGGCCAGGCCTTTCTCGCCGGCGCGACCGCTGCGTCCGATGCGATGGATGTGGACCTCCGGGTCGCGTGCCAGCTCGACGTTGATCACCGTTTCCAGGGCGGCGATGTCCAGCCCGCGGGCGGCCACGTCGGTGGCCACCAGTACGTTGCAACTGCGGTTGGCGAACACCGTCAGGACCTGGTCGCGCTCGCGCTGCTCCAGGTCGCCGTGCAGGGCCAGGGCGGAAATCCGCTGCGCCTTCAGTGCGTCGGCCAGCTCCTGGCACTGCTGGCGGGTCTGGCAGAAGGCCACGCAGGACTGCGGCCGGAAATGCTGGAGCAGGCGTGCCACGGCGTCCATGCGCTGCTTCGGATCGATCTCGAAGAAGCGCTGCTCGATCTGGCTGTCGGCGTGCAGCGACTCGACCTTCACCTGTCGCGGATCGCGCATGAAGGTCTTCGCCAGCTTCTCGATGCCGTCCGGGTAGGTGGCGGAGAACAGCAGGGTCTGCCGGCGCTCGGGGAGCTGGCCGATGATCTCGGCGATGCTGTCGTAGAAGCCCATGTCGAGCATCCGGTCGGCTTCGTCGAGGACTAGGGTATTGAGCCCGTCGAGGACCAGGGTGCCTTTGCGCAGGTGCTCCTGGATGCGCCCCGGGGTGCCGACCACCACGTGCGCGCCGTGCTCCAGCGAAGCCACCTGCGGGCCGTAGGGGACGCCGCCGCAGAGGGTCAGGACCTTGATGTTGTCGGCGGCGCGGGCCAGCCGGCGGATCTCCTTGGCGACCTGGTCGGCCAGTTCGCGGGTCGGGCACAGCACCAGCGCCTGGCAGCCGAAGTAGCGCGGGTTCAGCGGGCTGAGCAGGGCGAGGCCGAAGGCCGCGGTCTTGCCGCTGCCGGTCTTGGCCTGGGCGATCAGGTCGTGACCCTGGAGGATCAGCGGCAGGCTCTGCGCCTGGATCGGCGTCATCTCCCGGTAACCGAGGGAGTCGAGATTGGCCAGGAGGTCCGCGGAAAGCGGCAGCGAGGAGAAAGCGGTGGAGGTCACGGGGCAGGGCTCGGCAGGCGATACGAGCGGCTAGTCTAGCAGCCTGCGGCGGCTTGCCGCGTGCGATCGCCGCCGGAGCAGCAGCGACAGGCAATGTATCTTTGGCCAGTACCGTTCGTCCGAAAAACGAAAAAAGCGCGTTTCTGTATTTTTATACAGGTTCGCTTTCCTCAGTTTTTTGTCGTAGAGTGCTGACACTGTGTTTGCATGGGTCGCCGTCGATCGTGACCTGATGCGGTCGGAAATTCCAGCCCGTCCTGCTCGACTCCTTGTAACTCCTTGCAACTCAGTTACCGGCTACGATTTCGTGGCTAAATCAATACCCATAGTTCCAAGGAGAACTTGCAATGTCCCGTCAGAACGGCACCGTTAAGTGGTTCAACGAAACCAAAGGCTACGGCTTCATTACCCCGGAAAGCGGCCCGGACGTTTTCGTTCACTTCCGTGCCATCGAAGGTAACGGCTTCAAGACCCTGGCCGAAGGCCAGAAGGTCAGCTTCGAAGTCGTACAAGGCCAGAAAGGCATGCAGGCCGAGCGCGTTCAGGTGATCAACTAAGATCCCTGGGCCCAGCCCGAAGAACCCGGATGGAAGCATCCGGGTTTTTTATTGCCCGGAGAAAACCGTCACACTGTCTTCGCCTGCCGTTCACCCTGTCTTGACGAGTTCCCGCCCAGAGTGGCCCGGTCCCGTTCGGAGTCGTTTCGATGAAGCCTGTGCAATCCCGTCGTCTGGCCTTCGCCGCGCTGTTGTCGCTGTCGTTCTCTTCCGCGTCCTGCCATGCCGCCACCGAGCACTGGGGCTGGATCGAGCAGTCCTGGCTGATGCCCGAGCGCATGCAGGCCAAGGCCAAGCTGGATACCGGCGCGCTGACCTCGTCGCTGGACGCGAGGAATATCCATCGCTACAGGAAGGACGGCGAGCGCTGGGTGCGCTTCGATGTCGTGCTGCCCACCGCCGACAGCAAGGCGCCGGTCAGCGTGACCTTCGAGCGCAAGGTGCTGCGGCTGATCAAGGTGCGCGGCGCCGGTGGCAGCGACAGCCGTCCGGTGGTGGCGATGGACATCTGCCTGGGCGCCAAGCTGCTGCGCGAGCAGTTCTCCCTGCGCGACCGCGGCAACATGAACTATCCGGTGCTGCTCGGCCGCCGCACGCTCGAACACCTCGGCGCGGTCGACGTGTCCCGAACCTTCACCCGCAAACCCACCTGCGGCGCGCTTGCCGCTCAGTAGAAGAACCCGCGCGGCAGTCCGGCGGCCAGCGCCAGCCGGGGCAGCACGATCAGCGCCGTCATCCACAGGTTGCGCGGGCGCGCCTCGTCCTCGCGAGCCCGGCTAGAGGTCCGGGTCCTTTTCCGGATCGACCCGGCGTGGGCTGGTGCGGCCGTCCTCGCTGCCGAGCTGGAAGAAGATCGCTGCGGCCAGCATCGACATCAGGCCGACGCTGACATAGGTGGCGTGGAAGGCGCCGAGTACGGTGTCCTGCCCCGTATCCAGGTCGGTCTGGAAACCGCCCAGCAACGCCGCCGCGCAAGCCACGCCAAGGCTGATCGACAATTGCACGACCACCGACATCAGGCTGTTGCCGCTGCTGGCGTTGCTGTCCTGCAGGTCGATCAGGGTGAGGGTGTTCATCGCCGTGAATTGCAGGGAGTTCACCGCGCCGAGCAGGCTCAGGTGCAGCAGCAGCCAGACGTAGGGGGTGTCCTGGTCGACCAGGCCGAAGCCGGCGATCAGGCAGCCGAGGATCAGGGTGTTGCCGACCAGCAGCTTGCGATAGCCGAAGAAGTCCAGCAGTGGCTTGGCCATCGGCTTGGCGACCATCGCGAACAGCGCCAGCGGGATCATGGTCATGCCCGCGGTGGAAGGCGGGTAGCCCAGTCCCACCTGCAGCAGCAGCGGGGTGAGGAAGGGCAGGGCGCCGCTGCCCAGGCGGGCGAACAGGTTGCCGAGGATGCCGACGGCGAAGGTCCGCGCCTTGAACAGGCTCGGCGGGAACAGCGGCTTGTCGATGCGTAGCGCGCGCAGCCAGTAGGCGGTGAGCAGGACCAGTCCGCCGATCAGCAGCAGGACCACGCGCAGGTGCGACAGGTGCAGCTCTCCGAGTCCTTCCAGGGCGATGGAGATCAGCACCATGGAGCCGCCGAAGAGCAGGAAGCCGATGCTGTCGAAACGGCTCGGCACCGGGCTGCGCAGGTCCGGCATCAGCTTCATCGCCATCAGGCAGCCGAGCAGGCCGACCGGCAGGTTGATCAGGAAGATCCAGTGCCAGGAGGCGTACTCCACCAGCCAGCCGCCCAGCGTCGGTCCCGCCAGCGGGCCGAGCAGGCCGGGAATGGTGACGAAGCTGAGCACCCGCACCAGGTCCTGGCGCGGGTAGACGCGCAGGATCACCAGCCGTCCCACCGGCATCATCAGCGCGCCGCCGACGCCCTGTACGATGCGCGCGCCGACCAGCAGTTCGAGGCTCGGCGACAGCGCGCAAAGCAACGAGCCGAGGCTGAACAGCAGTACCGCGCCGAGGAATACCCGGCGTGTGCCGAAACGGTCGGCGATCCACCCCGAGGCCGGTATCAGCAGGGCCACCGTGAGCAGGTAGGCGATCACCACCGCCTGCATGCGCAGCGGGTTTTCGTTCAGCGAACTGGCCATGCTCGGTAGTGCGGTGTTGAGGATGGTGCCGTCGAGGGCTTGCATGAAGAAGGCGACGGCGACCAGCCAGGGCAGTTGGCGGGCGATGCGGGGGGTGAGCTGGAACGGCTCGCTCATGGACGGGCTCCCTCGGGCGGACAGGGCCCAAGCATAGAGAAGTTCTCGCCGCGATGGGACGGCCGACGACCGGATCGGGGCGAACAGCGGGCATTGCCGCGGAAGTCGCGGGCCAGAGCGGTCGCCTTTCATTGTCCTGGGTCAAGCCGAAGCGCTGGCGCTCGCCGGCTGCTGTGCTAGTACTCAAGAGTCACCCCGTCAGTGGCTGCGGATGCGACGCCGGCGCTTCGTCATCGCACGGACATGTCCCGCGTTGCATGCTCGACGGCGCGTGCTTCACCGCCTTGTCGCGATGTTCTCCACGCAGCGCTCGGCGACCCCGGTCGCCGCCGCCGTCGCCGAAGCCCACCTTCCGTGGAAACAGGAGCCCTCCCATGGCCCAGGAACTTTGCGCTATCTGCCACGAACGTCCCGCCGTCGCCCGCGTCAGCCTGGTACAGAACGGCCAGCGCCGCGAACTCGCCCTCTGCGAACTGCACTACCGCCAGTTGATGCGCCAGCAGCGCATGCGCTCGCCGCTGGAGTCGCTGTTCGGCGGCGGCAGCCCGTTCGACGAGATCTTCTCCGGCTTCGGCGAGCAGAGCCCGGTCACCCCGGTGCGCGCCCGCGAGCCGGAGGCGGTGGACATCGCCGAGTACTTCAGCAAGCAGACCACCGAGTACCTGCAACGCGCCGCGCAGGTCGCCGCCGAATTCGGCAAGCGCGAAGTGGACACCGAGCACCTGCTCTACGCCCTGGCCGACGCCGACGTGGTGCAGGCGGTGCTCAAGCAGTTCGGCCTGTCGCCGGCCGACCTCAAGCAGTACATCGAGGCCAACGCCGTGCGCGGCGCCAGCAAGGGCGAGGCGAGCGAGGACATGACCATCTCGCCACGGGTGAAGAGCGCCTTGCAGCATGCCTTCGCCCTGTCCCGCGAACTCGGCCACAGCTATGTCGGCCCCGAGCACCTGTTGCTCGGCCTGGCAGCGGTGCCGGACAGCTTCGCCGGGACGCTCCTGAAGAAGTACGGCCTGACCGAGCAGGCGCTACGGCAGAAAGCGGTCAAGGTGGTCGGCAAGGGCGCCGAGGACGGCCGCGTGGACGGCCCGAGCAACACTCCGCAACTGGACAAGTTCAGCCGCGACCTGACCCGGCTGGCCCGCGAAGGCAAGCTCGATCCGGTGATCGGCCGCTCGAAGGAAGTCGAGACCACCATCGAGGTGCTCGCCCGGCGCAAGAAGAACAACCCGGTGCTGATCGGCGAGCCCGGCGTCGGCAAGACCGCCATCGTCGAAGGCCTGGCCCAGCGCATGGTCCAGGGCGAGGTGCCGGAGGTGCTGCGCGACAAGCGCCTGGTCGAACTGAACATCAACGCCATGGTCGCCGGCGCCAAGTACCGCGGCGAGTTCGAGGAACGCCTCAAGCAGGTGATGGACGAACTGCAGGCGGCGCAGAGCGAGATCATCCTGTTCATCGACGAGGTGCACACCATCGTCGGTGCCGGCCAGGGCGGCGGCGAAGGCGGGCTGGACGTGGCCAACGTGCTGAAGCCGGCGATGGCGCGCGGCGAGATGAACCTGATCGGCGCCACCACCCTCAACGAGTACCAGAAGTACATCGAGAAGGACGCCGCGCTGGAGCGGCGCTTCCAGCCGGTGTTCGTCCCCGAGCCGACGGTGGAGCAGACCATCTCCATCCTCCGTGGCCTGCGCGACAAGCTCGAAGGCCACCACAAGGTGACCATCCGCGACGAGGCCTTCGTCGCCGCCGCCGAGCTGTCCGACCGCTACATCGGCAACCGCTTCCTGCCGGACAAGGCCATCGACCTGATCGACCAGGCCGCCGCCCGCGTGCGCATCGCCAGCACCTCGCGGCCGGCCGAGATCCAGGAACTGGAGGCCGAGCTGGCGCAGCTCAAGCGCGAGGAGGACTACGCCGCCAGCCGCAAGTGGTACGACGAGGCGAAGGTCTTCGAGAAACGCATCCAGGAACGCAAGGAACACCTCGAGCAGATCACCGAGCGCTGGCAGCAGACCCAGGGGTCGAAGACCGAGGAGGTGCGGGTCGAGGACATCGCCGAGATCATCTCCAAGCTCACCGGCATCCCGGTCACCGAACTGACCGCCGAGGAGCGCGAGAAGCTCCTGCAGATGGAAGAGCGCCTGCACCAGCGGGTGATCGGCCAGCAGGAAGCGATCACCGCGGTCAGCGACGCCGTGCGCCTGGCCCGCGCCGGGCTGCGCCAGGGCAGCCGGCCGATCGCCACCTTCCTGTTCCTCGGCCCGACCGGGGTGGGCAAGACCGAGCTGGCCAAGGCCTTGGCCGAGGTGGTGTTCGGCGACGAAGACGCGATGATCCGCATCGACATGAGCGAATACATGGAGCGCCACGCGGTGTCCCGGCTGATCGGTGCGCCGCCGGGCTACGTCGGCTACGACGAGGGCGGCCAGCTCACCGAGCGGGTGCGCCGGCGGCCGTACAGCGTGATCCTGCTCGATGAGATCGAGAAGGCCCACGCCGACGTCAACAACATCCTCCTGCAGGTGTTCGACGACGGCCGCCTGACCGACGGCAAGGGGCGCGTGGTGGACTTCACCAACACCATCATCATCGCCACCAGCAACCTCGGCTCCGAGCTGATCATGAAGAACGCCCAGGCCGGCGAGTTCGCCCAGCCGCCGGAGAAGCTCAAGCGCGAACTGATGACTACCCTGCGCGGGCATTTCCG
Organism: Pseudomonas sp. CP-1; assembly: GCF_021213715.1. Classification (NCBI taxonomy): domain Bacteria; kingdom Pseudomonadati; phylum Pseudomonadota; class Gammaproteobacteria; order Pseudomonadales; family Pseudomonadaceae; genus Pseudomonas; species Pseudomonas sp. CP-1. The sequence continues at coordinate 184,589 of NZ_JAJQKY010000005.1, forward strand.
CCCGGAATTCCTCAACCGCCTCGACGAGGTGATCGTCTTCGAATCGTTGAGCAAGGCGCAGATCGAGGACATCGTGCGCCTGCAACTGGAGCGGGTGAAGCGCGCCGCGCACGCCCAGGACATCTACCTGCACATCGACGACAGCCTGGTCGGCCACCTCGCCGAAGAGGCCTACCAGCCGGAGTTCGGCGCCCGCGAACTGAAGCGGCAGATCCGCCAGCAGCTGGAGACGCGCCTGGCCACGGCGATGCTCAAGGGCGAGGTGAAGGAGGGCGAGACGGTCACCTTCTTCTACGACGCCAAGGACGGCGTCGGCTACCGCAAGGGCGCCGCGCCGAAGCCGGCGGCACGCAAGAAGTCCGGTGCCGGCGAGACGCCCAGGGGCCGCGCGACGGCGGCGAGGAAGCCGGCGGCGAAGAAAGGCGCCGCCGCCAAGGGCAAGGCCGACAAGCCGAAGGCCAAGTGACCCGACCAAGGTTGGGGAACAAGGCACCGGCCGGCCGGTCGAAATCTCACCCCGGCCTGCGAATGCGGCCGGGGCGTTCGATATCTCATGAGGAATTGCCGATGCGCGTCACCACTCACGCTACCCTGGCCGCGGCCCTGCTGCTCAGCGCCGCCTCCGCGTTCGCCTTCAATCTCGGGGATGCCGCCAAGGCGGTCGCCGGGGCGTCCCAGGGCGACTCCGCCCAGGTAGCCACCACCCCGCAGACCAGCGGTCTGCTCGGCGCACTCACCGGTCAGCTCGGGGTCAGCCAGGAGCAGGCGGTCGGCGGTACCGGCGCCCTGCTCGGCCTGGCCAAGAACCAGTTGGCCGGCAACGATTATTCGCAACTGGTTAAGACCATCCCCGGCCTCGACAAGCTGGCCGGCAACAACGCCCTGGCCGGTCTCGGCGGGCTCGGCAACGTGCTCGGCAAGAGCGGCGGCGACAGCAAGGGCCTCGGTTCGCTGCTCGGCAATGCGGACAGCATGGGCGACGTGAACAAGGCCTTCGGCACCCTGGGCATGGATAGCGGGATGACCGAGAAGTTCGCCCAGGTGCTGGTCGACTACTTCGGCAAGCAGGGCGCCAACAGCGAGCTGCTGGGCAGCCTGAGCAATCTCTGGGGAGTGAGCAAGGCGGGCGGCTCGTCGCTGCTCTGATCTGCCGCCAGCGGATCGGCGGATAACCGCGTTGCGGTTATCCGCCCTACGAAGTGGGTGCGGCGCCCGGGTATTCGCTGCCCGCACCGGTAGGGCGAATAACGCCCTCGGCGTTATCCGCCGCCGCTCCGTGGAAACGGCGGATAACCGCGTTGCGGTTATTCGCCCTACGAGATGGGTGTGCTTCGGCCGGTACTTCAGCGCAGTTGCCGCAAGCGGGCGATGCGTTCGTCCTTTTCTTCCCACATGCGCGAGACCCATTCCTGCACGTACTGGCGGAACACCGGGTCGTTCTCGTAGTCGCCCTGCCACAGGGCGGGATCGATCGGCCGGGTCTGGATGTCGACGATCACCTTCGGCACCCGTCCGCAGAGCAGGTCCCAGAATCCCGGCACCTTGTCGCTCGGGTAGACCACGGTGACGTCGAGCAGGGCGTCCAGCTGCTCGCCCAGCGCGGCGAGGACGAAGGCCACCCCGCCGGCCTTGGGCTTGAGCAGGTGGCGATAGGGCGACTGTTGCTGGGCCTTCTTCTGCTCGCTGAAGCGCGTGCCTTCCAGGTAGTTCACCACGGTCACCGGGATGCGCTTGAACTTCTCGCAGGCGGCCTTGGTGATCTCCAGGTCCTTGCCCTTGAGTTCCGGGTGCTTCTCCAGGAAGGCCTTGGAATAGCGCTTCATGAACGGATACTCCAGCGCCCACCAGGCCAGGCCGAGGAAGGGCACCCAGATCAGCTCCTTCTTGAGGAAGAACTTGAAGTACGGGGTGCGCCGGTTGAACACCTGGATCAAGGCGGGGATGTCGACCCAGGACTGGTGGTTGCTCACCACCAGGTACGAGGTGTCCTGGCGCAGGTCGCCGGCGCCGCGCACGTCCCAGACCGTCGGCGTGCAGGTGGCGAAGATCCACTTGTCGATCTCCGCCCAGGTCTCGGCGATCCACATCACGCCCCTGGAGCAGAGATCCTTCAGGCGCTGGCCGGGGAGCACCAGCTTGAGCAGTGCGATCAGCATCATCGGGCCGATCAGGATCAGCGTGTTGAGAAGCAGCAGAAGGCTGCTGGTCAGGCCGGTCAACAGTTCCCGCATGGTTGGTTTCCCTGTCCTGGGTGTGGGTCGACGCGGCCCATCATACGCATCCGCGCCGCGCCGCCCAAGCCGCCGGCGTGGCGAACGAAACCGCGCCGTGCTAGTCCTATGTGGACCTCGTATCACTTCAGGAGATGCCCGCGTGAAGCGTGCCCTTGCCTTGCTCTCGCTGTTCGCCCTGCCGGTCCTCGCCGCCGAGCCCAACCTCTACGGCCGCTACGAATGGGTCTCCCTGCCGGAGCTGGACCGCACCCTGCAGGCGAAGATGGACACCGGCGCCTACACCTCCTCGCTGTCGGCCAAGGACATCGAGTTGTTCCAGCGCGACGGCGAGGAGTGGGTGCGCTTCCGCCTGGCCACCAAGGAGGCCGATGGCTCGGTGTTCGAGCACAAGCTGGCGCGCATCGGCAAGATCAAGAACCGCGCCGACAACCGCAACGGCGAGGACGAGGATGAGGACCGCCTGAGCGAACGCCCGGTGATCGACCTGCAGGTCTGCCTGGGCGGAGCGATGAAGACCATCGAGGTCAACCTCACCGACCGCAGCGCCTTCAACTATCCGTTCCTGATGGGCACCAAGGGCTTGCGCAAATTCCACGTCGCGGTCGATCCCTCCGAGCGCTTCGTCGCCGACAAGCCCACCTGCAAGTAAGCGTCCTACGCCACCGGCGGCGCGATTGACGCGCGCGCCGGCTTGCGGCACCGTTCCGGCATTCCCGTCAGCCGCCGTCACACCATGCCGCATATCCTGATCGTCGAAGATGAAGCCGCGATTGCCGACACCCTGCTCTACGCCCTGCAGGCCGAAGGCTTCGCCACCACCTGGGTGACCCTCGCCGGCGAGGCGCTGGCGTTGCAGGAGCGCCAGCCGGCGGACCTGCTGATCCTCGACGTCGGTCTGCCGGACATCAGCGGTTTCGAGGCCTGCAAGCGCCTGCGGCGGTTCTCCGAGGTGCCGGTGATCTTCCTCACCGCGCGCGATGCCGAGATCGACCGCGTGGTCGGCCTGGAGATCGGCGCCGACGACTACGTGGTCAAGCCGTTCAGCCCGCGCGAGGTGGCGGCTCGGGTCAAGGCCATCCTCAAGCGCATGGCGCCGCGCCCGGCGGCGCTGGAAGGGGTCGCGCCGAGCGGGCCCTTCCAGGTCGACGAGGAGCGCGTGCGGATCCACTACCGCGACACCCCGCTCAACCTCACCCGCCACGAGTTCCGCCTGTTGCAGACGCTGCTCGGGCAGCCCGAGCGGGTATTCAGCCGCGAGCAGTTGCTCGACGCCCTCGGCGTCGCCAGCGAGGCCGGCTACGAGCGCAACATCGACAGCCACATCAAGAGCCTGCGCGCCAAGCTGCGCCAGGTGAACGAACGCGGCGAAGCGATCCAGACCCATCGCGGCCTGGGCTACAGCTACAGCCCGGACCACGCCTGATGCCGCTCGGCGTTCGGATCTTCCTGGTCTACTTCCTGTTCGTCGGTCTCACCGGCTACTTCGTGCTGAGCACGGTGATGGACGAAGTGCGCCCCGGCGTGCGCCAGTCCACCGAGGAAACCCTGGTGGACACCGCCAACCTGCTCGCCGAGATCCTCCGCCAGGACGTGAAGAACGGCACCCTGGCGCAGAGCGACCTGCCGGAGATGCTCGAGGACTACGGCAAGCGGGTGCCGCAGGCGGATATCTGGGGCTTGCGCAAGGAGGCGGTGAACCACCGCATCTACGTCACCGACGCCAGCGGCAAGGTGCTGCTGGACTCCGCCGGGGTGGCCGTCGGCCAGGACTATTCGCGCTGGAACGACGTCTACCTGACCCTCCGTGGCCAGTACGGCGCGCGCTCCAGCCGCGAAGACCCGGACGACCCGGATTCCTCGGTGATGTACGTGGCGGCGCCGATCAAGGATGCCGGGAAGATCATCGGGGTGGTTTCGGTGGCCAAGCCGAACAGCAGCCTGCAACCCTACATCGACCGCTCGCAGCGGCGCCTGGCCTGGCTCGGTGCCGGGCTGATCGCCCTCGGGCTGCTGGTCGGCGGCCTGCTCTCCTGGTGGCTCAGCGGCGCGCTGCGGCGCCTCACCCAGTACGCACAGGCGGTCAGCGAGGGGCGCCGCGCCGAGCTGCCGCGCTATCGCGGCGGCGAGATGGCGCAACTGGCCGACGCGGTGGAGCGCATGCGCACGCAATTGGAGGGCAAGGACTACGTCGAGCGCTACGTGCATACCCTGACCCACGAATTGAAGAGCCCGCTGGCGGCGATCCGTGGCGCCGCCGAGTTGCTCGACGGCGAGATGCCGGCCGAACAGCGGGCGCGCTTCGTCGGCAACATCGCCGGCGAGAGCGAGCGCCTGCAACAACTGATCGAGCGCCTGCTGAGTCTGGCCCAGGTGGAGCAGCGGCAAGGCCTGGAGGAGGTCGGCAAGGTCGACCTGCGGGAGATCGCCGCGTCCTTGCTGGAAGGCCAGGCGGCGCGTATCCAGCGCCAGCGATTGCGGGTGGAGAACCGCCTGGAAGGTCCCTGCGAGGTTCGCGGCGAGCAGTTCCTGCTGCGCCAGGCGCTGGCCAACCTGCTCGACAACGCCCTCGACTTCACCCCGCCCGGCGGCATCCTTCGCCTGCTCGCCGAGGCCGACGGCGAGGGTATCGCCCTGCGCCTGTTCAACCAGGGGCCGGCGATTCCCGACTACGCCCTGGCGCGCCTCACCGAACGCTTCTACTCGCTGCCGCGCCCGGCCAGCGGGCGCAAGAGCACCGGGCTGGGACTGAACTTCGTCGCCGAGGTGGCGCAACTGCATGGCGGCCGGTTGCAGGTCGGCAACCGCGACGACGGCGTCGAGGCGCTGCTCTGGCTGCCGCGCGGCTGAGGCGTCTCCACGGAAACTCCATCAACTCTCCACACGGCGACCCGAAGCCCGCCATCGCGGCGCCGCAGACTTTCCGCCATCACCCCGACGGAGAGTCCCCCCATGAACCGCACGCTGGCCTACAAGCTCGGCGCCATCGCCCTACTCATCCTGCTATTGCTGATTCCCCTGTTGATGATCGACGGCCTGATCCGTGATCGCCAGGAGGTTCGTGACGGCGTGCTGCAGGATATCGCCCGCAGCTCCAGCTACAGCCAGCGCCTCACCGGCCCGCTGCTGGTGGTGCCGTACCGCAGGACGGTGCGCGAGTGGGTCACCGAGGAGAAGACCGAGAAGCGCGTGTTGCAGGAGCGCGAGCAGCGCGGCGAGCTGTACTTCCTGCCCGACCGCTTCGCCCTCGACGGGCAGATGCGCACCGAGCTGCGCTACCGTGGCATCTACCAGGCGCGCCTGTACCACGTCGACAACAAGGTCGCCGGCTACTTCCAGGTGCCTGCGCACTATGGCATCGAAGAAGACCTGGAGGACTACCAGTTCGAAACGCCGTTCCTGGCGATGGGCATCAGCGACATCCGTGGCATCGAGAATGCCCTGCGCCTGTCCCTCAACGGTGCCAGCGTCGACTTCGAACCGGGTAGCCGGGTCGGCCTGCTCGGCAGCGGTGTGCACGCACCGCTGCAAGGCGTCGACGGGCGCCAGGCGCAGCGCCTGGAGTACGCCTTCGACCTGTCGTTGCTCGGCAGCGAGCGGCTGGACATCGTGCCGGTGGGCCGCGACAGCCAGGTCATCCTGAAGGCCGACTGGCCGCACCCGAGCTTCGGCGGCGAGTTCCTGCCCAGCGAGCGGGAGATCACCGCCCAGGGCTTCACCGCGCGCTGGCAGACCAGCTTCTTCGCCACCAACATGGAAGAGGCGCTGCGCAGTTGCGTGGAGGAGCAGCGCTGCGACGGTTTCCAGGCGCGCGCCTTCGGCGTCGGCCTGGTCGATCCGGTGGACCAGTACCTGAAGGCCGACCGCGCGATCAAGTACGCGCTGCTGTTCATCACCCTGACCTTCGCCGGCTTCTTCCTCTTCGAGGTGCTCAAGCGCCTGGCGGTACACCCGATCCAGTACGCGCTGGTCGGCCTGGCGCTGGCGTTCTTCTACCTGCTGCTGCTGTCGCTGGCCGAGCATGTCGGCTTCGAGCTGGCCTACCTGGTCTCCGCCGGAGCCTGCGTCGGCCTGATCGGCTTCTACCTGTGCTTCGTCTTGCGCAGCGTGGCCCGAGGACTGGGCTTCAGCGCCGGCCTGGCAGGGCTGTACGGCCTGCTCTACGGCTTGCTGAGCGCGGAGGACTACGCCTTGCTGATGGGCTCGCTGCTGCTGTTCGCGGTGCTTGCCGCGGTGATGGTGCTGACCCGCCGCCTGGACTGGTACGGGGTCGGCCGCAAGGACCTCCCGGCGGTACCCGCCAGGGCCTGACGACGAGGGCGGCGGCGCCGGCCGCCGCCGATTTCCAAGGAGGAAAAGCATGCGCCTGTTCTTCGAGTTCACCCTCTGTGCCGCCCTCGGCCTGCTGGTCAGCGGCGTGATCCTGATCTTTCTGCTGTTCTTCGGCAAGTTCGGCCTGATCGAGTACTGGATCGCCAGCGGCAAGCCCCTGGCCCACGCCATGCTGGTGCTGATGCCGGACGGATTCTGGGAAGGCCTCAGCGGCATCGAGGGCGCCGCCGGCAATCCGCACGTGCGCTCCTTCCTGGAGCTTTGCATGGGGCTCGGACAGAGCGCGCTGTTGCTGGGCCTGCTGCTGTTCCGCCTGGTGTGCTGGAAATGAACGGCTATGTCGGCCTGCGCGACGACCGTCGCGACGGCGAGCGCCTGGCGATGCGGATCGGCCTGCTGTTCCCCGGCCCCTCGGCGGCCTGGCTGCAACGCGCCGAACGTCTGCGGCGGCAGCAGGCGTCGGCGGGCCTCGGGGTCAGGCGCGGGTGGCCTGCATCGACGGGCGCTGGCTGACTTCGGCGAACCAGGCGGCGAGTCGCGGGTAGCGGCCGCGCCAGTCCCACTCCGGCTGGCGCAGGTCGAGATAGCCCAGGGCGCAGGCGACGCCGATGGCGGCGATGTCGAAGCGCGCCTGCAGTTCGGCGATGCAGTCGCTCTCCAGCCATGCCAGGGACCGCGCGATCTTTTCCCGCTGTGCCTCGAGCCAGGCGTCCCAGCGCTTCTCCTCGGGGCGGACGAAGGTCTCGTAGCGGGTCAGCACCGCGGCGTCGAGGACGGCGTCCGCCAGCGAGGCGATGGTCAGGCGTCGCCAGCGGGCGCTGCCTTCGCGGGGGATCAGCGGTTCGCCGACGTGCTGCTGGTCGAAGTAGTCGCAGATCACCCGGCTGTCGTGCAGCACCTGGCCGTCCGGCAGGCGCAGGGCGGGAATCTTGCCGGCCGGGTTGCTGGCGTTGAGCTGCCGGATGGGCGCGACCGGCGTCGGCGTGACTTCCTCGAGCGCCACGCGCTCGCGTTGGCTGGTTTCGTGGAGCAGGACCAGGACCTTGCGCACGAAGGGCGAGGCGGCGGCGTAGAACAGCGTATGGGTAGCGCTCATGCGGGCTCCTTGGAAGGATCAGTCGCGGACGACGCGCAGACGATCGGCGGCAGGCTCGGCGCTCCAGGTTTCTCCGGGGCGACCGCCGAGCAGGGCGTTGCCGGGCGCCGGCCGGTCGCTGGGCAGGACGCGGAATGTCGCCTGCTCACTGTCGAAACGCAAGAGCGCCCCGCTGGCGGCGTCGTGCAGCCAGACACGGTCCATGGCGTCGACCCGCAGGCTGTCCGGGCGGGCCTGGCTGTCCGGCAGCGGCCAGCTCTGCCACGAGGCATCGCTGGGATCGTAGCGGTACAGCCGGGCGCCACCGCTGTCGCTGGCCCAGAGCCTGCCGATGGAGTCGGCGCCGATCCCGCGCAAGGCCTTCGTGCCTTCAGGCGCGGGCAACCGCTCGGCGCTGCCGTCGAGCGGATCGACATGCACCAGCGCGTCGTCCTGCGCGTACCAGACCTCGCCGTCCGGGGTGACGCAGATGCCGTTCGCCGCCTTGCCCTGGGGCGAGGGCCAGACCTCCACCAGGCGCCTGGCTGGGTCGAGGCGACCGTGGAAGCCGCGGCTGCCGGTGAACCAGAGGCGCCCGTCGTCGTCGAATACCGCGGACTCGAGCCCGGCCGGCGCGGCCTTGGCCGGTAGCGGGAAACGTTCGCTGCCCAGGCGCTCGCCGCCGATGCGAAGGATGGCGTTGAGGCCACTGTCGAGCACCCAGGCGTTGCCGCTCTCGTCGCTGACGATGGCTCGCGGCCGCGCGCCTTCGCCGAGCGGCACCTGCACGCTCTCGCCACTGGTCGGGTCGAGGCGCCCCAGCGAATGCCCGCCGTCCGCGCCGTACCAGACCGCACCCTGTGCACTGGGCGCGACCGCGTAGGGCGCGGAGCCCTTGTCCAGCGGGTAGTACTGTTCGCCGGCCAGGGCGGCGCCGGTCGACGACAGGGCCAGGAGCAGGCCCAGCAGCGGGTAGGGCAGGTGACGCATACGGTTCTCCCGGAACGACGAGCGGAACGTGGAAAGGCTCTGTCTTGCTATTCTGGCAGCGCATTGAGCATAGGAGGAACTGCGAATGGCCACAGTGGAAATACTCGGGGCGGAATGCCGCGCGGGGGGCGCGGTGAACGACGATGCGCTGGGCTGCACGGCGCAGGCCGCCTGGGTGATCGACGGTGCCACCAGCATCGGTCGCAGCGTGCTGGGCGTGGAAAGCGACGCGCGCTGGCTGGCCCAGGCGGTGGACCGGCACCTGCGGTTGCTGCTGGAAGTCGAGCCCGAGCAATCCAGCGAGACCCTGCTGCGGCGCCTGCTCAACGATATCCAGGGCGACTTCCGCGCCCAGAGCGGCCGCGACTGGCACGACCTCGAAGACATGCCGGCGGCCTGCCTGAGCCTGCTGCGGATTCGCGGCGGAGAAATCGAACTGCTCAACATCGGCGACAGCCGGATTCTCGTCGAAGGCGCCGACGGCCAGGTACGCAGCTTCGGCGATTCGGCCCTGTACGAACTGGATCGGCAATCCCTGGCGCATTTCTGCCGGATGCGCGAGGAACATCCGCAGTGGGATCACGCCGAACTGTTCAAGGCCAGCCGCCCGCGCGTGCGGCAGAACCGCCTGCTGATGAACAAGCCCGAGGGCTACTGGGCGCTGGACATCAGCGACCGCTGGCTCGGCCAGGTGCAGCGCGAGACCTTGCCGCTCGCCGCGTTGCGTTCCTTCGTGCTGATGACCGACGGCTTCGACCGGCTGGTCGAGCCTTTCCGCCGCTATACCGACGAACAGTTGCTGCGGCGCCTCGAGGACGTCGGAGTGAGCGCCATGCTCGACGAGTTGCGCGAGATCGAACAGGGCGACGACCAGGCCCTGGCTTTCCCGCGTTTCAAGATCCACGACGACGCCAGCGCGCTGTGGGGTCGGATCGCGGGGTGAACGACGATCTCCGGCGCCCGGAATGCAGGTCCTCCCCGATGCGCCGGCTACCGATATCCCGGCCCTCTCCCACAGGCGGGAGGAGGGCATCCGGTGCCCGGAAGGTACGTTCTGCGGTAGGGCGGATAACCGCGAAGCGGTTATCCGCCGTTGCGCACCTGTGACGCGTCGCTTACCACTTGTAGCTGACGCTGCCCACCACGCTGCGCTGGTCGCCGTAGTAGCAGTAGTAGCCGTCGCAGGACGCCAGGTAGTCCTTGTTGAACAGATTGTTGGCATTGACCGCCACGCTGACGCCTTTCAGGCTGCCGTTCAATTGGCCCAGGTCGTAGCGCACGGCGGCGTCGTACAGGGTGTACGAGCCGGCGTAGCCGTCGTAGGTGTTGGCCTGGTCGCCGTAGGTCGAGCCTACGTAGCGGGCGCCGGCACCCACGCTGAAACCGTTCAGCGCCCCCTCGTGCCAGGTGTAGTCGGCCCATAGCGAGGCCTGGTTGCGCGGCGCCTGTTGCAGGCGGTTGCCTGCGTACTGGCCTTTTTTCACTTCGGTGTCGGTGTAGCTATAGGCGCCGATCATCTTCAGGTTGTCGGTGACGTTGCTGGTGGCTTCCAGCTCTATCCCGGAGACCTTCACTTCGCCCGTCTGCGAAGTGACCGGCGTGCCGCCTATGTTCTGCGACACGCTGACGTTCTCCTGGCGCAGGTCATAGACCGCGGCGGTGAACAGCGAGTCGGAGCCCACCGGCTGGTACTTCACACCGATTTCCCATTGCTTGCCTTCGGTCGGCTTCAGCGAACTGGTGCTGTTCATATCGGCGCCAGTGGTGGGCTGGAACGACTCCGCATAGGAGATGTAGGGCGCCACGCCATTGTCGAAGATGTAGCTGAGCGCCGCGTTGCCGCTGAACTTCTTGTCGCGGCTGGTATTGGTGGCGTCGCCCTTGTTGTAGAAGGTGGCCCCGGTGTGCACCCAGTCCTCGCGACCGCCGAGGGTCAGGCGCCAGTTGTCGAGGGCGATCTGGTCCTGGACGTAGAGGCCGGTCTGGTAGGTCTTCTGCTTGTAGTCGTAGAAGGCCGTCGAACGATCCGGTTTGACGATCGGCTGGCCGTAGATCGGGTTGTTGACGTTGCTCGGCGGCGCGCTGCCAAAGATTGATGTGTATTGATTGTCGGTGCGGTTGTGATCCAGGCCTAGCAGCAGGGTGTGGCGCAGGGCGCCTGTTTCGAAGTCGGCCTGGAAGTTGTTATCTACTACGAACTGACTGACGTCTTCATCCACCGAGGTGGTGCTGCGTTCCAGTGTGCCGTCGGCATGAGCTGTGCCCGCTGTAACCGCCTGGAACGACAGGTCGTTGCGCAGGTAGCGCAGGTTCTGGCGGAACTGCCAGACATCGTTGATCCGCCGCTCGAAGGCGTAGCCCAGCCAGTAGTAGGTGCGGTCGTAGTATTCCCAGTCCGGATCGCCGAGGTTCTTGTGGTGGGAAACCTTGCCGAACGGCGCGTCGTACTTGGTTCCGCGCAGCGGCAGGAACTGGCTGGTGATGCCGGTATCGTCGCGGTTGAACTGGCCGAGGAAGGTCAGCCTGGTGTCGTCGTCGATGTTCCAGGTCAGGCTCGGGGCTATGTTGTAGCGCTTGTCGTCGATATGGTCGACCTGGGTGTTGCTGTCGCGCACCACGCCGGAGACGCGATAGAGAAAGCGTCCCTCGTCGTCGAGCGGGCCGGTGCTGTCGAAGCTGACCTGCTTGTGGTTGTAGTTGCCGACCTCGGCCTTCACCTCGTGACTGGTGACGTTCTGCGGACGCAGGCTGACCATGTCGAGCATGCCGCCGGGCGGGGTCTGGCCGTAGACCGAGGAGGCCGGGCCGCGCAACAGGGCGACACGCTCCAGGTTCCAGGTTTCCAGCTTCGGGTTGTTGTAGACGCCGACCGCCATCGGCAGGCCGTCGAGGAACTGGGTCGGCTTGAAGCCGCGCACCTTCAACCAGTCGGAGCGGGTGTCGCTGCCGAAGCTGCTGGCGACGACGCCGGGCATGTAGCGCACCGCGTCGTCGAGGTTGTGCACGGCGCGGTCGGTCATCTGCTGGCGGGTCGCCACCGAGATCGAGCGCGGGGTCTCGAGGATCGGCGTATCGGTCTTGGTCCCGGTCATGCTGCGCTTGGCCACGTAGCCGCTGGTCGGCCCCAGTGGGTCTTCCTCGGCGCCGCTGACCGTCATCGCCTGCAACGACAGGGTGTCTTCCGGCACCTTGCGCAGGCTGTAGGTGCCGCCGGCATTTTCCACCAGCTCCAGGCCGCTGCCCTTGAGCGCTTCGCGCAATGCGCCGGGCGCGTCGAAGCGACCTTGTACGGCGTGGGCGCTGCGTCCTTCGGCGAGCGCCGGGTCCAGGGTGAGGACCAGGCCGGCCTGGGCCGCGATGCGGTTCAGGGTGCCTGCCAGCGGCCCGGCGGCGATGCGGTAGTCGCGCACGCTGGCCTGTTCGGCCGGGGCTGCGTGGAGGAACGGTGCGGGAACGGCGAGGGCGATGGCTAGGGCGAGCAGGCCGGGACGGAACGTCGGGCGGGGCATGTGCGGGGCTCCTGGATGGAAACGAGTCTCAATGCCTCCTTGCCGGACGAGTTGGAAAAAGTGATAGGGCCGGCGGGAAAAATTTTTCGCCGGCCCGTTCGGTTCAGCGTGGCACCACTTCGAACCACCAGGCGTTGTGTCTCACGCTGCGCACCGGCAGGCTCGGCTCCAAAGCCTGAAGGGCGAGGCGGGTGTCCTTCAGCGGGAAACTGCCGGTGACGCGCAGGTCGGCGATGCTCGGGTCGACCTGCAGCAGCGCCGGCGAATAGCGCCCCAGTTCCGCCACCAGGTCGGCCAGCCGGGCGTTCTCCACCACCAGCATGCCTTGTGCCCAGGCGCCGGCCAGGGCGGGGGCCGCTTCGCTGGCCTGCAGGCCTTGCGGCAGGATCAGCACCTGCTGGCCTTCCTTGATCACACGCTCTTCGCTGAGCGTTTCCGCGCGCGCGGCCACCGCCGACTGCAACACGGTGAGGCGCGTGCCGGGTTCCTCGCGGCGCACCAGGAAGCGCGTGCCGAGGGCGCGCATGTCGCCATCGGCGCTGCTGACCACGAAGGGGCGCGGGTCGCCATGGGCGGTTTCCACCAGGATCTCGCCGGCCAGTAGCACGACCTGGCGGCGTTCGCCGTCGAAGCGGACGTCGATGGCGCTGCGGCTGTTCAGGCGCACATGGGTGGCATCCGGGAGGGTCAGCTCGCGCTGCTCGCCGGTGGCGCTGTAGGCATCGGCCAGCAGGTAGCGGACCGGGACGTAGCGGTTGGCCACGCCGAGCCCGACGCCCAGCGCCAGCACTAGCCCCAGGGCGCTGCCGCCGAGCCGGCGCAGGCGGCGCTTGAAGCGTGCGTTGCCGGACAGCAGGGCGTTGCGTGCCGGCCCGTTGGCGGCTCTCGCCAGGTGCCGGTCGAGGCCGCCGAGCTGTTCCCAGGCGCGTTCGTGTTCGGGATGCGCCGCGTACCAGCGGTGGAAGGCGCGGTGATCGTCGGGATGGGCTTCGCCGGAGTCGAGCAGCAATTGCCAGGCGATGGCTTCGTCGAGCACCCGCGCGCGTACCGGCGAATGACGATCGTCGGCGTTCACCGGGGCTCTCCGTAGAGGGCGATGTAGCACTGGCGCAGGCCCTGGGCCAGGTATTGGCGCACGCGCGGCACCGAGACTCCGAGACGCTCGGCGATCTCCGCGTGGGGCATGCCGTCCAGGCGGCTATAGAGAAACGCGCTGCGCGCCTTCAGCGACAGCGTGCCAAGCAGGCGATCAATCTCGCGGAGATCCTCGAGAATCAGGTACTGCTCTTCGGCCGAAGGCTGCTCCGCTTCCGGAACCAGCGCCAGTTCGGCGAGATAGGCCTGCTCAAGGGCGGCGCGGCGGAAGTGGTCGATCATCAGGCCGCGCGCCACCTTCGCCAGGAACGCGCGCGGTTCGCGCAGGCCGGGCAGCTCCGGGCGGCCGAGGAGGCGAACGAAGGTATCCTGGCTGAGGTCTTCGGCGCGCTGGCGGCAGCCGAGGTTGCGGTTCAGCCAGGCAAGCAGCCAGCCGCGGTGGTCCCGGTACAGGCTACCCACGAATTCGCTGTTGCTGACGTCACCCGCCGACACGGCCGCTCCCCATCCCGAAACGGGATTGAATGGAAAAACGAGAATTATTCGCAAATGATCGCAAAGTGCGACTATCCCTGCAATTGGCGTCCGTCGGGAAGCCACTTGAGTCGTCCCACCGGTTTGCCGGAGGATCGGCGTTCCCATAACAAGAACAGGAGTCTTGCCGTGGCCGAACCTTTGCTGATCATCGGTTCCTATCTGTCCCCCTATGTGCGCAAGGTGCTGGTGCTGCTGGAACTGAAAGGCATCGCCTACCGCATCGACCCCATCGTGCCGTTCTTCGGCGACGAGGCCTTCGAGCGCCTCAGTCCGTTGCGCCAGATTCCGGTGCTGGTGGACGGTGACTTCGTCCTCAACGATTCCAGCGTGATCTGCCAGTACCTGGAGGAGCGCTACCCGCAGCCGAGCCTGTATCCCACCGACATCGGCCAGCGCGCCCAGGCCCGCTGGCTGGAGGAGTACGCCGATTCGCGGCTGGGCCAGGTGATCATCTGGCAGTTGTTCCACCAGTTGGTGATCAACCGCGGCATCTGGCAGCGCGAACCCGACCAGGCGATCCTGCAACGCACCTACGACGAAGACCTGCCATCGATCTGCAACTACCTGGAAGGGCGGGTCCCGCCAAGCGGCTGGCTGTGCGGCGAGCTGTCCATCGCCGATGTCGCCGTCGCCTGCCTGTTCCGCAATGCCCAGTTGGCGCGCTACCAGGTCGACGGCGAGCGCTGGCCGCGCCTGGCGCGCCTGTTGGCTGACGCTTTCGCCCTGCCGGCCTTCCAGCATCTGGCGCGTTTCGAGAAGGCCACCGCGCAGACCCCGGTCGCCGAACAGCGCCAGGCGCTGCGCGAGGCCGGCGCGCCGCTCAGCGCGACCAGCCACGCCCGCGAGCGGCCGGTGCGCGGTCCGATGAGCCGCTGAGAGGGAGTGCGGGCGGCGCCCAGGGCGCCGTCCTGATGAAGCGCCATTCAGCGCCTCGATAAGACCTTCGCGGCGCTGGTGGATCCAGCGTCCGGGCATATTTTATATAGACCAGTCTATATAAAACGGAGGCCGCACCGTGATGAACGTCCCCGAAGGGTTCCAGCCGCTGTTCCGCAGCAGTCCGTTGCTCGACCTGCTCGGTCCTTTCTTCTGCCGGCACGACGCCCAGCGCCAGTTGGTGGTTGCGCTGCGCATCGACGAAAAGCACTGCAACCACGGTGGCACCGCCCACGGCGGCCTGCTCTCGACCCTGGCCGACGTTGGCCTCGGCTACGCCATGGCGTTCTCCCGCGAACCGCCGCAGCCGATGGTCACCGTCGGCCTGCGCCTGGACTTCTGCGGGGTCGCGCGGGTCGGCGACTGGCTGGAGGTGCATACCCGGGTCGACAAGCTCGGCCAGCGCATGGCCTTCGCCTCGGCCCGGCTGCACAGCGGCGAGCGCCTGGTGGCCAGCGCCAGCGGCGTGTTTCATCTGCCCTGAGGCTCGGGCATGCTTGCCCGGTCGTCTGCCGTGAGTTGGGGAGTCAGGTTTGCCGAAGAAGTCCAATGCCGCCGAACGGATCGTCCATGCCACCGCCTCGCTGCTGGCCAGCCGCGGGTATTTCGGCACCGGGCTGAGCGACATCATTGCTCGCGCCGAGGCGCCGAAAGGCTCGCTCTATCACTATTTCCCCGAGGGCAAGCCGCAGATCGCCAGCGCCGCGATCGGCTTCGTCGCCGACGAGGTGGCATCCTTCCTCGACCGCGCCGGGACCCAGGCCCCCCATGCGCGCAACGTCCTCCGCCAGTTCACCGCGACCCTGCGTGGCTGGCTGGAGCATTCGCGTTTCGAAGAGGCCTGTCCGGTGCTTTCCACCAGCCTGAGCATCGACGCCGAGCTGGCCCCGGTGCACGCTGAATGCCGCCGGGCGCTCCGCGCCTGGCACGCCAGCATCGAGCGTGCGTTGCGCGCCGACGGACTGGCGGAAAAGCTCGCCGCCTCGCGCGCCTGGCTGATCCTCGCGGCGCTGGAGGGGGCGGTCGCGGTGGCCCGCGTCGAGCGGTCGTTCCAGGCGCTGGATGCGATCGAGGAAGAATTGCAGGCGCTACTGCCGGCCTAGGCGGGTGTCGCGCCCAGGCCGGCCAGGTATCCGTCAGTGCTGCACGCTGTCCACCGCGATCGCTTCGCCGGAAACTTCGCGGTAGGCCGTGCGGCGCTTGGCCAGGGCGTAGTGGATCAGGCCGGCCAGGCCGGCGCCGAAGAACCAGGAGAACGGCGATAGCTCGGCGAATGCCGGCAACAATGCCAGCAGGGTGGAGATGATCGCCGCCGGGACGAACGCGGCGATGGCCCGCGGGTTCACCCCTCGCGCGTAGTGATAGGCGCCGGCGCGGCTTTCGGTGTACAGCTCCGGCAGGTTCACCCGGCCTTTCCGCACCAGGTAGTAGTCGACCATGATGATCCCGTACAGCGGGCCGAGCAGCGCGCCGAGGCCGCCGAGGAAGTAGAGGATCACCCCGGGGCTGTTGTACAGGTGCCAGGGCAGGATCAGCACCGCGATGGTCGCGCTGATCAGCCCGGCGCGGCGGAAGTTCAGCAGGTTCGGCGCCAGGTTGGTGAGTACGTAGGCCGGGGCGACGAAGTTGGCCATGATGTTCACCGCCACGGTGACGATCAGCAGCGCCAGGCTGGCCAGCACCAGGAATAGGGTGTCGGGGATCGCGGCGACGATGTCGGTGGGGCTCTGGATGAGCTGGCCGTCGATCCTGAACTGGGCGCCGGCGAGGACCACCGCGAACAGGCCGAACAGCAGGATGTTCACCGGCAGCCCCCAGAAGTTGCCGACGCTGATGGTGCGCCGGTCCGGGCAGCCGCGGGCGAAGTCGCAGAAGTTCAGGATCATGGTGCCGTACAGGGTCACCCAGAACGCCGCGCCGCCGAAGATCTTCAACCACATCTGCGAACCGCTCATGGGTTCGCCGCTGGACCAGGCGATGGAGGCGCCGGCGCGCAGGTACATCCAGGCGGCGAGGGCGGCGACGGTGAGCAGGATCACCGGTCCGGCGAAGGATTCGTAGCGACGCACCATCTCCATGCCGTAGGCGAAGATCAGCAGTTGCACGCACCAGATGGCGACGAAGGTCGTCCAGCCCAAGCTCGACAGGCCGAGGATGGCGTCCTGGTCGTAGGCTGCGAGCCCCGGCCAGATCGCCGTCAGCAGCACGCGCAGGACGATGGAGGCGAGATAGGTCTGGATGCCGAACCAAGCGATGGCGATCACCGCGCGGATAAGCGCGGGGAGTTGTGCGCCGTGGATGCCGAAGGCGATGCGGCACATCACCGGGTAGGGCAGCCCGGTCTTCTGGCCCATGTAGCCGGACAGGTTCATCAGCCCGTAGACCATCAGCGCGCCCAGGGCCAGCGCGGCGAGGATCTGCGCGCCGCTCATGCCGAGGGCGAAGAGGCCGATGGCGAAGGAGTAGTTGGCGATGTTGTGCACGTCGTTGGTCCACAGCGCGAACAGGCTGTAGCGTCCCCAGCGGCGCCCTTCGGCCTTGGTCGGGGCGAGATCGGCGCTGTACAGGCGCGGGCTCAGCGGCGGCAGTTCGTGGCCGGCGTGATGGCTGGCGCGGGGCAGGCAATCGAGACTGGCGGGAGTGCCGAGGTCCAGGCGCGCCGCCGAGAACTCCGCTGCGCGCAGCCCGGCGCGTGGCAGGCAGTCGAGACTGGCCGGAGTGCCCAGGTCGAGCAGCGAGGCGGAGAACTCCGCGCTCCGCTGACCGGCGCGCGGCAGGCTGTCGAGGCTTTCCAGGGTGCCGAGGTCGAGCAGCGAGGGAGAAAACTCGCGGGGCGAGGCGGGCGGCTTCGGGGTGCTGGACATGGCGGTCTCCTCCGGCAGTCGGAAGAACTCGGCGCGAGGTCGGGTTCGTCTGTTGTTTTTGTATACAAGAATTTCGAATATTTAAGCCAGTTGTGTGCCAACCGATTCTCGATCGAATTTTCCGCGCTCTGCGGAAACCGGCCTTTCGGCGGCAAGCCCCTGAAACCGCTTGGGAAAAAGCTGTCGCTTCGATCAGGTAAGAATTTCGAACCGATTCATAGGCTTATGCGGACGGACGAGGGAGAGGGGAAAAAAGCGGGACGCCAGGAGGCCGTATTGGGAAAATTGTGCACAATAATTGTGCCCAGTGTTACCGCCGCGCCCGTCGACGGTGCGCGGCGCGAAGCTCAGCCCGTCCGGGAAATATCCAGGCCCTTCAACTGCCCGATCATCCACGCATGGGCGTCACGCCCGACATGCTGGACGTGGCTGTAGAGCCGCAGCACGTAGGGCGGAATGTCGAACGGCGCGGGATACAGGGCGAGGCCGGCGGCTTCCGCCAGTGCCTGTGCGGCATGTCGGGGAGCGGTGAGCAGGAAATCGGTGGAGCCTGCCAGGAACAGCGCCGCCAGCACCGTCGGCAGTTGCACCACCACTTCGCGACGCAGGCCGGAGCGGGCCAGCAGCCGGTCGATCACCCCACTGTCCTCGTTCCACGGCGTCACCACCGCATGCCGTTCGGCCAGGTAGCCCTCCAGCGTCGGCGCCCCGGCGAGGCGCGGGTGGTCGCGCCGCGCCACCACCACGTAGCGGTCGGCGAACCAGTCATGGGCCTGGATGCCTTCGGGCAGGCGCTCGTGTTCCTCGTCGTAGCCGAGGGCGAAATCGATCCGCCCGCTGGCCAGGGCCTCTACCGACAGCTTGCGTTCCGCGTTGACCAGGCGCAGGCGCACTCCGGGCGCGCTGTGCTGCAGGCGGTTCATCAGCGGCGGAAGCAGGGCGAAGGCGGTGTAGTCGGTGGCGGCGAAGACGAAGGTGCGCTGGCTCTGTCCCGGTACGAACGGCCGCCACTCTTCCAGCCCCTCGCCGAGGGCGCGCAGGGCGGCGGCCACCGCAGCGGCCAGGTGCTCGGCACGCTGGGTCGGCTGCATGCGATTGCCCTGGCGCAGGAACAGTTCGTCGTCCAGCCCCTGGCGCAGGCGCCCCAGCGCATGGCTGAAGGCCGAGGCGCTGATCGCCAGTTCGCTGGCTGCGGTGCCGACGTTGCGGTGGCGATACAGGGCGTCGAAGACAAGCAGGAGGTTGAGATCGAGACGGCGCAGCAGGGGATGCATGTTATTCAGTTGCCGATGAGAAGAATGCACTTCATGCATCTTAGCAGGCGCACTAGGATGGCCGGATCCTCCACCGGAAGGTTGCCCATGACTCTCGAAATCCGTCCCGCCGTACCGGCCGACGCCGAACAGATCCTTGCCTTCATCATTGAACTGGCCGACTACGAGCGCGCCCGCCACGAGGTGGTCACCGATGTCGAAGGCATCCGCCGCAGCCTGTTCGCCGAAGGCTCGCCGACCCGCGCACTGATGTGCCTGAGCGAAGGCCGGCCGATCGGCTATGCGGTGTATTTCTACAGCTACTCGACCTGGCTGGGGCGCAACGGCATCTACCTCGAAGACCTCTACGTCACCCCTGAGTACCGTGGCGTCGGCGCCGGTCGCCGGCTGCTCCGCGAGCTGGCCCGCGAGGCCGTGGCCAACGACTGCGGACGCCTGGAGTGGAGCGTGCTGGACTGGAACCAGCCGGCCATCGACTTCTACCGCTCCATCGGCGCGCTGCCGCAGGACGAGTGGGTGCGCTACCGGCTGGATGGCGAGGCGTTGCGCAAGATGGCGGAGTAGCTGGCGGCAAGCCGGCGTTGATGCCGGGGGAGTGTGTGGGGGTAGGGCGAATAGCGCCTGGCGATATCCGCCAGTTTCTCACCGAGGACGCCTGGCGCCCTCCGCCCTGTCGCCGCTTTTCCCCCGCAACGTCGTAGCGTTGTCCCGCAGGAGCGCCCACAGGCGTTCCGCTACCGGGCCCTGCGCGCGATCGCGCCGGCGCGCCGCCACCACCTCTTCGCTGCGTTCTGGCAGATGCGGCCCGGCCAGGGCGAGCAGGCGGCCGTCGGCCAGTTCCTCGTCGACCAGGAAGTCCGGCAGATGCCCCCAGCCGAGGCCCTGGAGGATCACCTCTTTCTTCGTTCGCTGGTCCGGCACGCTGCACTGTCGCGCGCCGGCGAGCATGAAATAGTCCGTCGGCGGAGAATGGCGGGCGCTGTCGCGCATCACGCACTGGGCGAAGGGGCGCAGTTGTTCCGGGCGCACCGGTCGCGGCGGAGGATCGCCGAGCAGGCCCGGCGCGATGACCGGGACCAGCCCGACCCTGCACAGGTCGAGCCATTCCAGGCGTGGGTCGGACTTGTCCACGCGATGCAGGATCAGGTCGGCCTCGCCGTCCAGCAGGCGCTCCAGCGGGCCGCTGACGGTTTCGAACAGCAATTGCAGGCGGGTCTGCGGCTGGCTGCCGAAGAACCCTGCGAGCAGCGCCAGGGCCGGGCGCGGCGGGCAGAGGTCGCCCAGTACCACGCGCAGCTCGCATTCCTCGCCCTGGGCCAGGTGCGCGGCGTGGCCCCGCAGCCCTTCCAGTTCGTAGAGCAGGGACTGGGCACGCTGGTGGAAGGAGCGACCGGCGGCGGTCAGGCCGACCCGGTAGCCGCCCCGTTCCAGCAGCACCAGGCCGAGCTGGCGCTCCAGCCGGGCAACGGCGGCGAACACCGCCGGATGGGAGCGGTGCAGGCGCTGTGCGGCGGCCTGGAAGCCGCCGGCGTCGACCACCGCGTCGAAGCATTGGAGGTCGTGGAGGGTGAAATCGTGCATGTCAGCTTCCCTGACAGAGTCGTTCCATTCTTTGTAGTTTTTCCCAGGGGCCGTCGCAACTAGCCTGGCGTGCATGGCAATCACCCTGACCCCGGAGGCTCCCATGGGCAACCTGTCTTTTCTCGCTACCAGCGATGGCGCCAGCCTCGCCTATCGCCTGGACGGTGCGGCGGAGAAACCGCTGCTGGCGCTCTCCAACTCCATCGGCACCACCCTGCACATGTGGGATGCGCAACTCCCGGCACTGACCCGGCACTTCCGCGTCCTGCGCTACGACGCCCGTGGCCATGGCGCCTCCAGTGTGCCGCCGGGGCCCTACACCTTGGCCCGGCTGGGCGAGGACGTACTGGAGCTGCTCGACGCGCTGGAGGTACGGCGCGCGCATTTCCTCGGCCTGTCCCTGGGCGGGATCGTCGGCCAGTGGCTGGCGCTGCATGCGCCGCAGCGGATCGAGCGGCTGGTGCTGGCCAACACCTCGGCCTGGCTCGGCCCGGCGGCGCAGTGGGACGAGCGCATCGCCGCGGTGCTGCAGGCCGAGGACATGAGCGAGACCGCCGCGGGCTTCCTCGGCAACTGGTTTCCGCCGGCGCTGCTGGAGCGCGCCGAGCCCGTCGTCGAGCGCTTCCGGGCGATGCTCATGGCCACCAACCGGCACGGCCTGGCCGGCTCCTTCGCGGCGGTGCGCGATACCGACCTGCGCGCGCAACTGGCGCGGATCGAGCGGCCGACCCTGGTGATCGCAGGGGCGTACGACACGGTCACCGCCGCCAGCCACGGCGAGCTGATCGCCGCGTCGATTGCCGGGGCCAGGCTGGTTACGCTGCCGGCGGTGCACCTGTCGAACGTCGAGTTCCCGCAGGCGTTCGAAGGCGCGGTGCTGAGCTTTCTCGGCGCAGCCTGATTAGGCTATCGTCGCGCCTTTTCCCTCGGCGCAGGAGCCGACATGAACGAGCCGGGCAGTTTCATCTGGACGTGGTACGGGCAGGATGAGCATCGATGGGTCCTGCTCAGCGCAGAGGCGTTCCTGGCGCTCGATTTCCTGGCCCTTGACGGTGCCATGCAGAGAGAGACCGTCGGCAGTTGCCCGGGCTGCTCTACCTGGTCGGAGAAGATCGTGCCGTTGCACGAGTGGCTCGAAGGCTGTCCGGGTCACCAGGCCGGGAGTTTTCGCGATGCCTTGAGGCGTGTCTGGGCGCTGTGCAACGAGCTGCCCGAGGAAGCGCTGGGCTGCTTCGACTTTGACATCTATGCCCACCCCGGATGGCAGGTGGTACGTCGAGAGGCCCGGGAGGCGCTGCGGCAGAACGGTTGGGGCAGCATCCGTAGCCACGCCGAGGAGCTGCGCGACGACTGTTGGGAGCGTGTGCATGGCTACCCGAAGAAATGAGAAAGCCGCCCCTCGGGGCGGCTTTTCGTTGCGCTGCGGCGAACGGCCTACAGCCCGTTCTTCGCCTTGAACTCACGGCGGCGGCGATGCAGGACCGGCTCGGTATAGCCGTTCGGCTGCCGGGTGCCTTCCACCACCAGCTCCAGGGCGGCCTGGAACGCGACGTTGTCGTCGAAGTTCGGCGCCATCGGCCGGTAGGACGGGTCGCTGGCGTTCTGCCGGTCGACCACCACGGCCATGCGCTTGAGGCTCTCGACCACCTGCTCCTGGCTGATCACGCCGTGACGCAGCCAGTTGGCCAGCAGCTGGCTGGAGATGCGCAGGGTGGCGCGGTCTTCCATCAGACCGACGTCGTTGATGTCCGGCACCTTGGAGCAGCCGACGCCCTGGTCGATCCAGCGGACGACATAGCCGAGGATGCCCTGGGCGTTGTTGTCCACCTCGTTCTTGATCTCTTCCGCGGTCCAGTTGGTGTTCGGCGCCAGCGGAATGGTCAGGATGTCGTCCACCGAGGCCGGGGTGCGCTTGGCCAGCTCGGCCTGGCGGGCGAACACGTCGACCTTGTGGTAATGCAGGGCGTGCAGGGTCGCGGCGGTCGGCGACGGGACCCAGGCGGTGTTGGCGCCGGCCAGCGGATGGCCGATCTTCTGCTCGAGCATGGCGGCCATCAGGTCGGGCATGGCCCACATGCCCTTGCCGATCTGCGCCTTGCCTTGCAGGCCGGTGGCCAGGCCGACGTCGACGTTGTTGTTCTCGTAGGCGCCGATCCACTTCTCCGACTTCATGGCGCCCTTGCGCACCACGGCGCCGGCTTCCATGGAGGTGTGGATCTCGTCGCCGGTGCGGTCGAGGAAGCCGGTGTTGATGAACACCACGCGATCCTTGGCCGCCTTGATGCAGGCCTTCAGGTTCACGGTGGTGCGGCGCTCCTCGTCCATGATGCCGACCTTCAGGGTGTTGCGCGGCAGGCCGAGGACGTCCTCGACGCGGCCGAACAGCTCGTTGGTGAAGGCGGCTTCTTCCGGACCGTGCATCTTCGGCTTGACGATATACACGCTGCCGGTGCGGCTGTTCTTGCGGCTGGTGTTGCCGTTCAGGTCATGAATGGCGATCAGGCTGGTGAACAGACCGTCCTGGATGCCTTCCGGCACTTCGTTGCCGTCCTTGTCGAGGATCGCATCGTTGGTCATCAGGTGGCCGACGTTGCGCACGAACAGCAGCGAGCGGCCGTGCAGGGTCAGTTCGGAACCGTCGGCCCTGGTGTAGACGCGGTCCGGGTTCATGGTGCGGGTGAAGGTGCTGCCGCCCTTGCTGACTTCCTCGGCCAGGTCGCCTTTCATCAGGCCCAGCCAGTTGCGGTAGATCACTACCTTGTCGTCGGCGTCGACCGCGGCGACCGAGTCCTCGCAGTCCATGATGGTGGTGAGGGCGGCTTCCATCAGCACGTCCTTCACGCCTGCGGCATCGGTCTGGCCGACCGGGCTGCTCGGGTCGATCTGGATTTCGAAGTGCAGGCCGTTGTGCTTGAGCAGTACCGCTTGCGGCTTGGCGGCGTCGCCCTGGAAGGCAAGGAACTGGCCAGCGTTCTTCAGGGCGGTTTCGCTGCCGTTCTTCAGCGCGACGACCAGCGCGCCGTTCTTCACGCTGTAGGAAGTGGCGTCGACATGGGAGCCGGACTCCAGCGGCGCGGCCTCGTCGAGGAAGGCGCGAGCGAAGGCGATGACCTTGTCGCCGCGAACCTTGTTGTAGCCCTTGCCTTTCTCGGCGCCGCCTTCTTCGCTGATCACGTCGGTGCCGTAGAGCGCGTCGTACAGCGAGCCCCAGCGGGCGTTGGAGGCGTTCAGGGCGAAGCGCGCATTCATCACCGGCACCACCAACTGCGGGCCGGCCATGCGGGCGATCTCGTCGTCGACGTTCTGGGTGCCGGCCTGGAAGTCTTCCGCCTCGGGCAGCAGGTAGCCGATTTCCTCGAGGAAGGCCTTGTAGGCAGCGGCGTCGTGGGCCTGGCCGGCGCGAGCCTGGTGCCAGCCGTCGATCTTGGCCTGGAGTTCGTCGCGCTTGGCGAGCAGGGCTTTATTCTTCGGCGCCAGGTCGTTGATCACGGCCTCCGCACCGGTCCAGAACGTGTCGGCAGAGACGCCGGTTCCGGGGATGGCTTCGTTGTTCACGAAGTCGAACAGGACTTTGGCGACCTGCAGGCCACCGACTTGAACGCGTTCAGTCATTGTTTGCCTCACTCTGCTCTAGACCAGCTCTGGACCCGGGCCGCACGGCCTTGTAGTCCGAGCCGCGGCATACTACATGATGCCGCGGGAAAAATCAGTGGTTACGCGTCGCGTTACGACTGGATGACGCTTCACGGTCACGTTGGCCAGGCTCAATGTTCGCAAAAAAACTGTACTTTGTTCCAGATAAATCTAAAAACAGTACACGATTTATCGTGAGCCCAACTGCGGCGCGGCGTCGCAGGATGTTTCACTGCGCTGCGAGCGCCTTGCCTATACTCCCGGAATCGCCCCAGGAGCCTCGCCATGCCCGTCCATGCCGCATCCCTCGCCGATCTCGCCGACCTGGTTCCGCTGTTTTCCGCCTACCTCGACTTCTACGAAGTGCCGGCGCCGGAAGAGCAGGTCCGCGCATTCCTCGCCGAGCGCCTGCGCCAGGGCGATTCGACCCTGTTCCTGGCCAGGGATGCCGAGGCGCGGGCGCTGGGCTTCGTCCAACTCTATCCGCTGTTCGCCTCCCTTGCGCTACGACCTTCGTGGCTGCTCAGCGATCTCTACGTCCGTCCGGAGGCGCGCCGCCAGGGCGTCGGCGAGGCCCTGATGAACCAGGCCCGGGGTTTCGCCGAAAGCATGGGCGCCTGCGGCCTGCAACTGGAGACGGCGAAGACCAACCACGCCGGGCAGTCGCTCTACGAGCGCCTCGGCTATGTCCGTGACGAACAGTTCTACACTTACTGGCTGCAGCTCTGAACTCCCATTCGTCCCAGCAGGAGGCAAGCTCATGGATCACCTGGTCCTGACCGTGATCGCCACCGACCATCCCGGCCTGGTCGAGCGCATCGCCCAATGCATCGCCTCCCACGGCGGCAACTGGCTGGAAAGCCGCATGTCGCGGATGGCCGGGCAGTTCGCCGGGATACTGCGGGTGGCCGTGCCGGCGGAGGGCTACGACGAACTGGTGGAAGGGCTACAGGGCCTGTCCAGTCACGGCATTCGCGTGCTCCTGGCGGAAAGCGGGATCGAGCCGGTATGCAACTGGAAGCCTATCCACCTCGACCTGGTGGGCAACGACCGCCCCGGTATCGTGCGTGACATCACCCGGCTGCTGGCCGAGCACGGGGTGAACCTGGAGAGCCTGTCCACCGAAGTGCGCCCGGCGCCGATGAGCAGCGAACCGCTGTTCCATGCCGATGCGCTGCTGGCGGTGCCGCTGACCCTGTCGCTGGACACCCTGCGCGAGCGACTGGAAGACCTGGCCGACGACCTGATGGTGGAATTGGTGCTGGACGCGTCCTGAAGTTGTTCAGGAAAGCCGGGGACGGGCCTGTGGAAAAGCCTTGGGTGAAACCCTGAAGCCCAGGCGCCGCTAGGCTTGGAGGTCGTAGCGCGTTTTTTGACCAGCTGCGTTGCGGTTATTCCCAAACCAGGTGGACCAGCCTGTGGGTATTCTGTGTGGATAACCTTGCAGGCCTTCATCCATGGGCAATACAAGGGTTTGATCGTTTTCTGAGCAGCCTCTCTTGCGCTTTTGCTTGTGGATTAACCTTCGCCGCTATCGTTGCCCCTGTGCACAAATAACGTGGAGCAGTCTGTGGGTAAGCCGGGGAAGAATCCATGCAGGCCTTTATCCATCGGTACTCCAGGTGTCAGTACGTTTTTTGATCGATGGCTTTTCCGGTTCATCCACAGTTGCTCACAAAAGCCTTGGGCAGATTTGTGGATAAGCCTTGTGTATATCGTTGTAACCCTTGTTAATACTGGCATGCAGCGGTGTGCTCAAAGACTGATCAGGCGCTTTGCAGGGCTTCTTCCGACGAGTTATCCACGCGCCTGCGGGGAGGAGAAGGCAGGTCTATGCACAAAGTACGTGCATGAACCTGTGGAAAAGCCTGGGGTGGATCGCTGAGCGTCAGTATTGGCGGGAGATAGGAAGGAGTGCGTGTTTTTTCGCCAGGCTTGCGGAGTTCCGCAAGCCTGGGGATAACGTCAGCCCGGCTGGGGAAGGCGGCGCAGGCTGCGCCAGGCGTCGAAGCTGTAGACGGCCAGGGCGAGCCAGATGAAAGCGAAGGCGGTCAGGCGGCTGGAGTCCAGATGCTCGCCGAACAGCAGGATCGCCTGTAGCAGGACCAGCGTCGGCGCCAGGTATTGCAGGAAGCCCAGGGTGGCGTAGGGCAGGTGCCTTGCCGCAGCGTTGAAGCAGACCAGCGGAACCAGCGTCACCGGGCCCGCGGCGACCACCCACAGGGCTTCCGGGGTGCTCCAGAAAGCCGTTTCGCTGGTCGGCCCGTCGGCGAAAAACAGCAACCAGACCAGCGCCAGCGGCAGCAGCAGCCAGGTTTCCACCACGAGTCCGGGCAGCGCGGCGACCGGCGCCTTTTTGCGGATCAGGCCGTAGAAGCCGAAGGTCAGGGCCAGCACCAGCGACACCCAGGGCAGGCTGCCGAGTTGCCAGACCTGCTGCGCCACGCCCAGCGAAGCCAGGGCCACCGCCAGCCATTGCAGGGGACGCAGGCGTTCCTTGAGCAGCAACATGCCGAGCATCACGTTGATCAGCGGATTGATGTAGTAGCCCAGGCTGGCTTCCAGCATGTGGCCGTTGTTCACCGCCCAGACATAGGTCATCCAGTTGCTGGCGATCAGCAGTCCGCTGGCGGCCAGCACGACGAAGCGCTGCGGATTCTGGCGCAGCTCGCGCCACCAGCCCGGGTGCTTCCAGAACAGCAGCAGGACGGCGCCGAACAGGGCCGACCAGACCGCGCGCTGGACGATGATTTCCACCGCGGGAATGCGTTCGAGCAGTTTGAAGTAGAGCGGGAACAATCCCCAGATCACATAAGCCGTCAGGCCGAGGACATAGCCCCGACGGAGGTTGGCGGTCGCCATGGAGAATCCTTGAAACGTCAGGCAGGTAAGAATGGCCGTGCACGGCATGCACGAGCGGATGACCTGTGAATTCTAGTAGGGGGGTGACGGGGTTGTCTGCGCACAGTTCCCGCGGAAAAGCACCGGCACACTTGCCGTTCCCTCGCCTGCCCCGCGGCGGGACGGATAGCGCCGCGCGCCATTCGTCCCGTCCGCAGGAGGCTCAGAACAGCCGCAGCGGTTCCTCGTCCAGCGCCGCCAGTTGTTCGCGCAGCACCAGCACCTGCTCGCCCCAGTAACGTTCGCTGCCGAACCAGGGGAAGCTCGGCGGGAACGCCGGGTCGTCCCAGCGCCGCGCGAGCCAGGCGCTGTAGTGCATCAGGCGGAGGCTGCGCAGGCCTTCGAGCAGCGGTAGCTGGCGCGGGTCGAAGTCGTGGAACTCGTTGTAGCCGTCGACCAGTTCGGCAATCTGCGCCAGGCGTTCGTGGCGCTCGCCGGCGAGCATCATCCACAGGTCCTGGAGGGCCGGGCCCATGCGGCAGTCGTCGAGATCGACCATGTGGTAGACCTCGTCGCGGCACAGCAGGTTGCCTGGATGGCAGTCGCCGTGCAGGCGGATCGGCTGGTAGGGCACCTCGGCGAACAGGGCGTCGAGGCGTTTCAGCAGGTCGCGGGCGACCGACTCGTAGGCCGGCAGCAGGCTCCTGGGGATGAAATTGCCTTCCAGCAGGGTGGCCAGCGAGGCGTGGCCGAAGTTATCCACAGCGAGCGCCTCGCGGTGCTCGAACGGCCGCGTGGCGCCGACCGCGTGCAGGCGGCCGAGCAACTGGCCGAGGCGGTAGAGCTGGTCGAGATTGCCCGGCTCGGGCGCGCGCCCGCCGCGCCGGGGGAACAGGGCGAAGCGGAAGCCGGAGAATGCGAACAGGCTTTCGCCGTCGCGCGACAGCGGCGCCACCACCGGCACCTCGCATTCCGCCAGCTCGGCGGAGAAGGCGTGCTCCTCGCGGATCGCCGCGTCGCTCCAGCGGTCCGGTCGGTAGAACTTGGCGATCAGCGGCTCGCCGTCCTCGATGCCGACCTGGTACACGCGGTTTTCGTAGCTGTTGAGCGCCAGCACCCGTGCGTCGCTGAGATAGCCGAGGCTTTCCACGGCATCCAGGACGAGGTCGGGGGTCAGTTGGTCGAAGGGATGGGACATGACGGGGCATCCAAGGCTCGAAAGACCCCTAGTGTACGCAAGCCGGCGCGGGCCGGCAGGTTCACAGCGGCGTGCCGAGCAGGACCTGGGCCGGATCGAAGGAGGCGATCACCTTCTGACCCTTCTTCAGCCCCAGGCTGGCCAGGCGTTCGCCGGACAACAGCGCGCAGAGGGTAAGACCGCTGCCCAGGGCGATGCGCACCTCGCTGGGACCGGCCTTGGCCGCGAGGATTTCCTCCAGGGTGCCGTGCAACTGGTTCGGCTGGTCCTCGCGCGGTTCCAGCCCGACGTCCAGCCAGCCGGCCTTGATCAGCGCCAGTACCGGGCGGCCGCGACCGAGTTCGAGTTGCTCGGTGCTGGCGCGGGTGATCAGCGCCTCGATGCGTTGCTGGCCTGGCAGCTCGATGGCGATGCGGTCGTGGAAGCCTTCGCCATGGATCGACAGGACCCGCCCGTGCAATTGGTTGCGTGCGCTGGTGCGGAGCATCAGGCGGCCGATCAGGTTGAGGTCCTCGGCGTCTTCCGCGGCCTGCAACACCTGCGCTTGCAAGGCTTCCAGGCGCCGGTAGAGAGCCAGCAGGCGTTCGCCCTCGGCGGTCAGCCGGGCGCCGCCGCCGCCCTTGCCGCCGACGCTACGCTCGACCAGCGGACGCTCGGCCAGGTTGTTCAGTTCGTCGATGGCGTCCCAGGCGCCCTTGTAGCTGATGCCCACGGCCTTCGCCGCACGGGTGATGGAGCCCAGTTCGGCGATCTGCGCGAGCAGGGCGATGCGTTGCGGGCGACGGGTGACGTGCTGGGCGAGAGTGGAGAGTGCGGACATGGAGGCTTCGCTATGAGCGGACGTATACGGCGAAGGCTCCAACAGCCATGGGCAAAACGCAAGGGCGTCACTCGGCGGCCTGGTAGAGACCGTAGCCGGCGGCGGCGCCGGCCAGGTCCCAGGCGAGGTCCTTCCAGCTCCAGCCGCTGCCGGCGGAACGGCTGTCGTAGAGTTCCTTGCCGACGCCGAAGGCGAGCGAGAAGCTCAGGCCGAAGCGTGCCTGGCGAGCACCGTGCAGGCCGCGGTCGTGGGCCATCTGCATGCCCGCCGCGGTAAGGGCCGCGGAACTGGCGAAATGCAGGGCCTTGTCTTCGCCCAGCCAGTCGTCTTCGGCGAAGTGGCTGCAACCGCCGAGCAACAGGCAGGCCGCGACCAGCAGTAGCAGTGCGCGCATGGATCCTCTCCCGTATCGGTTGCGCGGCAGTTTAGCCCAGCTCAGCCGGGCTTCGGCGTGCGCGCCAGGCAGTAGACGTCGACCCGCGCGGCGCCCGCCCGGCGCAACAGACGGGAAAGGCACTCGGCGGTGGCCCCGGTGGTGAGCACGTCGTCCACCAGTGCCAGGTGCAGCCCGCGAACATCGCTGGCGGGCGCCAGGGCGAAGGCGTGGCGCAGGTTGCGCCGCCGCACCGTCGCGTCCAGGCCCTGCTGGGCCGGAGTATCCAGCACTCGCCGCAGGCTGTACGGATCGCAGCGCAGGTCCAGCTCGCCGGCCAGTCGCTCGGCGAGCTGTTGCGCCTGGTTGAAGCCGCGACGACGTTCGCGCCGTGGCGCCAGCGGGACCGGCAGCAGGCGTGCCGGGCGCGGCAGGCCTTCGGCGTAGCGTTGCCGCAGGTGTTCCGCCAGCAACTCGCCGAGCAGCCGCCCCAGCGGCCAGGCCGCCTGGTGCTTGAAGCGGTTGATCAGGCTGTCGAGCGGAAAGGCGTAGCGCCAGGGCGCGATCGCCTGTTCATAGGCCGGCGGGCGGCGCAGGCACTCGCCGCACACCTGGCCGTCCAGCGGCAGGGGCAGGGCGCAGCGCCGGCACTGCTGGCGCGACCAGGGCAGGTCGGCGGCACAGGCGCGGCACAGCGGGCGGGGCGGCTGGTCGCTGCGGGCGGCGCAGAGCAGGCAGGCCGGCGGCGGCAAAAGCCAGCGCGTGAGAGGACGAAGCGGGAACGACATGGCGGGACTTCCTGGCGGATGTCGCACCATGCAACCGCAGGCGCGCGCCGCCGACCAGCCGTTGCCAGCGGGTTCGGAACTCGCCTGTGGATAACCGAAACCTTCCTTCGCTCCTTGCGGAAACGGCCGACGCGTGGATCAGTGGATGAGCCAGCTCATGACGATCAGGCCGAGCACCGTCCAGATCACCCCGCCGACTATCGAGCGGCGCATGAAGGCGCGTATGCCGCTGTAGAGCAGCAACAGGCCGAGCACCAGGAAGACGAAGCTGAACAGCGATGCGTCCATGCCGATGGCCCTGGCCAGGCCGTGGAGGAAGTCGTCCATGGCGCCCCAGATGCCGCCCAGCAGGCCGGAGAGCAGGTCCACCACGAAGCGGATCGCCCTGCCCAGCATCTCGCCCAGTCCGTCGAAAAAGCCTTCTGTACCCATGAGTGTCCTGTCCTGAGTGTTCCCAGCGTTGGATCAGAGATTAGCCGCCGGGTTCAGCGCCGGCTGCTGCTTTGCTGCGGAGCGAGGAACGACTGGCGGAAGTATTCGCGGAACGCGCGCAT
Source organism: Pseudomonas sp. CP-1 (assembly GCF_021213715.1). Taxonomy (NCBI): domain Bacteria; kingdom Pseudomonadati; phylum Pseudomonadota; class Gammaproteobacteria; order Pseudomonadales; family Pseudomonadaceae; genus Pseudomonas; species Pseudomonas sp. CP-1. The sequence goes on from NZ_JAJQKY010000005.1 coordinate 215,220, forward strand.
CCCGGCGCTCGCTTCGGTGTCGCGGCGCCAGGCCAGGCCGACGCTCATCGACGGCACCGGGTCGACCAGCGATAGCGTCTCGATGCGTTTGCCTTCCAGCGACCAGGGCCGGTACACCAGATCGGAGAGGATGGCCACGCCGGAGCCGTTGGCGACCATGCTGCGCACCGCTTCCACCGAACTGGTATGGAGGATCACCTGCGGCCGGTGGCCGCTCTGTTGCCAGTAGCGCAGCGCGCTCTGCCCGGCCTCGTCGACGGTGAGCATGATGTAGGGCTCGCCGGCCACGTCGGCCAGGCCCAGGTCGGCCTTCTCACCCAGCGGATGGCGGCTGGGCAGCCACAACCGGCGCTCGGAGTTGAACAGGGTTTCGGCGGCGATCCCGGGCTCGGTGAGATTGCCGGTGAGCAGCACGGCGATGTCGTAGCGACCGTCGAGGAGGCCGCGCTCGATGCTGGCGCGCTCGTCCTCGAACAGTTGCAGCTCCAGTTCCGGGTACCACTGCGCCAGGCGTTGCAGGTGGTGGGGGAGGAAATAGCCCATCACGGTATAGCTGGCGGCGACCTTCAGGGTGCCGTCGACCCGGGTGTCCGGTTGCGGGCTGTTGAGCGCGTCGTCGACGCTGCGCTGGATCGAATAGGCGTGGTTGAGGAAGTGCCGGCCGCTGTCGGTCAGGTTCATGCCCTGGGCCGTGCGGGTGAACAGGGCGACGCCGAGCATGCCCTCCAGTTCCTGGATCGCGCTGGTCACCGCCGACTGCGAGATGTTCAGGTGGATGGCGGCCTGGGAGATCTGGCCGAACTCGGCGGTGGCGATGAAGTAGCGAACCTGGCGGAGGGTCAGGGCCATGGGCAGCATCCGGAAGAGGTATCTGTTTTTCAGAAACCAGTCTATCGAATAATAAATCTACCCAATACCTTTCCCGGCTTTTACCGTGGCTCCATCCAACAACAAGACAGATGAGGCCAGCCGGCAATGACTGAAGTCGACCTCAATTCCGACATGGGCGAAGGCTTCGGCCCATGGACCATCGGCGATGGCGTGGACGCGGCGATCATGCCGCTGATCAGCAGCGCCAACATCGCCACCGGTTTCCATGCCGGCGACCCGAGCAGCATGCGCCGCACCGTGGAGATGGCCGCCGAGCATGGCGTGGCCATCGGCGCCCATCCGGGCTTCCGCGACCTGGTCGGCTTCGGTCGCCGGCACATCGCCGCGCCGGCCATCGAGCTGGTCAACGACATGCTCTACCAGCTTGGCGCCCTGCGCGAATTCGCCCGGCTGCAGGGCCTGTCGCTGCAACACGTCAAGCCCCACGGCGCGCTCTACATGCACCTGGCGCGCGACGAGGCCGCCGCGCGCCTGTTCGTCGAGACCCTGCAACGCCTGGAACCGGAACTGCTGCTCTATTGCATGCCCGGTTCGGCCACCTGGCGCATCGGTCGGGAACTGGGCCAGCCGCTGGTGCGCGAGTTCTACGCCGACCGCGACTACGACCGCAGCGGCTCCATCGTCTTCACCCGGCGGGTCGCCGCCCTCGATCCGCAACAGGTCGCCGACAAGGTCCTGCGCGCCTGCCGCGAGGGCAAGGTGCGCACCGTCGAGGGCGAGGACCTCGACATCGCCTTCGACTCGGTGTGCATCCACAGCGACACCCCCGGCGCCCTGGAGCTGGTCGCCAGCACCCGGGCGCGCCTGGAAGGCGCCGGCATCCGCATCAAGGCGCCGCGTTGAGCGCCGCTCGCCTCGGCGAGCCTCGCGACAAGCTTTTCTGCCATTTCCTACAACGTTCGAATAATGAGGATTCGTCATGGCCGAACATAACGTGCAGTCCCCCTTGCCCGGCACCTTCTATCGCAAGGCCAGCCCCGACGCGCCACCCTACGCGGAGGTCGGGCAGGCGGTCGAGGCCGGCAGCGTGATCGGGCTGATCGAGGTGATGAAGCAGTTTTCCGAAGTGCAGGCCGGGCAGGCCGGCATACTCCAGGCGTTCCACGTGGAAGATGGCGAGGCCATCGAGCCGGGACAGGTGCTGGCGGTGATCGCCAGCGCTACCTGAGGAGGACGCCATGCACAAGCGACTGAACAAGCTGCTGGTGGCCAATCGCGGCGAGATCGCCGTGCGCATCATCCGCGCCGCGCAGGCACTGGGCATTCCCACGGTAGCGGTGTGCAGCGAGGCGGATCGCGATTCGCTGGCCGCGCGGCTGGCCGATGAGGTACGTCTGATCGGCCCTGCGCGGGCCGAGCGGAGCTACCTGGATATCGAGGCGATTCTCATGGCGGCGCGGGAAACCGGTGCCGACTCGATCCATCCCGGCTACGGTTTCCTCTCCGAGAACCCTGCCTTCGCCGAAGCGGTGCAGACGGCCGGACTGGTCTTCGTCGGTCCGGATGCGCAGACCATCCGCCGCATGGGCGACAAGGCCGAGGCGCGGCGTACCGCGATGGCCGCCGGGGTGCCGGTGGTGCCGGGCTCGCCCGGCGAGCTGGACGACCTCGACGCGGCGCTGGCCTGCGCCGAAGAGGTCGGCTATCCGCTGCTGGTCAAGGCCTCCGCTGGCGGCGGCGGGCGTGGCATCCGTATCGCCCACGACGCCGACGAACTGCGTCGGGAATTCCCCATCGCCCAGCGCGAGGCGCAGGCCGCCTTCGGTTCGCCGGCGGTGTACCTGGAGCGCTTCATCCGCCAGGCGCGGCACATCGAAGTGCAGATCCTCGGCGATGGCGAGCGCGCGGTGCATCTGTTCGAACGCGAATGCTCGCTGCAGCGGCGGCGCCAGAAGGTCTTCGAGGAGGCACCTTCGGCGGCGCTGGACGGCGCGCAGCGCCAGGTCCTCTGCGAGAGCGCGGTGCGCCTGGCGCAGAGTCTCGGCTATCGTGGCGCGGGCACCCTGGAATACCTGTTCGACGCGCACAGCGGCGAGTTCTTCTTCATCGAGATGAACACCCGTATCCAGGTCGAGCATCCGGTCAGCGAGATGGTCACCGGCATCGACCTGGTCCAGGCCATGCTGCGCATCGCCGCCGGCGAGGCGCTGCCCTGGCGCCAGGAGGACATTCGCCTGAACGGCGCGGCGCTGGAGATGCGGATCAACGCCGAAGACCCGGCGCGCAATTTCTTCCCCAGCCCCGGCACCGTGGAGCGCCTGGAATGGCCGCAGGGCGAGGGCGTGCGAGTGGACAGCCACCTGTATCCCGGCTACCGGGTGCCGCCGTACTACGATTCGTTGCTGGCCAAGCTGATCGTCCATGGTCGCGACCGCGACGAAGCGTTCGCCCGCGCGCGCCAGGCGCTGGAGCGCACCGTGCTGGCCGGCATGGCCACTACCCTGCCGCTGCACCGCTGGCTGCTCGCCGATGCGCGGGTACAGGCCGCGCAGTTCGATACCGCTACCCTGGAAACCTGGCTCGCCGAGCGGACCGCCGCCGCGCAGGAGGTTTGAGATGCACGCCAACATCCGCTACAGCTTCGGCGGCGACGAGCACCTGTTCGCCGAGGTCGCCGAAGCCATGTCGCTGGAAGCCTTCTTTCGCGGCATGGCGATCACCCGCGCGATCGAGGCCCTGCAATTGCCCGGGGTGCTCGACGTGTGCCTGGCCAACGCCTCGTTCCAGGTCCGCTTCGACCCCGACCGGCTGGCCCCGCAGGCGCTGCTGGAGACCGTGCGCGGCCTGGAAGCCGAGGCGGTCGCCGCGCGCAGCATCGAGACGCGTATCGTCGAAGTGCCGGTGTTGTACAACGATCCCTGGACCCACGAGACCCTGATGCGCTTCCGCGACCGTCACCAGGACCCGGACTCCACCGACCTCGAGTACGCCGCGCGGATCAACGGCTACGCCGACGTGCAGGCGTTCATCCAGGCGCACAGCGGCACGCCGTGGTTCGTCTCGATGGTCGGTTTCGTCGCCGGCCTGCCGTTCATGTACCAGATGGTCGAGCGCGAGCGGCAGTTGCAGGTGCCCAAGTACCTGCGTCCGCGCATCGACACGCCGAAGCTGACCCTCGGCCACGGCGGTTGCTTCGGCTGCATCTATTCGGTGCGCGGTGCCGGCGGCTACCAGATGTTCGGCGTGACTCCGGCGCCGATCTTCGATCCCCGCCAGGGCCTGCCCTATCTCGAGGAATCGATGGTGTTCTTCCGCGCTGGCGACATCGTCCAGTTCCGCCCCATCGAGCGGACCGAATACGAGCGCATGGCGGCCGAAGTCGAAGCGGGCACATTCGACCTGCGCATCCGTCCGGTGAGTTTCGATCTCGACGCGTTCCTCGCCGATCCGCGAGGCTGCACGCAACGTCTGCAGGAGGTGCTGTATGTCGATTAAGGTGCTCAAGCCCGGCCTCGCCACCTCGGTGCAGGACGCCGGCCGCGAAGGCCACTATCACCTGGGTATCCCGCCGTCCGGCGCGCTCGACCAGTACGCCCTGCGCGCGGCCAACCTGCTGGTGGGCAACGCACCGACCGCCGCCGTGCTGGAGTGCGCGCTGCTGGGTCCGCAGCTGGAGTTCCAGCGCGACGCCCTGGTGGCCGTGTGCGGGGCGCGCATGACGCCTCGCCTGGAGGGCGCGGAGATGCCGCTGGATACTTCCTTCCGGGTTCGCGCCGGCCAGGTACTGGGGTTCGACTTCATCCGTGCCGGCGCCCGTGGCTATCTCGCCATCGACGGCGGCATCGCGGTACCCGAGGTGCTGGGCAGCCGTTCGACCTACGGTCTGGGGGCGATCGGTGGCTTGCAGGGACGACGGCTGGCGGAGGGCGACCTGCTGCCCCTGGGGCCTGCCTCGCCCTCTGCCGTGGAGGGCTTGGCGCTGCCGCGTTCGCTGCAGGTGGAGGTCGGCGGCGAGGTGAGCTTGCGGGTAGTTCCCGGACTCTACGTCCATCGCCTGACTCCCGACGCGGTCGAGCGTTTCTTCGCCGAGACCTGGACCGTCGGCTCGGAGGCGGACCGCACCGGCTACCGCTTCAAGGGCGGCACGGCGCTCCGGTTCGAGCCGCGCGAACAGCCATTCGGCGCAGGCTCGGACCCGTCCAACATCGTCGACGCCTGCTATCCCATCGGCTCGATCCAGGTACCGGGCGGGCTCGAACCCATCGTCCTGCATCGTGATGCGGTGTCCGGTGGGGGATATGCCACGCTGGGCACGGTGATCAGCCCCGACCTGAACCGGCTGGCGCAGATGCAACCGAACCAGAAGGCGCGTTTCGTCGCCGTCAGCCTGGAGGAAGGTCTCGAGGCGCGTCGCCGTTACAACTGGCAAGTGCAACGACTCCAGCACTTCTTCCTGCGCTGAGTCGTCGATACCGGCCGCTGCCGTCTGCGAAGCGGCCTCCCGCTCACTTGTAGTAGATATCTATCGCAGCGGTGGCATTGAATCGACCCAACGTAGGTGCGTTGGTCATCCATTTCAGTTGGGCCAGGAAGTTCTTCACCACGACCTGGTCTTTGCTGTGTTCCACCAATTGGAATTCTTTGTTGAAGGGGACGATGCGACGGTCTTCTTGCCTGAGCACGGTGATGCCTACGGACTTGTTGTCTTCCGGCACCAACGTGTCGCCTACGGTGCTGGAAGAATTCACGGGTCTCAGAAGTGCTCCCAGGCCATAGGCGCTATGCAGTTCTTGCTTGCAGTGATCTGGAAAGGCTTCTCCTTGAGGGTCTGGTTGGTGGCGGCTTGAAGCGCTTAAGTAGGCCGAAGTCGAGTGTCTTGGGTGAAATGCTCAGGGGCGACGATCGCCGATGAAATGATCAAATATTGATCAGATGTATACCTGTGTCCTGGTCTGGGTTGACAGCGTCCTAGAGCCACTTATGATGCCCCTTAAGCCTGACCCCGGCGTGCCGGGGCTCCCCGACAAAAGGCGCCATGCAAGCGTCGAAGGAATCTTCCCCATGAGTGCAACCGCTTCCGTCGCCACCCGTCACGACTGGTCCCTCGCCGAAGTCCGTGCCCTGTTCGAGCAGCCATTCAACGACCTGCTGTTCCAGGCGCAGACGGTGCATCGCGCGCACTTCGACCCGAACCGCGTACAGGTCTCGACGCTGCTGTCGATCAAGACCGGCGCCTGTCCCGAGGACTGCAAGTACTGCCCGCAGTCCGGCCACTACAACACCGGCCTGGACAAGGAGAAGCTGATGGAGGTGCAGAAGGTCCTCGAGGCGGCGGCCGAGGCCAAGGCCATCGGTTCGACCCGCTTCTGCATGGGCGCTGCCTGGAAGCACCCGTCGGCCAAGGACATGCCCTACGTCCTGGAGATGGTCAAGGGCGTGAAGAAGCTCGGCCTGGAGACCTGCATGACCCTCGGCCGCCTGACCCAGGAACAGACCCAGGCGCTGGCGGACGCCGGCCTCGACTACTACAACCACAACCTGGATACCTCGCCGGAGTTCTACGGCAACATCATCACCACCCGCACCTACAGCGAGCGCCTGCAGACCCTGGCCTACGTGCGCGAGGCGGGGATGAAGATCTGCTCCGGCGGCATCCTCGGCATGGGCGAGTCGGTGGACGACCGCGCCGGCCTGCTGATCCAGTTGGCGAACCTGCCGGAGCACCCGGAGTCGGTGCCGATCAACATGCTGGTGAAGGTCAAGGGCACGCCGTTGGCCGAGGAGAAGGACGTCGATCCGTTCGACTTCATCCGCACCCTGGCGGTGGCCCGGATCATGATGCCGAAGTCCCACGTGCGCCTGTCCGCTGGCCGCGAGCAGATGAACGAGCAGATGCAGGCGCTGGCCTTCATGGCCGGGGCCAACTCGATCTTCTACGGCGAAAAGCTGCTGACCACGAAGAACCCGCAGGCCGAAAAGGACATGCAGTTGTTCGCCCGTCTCGGCATCAAGCCGGAAGAGCGCGAAGAGCACGCCGACGAAGTGCACCAGGCCGCCATCGAGCAGGCGCTGGTGGAACAACGCGATTCGCAGCTGTTCTATAACGCCGCTTCCGCCTGACCATACTGGAAGGGAGGGCGCCGCCGTCCCTTCGTTGCAGCCGCTGATGTCGGCCCTGCGTGGACGGGTGCGCCTGCGTCCGTCCAGCAACACGAGCGACCTGCCATGTCCTTCGATCTCGCTTCCCGCCTCGCCAGCCGGCGCGCGGAAGACCTCTACCGCCAGCGGCCGCTGCTGGAGTCGGCCCAGGGCCCGGACGTCGTGGTCGACGGCCAGCCGCTGCTGGCCTTCTGTTCCAACGACTACCTCGGCCTGGCCAACCATCCCGAAGTGATCGCCGCGTTACGCGCCGGCGCCGAGCGCTGGGGCGTGGGCGGCGGCGCCTCGCACCTGGTGGTCGGCCACAGCGGTCCGCACCACGAACTGGAGCTGGCCCTCGCCGAATTCACCGGGCGGCCGCGCGCGCTGCTGTTCTCCACCGGCTACATGGCCAACCTTGGCGCGGTGACCGCGCTGGTCGGCAAGGGCGACACGGTGCTGGAGGACCGCCTCAACCACGCTTCGCTGCTGGATGCCGGATTGCTCTCCGGCGCGCGTTTCTCGCGCTACCTGCACAACGACCCGGCAAGCCTCGCCGCGCGCCTGGACAAGGCCGAGGGCAATACCCTGGTGGTCACCGACGGGGTCTTCAGCATGGACGGCAATCTCGCCGACCTGCCGGCCCTGGCCGCCGTGGCGCAGGCCCGCGGCGCCTGGCTGATGGTCGACGACGCGCATGGTTTCGGCCCGCTGGGCGCCAGCGGCGGCGGGATCGTCGAACACTTCGGCTTCGGCCAGGAGCAGGTGCCGGTGCTGATCGGCACCCTCGGCAAGGGTTTCGGTACCGCCGGCGCCTTCGTAGCGGGCAGCGAGGAACTGATCGAGACCCTGATTCAGTACGCCCGGCCCTACATCTACACCACCAGCCAGCCGCCAGCGGTGGCCTGCGCCACCCTGAAGAGCCTGGAGCTGCTGCGCCGCGAAAGCTGGCGGCGGCAACACCTGGCGGCGCTGATCGCCCGTTTCCGCCATGGCGCCGAGGCGCTTGGCCTGACCCTGATGGACAGCTTCACGCCGATCCAGCCGATCCTGGTCGGCGGCAGCCGCCAGGCCGTGGCCCTGGCCGGCATGCTTCGAGCCCGTGGCATCATGGTCGGCGCGATCCGCCCGCCAACCGTGCCGGCCAACAGCGCGCGGCTGCGCGTCACGCTGTCCGCCGCGCACAGCGAAGCGCAGGTCGACCGCTTGCTCGAAGCCCTCGGCGAAAGCTGGCGACAGCTGTCGTCTAGCCTTCTGGCAGAGATCGAAGCCGAGGAGGGAGACGATGCGTGACCACTTGATCCTGTTGCCGGGCTGGGGCCTGGGCAGCGCACCGCTGGAACCGCTGCGCGACGCGCTGCACGAGCGCGAGCCGCACCTGAACGTGTTGATCGAGCCGCTGCCGTCGCTGGACGACGCCGCCGACTGGCTCGACGAACTCGACGATAACCTGCCGCGCGATAGCTGGCTGGCCGGCTGGTCGCTGGGAGGCATGCTCGCCGGCGAACTGGCGGCGCGCCGCGGCGACGATTGCCGGGGCCTGCTGACCCTGGCCAGCAACCCGTGCTTCCGCGTGCGCGAGGACTGGCCGAACGCGATGCCGGCGGAAACCTTCGAGGACTTCTTCGAGGCTTTCCTGCTCGAACCGCACCTGACCCGCAAGCGTTTCACCCTACTGGTCAGCCAGGGTGCGCGCGACCCTCGGACCCTGGCGCGGCAACTGCAGGTGGCGCTGCCGCAGCTGGAGCGCGAGGCGCTGGTCGCCGGCCTGCAGTTGCTCGGCCAACTGGATACCCGGGCCGCCCTGGAAAACTTCCGCGGGCCGCAATTGCATCTGTTCGCCGAAGCCGATGCGCTGGTGCCGGTGGCCGCCGCCGAGGCCCTGCTCGAGTGGCTGCCGGACGTCGAGGTCTCGACCCTGGCGGCCAGCCACGGCCTGCCGCTGGAATGCCCGGACGAGGTGGCCAGCGCAATCCTGAGATTCCTTCGCGAGGGTGACGATGCCTGACGATTCCGCGCCGCTGCTGGCGCCCCATGGCGTTGCCGCGCTGCCCGACAAGCGCCGGGTCGCCGCGTCGTTTTCCCGCGCGGCGGCCAGCTACGACGCGGTGGCCGAACTCCAGCGCGGCGTCGGCGAGAGCCTGCTGTCGGCATTGCCGGAAGGCTTCTCGCCGCGCCGCTGGGTCGATCTCGGCTGCGGCACCGGTCATTTCAGCCGGGCCCTGGAACGCCGCTTTGGCGCGGCCGAGGGCCTGGCTGTGGACATCGCCGAAGGCATGCTGCGGCATGCCCGCGCGCGCGGCGGCGCCAGCCATTTCATCGGCGGCGACGCCGAGAGGCTGCCGTTGCGCGACGGCAGTTGCGACCTGCTGTTCTCCAGCCTGGCCATCCAGTGGTGCGCCGACCTCCCGGCGGTCCTGGCCGAGGCGCGGCGGGTCCTGCGGCCGGGCGGCGTGCTGGCGTTCAGCAGCCTGTGCGTCGGTACCCTGGGCGAGTTGCGCGACAGTTGGCGGGTGGTGGACGGCTTCGTCCACGTCAATCGCTTCCGCGCCTTCGCCGACTACCTGCAACACGCGGCCGGCAGCGGTCTGCTGCCGCTGACCCTGCGCCACGAGGACCGGGTCCTGCATTTCCCCGACCTGCGCAGCCTGACCCACGAACTCAAGGCGCTGGGCGCGCACAACCTCAACCCCGGGCGGCCCGACGGCCTGACCGGGCGCCAGCGCATCCGCGCGCTGGTCGCCGCCTACGAGCGTTTCCGCCAGCCCGAGGGGCTGCCCGCTACCTACCGCGTCGTCTTCGGCGTGCTGCGCAAGGATTCCTGAACCATGCCGGCGTTCTTCGTCACCGGTACCGACACCGAGATCGGCAAGACCACCATCGCCGCCGGCCTGCTCCACGCGGCCCGGCGTGCCGGCCTGAGCACCGCCGCGGCGAAGCCGGTGGCCTCCGGCTGCGAGCCCACGGCGCAAGGCCTGCGCAATGGCGACGCGCTGGCGTTGCTCGGCCAGTGTTCGCTGGCGCTGGCCTACGAGCAGGTCAACCCGCTGGCCTTCGCGCCGGCCATCGCCCCGCACCTGGCGGCGCGCGAGGCCGGCGTCGAACTGAGCGCCGCACGCTTGCACGAGGCGGTGCGCGAGGTGCTGGCGCTACAGGCCGATCTCACCCTGGTGGAGGGCGCCGGCGGTTGGCGCGTGCCGTTGCAGGGTCGCGAGAACCTCTCCGACCTGGCGCGCCTGCTGGCGCTGCCGGTGGTGCTGGTGGTCGGCGTGCGCCTGGGCTGTATCAACCATGCGCTGCTCAGCGCCGAGGCGATCCTGGGCGACGGCCTGGCGCTGGCCGGCTGGGTGGCCAACGTGGTCGACCCGGCTACCTCGCGCCTGGAGGAGAACCTGGCGACCCTCGCCGAGCGCCTGCCGGCGCCCTGCCTGGGCCGGGTACCGCGCCTGGAGGAAGCCACTCCCGCGGCCGTGGCCGCGCACCTCGACCTGCGGCCCCTGGGCATCGGGCTATAAACAGCGGGCCGTCCATAACCAACGGGCGGTACCCAGCGCCGGCCAAGTCTGCTTGAATAGAAGCCACTTGCTATCGTAGCGGCGCGTGCGCGTCCCCAGGAGTAGACGGTGGAAATTTCCGGCAACGCTTTCGTCAGTGGCCTCAATGCGGTGCAGTCGGGTAGCGCCCGCGTCGCCCAGGCCGGCAGCGAGATCGCCCGCAACACCGTGGAGGCCCGTTCGCCCCAGGCCGAGCAGATGGTCGAGCTGACCCGCGGCAAGCTCGAGGCGCAGAGCGGCGCCCGGGTCATCGAGGTAGCCGACGAGACCCTCGGCACCCTGATCGACACCCACGCCTGACTCCCTGGCGGCCGGCAGCGGTCGCCCCCGACTCTTTCTTTTCCGACTGTCACCCGGCGGCCCCTGAAGCCTGCCGGGCGCTTCGCCATGGGCTTTACTGAGAGAGACGAAAGCGCTTTGGATGGTCGTTGCAGCCAGTGATTTCGGGCATGACCGAGCGGTCGGTTCGGATGCTTGACAAGGGATTGGCGTAAACGTATGTTTCAAACGCCTGTTTGAGAGTCGGGACGCATGAGTGCGTCCGGCAAGGCGACCGGGAGCGATCCCGCACTGCGACCGCAGACTCTGGACATCCGTCCGGTCGCCGATTAACCAGAACCCTTCGTAGAGGTTGACTGCTATGCCTGATTACAAGGCCCCCTTGCGTGATATCCGTTTCGTTCGCGACGAGCTGCTGGGCTACGAAGCGCACTACCAGAGCCTGCCGGGCGCCGAAGACGCGACTCCCGACATGGTCAACGCCATCCTCGAGGAAGGTGCGAAGTTCTGCGAACAGGTGATCGCTCCGCTGAACCGCGTCGGCGACCTGGAAGGCTGCACCTGGAGCGCCGACGGCGTGAAGACCCCGACCGGCTTCAAGGAGGCCTACCAGCAGTTCGTCGAAGGCGGCTGGCCGAGCCTGGCCCATGACGTCGAGCACGGCGGCCAGGGGCTGCCGGAATCCCTCGGCCTGGCCATCAGCGAGATGGTCGGCCAGGCCAACTGGTCCTGGGGCATGTACCCGGGCCTGTCCCACGGCGCCATGAACACCCTGCATGCCCACGGCACCGCCGAGCAGCAGGCGACCTACCTGACCAAGCTGGTCTCCGGCGAGTGGACCGGCACCATGTGCCTGACCGAGCCGCACTGCGGCACCGACCTGGGCATGCTGCGCACCAAGGCCGAGCCGCAGGCCGACGGCAGCTACAAGGTCACCGGCACCAAGATCTTCATCTCCGCCGGCGAGCACGACATGGCCGACAACATCGTCCATATCGTCCTGGCCCGCCTGCCCGACGCCCCGCAGGGCACCAAGGGCATCTCGCTGTTCATCGTACCGAAGTTCCTGCCCAACGCCGAAGGCAACGCCGGCGAGCGCAACGCGGTTTCCTGCGGTTCCATCGAGCACAAGATGGGCATCCACGGCAACGCCACCTGCGTGATGAACTTCGACGCCGCCACCGGCTTCCTGATCGGCCCGCCGAACAAGGGCCTGAACTGCATGTTCACCTTCATGAACACCGCTCGCCTGGGTACCGCGCTGCAAGGCCTGGCCCATGCCGAAGTCGGTTTCCAGGGCGGCATCGCCTATGCTCGCGAGCGTCTGCAGATGCGCTCGCTGACCGGTCCGAAGGCGCCCGAGAAGCCCGCCGACCCGATCATCGTGCATCCTGACGTGCGCCGCATGCTGCTGACCATGAAGGCCTTCGCCGAAGGCAATCGCGCGATGCTGTACTTCGCCGCCAAGCAGGTCGACATCGTCCAGCGCAGCCAGGACGAAGAGCAGAAGAAAGCCGCCGACTCGATGCTGGCCTTCCTCACGCCGATCGCCAAGGCGTTCATGACCGAAGTCGGCTTCGAGTCCGCCAACCACGGCGTGCAGATCTTCGGTGGCCACGGTTTCATCGCCGAGCACGGCATGGAGCAGAACGTCCGCGACAGCCGCATCTCGATGCTGTACGAAGGCACCACCGGCGTTCAGGCCCTCGACCTGCTGGGTCGCAAGGTGCTGATGACCCAGGGCGAGGCGCTGAAGGGCTTCACCAAGATCGTGCACAAGTTCTGCCAGGCCAACGAAGCCAACGAAGCCGTCAAGGAATTCGTCGCTCCGCTGGCGCAGCTGAACAAGGAGTGGGGCGACCTGACCATGAAGGTCGGCATGGCCGCCATGAAGGATCGCGAGGAAGTCGGCGCCGCTTCGGTGGACTACCTGATGTACTCCGGCTACGCCTGCCTGGCCTACTTCTGGGCCGACATGGCGCGCCTGGCCGCCGAGAAGCTGGCCGCCGGCACCGGCGAGGAAGCCTTCTACAAGGCCAAGCTGCAGACCGCGCGCTTCTACTTCCAGCGCATCCTGCCGCGTACCCGCGCCCACGTCGCCGCCATGCTGTCCGGCGCCAACAACCTGATGGAGATGGCCGAGGAAGATTTCGCCCTCGGTTACTGATGGCACGGGCCGCTGGCGGCCCGTTCCCCAGGTGAGAAAGAGCCCGCCCTTCGGCGGGCTTTTTCATGCCTGCGATCCGCTGCATCCTGGCCTTCCGACCTCGGGGTTATGGCGTTGCATTCAGCGTCCGCAGCGTGATTGTAGGCGCCCGCCCGGCGCAGTAGCTTCGAGGGATTCGCGCCTGTGGGGCGCCCCTGCCGAGGAGAACAGAGATGCCGGAATACAAGGCTCCGCTGCGCGACATGCGCTTCCTGATCGATGAGGTATTCGACTTCCATGGGCGCTACCAGGCGCTCGGCGCCAGCGACGCGACCCCGGACATGGTGGCGGCGATCCTCGATGAAGGGTCGAAATTCTGCGAACAGGTTCTGGCGCCGCTGAACCGCTCCGGCGACGAAGAGGGCTGCCACTTCGACAACGGCGTGGTGACCACGCCCAAGGGTTTCAAGGAAGCCTATGCACAGTACGTCGAGGGTGGCTGGAACGGTGTCGCCAGCGATCCCGCGTACGGCGGCCAGGGCCTGCCGCACTCGCTGGGTCTGCTGCTCAGCGAGATGATCGGCGCCAGCAACGTCTCCTGGGGCATGTACCCGGGCCTGACCCGCGGCGCCATGTCGGCGATCCACGCCCACGGCAGCCAGGCGCAGAAGGACCTCTACCTGGCGCGGATGACCGCCGGCACCTGGACCGGCACCATGTGCCTGACCGAGCCGCACTGCGGCACCGACCTGGGCATCATCAAGACCCGCGCGGTGCCGAACGCCGACGGCAGCCATGCGATCAGCGGGACGAAGATCTTCATCTCCGCCGGCGAGCACGACCTGAGCGAGAACATCGTTCACCTGGTGCTGGCCAAGTTGCCCGATGCGCCGGCCGGGACCAAGGGTATCTCGCTGTTCATCGTGCCGAAGTTCCTCCCCGACGCCGCCGGCGAGGCAGGCGTGCGCAACGCGGTTTCCTGTGGCTCCATCGAGCATAAGATGGGGATCAAGGCCTCGGCCACCTGCGTGATGAACTTCGACGGCGCCACCGGCTACCTGATCGGCGAGCCGAACAAGGGCCTGCACTGCATGTTCACCATGATGAACCACGCCCGCCTGGGCACCGGCATGCAGGGCCTGTGCCTTGGCGAGACCAGCTACCAGGGCGCCGTGCGCTATGCCCGGGAACGCTTGCAGATGCGCTCGCTGACGGGGCCGAAGGCGCCGGACAAGCCGGCCGACCCGATCATCGTGCACCCCGACGTACGGCGCATGCTGCTGACCATGAAGGCGTTCAACGAAGGCAACCGCGCGCTGGCCTACTTCACCGCCCAGTTGCTCGACACCGAGCACCTGTCGCAGGACGCCGCCGAGCGCGAGCGGGCCGCCGACCTGCTGGCCTTCCTGACACCGATCTGCAAGGCCTTCATGACCGAGACCGGGCAGGAGGTGACCAACCTCGGCATGCAGGTCTACGGCGGCCACGGCTACATCCGCGAGTGGGGCATGGAGCAGTTGGTCCGCGATTGCCGCATCGCACAGATCTACGAAGGCACCAACGGCATCCAGGCCCTCGACCTGCTTGGCCGCAAGGTACTGGGCAGCCAGGGCAAGCTGTTGCGCGGTTTCACCAAACTGGTCCACCAGTTGTGCCAGGCCCAGGCCGAGCATCCGCAACTGAAGGGACAGGTCGCGCAACTGGCGGCGCTGAACGCGCAGTGGGGCGAACTGACCCAGCAGGTGGGCCTGGCGGCGATGAAGAATGCCGACGAAGTGGGCGCCGCCTCGGTGGACTACCTGATGTTCTCCGGCTACGTGACCCTGGCCTATTTCTGGTTGCGCATCGCCCTGGTGGCGCGCGAGAAGCTGGATGCCGGCAGCGGCGAGGCCGCGTTCTACGAAGCCAAGCTGGCCACCGCCGACTTCTACTTCAGTCGCCTGCTGCCGCGCACCGCGGCGCACGCCGCGGCGATCCAGGCCGGCGCGGCGGGCCTGATGAGCCTGTCGGCGGAGCAGTTTTCGCTCTAGCGGCTGCCGGGGCAGGGGCGCGGCGCTTCTTCCCCCCGGTTTCTCCCCCACCCGCCGGGCCCGTCGGACTCCCGGCGAACTCGCTCGAGCCCGCGAAAAGCGGGCTTTTTCATGCCTGTCGCATAGAAGACCGATATAGACTTAATGGTCACGACGTGACGCTACAAGTCCGAAATGTTGGTGGTGTAGACTCGGCCGCGGCACGCCTTTCGTGCCTCCATTTTGTTGCCGCTGGCCCCCGGCCGGCGATCGGTACGATCGAGGATTCCCCCACATGGCTGATTACAAAGCTCCGCTGCGCGACATGCGCTTCGTCCTCAATGAGGTGTTCGAGGTCTCCCGGCTCTGGGCGCAACTGCCGGCGCTGGCCGAAGTGGTCGACGCCGAGACCGCCGCGGCGATCCTCGAAGAGGCCGGCAAGGTCACCGCCGGTACCATCGCCCCGCTGAACCGTCCGGGCGACGAGGAAGGCTGCCAGTGGAACGCTGGCGCGGTGAGCACCCCGGCCGGCTTCCCCGAGGCCTACCGGACCTACGCCGAAGGCGGCTGGGTCGGCGTCGGCGGTGATCCGGCCTACGGCGGCATGGGGATGCCCAAGGTGATCTCGGCGCAGGTCGAGGAACTGGTCAACTCGGCCAACCTGTCGTTCGGCCTGTATCCGATGCTGACCGCCGGCGCCTGCCTGGCGCTCAATGCCCATGCCAGCGACGAATTGAAGGACAAGTACCTGCCGAACATGTACGCCGGTATCTGGGCCGGTTCCATGTGCCTGACCGAGCCGCATGCCGGCACCGACCTGGGCATCATCCGCACCAGGGCCGAGCCGCAGGCCGACGGCTCCTACAAGATCAGCGGGACCAAGATCTTCATCACCGGCGGCGAGCATGACCTGACCGAGAACATCATCCACCTGGTGCTGGCCAAGCTGCCCGACGCCCCGGCCGGGCCGAAGGGCATCTCGCTGTTCCTGGTGCCGAAGGTGCTGGTCAACGCCGACGGCTCGCTGGGCGAGAAGAACAGCCTGGGTTGCGGCTCCATCGAGCACAAGATGGGGATCAAGGCCTCGGCCACCTGCGTGATGAACTTCGACGGCGCCACCGGTTGGCTGGTGGGCGAGGTCAACAAGGGCCTGGCGGCGATGTTCACCATGATGAACTACGAGCGCCTTGGCGTCGGCATCCAGGGCCTGGCCACCGGCGAGCGCTCCTACCAGAGCGCCATCGAGTATGCCCGCGAGCGTATCCAGAGCCGCGCGCCGACCGGCCCGGTAGCCAAGGACAAGGCCGCCGACCCGATCATCGTGCACCCCGACGTGCGCCGCATGCTGCTCACCATGAAGGCGCTGAACGAAGGCGGCCGCGCCTTCTCCAGCTACGTCGCGATGCAGCTGGACACCGCCAAGTACAGCGAAGACGTGGTCACCCGCAAGCGTGCGGAAGAGCTGGTGGCGCTGCTGACCCCGGTGNACGAAGGCGGCCGCGCCTTCTCCAGCTACGTCGCGATGCAGCTGGACACCGCCAAGTACAGCGAAGACGTGGTCACCCGCAAGCGTGCGGAAGAGCTGGTGGCGCTGCTGACCCCGGTGGCCAAGGCATTCCTCACCGACATGGGACTGGAAACCACTATCCATGGCCAGCAGATCTTCGGCGGCCACGGCTTCATCCGCGAATGGGGCCAGGAGCAACTGGTGCGCGACTGTCGCATCACGCAGATCTACGAAGGCACCAACGGCATTCAGGCGCTCGACTTGGTGGGACGTAAGGTGATCGGCAGCGGCGGCGCCTTCTCCCGTCACTTCACCGACGAGATCAAGGCCTTCGTCGCTTCCGCCGACGAGGCCCTGGGCGAGTTCAGCAAGCCGCTGGCGGCCGCCGTGGAGAACCTGGAAGAGCTGACCGCCTGGCTGCTCGACCGCGCCAAGGGCAACCCCAACGAGATCGGCGCGGCGTCGGTCGAATACCTGCATGTGTTCGGCTACACCGCCTATGCCTACATGTGGGCATTGATGGCGCGCACCGCGCTGGCCAAGCAGGGCGAGGACGACTTCTACGCCAGCAAGCTGGGTACCGCGCGCTTCTACTTCGCCCGCCTGCTGCCGCGCATCCATTCCCTGAGCGCCTCCGTGCGCGCCGGCAGCGAGTCGCTGTACCTGCTGGACGCCGAGCAGTTCTGAGGCCTGGCGCCTGAGACGGAAAGCCCCGCGATGCGGGGCTTTTTTCTGGGCGCCGGGGGCTCGGCGCGCGGGACGGGTGGGGGTGGATATCCGCTTGCGGCTATCCGCCATTCCCAGGGTTTTCTCGGGGCCGTGATGGGACAGGGTGATCGGCGGATAACGCCGTTGGCGTTATGCCCTAGGGCTCCTCGCGCAGGGTGGGCGGTAGGGCGAATAACCGCTTGCGGTTATCCGCCATTCCCGTGGTTTTTCTCGTGCCGTGAGGGGACAGGGTTGTCGCGGTCCGTCGCGGAGGATACGGGGATATCCGTTGATGGCGTCTCGCCCGAGCCTCAGTGCGAGGTTCCCTCCGCATAGCCGATCTTGTTGCCGACGTTGTACTTGCCCGACGGCTTGTTCATCGGCAGTCGCTTCACTTCCTCCAGGCTGTGCGCGTCGTAGACCACCAGCGCGCCGTCGCGGTCCCAGACGCTGAGCAGGGCGTAGCGGCCGTCGCGGGTGAACTCGACGTGGCCGGCCACCTTGCCCGGGCTGGGGCGCAGGCGATGGGCGATTTCCAGGGTCTGCTTGTCGATCAGCAGGATCTCGTCGTGTTTCTTGCCAAGGAAGGTATCGGTCCAGGCGTAGGGCGAGTCGGCATGGCTGCGCATGAAGAAGCCAGGGCCGTCGGTGACGATTTCCTTCAACGGCTTCCAGTTTTGCAGGTCGATCACCGAGATCACCCCGCGGCTGATGTTCGGCGTAGCGAACACCCAGCGCCCGTCGCGCTTCCAGTAGATGCCCGAGCCGAGGTGCGGCATGCCCGACAGCGGGATCGAGGCGACCCGCGCGCCGCTGTCCAGCTCGATCACCTCGCCGCCCCTGGCCTGCCGCGAGCTGCCCAGCAGGTAGCGGTAGTCGGGGCTGAAGGAGAAGTCGTCGAGGTAGTCGGCCACCGCCAACCGTTTCGGCGCGACCGGCTTGCCGTTGGCATAGGGCAGCTCCCACAGCTCGTGGACGTCCTTCAGGGCGACCACGAAGCTGTGCCGCGGCGGTGCCGTGTATACCGCGCTGACCCGCGAGGCCTGGCCCTGGGCGTCGGCCGCCGGGATGACCTGCACCAGGGACAGGTCGCGGGCGTCCAGCAGCACCAGGTTGCCGGGCAGGTAGTTGCCCACCAGGACCCAGCGCCCGTCGTCGCTGACCGCCAGGTTGCGCGTGTTGAGGCCGGCGCGGACCTCGGCGACCACCTTCAGGTTGTACAGGTCGTAGAGGGTCACCCAGCCGTCGCGCGAGGCGAAGTACACCAGGCGCCCGTCCGGGGAGAACTTCGGACCACCGTGCAGGGCGTAGCGCGATGGGAAGCGGGCGATGGGCTCGAAGCGATCGCCGTCGAGGATGGTCACGTGGTGGTCGCCGGATTCCACCACCACGAACAGGTTCAGCGGGTCGGCCTCGAAGCGGGGCCTGGACGGCAGGGTGGCGAGGGGATGCGGCTGAACCTGGCTGGCCCGGATGTCCTCGGCGCTCCACTGCGGTTCGCGCGGCGGCGTCTGGTAGAGATAGGCGACCAGGGCGTCCGCCGCGGCGTCGTCCAATTGACCGGCAAAGCCGGCCATCTGGGTTGCCGGGCGACCGTGCAGGATCACCTCGCGGGCCTGCGCCGGCTTCAGCCGCGAAAGGCTTTCCGGGAGCAGGGTCGGGCCGCTGCCGCCGAGCCGCCCGGCGCCGTGGCAGGCCTGGCAGTGCTGGCGGTAGAGCGCTTCCCCCGGCGCTTCGCCGGCCTGTGCGAGGGCGCCGAGGAGCAGGCCGAGGGCGAGGCCGATCAGGCGCATGCGACGGCCTCGCGGCTGATCGGCGAGCCGGCGCCCAGGTATGAAGGATGCGCCATCGCGCGCTCGGCGAAGAGCGCCACCACCTGGCCGACGACGATCAGCGTCGGCGGCTTCAACTGGTAGCGCCGCGCCAGCGCCGGCAGCTCGGAAAGGGCGCCGCGGGTCACCTGCTGGCCCGCCTGGGTGCCCTGGCTGACCAGCGCCGCCGGGGTGTCGCTGGCGAGGCCGTGCTCGACCAGGCGCGCGGCGATCTCGGCGAGGTTGCCCAGGCCCATGTAGAACACCAGGGTCTGCTTGCCGCGCGCCAGGCCGGCCCAGTCGAGGTCGAGGCGGCCGTCGTTCTGCAGGTGGCCGGTGACGAAGGTGCAGGACTGGGCGAGGTCGCGGTGGGTCAGCGGGATGCCGGCGTAGGTACTGCAACCGGAGGCGGCGGTGACGCCGGGGACCACCTGGCAGTCGACGCCGGCCTCGAGCAGGCGCTCCAGCTCCTCGGCGCCGCGACCGAAGATGAACGGGTCGCCGCCTTTCAGGCGGACCACCCGGCGTTGCTGCCGGGCCAGGCGCACCAGCAGCTCATTGATTTCTTCCTGCGGCAGGCTGTGGTGGCCGCAGCGCTTGCCGACGTAGATGCGCTGGCAGCTTTCCGGCAGAAGGGCGATCAGCTCGCGGGCGACCAGGCGGTCGTAGACCACCACCTCGGCCTGTTGCAGCAGGGCCCAGGCGCGCAGGGTGAGCAGGCCCGGATCGCCGGGGCCGGCGCCGACCAGGGCGACGCTGCCGGCAGGGAAATCGACATCGAGGAGGGACGGCGGAATCACGGTAGTGTTCATGAGGCTTTCCTTAGACGGCGTGCAGCGCGATGCGCTCGAGGCCGATTTCCTGATCGCTGAGGTAGCAGCCGGGGTCTTCGCCCCAGAGTTCTCCGCCGGCCCAGGCGCGGGTGCGGGTGTTGCCGTTGCAGATGTCCAGCCAGCGGCATTGGCTGCAGCGCCCGACCACCGGTCGCGGGCGCTGGCGCAGTTGCAGGAGCAGCGGGTCGGGGCGCTCGAACCAGAAGTCGGCGAAGCGCTGATGGCGGATGTTGCCGACGCTGTGGTGCCACCAGTAGCTGTCCGGATGCACCTCGCCGGTGTTGTCGATGTTGGCGATGCCCTCGCCCGAGGCGTTGCCGCCCCAGTCCAGCAGCAGCTCGCAGAGACGCGCCAGTTGCTGCGGGCGGCGGCGCTTGAGCCAGTCGAGGAGAAGGATCGCGTCGGCGTCGTTGTTGCCGGTGACGAAGTCGCTGTCGCGCCCCTGCCGGATGTCCTCGTCGGCCCGTTCGAAGAGCAGCGCGAGGGCCTCGCGGGTGCGCCGGTGGTGGGCGTCGAGGGCGCGGCTGCGGCGGCCGCGGCCACTGTAGTTGAGGTGCGAGAGGTAGAACTTCTGCACGTCGAGTTCGCGCATCAGGTCGAGCAGTGCCGGTAGTTGCGCGGCGTTCTCCTCGGTCAGGGTGGTGCGCATGCCGACGCGGATATCCGCCTCGCGGCACAGGCGCATGGCCGCCAGCGCGGCGTCGAAGCTGCCCTGCTTCTGGCGGAAGCGGTCGTGGGTCTCGCGCAGGCCGTCGAGGCTGATGCCGACGTAGTCGAAGCGGGCCTCGGCGACGCGCTGGATGTTGCCCTCGTCGATCAGCGTGCCGTTGCTCGATAGCGCCACGAACATCCCGGCCTGGCGCGCATGGGCGGCGATCTCGAAGAGATCCGGGTGCATCAGCGGTTCGCCGCCGGAGAGAATCAGCACGCGCACTCCGGCGGCGCGCAGGTCGTCGATGCCGCGAAGGATTTCCGCGGTCTCCAGTTCGCCACGGAAGTCGCTGTCGGCGGAGGTGGAATAACAGTGCTTGCAGGTCAGGTTGCAGCGCCGCAGCAGGTTCCAGATCACCACCGGGGCGCGCCTGCCGCCGGCGCGGCGCGGCGTCGGCGCGTCCTCGGCGAGGCTGCGCAGGTAATGGCTGATCCTCAGCATGGACGTTCCTCCTTCTGCGCCAGGCGCAGGCCGGTCTTCTTCAGGATGCGGCTGCTCACCAGCATCTCGTCGGCGCGACAGTCCTCGCCGAGCAGCAGGCGGATCTGCTGGCGGTAGCCTTCGATCTCCGCTTCGCTGCGGCCGTGGACCATGGCGAACAGGTTGTAACGCCACTGCGGCAGATGGCGCGGGCGCCGGTAGCAATGGCTGACGAAGGACAGCCCGCCTACCAGCCGGCCGAGGCGTTCGATGCGTTCGTCGGCGACGTCCCAGACGGTCATGCCGTTGTGCCGGTAGCCAAGGCGATAGTGGTTGGGCACCGCGGCGATGCGCCGGATCACCCCGGCGTCGCGCAGGCGCTTCAGCAGCGCCAGGGTCTCCGCCTCGCTCAGCCGCAGTTGCGCGGCGATCCACGCCCAAGGGTCGGCGACCAGCGGCAGGCCGGCCTGGGTCAGTTCGATCAGGCGGCGGGCGAGCAGGGCGTCAGAGGGGGAAATGCAGGCCGACATGGTAGGTCGCCTCCTTGGGCAGGTCGAGTACCGCCAGCCCGCTCTCGCGCTCCAGCCGTGCGAGGGTCTCGGCGACCTCCGCCGGGCTGTCGCAGGCGACCACCAGCCACATGTTCAGGGCGTGCTCGCGACGGTAGTTGTGGGCGACCTGCGGCCAGCCGGCGAGCAGCGCGGCGATCTCTTCGAAACGCGCCTCCGGCACGCTCATGGCGGCCAGGGTGAAGGCACCGCCGAGGGGCTCGATATCGAACAGCGGACCGAAGCGGGTCAGGGTGCCGTCGTCGAGCAGGTCGTCGAGGCGGCGCAGGATGTCTTCCTCGCGGCAATCCAGCTCGGCGGCGAGCAGCGCGTAGGGATGCGGCTCCAGCGGCAGGCCGTGTTGCAGGCGGTTCAGCAGGCGCCGGTCGAACTCATCCATGGCGGCGCTCCAGGTCGGCCGGCGGCGCGGTGTAGCGGCCGCCGCACTGCTTGTAGGCGCGCAGGCTGAACAGCCAGCGGTGCGGTGTCTGGCGCAGGGCGTGGCGCTCCAGCAGGGCCTCGATCTGGCGTTCCACTTCGCCGCGCTCGCGGCCGTGGATCATGCAAAACAGGTTGTATGGCCACATCGGCAGGCGACGCGGGCGGCGGTAACAGAGCGAGACGATTGTTTCGTGGGCGAGGGCGCGGCCGACGGCGTCGACCTCCGCGTCGGCGACGTCCAGCACCAGCATGGCGTTGGCGGTATAGCCCAGGGCGCGGTGGTGGAGGATCACTCCGAAGCGGCGGAACAGGCCGTCTTCGTCCCAGCGGCGGACCTGTTCCAGCACTTCGTCTTCGCCGGCGCCGATGCGTTCGGCGAGCACCCGGTAGGGCCGGCTGGCCAGCGGCAGGCCCTGTTCCAGCAGGTAGCGCAGGTGTTGCCGCTGCGGCGCGGCGAGGGGTTCGACGGGGTTCATCGGCTGGCCTCCAGGGGAAACGCGAGGTCGATGCAGTAGGCTTCCTGCATCGGCAGGTCGAGGGGTTGCAGGCCGGTGTCGGCGGCGATCTCCGCCAGTACCCGGTCGAGTTGCGCGCGGTCGCCGGCGGTGAGCACGAACCACAGGTTGTAGCGGTGTTCGCGCTGGTAGTTGTGGTTGACCTCGGCGTACTGGCTGATGCGCTCGGCGACCCGTTGCAGACGCTCCTCGGGCACCGCCAGGGCAGCCAGGGTGCTGGCCCCGGCGCGTTGGTGGCGGAGCACCGGGCCGACCCGCGACAACGCGCCGTCGGCTTCCAGGCGACGCAGCCGTTCGAGCACCTCGGCTTCGCTGCAACCCAGGGTCTCGGCCATCCGCCGATAGGGTTCCGCGCAGATCGGCAGGCCTTTCTGGTAGCGGGCGAGGAGGCGGCGGGAGAGGTCGTCCATGGTGCCTCCTAGAGTCCGATGTGCTGGGCGCGGTGGCTGAAGAAGATGCCGCTCGGGCTGCGGGCTGGAAGGCTGCCGATGCGCTTCAGGCGGTACGGGTCCCAGACCTGCAACTGGTCGGCGTCGCGCACCGAGATCCAGACCTGGTCGCCGCGCCCGCTGAATTCCATGTGCAGTACGCCGGGGCCAGGGCGCAGGGTTTCGATCACTTCGTGGGTCTCGCTGTCGATGACCTGCACCTTGTCGTTGTCCGGGTAGGCGAAGTTGACCCAGATCTGCCGGTCGTCCGGTCGAGTCATGACGAACACCGGCTGGCCGGCGACGTCGATGGCGTCGGTCTGCTTCCAGTCGCGCGCGTCGAGCACCAGCACCTGGTGATGGCCGACCGCCGGGACGAAGGCCTGGTCGCTGGCGATGGTCCAGCCCTCCAGGTGCGGCATCTTGTACACCGGCAGCTTGCGTTGGCCGCGGCCGTAGTCGCCGAGTACGCGCCTGACGCCGCGCTCCGGGTGCCAGAGGTCGAGCTGGGCCATGCCGTCCTCGCCGAACAGCCCGGCCATGTAGTAGCGCCCGTCGGGGCTGATGAGGGCGTCGTAGGGTTGCTTGCCGATATCGCGGAAGCGGGTCAGGTGCGGCGTGTCGCCCTGGCTGAAGTCGGCGATCCAGATCTCGCCGCTGTCGAACAGGCTGAACACGAAACGCTGCCCCGGCGCGTCGACCAGGCCGACCACCCGGGAGTTCCTGTCCTGGCCGGGGAGGCGGGTGGCGGGAATCTCGGCGACCAGCTCCAGGGTGCGGCTGTCGAACACCTTGACCCCGCCCGGCTCGTAGTTGGATATCGCGACCAGCCGACCGTCCTGGCTGATCGCTCCGCCGATGCTGTTGCCGCCCTGGATCAGGCGCTTGTCGATGCGCTGGGCCAGCAGGTCGAGCTTGGTCAGGCCGCCGTCGCGACCGAATACGTAGGCGTAGCGCTGGTCGCGGGAGAACACCAGGGAGGCGTGGGACAGGTCGCCGAGGCCTTCGACCCGCGCCAGCGAGGTCTTCGCCGTGCCGTCGAGGATCTGCACGCTGCCGTCGGCGCGTTCGATCAGCACGCCGAGGTCGCCGCTGCCGCGCAAGGGCGGCTGCTGGCTACAGCCGGCGAGCAGGGCGAGGAAAAGCGGCGCGAGGGGACGCAGGTTCATGGGGCGATCTCTCCTTCGATCAGGCGGTCCACCAGCCAGCCGGCGTCGTCTTCGCTGAGCAGGCCGGCCCAGGGGGGCATCGGGGTTTGCGGACGGCCCATGAGCACGGTGGCGACCAGCGATTCGCGCGGCTTGCCGCGCAGGGCCTCGGGGGTCAGCGCCGGGCCGAGGCCGCCGGTCAGGCGCAGGCCGTGGCAGGAGCCGCAGTCCTGCAACAGCAGGTGACGCAACTGGGCCTGGCGACGGGCATCGGGATGCTCGTCGGCCAGGCCCGGAAGAGGACAGGCGAACGTCAGCGCGAGGGCCAGCCACAAGGCGTGGCTGGCGGCGCGCCGGAAGTCCGGAGGGGCGTTCATTTCTGCGACAGGACCCACTTCGCCAGGGTCTGCGCCTCGTCGTCGCTGACCGCGTTCGGCGGCATCGGGATCGGGCCCCAGACGCCCTGGCTGCCGTTCTTGATCCGCTGCGCGAGTTCCGCTTCGGCGCCGGCCTGGCCGGCGAACTTGGCGGCGACGTCCTTGTAGGCCGGGCCGACCATCTTGGTGTCGATGGCATGGCAGGCCACGCAGCCCTTGTTCTTGAACAGCACTTCGGGGTCTTCGGCCCAGGCGCCCTGGGCGAGCAGGGTGCCGGTGGCGAGCAGCGAAAGCAGTGCGTACGGTTTCATCACGGTTCCTCGTAGGGGGGAGCGTGCGGGGCGTGCCCCGCACGCGGGTCTCAGTACACGTCGTGCTGGGTGTTGTAGACGTTGAACTTGCCGGTCGGGGTGATCAGCCGCGGGTCCTTGACCACGGCCTTGAGCTTCAGGGTCTTGTCGTCCACCACCACCAGCGCGGAGCTGTCGTTCTTGCCGTTCCACACCGAGAACCAGACTTCATCGCCGCGCTTGTTGTACTCGGGCTGCACCACCCGCTTGGCGCCTTCGCCGAGATCGGCCCATTCGGCGATCGGCAGCACCTGGTACTTGGCGTCGAGGTTCTTCAGGTCGAACACCGCGACGCTCTGGCTGATCCTGGCGTCGGGGTTGAAGGTGGTGTCGACGTAGAGGTGCGAGGACTTCGGATGGGTCTTGATGAACAGCGAGCCGCCGCCCTGGCCCTGTAGCTCGGCGACTTTCTTCCAGGCGTACTGCGGATGGTTCTTCGGATCGGTGCCGATCAGCGAGATGCTGCCGTCGCCCAGGTGGCTGGTGCTCCACACCGGGCCGTACTTGGGATGCACGAAGTTGGCGCCACGCCCCGGGTGCGGGGTCTTGCCGACGTCGACCAGGGCCGACAGGCGACGGTCCTTGGAGTCGATCACGGCAACCTTGTTGGAGTTGTTGGCGGCGGTCATGAAGTAGCGGTGGCTGCTGTCCCAGCCGCCGTCGTGGAGGAATGGCGCCGCACCGATGCTGGTGACGGTGAGGTTGTCGATATCCTTGTAGTTGACCAGCAGGACCTTGCCGGTCTCCTTCACGTTGACGATGAACTCGGGGTGCTCATGGGAGGCGATGATCGCCGCCACGCGCGGTTCCGGGTGGTAGGTCTGGGTGTCTACGGTCATGCCGCGGGTGGAGACGATCTGCTTCGGCTCCAGGGTCTCGCCGTCCATGATCGCGAACTGCGGCGGCCAGTAGGCGCCGGCGATGGTGTAGCGGTCCTCGTAGCCCTTGAACTTGGAGCTTTCCACCGAGCGCGCCTCGATGCCGATCTTGATCTCGGCGACCTTGGTCGGCTCCTTGGCCCACAGGTCGATCATGTCGATCCGCGCGTCGCGGCCGATCACCAGCAGATAGCGGCCGGAAGCGGACATCCGCGAGATATGCACGGCATAGCCGGTATCGATGACCTTGACGATCTTCTTGCTGTCGCCGTCGACCAGGGCGATCTGCCCGGCGTCGCGCAGGGTCACCGAGAACAGGTTGGGCAGGTCGAGGTCGTTGAGCTGTTTCTTCGGCCGGTCCTCCGGCTTCACCAGCACCTTCCACGATTCGCGCATCTCCGGCATGCCCCACTCCGGCGGTTGCGGCGGGGTGTGCTGGATGTACTTGGCCATCAGGGTGATCTGTTCCTTGCTCAGCTCGCCGGAGCTGCCCCAGTTCGGCATGCCCAGCGGGGTGCCGTAGGTGATCAGCGCTTCCAGGTATTGCTGGCCGCGTTGCTGGGTGATGTCCGGGGTCAGCGGCTTGCCGGTGGCGCCCTTGCGCAGGACACCGTGGCAACCGGCGCAGCGTTGGAAGTAGATCTGCTTGGCCTCGTTGAACTCGCTTTCACTCATGTCGGGGGCACCGTTGGTGCGCACCACGTGAGCGGGATCGACGGCGGAAGCGGCACCCTGGTATTGCTCGGCGGCTTTCATGTCGTCCTTGGCGTGAGCGGTGGCCAGGCCCAGCAGCGTCAGCGAGGCGAACAAGGTGCCCACCAGTGGCTTGCCAAATGGCATGGTCTATCTCCTCAGGAGCCCTGCGAGGCGCTCCCTTAGCAGTGTTTTGGGGGTGGCTGCGTCGGGAACTCCCGGGAATTCATGGCGCGAAAGGATCATAGAAAGCAGGGTCTTTACCCTTGCTTGACCGGAATCAAGATTGCGTTGCTTTGCGCTTGTGGCACCTTCCAACTGTGAATAGCGTGCGGTCCTAATCCCTAGCGCAGGAGTAGGACATGCGGGACGCGACACCCTTCTACGAGGCCACCGGCCATGAGATCGAAGTCTTCGAGCGCGCCTGGCGGCACGGCCTGCCGGTATTGCTCAAGGGCCCCACCGGTTGCGGCAAGACCCGCTTCGTCCAGTACATGGCGCGGCGCCTGGAACTGCCGCTGTACAGCGTCGCCTGCCACGACGACCTGGGCGCCGCCGACCTGCTCGGCCGCCATCTGATCGGCGCCGACGGCACCTGGTGGCAGGACGGCCCGCTGACCCGCGCGGTGCGCGAAGGCGGTATCTGCTACCTGGACGAAGTGGTGGAGGCGCGCCAGGACACCACGGTCGCCATCCACCCGCTGGCCGACGACCGCCGCGAGCTGTACCTGGAGCGCACCGGCGAGACGTTGCAGGCGCCGCCTTCGTTCATGCTGGTGGTGTCCTACAACCCCGGCTACCAGAACCTGCTCAAGGGCCTGAAGCCCAGCACCCGGCAGCGTTTCGTCGCGTTGCGCTTCGACTACCCGGCGGCGCAGCAGGAGGCACGCATCCTGGTCGGCGAGAGCGGTTGTGCCGAGGCCCTGGCGCAGCGCCTGGTGCAGTTGGGCCAGGCGCTGCGGCGGCTGGAGCAGCACGACCTGGAGGAAGTCGCCTCGACCCGCCTGCTGATCTTCGCCGCGCGCCTCATCGGCGACGGCATGGACCCGCGCGAGGCGTGCCGGGTGGCGCTGGCCGAACCGCTCTCGGACGACCCGGCGACGGTGGCGGCGCTGATGGACATCGTCGATCTCCATGTCGCCTGATACCGTCGAGCGGCGCCTGCCCGGCGACCTGGCGATGTGGTTCTTCATCCTCGCCGAACTCAGCGTGTTCAGCCTGCTGCTGCTGGCGTTCGCCGGTGCCCAGGCCTGGCAGCCGGAGCTGTTCCGCGCCGGCCGGGAGCAACTGGATAGCCGCTGGGGCCTGTTGCTGACCGTGGCCCTGCTCAGCTCCGGCTGGCTCGCCGCGCTGGCGGTGCACGCGGTGCGCCGCGGACGGCCGCGCCAGGCGAGCGGCTGGTTGCTGGCGGCGCTGCTGCTGGCGCTGGTCTATGTCGGCCTGAAGTCGCACGAGTACGGGCGGCTCGCCGACCTCGGCCTGGACATCGAACACGACACTTTCTTCACCCTCTACTGGTGCCTGACCGGCTTCCATTTCCTCCACGTCCTGCTCGGCCTGCTGATCCTCGGCTGGCTGGCGCAGGCCTGCTGGCGCCGGTGTTATACGCCGCAGGCTTGCTCGGGACTGGAGTCGGGAGTGCTCTACTGGCACATGGTCGACCTGGTCTGGGTGCTGCTGTTCCCGCTGGTCTACGTCCTGCAATGAGGTGCCGATGCGAACCCTGACCCTCTGCTGGCTGGCGTTGCTGGCGCTGGCCGTGGCCGGTGTGCTGCTGGGCGGCGCCGGCGACTCTCCCTGGCTGCTGGCGGCGGTGCTGGCCTGCGCGGTGGCCAAGGGCTGGCTGATCGGCGAGCGCTTCATGGAGCTGGCCCATGCCCCGGCGCTATGGCGCCGCCTGCTGCTGGCCTGGCCGCTGCTGATGGCCCTGGCGGTGGGCGCTGCGCTGTACCTGGCGCGGATGAATAACTGAGTAAATCGTTCGGGAATCTTGATTGCCATCAAGCGGGTTCGCCGCCGCCGCTTCCTAGAATCGCCGCACCACCCATTCCAGGAGGCCGCATGTCCGAGACCTTTACCAAAGGCATGGCCAGGAACATCTATTTCGGCGGGAGTGTGTTCTTCATCCTGCTGTTCCTGGCCCTGACCTACCACACCGAGAAGACCCTGCCCGAGCGCACCAACGAGGCCGCGATGAGCGCCGCGGTGGTGCGCGGCAAGCTGGTCTGGGAACAGAACAACTGCGTCGGCTGCCACACCCTGCTCGGCGAGGGTGCCTACTTCGCGCCGGAGCTGGGCAACGTGGTCGGACGCCGTGGCGGCGAGGAGGGCTTCAACACCTTCCTCCAGGCCTGGATGAAGATCCAGCCACTGAACGTGCCGGGCCGCCGCGCCATGCCGCAGTTCCATCTCAGCGAAGGGCAGGTCGACGACCTGGCCGAGTTCCTCAAGTGGAGCTCGAAGATCGATACCAACCAATGGCCGCCGAACAAGGAGGGTTGATGATGTCGCCCAATGGCTCCCTGAAATTCGCCTCGCAGGCGGTCGCCAAACCCTACTTCGTGTTCGCCCTGATCCTCTTCGTCGGGCAGATCCTGTTCGGCCTGATCATGGGCCTGCAGTACGTGGTCGGCGACTTCCTGTTCCCGGCGATCCCCTTCAACGTCGCGCGCATGGTGCACACCAACCTGCTGATCGTCTGGCTGCTGTTCGGCTTCATGGGCGCTGCCTACTACCTGGTGCCGGAGGAGAGCGACTGCGAGCTGTACAGCCCGAAGCTGGCCTGGATCCTGTTCTGGGTATTCGCCGCCGCCGGCGTGCTGACCATCCTCGGCTACCTGCTGGTGCCCTACGCCGGCCTGGCCAGGCTCACCGGCAACGAACTGTGGCCGACCATGGGCCGCGAGTTCCTCGAACAGCCGACCATCAGCAAGGCGGGCATCGTGATCGTCGCCCTGGGCTTCCTGTTCAACGTCGGCATGACCGTGCTGCGCGGGCGCAAGACCGCCATCAGCATGGTCCTGATGACCGGCCTGATCGGCCTCGCCCTGCTGTTCCTGTTCTCCTTCTACAACCCGGAAAACCTCACCCGCGACAAGTTCTACTGGTGGTGGGTGGTGCACCTGTGGGTGGAAGGCGTGTGGGAACTGATCATGGGTGCGATCCTCGCCTTCGTGCTGGTGAAGATCACCGGGGTCGACCGCGAGGTGATCGAGAAGTGGCTCTACGTGATCATCGCCATGGCGCTGATCAGCGGCATCATCGGCACCGGCCACCACTACTTCTGGATCGGCGTGCCCGGCTACTGGCTGTGGCTCGGCTCGGTATTCTCGGCGCTGGAGCCGCTGCCGTTCTTCGCCATGGTGCTGTTCGCCTTCAACACCATCAACCGCCGCCGCCGCGACTATCCGAACCGCGCGGTCGCACTGTGGGCCATGGGCACCACGGTGATGGCCTTCCTCGGCGCGGGAGTGTGGGGCTTCATGCATACCCTGGCGCCGGTCAACTACTACACCCACGGCACCCAGCTCACCGCCGCCCACGGCCACATGGCCTTCTATGGCGCCTACGCGATGATCGTGATGACCATCATCTCCTACGCCATGCCGCGCCTGCGCGGGATCGGCGAGGCGATGGACAACCGCTCGCAGGTCCTGGAGATGTGGGGCTTCTGGCTGATGACCGTGGCGATGGTGTTCATCACCCTGTTCCTCTCCGCGGCCGGGGTGCTGCAGGTCTGGCTGCAACGGATGCCGGCGGACGGCGCGGCGATGACCTTCATGGCCACCCAGGACCAGCTGGCGATCTTCTACTGGCTGCGCGAAGGCGCCGGGGTGGTGTTCCTCATCGGCCTGGTCGCCTACCTGCTGAGCTTCCGGCGCGGCAAGGCGGCCGCCTGAGATGGCCTTCGCCGTCGAGCTGGAGGAATGGGTCGGCGCCCACTGGCACCGCTTCATCACCCGCCATGCCAGCGGCGAGTTCGAGGCGGCGCGGGTGACCCTGGAGAGCATGCGGCGTCCGCTCGGCATGCTCTTCCGGGCGCTCGGCGGCGCACCGGGGGTAGCCCTCGAGGCGACCCCGGCGCGCCGCCTGCTGCTACGCCGCACTTGGTTGCAGCGGGTCGCCGGGACCTGCGAGCAGGCCCCGGTGTCCTGGTTCAACGGCGACAGCCTGCGCCTGCCGGAATCCCTCGCGGTCTATCCGCAGGCCGAGCTGAACCGTGAACTGTATCGCTGGCTGGCGCTGCTGGCGGCCAGCGCCGGGCCGCTGCGGCACTGGGCCCAGGACAACCAGCGCTGGGCGCGGCAGTTGCTCGACGCCTATCCGGCGCTGCGCCCGCGCTACGCCCGGCTGGTCGCCGCGCATCTGCGCCAGCGCCCGTCGCTGGACGATTGCCCGGCGGCAGATGCCGAACTGGAAATCGCCCTGCGCCGCGCGCTTGCCGAGCCGGGCAGCGTCGAGCGCTTCCCGCGAGTCGAGCGGGCGCCCTGGCCGGTGCCGCTGTGGCTGTATCCCGGCGAGCGCTGGACGCCTTCCGCCAGCGCGGAGGACGGCGAGGAAGCGGCCGCCGGCGCCGGCAAGCGCCAGGTCGCCCGCAGCGGAGCGCGCAAGCGCGCCGAGCGCGTCGAGGAGCGCGACAGCGAGCGCAACCTGCTGCTGTTCCGCCTGGAAAGCCTGCTCAGTTGGTCGGAGCACCTGGCCCTGGACCGCTGTAGCGACGACGAGGACGACCCGGACGGCGCGCGCGTCGCCGAAGACCTCGACTACCTGTCGCTGTCGCGCCAGCGCACGCAGAAGGGCGGCGGCCTGCGCCTGGATCTCGACCTGCCGGCCGCCGACTACGATGACCTGCCGCTCGGCCCCGGGCTGAAGCTGCCCGAGTGGGACTGTCGGCAGCAGCGTCTGCTGAGCGACCACGTGCTGCTGCAACCAATGCGGCCGCGCGGCGCGACCAGCGCCAGCCTGCCGGCGCACCTGGAGAAGACCGCGCTGCATCTGCGCCGCCAGTTCGCCTGCCTGCGCGACGGCCGCCAACGCCTGCGCCAGCAGCCGCAGGGCGACGAGATCGACCTCGATGCCTGGCTCGACTTCCAGGTCGAGCGGCGGCGCGGCGGTTCCACCCAGCCAGGCCTGTTCCTCGAACAGCGGCCGCGCCGGCGCGACCTCGCCTGCCTGTTGCTGGCGGACCTGTCGATGTCCACCGAAGCCTACCTCGACGACCAGCGGCGGGTGATCGACAGCATCGTCGACAGCCTGCTGCTGTTCGGCGAGGCGTTGCAGGCGCTGGGCGACCCCTTCGCGCTGTACGGGTTTTCCTCGGTGCGCCGGCAGCAGGTGCGCTGGCAGGTGCTGAAGGATTTCGACGAAGGCTACGGCGGCGAGGTCCGCGGTCGCGTGCTGGCGCTCTCGCCGGGCTACTACACGCGGATGGGCGCGGCGATCCGCCGGGCCAGCCAGGTGCTCGGCGGGCAGCCGCAGAAGCGTCGCCTGCTGTTGCTGTTGAGCGACGGCAAGCCCAACGACCTGGACCGCTACGAGGGCCGCTACGGCATCGAGGACACCCGCCAGGCGGTGATCGAGGCGCGCAGCCAGGGACTGGTGCCCTTCTGCATCACCATCGACAAGGAGGCGGCGGACTACCTGCCCTACCTGTTCGGCGCCGACGGCTTCGCGCTGGTCGAGCGCGCCGGGCAGTTGCCCGAGCGCCTGCTCCAGCTCTATCGGCGCCTGCGCCGCTGAGAGGCCTCAGGGAACATCGCGCGGCAGCCAGAGCATCATGCCCAGGCAGAACAGCGCCAGCCCGACGCAGAACCAGGCGAAGCGCCGCTGCCGGCGACCCTGGAGCTGGCGCTGGGAAGCGCTGGGCAGTGGCATGCCGCACTGTTCGCAGGCGCTTTCCGCGCCTTCGGTTTCATGGAGGCAATACAGGCATTGGCGCATGGGCGTTCTCGCGGGCTCGACCCCGCCAGCTTGCCGGTGGACGGACCGTGGCGCGCTTGACCGCGATCAAGCGGCGGGGCTGTTCACTCGAAGCACTCCAGGCGTTCGCGGTCGAGGATGCTGATTTCGCGGCCGTCGAGGCGGATGATGCCCTCGTCGCCGAGGCGGTGCATGATCCGCGAGAAGGTTTCCGGCTGGATCGACAGGTGACCGGCCACCAGTTGCTTGGCCACCGGGATTTCCACCCGGCAGTTCTCCCCCGGCGCGTGGGCGGCGAGGGTCAGCAGGTAGCGCACCACGCGGTGGGTGGCGTTCTTCAGGGAAAGCGTCTCGATCTCGTCGATGCGCTGGTGCAGGCGGGTGCTGAGCTTGGCCAGCAGGGCCAGGGCCAACGGGGTGTTGTCCTGCAACTGGCGCAGGTAGGCCTTGTTGGAGAAACGGAACAGCTGGCTGGGCACCACGGCCTGGGCGGTGGCCACGTAGTTCGGGGTGTCCATGAACATCATCGCCTCGGCGAAGGTGTTGCGTTCGTTGGTCACTTCGAGAATCTTCTCCTGGCCTTCCGGGGTCAGCCGGTAGATCTTCACGCAGCCGGAAATCAGGTAGTAGAAGGCGTGCGCCGGCTCGCCCTGGCGGAACACGTAGGCGCCCTTGTCGAGGTTGACCAGGTCGCTGCTGGCGAGCAGTTCCTGGAGCTGGACGGGAGAAAGCGGTTCGAACAGGTGGTGGCTTTGCAGCAACTGCTGGTGGACGCGCTGGAATTCCATGCTGGGAAGGCTCGCGATGATGAGGGGACTGGCCACTGTAGCGGGCCCGGCGCAGATCATCTTGACGCACGGCAAGCTCCCGGCGGCTGGGTGTTGCCGTCGGTCCGGCGAGCGGAACTATTACAGCGTGTAAGCCAAGGCTTACAAACGGCGGTGGTTTTGGCTGCTTTCTCCCCCTCGCAGAGATGCGTAATCTTCAAACCGTCAGGACATTGCGCAGGAAGCGCCAAAGACAATACGGAAACTCAGGGAATCCACCATGGATGGTGGCGTAGCACGGATGTCAGGATAGAGGTCTGCAAAACCCCGCCCAAAAGGCGGGGTTTTTTATTGCCCGAGGAAAACCGCGTCGCTCAGACCACGCCTTCCAGCAGCGAGCGCAGCAGCTCGACGCTGGCGTGCTGGCGTTGCGCGTCGCGGTAGACCAGGCCGACCTTCAGCGGGATGCGCGGTTCGCTGAGCGGTTTCCACAGCAGCCGCTGGTTCGAGTGCATCTGCCGTGCCTTGCCCGGTAGAACGGTGGCGAAGCGGGTCTGCGGCAGGCTGTCGAGAATCCCGCTCATGTGGTTCAGTTCCGCCTGCACCCGCGGCCGCCGGCCGATCGCGGCGAGTTGCTCCTGCCAGATCTGGCGCGCGCGGAACTCTTCGCCGAGCAGCAGCATCGGCAACTCCGCGGCCTGGGCCAGGGACACCTTTCTGAACTCCTTCAACGGGTGTTCCTCGGGGATCACCAGCTGCAATTCGTCCTCGTACAGCTCGACGCTGTGCAAGCCCGGCTGGCGCGGCGGCAGGAAGCCGATGCCGATATCCAGGTTGCCGGTGAGCAGGCGCCGCTCGATGTCGATTCCCGACAGTTCGTAGATCTGCACCCGCAGGTGCGGCTGCGCGGCGTGCAGGCGTTCGACCATGTACGGCACCAGGCTGGCGTTGACCGTCTGCAGCACGCCGATCGCCAGGCTGCGCGGGGTCTGTCCGCGGAATACGCGCATCGCCTCGCGGGCCCTTTCCAATCCCTCCAGCAGCGGTACCGCATGGTTGTACAGGGTGTGTGCGGCGACGGTCGGCAGCAGGCGCTTGCCGCTGCGCTGGAACAGCGAGACGTCGAGGTTCTGCTCCAACTGGCGGATCTGCTGCGAGAGGGCCGGTTGCGACAGGGCCAGGCGTTCGGCGGCGCGGCCGACGTGGCCTTCTTCGTAGAGCGCGACGAAATAGCGGAGTTGGCGAAAATCCATAAGCTGTTCTTATCGATGAAACTGGAAAATCGAAATGGAGTGGGTCCCGCGTGAGGCACTAGTCTAGCTGCATTGGCGGTACATCGGGTGGTCGCGGAGCAATGGAGCAGATAGTCGTAAACGGTGTTTTCATAGGTAAAGTCGAAGAAACCTGGGGCGGATTGGTCAGCGCGATCGACAAGCTGCCGGTCGAGCAGGAGTTCTGGCTGGGCCACGATGGCCTGCCCGGCGACGAACAGGCCGACATCCGCCACCACGGCGGCCTCGAGCGCGCTCTTCATCACTATCCCGCCGAGCACTACCGCTACTGGCGCAAGCGCCACCCGCTGAACCGCTGGCAACTGCCGGCGTTCGGCGAGAACATCTCGACCTACGGCATCACCGAAGCCGAGGTCTGCATCGGCGACCAGTTCCATTGGGGCGATGCCCTGCTGGAAGTCAGCCAGCCGCGTTCGCCCTGCTATCGCCAGGGCCAGCGCTGGAATCTTCCCGAGCTGCCCGACGAATTGCAGAGCGGCGGCCGCTGCGGCTGGTTCTATCGGGTCCTGCGCAGCGGCATGGTGACTCCCGGGGACGAGCTGAAGCTGGTCCAGCGGCATTACCCTGAACTGACCGTCGCCCGCCTGTTGCAGTGGTATTTCGGCGATCCCCTGGAGCCTCTCGGGTTGCGCCAGATGATGGCCTGCGACGCGCTATCCCAGCGTTGGCGCAAGACAGCGGCGAAACGCCTGTCCAGCGGCGTGGTGGAAGACTGGGGGCCGCGCCTGCGCGGACCGTCGGATTACCGGGAGCATGCCTCTTGAGCGACTACCTGATCACCCTGAGCCAGTCCGGCCGGCTGTTGGCCAGCATGACGGTGAGCGCCGCGCGCTTTGCCGAGGTGCGCGAGCTGATGCGCCAGCGCTTCCCCGCCGGCGACGGCTTCGAACTGCGCATCGAAACGCGCCGGGAAAGCCGCCGGCTGCTGGAACAGGGGCCGCAGGGCGTGCGCTTGCTGGCGGTGGAGTACATGACCGAGGAACTGAAAGATGGCTGATGCGCTGGATAGCCTGCGCCTGATGCGCACCCAGGAACGGCCCGAACAGGTGTTCGTCCGTGGCCAGGGCTCGTGGCTGTGGGACAGCGACGGACGTGCCTTCCTCGACTTCACCCAGGGCCTGGCGGTGAACTGCCTTGGCCACAGTCCCAGCGTGCTGGTCCAGGCCCTGGCCCGGCAGGCGCGGGAGCTGGTCAGCGCCGGCCCCGGCCTGCTCAACCGGCCGGTGCTGGCATTGGCGCAGCGCCTGTGCCTGGCGACCGGCAGCGACCAGGCCTACTTCCTCACCAGCGGCGCCGAGGCCAACGAAGCGGCCATCGCCCTGGCGCGCAAGTGGGGCCGCCTGCATCGCGGCGGCGCGCAACGGATCGTCAGCACCGTCAACAGCATCCATGGACGCACCCCGGGCACCCTGACGGCTTGTGGCAAGCCGGCGCAGCATGGCCTGGAGGGATTCGCCAGGGTGCCGTTCAATGACCTCGACGCCATGGCCGCGGCCATCGACGAAGAGACGGTGGCGGTGATGCTGGAGCCGGTGCAGGGCGATGCCGGGGTGATCCCGGCGACCCTCGACTACCTGCGTGGCATCGAGCGGCTGTGCCGGCAGCGTGGCGTCCTGTTGATCCTCGACGAGGTGCAGACCGGCATCGGCCGCTGCGGCGCGCTGCTGGCGGAGGAACTGTACGGGGTACGCGCCGACATCGTTACCCTCGGCAAGGGCCTCGGCGCCGGGGTGCCGCTGTCGGCGCTGCTGGCGCGTGGCAACGCCTGTTGCTTCGAACCGGGCGACCAGCTTGGCACCCACCATGGCAACGCGTTGATGACCGCTGCCGGGCTGGCGGTACTGAATACCGTGCTGGAGCCGGGTTTCCTGGAGCAGGTGCGCGAGCAGGGCACTCACCTGCGCGATGGCCTGGCCCGTGTCGCGCGTCGCTATGGGCATGGTCCGCTGCGCGGCCAGGGACTGTTCTGGGGGCTGCCGCTGATCGGCCAGCGCGCGCCGGCGGTGGTTCGCGCGGCGTTCGGCGAAGGCCTGCTGATCAACGCGCCGCAGCCGCATTGCCTGCGTTTTTCCCCGGCGCTGACGGTGAGCCGGGCCAACGTCGACGAAATGCTGCGGCGACTGGAACGGGCCCTGGCCCGGGTCGCCAACCGACACGAGGAGGTGGCCTGATGCGCGCCTTGGTATTGCAACACGTTCCCTTCGAAGGCAGCGCGCGGATCGGCGACTGGATCGGCCGCCACTGCGAGCACGAGCACGTCTGCTACCTCTACGCCGACGCCCACCTGCCTGCGCTGGACAGCTTCGACCTGCTGGTGGTGATGGGCGGGCCGATGAGCGTCCACGACGAAGCGCAATATCCCTGGCTGGTGGCGGAGAAGCGTTTGATCCGCGCGGCGCTGGATGCCGGCAAGAAGGTCCTCGGCATCTGCCTCGGCGCGCAGCTGCTGGCCCAGGCGCTGGGAGCTGCGGTACGCCCGGGACGCCAGGCGGAGATCGGCTGGTGGCCGCTGCACAGGTACAGCCAGGCGCTGGGCTCGCCGCTGGGCGAGCGCCTGCCGGAACGGCTGATGGCGTTCCACTGGCACGGCGAGACCTTCGACCTGCCAGCCGGCAGCGTGCCGCTCTATGGTTCGGCTGCCTGCGCCAACCAGGGCTTCATCTGGAACGAGCAGGCTATCGGCCTGCAATGTCACCTGGAAAGCACCGCGGAGAGCATCGAGGCGCTGCTCGATGCCTGCCCGCAGGACCTGCAACGGGAAGGGGCGGTGCAGAGCGCCGGGAGGATCCGCCAGGGTGTCGCGCATTGCCGCGAGGTGGCGCCGGTGCTGTTCCTGTTGCTCGATTACCTGGCGCATCGGCCGGCGGAGATCGCACGCCGGGCCTGATCGCCAGAAAGATTCCTCTGTCCTCGCATGCGCCTCCGGACGTCGTTTTGGTCCTGTGGGGCGCTTTTTTTATTCTAGGCTGCGTGCTTTCCCAACCAGGGCTCCAGTAGTGCCAGGTCGCGACGCAGGCTTTCGGCGAACAGGTGCAGGCGGGTGGGGTTGTCCAGCTCGCCGGGCTGGATGCCGACGAAGGTGAAGGTTTCGTCGTGCTCTCGGGCGGCGACATTGATACTGACGGTGCCGTCGTAGTGCATCCGGCACTGGCAGTCGTAGCCTTCCAGCGCCTGGTTCAGGCTGCGCTGGATCTCGCCGAGATCGGGGTGCTTGTTCTTGCTCATCGCATCGCTCATGCAAGGGGATGGGGCTTTCTTCTCGTGCAGGGCGAGTCGGGTGGATGCGTCGACGACCTCGGGACCGAGGGGCGGCGTAGCCTCCCGGCCGGCGCGGCGTCTGGGCTTCCCGCCCGGACATTGCTTCCTGTATCGCCAGGGTAGGGGTGCCTCCGCTATCGTTTCGCGATGCAAATGCACTAGCACCGCTAGTGCAATCGTCACGCGTGCGCGGTCAGGGCGGGCGGGCATCCTTGCTGCCCCCGGAAAATCGCTCCATCCAAGAGGAACAGCATGAACGACCAGGTACTGCGTACCCAGACCGACCGCCGCCAGTTGCAGCAGATCATCGCCGGTCTTACCGAAGGGGTGATCCTGATCGAGCCGGACCAGCGCATCCTCTGGGCCAACGAGGCGGCCCTGGCGATGCACGGCGTCGATTCGCTGGAAGGCCTGGGCGCCGATACCGGCGAGTATCGCGAGCGCTTTCGCCTGCGCTACCGCAACAATCATCCGCTGCAGG
The DNA here is from genome assembly GCF_021213715.1 of Pseudomonas sp. CP-1. NCBI lineage: Bacteria > Pseudomonadati > Pseudomonadota > Gammaproteobacteria > Pseudomonadales > Pseudomonadaceae > Pseudomonas > Pseudomonas sp. CP-1. The sequence goes on from NZ_JAJQKY010000005.1 coordinate 253,263, forward strand.
AGGGCCAGTACCCGGCCGAGCGCCTGGTGGCTGGCGAGTGCTTCAGCGACGTGGTGGTGGAAGTGTTTCCCGCCGCCGACGAGGACACCCGCTGGGTGCACCGCGTGCGCGGGTTGGTGCTGACCACCCCCGAGGACAAGCCCGACTGCCTGGTGCTGATCCTCCACGACGCCACCGAGTGGGCCAGCGCCGAGCAGCGCTTCGAGAAGACCTTCAATGCCAACCCGGCGCCGGCGGTGATCTGCCGGCTCAGCGACTACCGCTACGTGAAGGTCAATGTCGGTTTCCTGGAAATGACCGGCTATGCCCGCGACCAGGTGATCGGCCGTTCGGTGTACGAGCTGGACGTACTCGACCAGGCCGAGCGCCGCGAACTGGCGGTGGAACGCCTGGGCGCCGGCGAGACCATCCCGCAGATGGAGGCGAGCCTGCGGGTGGCGGAGGGCGGACGCAAGTGCGTGGTGGTCGCCGGGCAACCGATAGAGGTCGGCGAGGAGGCCTGCATGCTCTTCACCTTCACCGATCTCGAACCGCGGAAGAAGGCCGAGGAGGCCCTGCGCAAGAGCGAGGAGCGCTTCGCCAAGGCCTTCCGCATGGCACCGGTGCCGAGCCTGGTGCTGTACGGCGACGACCTGCAGGCGCTGGACATCAACCAGGCCTTCAGCGAAACCTTCGGCTACCAGGCCGAGGAACTGCTCGGCGAGTCCACCGTCGCCTGCGGGCTGTGGCAGGACGGCGGCGCCGAGCGCCTGGGCGAGCTGCTGGCGCAGAGCGGCAGCGTGCGCAACGTCCAGCTGCGCCTGCAGCACAAGGATCGCAACGGCCTGGACTGCCTGGTCTCGGCCGAGGCGGTGAGCCTCAACGAGCAGGACTGCGTGCTGGTGGCCTTGCTGGACATCAGCGACCGGCGGCGCACCGAAATGGAGCTGGTGCACGCCATCGAGACGGTGATGCAGGACGCTTCCTGGTTCAGCCGCACCCTGATCGAAAAGCTCGCCAACGTGCGCCGCGCCAACGCGCCGGGCACCGGCGCCGAACTGGCCGACCTGACTGCGCGCGAGCGCGAGGTGTTCGACCTCATCTGCCAGGGCCTGGCGGACAAGGAGATCGCCAAGGAACTGGGCCTGGCGCCGAACACCGTGCGCAACCACGTGGCGACCATCTACGCCAAGCTCGATGTCCACAGCCGTGGCGAGGCCATCGTCTGGGCACGCGAACGCGGATTCGCGCCGGAGCCGCGCAACGGCAACGGGCGCAAATAAACGAAGAGGGTACGAATGCACCAGGGCGGCTGGTGCATTCGTACCTGTCGCCCGCTCCCGTCGGCGCCGACACTGGCGCAGCACGCCCGGCATGCCCCCGCCCGTGGTCGTGCACCTTTTCTCCGCGGCGCGAGCCGCGCCGTCCGCACGTCTGTTCCCCTCGCCAGTTTCGCTCTGGCGGGGGGCTTCCCGCCTCCTTTCGAATATTTGCCCCTCTGCCTCTGCTGGTGCGCGACGGCATCCTGCCGGCCGTTTGCGAATGCTCGGGACTGGTGTCGTGAAATTTTAAGTGTTATTTTTCATGAAAAATAACCAATATAATTTCACGGAGGTCGCGATGTTCCTGCAATCCAACGAGCATGTCGGCACTTACTACGCCGCCGTCAATCCCGAACTGATCCAGCCGCGCCAGTCCCTGGAGGGCGACCTCGACTGCGAGGTGCTGGTGGTCGGCGCCGGTTTCAGCGGCTTGCACACGGCGCTGCGGCTGGTCGAAGGCGGACGCCAGGTATGCGTCATCGAAGCCAGCCGGATCGCCTGGGCGGCCTCCGGGCGCAACGGCGGGCAGGCGCTGCCCGGCTGGTCCAGCGACCTGCCGCCGCTGGAGGCCGACCTCGGCTACGAAGGCGCACGCCGTCTCTGGGACGGCATGCTCTGGGCGGCCGGCGAGATGCGCGAGTTGCCGCAGCGACATGGCTTCGACTGCGACTACCGGGTCGGCCACCTATGGACGGCGATCCTGCCGCGCCGGGTCGGCTTGCTCTACGACTGGCAGGCCGAGGCCAACCGTCGCTGGGGCTACGAGGGGCTACGCTTCGTGGCGAAGGACGAGTTGCCCGAATGGATCGCCAGCGAGCGCTACCTTGCCGGTCTCTACGATCCCCACGCCGCACACCTGAATCCGCTCAAGCTGGCGTTCGGCCTGGCCGCCGCCATCGAGCGCGCCGGCGGGCGTATCCACGAGCGGACCCGGGCCCTGAACTATCGCGAGGAGGGCGACGGCTACCGGGTCCGTACCGAGCACGGCGAGATCCGCTGCGCGGCGCTGGTGCTGGCCTGCAACGCCTACATCGACGGGCTGGACAGCGAGCTGTCGCAACGGATGCTGCCGGTGGGCACCTATCAGGTCGCCACTGAGCCGCTCGGCGAGGAACGGGCGAAGTCGTTGCTGCCGCGCAACTGCTGCGTGACCGACAACCAGTTCGTCCTCGACTACTTCCGCCTGACCCCGGACCACCGCCTGCTGTTCGGCGGCGGCTGCACCTACCTGGGCGGCATGCCCAGCGACATCCGCGCCGCCACCCGGCCCTATCTCGAACGGGTGTTCCCGCAGTTGCGCGGGGTGGCGCTGGAATACGCCTGGGGCGGGCATATCGACTGCAGCATGCGGCGCACCCCGGACATCGGCCGGCAGGGCAACCGCTACTGGCTGCAAGGCTACTCCGGCCACGGCGTGCTGCCGAGTCTGGCGGCGGCCAGGGCGGTCAGCGACGCGCTGCTCGGCGACGACGAGACCCTGGCGCTCTACCAGCGTCTGCGCAATCCGAAGTTTCCCGGTGGCCAGCGCTTCGCCGCGCCGCTGGAAGCCCTGGGCAAAGCGTATTACCGTTTGCGCGACCTGTTCTGAGAGGGCCCGGAGCCGAGATGAGCGAAGTAGCCGACGACCTGGCGGAGATCGCCAGCCTGGTGCGCGAATTGCGCAAGCGCAAGGGCATCACCCTGCAGGCGCTGGCCGACGGCATTCGCCGTTCGGTGGGCTTCGTCTCCCAGGTCGAGCGCGGCCTGTCGCGGCCGGCGGTGGACGACCTGGTCGCCATCAGCCAGGTGCTCGGGGTGCCGGCGACCTACTTCTTCTGCTCGCCGAAGACCCAGGCCTCGCCCTGGGTGACCCGTCCGGGCGAGCGTCGGACCCTGGCCTACGCTCGTGGCGCCAGCGACAACCTGGTGTCGCCGCGTCTTGGCGGTGCCTTCTTCATGCTCGAAACCTGCCTTGAAGCGGGTGCCGACAGCGGCGAGCGCGACCTGCTGGACAGCTCGGAGCAGGGCGGCTACGTGCTCGAAGGCGAGCTGACCCTGTGGCTGGAGGACGAGGAGCTGCGCCTGCAGGCCGGCGACGGTTTCCAGATTCCCAGCCATATGCGCAGCCGCTATGCCAACCGCAGCCAGGCGCCGGTCAGGGTGCTCTGGGTATACGCCTGACGAGGCGCGTTACCCTGTCGTTTGCCGGATAGCGGCGAAGACTTCCGGCATCGGCGAGAACCGTCGCCGACCGATGAAAAAAGCCCGAGGCACAGGCCTCGGGCTTTTCGTCACCAGCGTCCGGAGGCGCCGCCGCCGCCGCTGGAGCCGCCGCCACCGCGGAAGATGCCGCCACCGCCGCTGCCGCCTCCCCCACCGCCGCCGCGACTATTGAGGATGGCGCTGAGAATGGCCATCAGCACTTCGCCGGGAAGCAGGAACAGGGCGTAGATGAACAGGGTCGGGGCCAGTACGCCGAGACTGTCGTCCGCCGCGCGGTCGACGTTCTGCCACAGGCCCATGCTCAACAGCCAGGCCAGGCCGGCGACCGCCGCGCTGCAAAGCAGGAAGCGGCCGATGCTGCGCCGCCGCATCCACTGCAACGGCAGCAGGCGTCCGAGCAGGGCCACGGCGAGCAGGACCGCCACATAGACACCGAGGTAGACCGGATTGCCCCAGAGCTGTCCGCTCAGGCCGCTCTTCTTCTTCGGCTCCGGCGGGGCGCTGTCATACACCTCACCCTCGTCGACCGGTGCCGGCAGGGCCCGCGGCGGCGTGGCCTCGGGAACCGCCGGCAAGGCGTCGACGGGAGCGCTGGCGGTAGCGCTGTCCGGGTTCTTCTCGGCATCGATCAGTTGCACCAGGCTGTCCACGCCGGCCTGGATGCCGCCATAGAAATTGCCCTGGCGGAACTGCGGCGTGATCTGCTCGCTGATGATCCGCCCGGCCTGGACGTCGGTGATGGCCCCTTCCAGGCCGTAGCCGACCTCGATGCGCAGGGTGCGGTCGTACTTCGCCACCAGCAGCAGGACGCCGTCGTCGACCTTCTTCTGGCCCAGCTTCCATTTCTCGAAGGTACGCACCGCGTACTCCTCGATGGAATCGTCGCCGGTGGTCGGGACCAGCAGCACAGCGAGCTGCGCGCCGCTCTTGGCTTCCAGGGCGGCGAGCTGTTGCTCCAGGTGCTGGCGCTGGTCGCCGGAAAGGGTCGCGGTGAGGTCGGTGACCCGCGCCGTCAGCGCGGGTATCGGTGGCACATCGGCCCAGGCGACCAGGCTGGCGAGCAGCAGCCCGGCGCCCAGTAGCAGCCGGCGCATGGCTTACTGCGCCGGTTGCGGGTTGCCGAAATCGACTTTCGGCGCGGTGGAGATGGCCGCTTCGTTTTCCACGCTGAAGTTCGCCTTGGGCTTGTAGCCGAACAGCTTGGCGGTGATCACGCCGGGGAACTGGCGCAGCAGCACGTTGTATTCCTGTACCGACTTGACGTAGCGGCCGCGAGCGACGGCGATGCGGTTCTCGGTGCCTTCCAGTTGTGTCAGCAGGTCCTTGAACAGGCCGTCGGCCTTCAGTTGCGGGTAGTTCTCGGTGACTACCAGCAGGCGCGAAAGCGCCGAGCTCAGTTCGCCCTGGGCCTTCTGGAAGCGCTGCACGGCCTGCTCGTCGTCCAGTTGGTCGGCGTTCAGCTGCACGCTGCCGACCTTGGCCCGGGCCTCGGTGACCTGGGTCAGGACCGACGCCTCATGGGAGGCATAGCCCTTCACCGTGCTGACCAGGTTGGGCACCAGGTCGGCGCGCCGCTGGTACTGGTTGAGCACTTCCGACCAGGCGGCTTTCACCTGTTCGTCGCCGGCCTGCATGGCGTTGTAGCCGCAGCCGCTGAGCAGCAGGGCGAGGACGGGAAGGAGGGCATTTCTGAGGAATCGAGGCATGGTGGTACTCATCCGGGTTGAGAAAGCTCGATTGTAGACCAGCCAATGGCCAGCACGTTCCTTGTGCCGGCACGGATATCGGCGCTGTCAGGCGGTGCGGCGGCCGAACGCCAGCTTGGCCGCCAGGGCCAGCAGGCAGAACACGAACAGCGCCAGCGACCAGACCGCCATGGACTGGCCGAGCAGGGTCCAGACCACTTCGCCGCACAGTCCCTCGGGCTGGAAGACCTGCGGCAGCCAGGTATCCAGCGGTATCCATTCGGGGAAGCCCATGAACATCTTGCAACTGCCCATGCCCTGGGCAGCCAGTTTCTCTTCCGCGACCAGCGACCAGGCGTGGTAGATCCCGCCCAGGCTGGCGGCGAGCATGCCCAGCGCGGCGATGCCGCCGGCGATCCGCGAACGCGGGGCGAGGCTGCCGACGATCCCGGCGAGCACCAGGCCGAGCACGTCCAGGCGAATGAAGATGCACAGCGAGCAGGGCGCGAAGCCGCGCACGTGCTGGAGGTAGAGGACGAAAGCGAGGATCAGCAGGCCGCCGATGGCGACCGCGGGCCAGAACAAGCGGTTGTCGAGGGGCTTGAGGAGAGCGCTCAAGGCAGGGATTCCTGTGTCGTTGATAAGGGAGGCCGGGCCGGCACTGTGCGGCGCTGGCCGATGGTAGTCCATCAGGATTGCCCGAAGATTAAGCCGTTTGACGTAACGATGTCTGCTGCATGTTTCTCCGCTTTCGTAGGAGCTTTCAGGGAAAAACGCCGCAACGGGGTGAGCATCTGGAGGCTCCGCCGGGATAGACTATCTTGGTCTATACCAATAAGGTCCGTCATGCTAGCCACCAGCCTGGTGCTGTGCGCCGCCGTTCTCCACGCCACCTGGAACACCCTGGTCAAGTTCAGCAGCGACCGCTTGCTGGTCGTCGCCTGCATGGACGTGGTCGGCGTGCTCTGCGCCATCCTGCTGTTGCCCTTCGTCAGCCTGCCGCCGGCCGAAGTCTGGCCCTGGCTGCTCGGCGCCACCGTCCTGCAACTGCTCTACCGGGTACTGCTGATCGAGGCCTACAAGGTCGGCGACCTGGGCCTGGTCTATCCGCTGATGCGCGGGCTGTCGCCGCTGGTGGTGCTGGGCCTGACCCTGGCGTTCGGCGGCGAGCAGCTCAGCGGCCGGCAGATCCTCGGCATCCTGTTGATTCCCTTCGGCATGCTTTGCCTGCTCTGGGGCGGCGGCGGTTCGCGCCTGCCCTGGCGGACCCTGCCGGTGGTGCTGCTGATCGGCCTGTGCATCGGCGGATACACCTGGAGCGACGGCAACGCCCTGAAGCGCTGGCCGTTGGCGCTGGACTACCTGGTCTGGCTGACGCTGCTCTCCGGCCTGCCGTTCCCGCTGATCGCCGCCGGCGCGCGAACCCGCGCCTTCGCCCGCTTCTGGGCGCTGGAGTGGAAGCTCGGCCTGGCGGTCGGGGTCTGCGTGCTGGCCAGCTACGGCCTGGTGCTGTGGGCCATGCAGCTGGGGTCGATCGCCGAAGCGGCGGCGTTGCGCGAGACCAGCGTGCTGTTGGCGGTGCTGTTCGGCATGCGCTTCCTCAACGAGCCGTTCGGACTGCCGCGCCTGCTGGCGTGCGGCCTGGTGCTGGCCGGAATGCTGCTGATGAAACTCTGAAGGGGCTGTGCCTTTACAGAACGAGCGGCGCCAGCTTGAGTTGCAGTTCCACAACCACAAGGAACTGCCATGACCATCGCTTTCTGGTGCGTGCTGATCGCGATCTTCCTGCCTTACGTCTGTACCTCCATCGCCAAGTTCGGCGGGGAGGGCTACGGCGGTCGGGCCAACGCCGACCCGAGGGCGTTCCTCGGTTCGCTCGAAGGCTTTCGCCGGCGTGCCAACAACGCCCAGTTGAACGCTTTCGAAGTGACCCCGGCGTTCGCCGCGGCGGTGATCATCGCCCATCTGGTCGGCAACGCTTCGCAGGCGACCCTGGATAGCCTGGCCATTGCCTGGATCACCAGTCGCCTGCTCTACGTCATCTGCTACCTCGCCGACTGGGGGCCGTTGCGCTCGCTGGTCTGGTTCGTCGGCATGCTGCTCATCGCCGCGTTCTTCGTGGTTTCCGCCTGAGCAGCCCGCTGCGGCCTATGGCCGCAGTGCGGGCGCGCGGCTCTGGATCAATCGGCGGTGGCGGCGGATAATCCGCCGCTTCCGTGATCGACCCTGAAAAAAGAGCCTTGCCATGAAGCTGAAGTCCCTGCTCGTCGTGCTGCTGGCCGGCGTCGCCCTGAGCGGCTGTCACCGTATGGATCCCAATTCGCCCGAGGCCAAGCGCCAGGCGATCTTCAAGGAAATGCTACGGACCAGCGAGGACATGGGCGGGATGCTCCGCGGACGCCTGCCCTTCGACGCGGAGAAGTTCCGCGCCGGATCGGCGAAGTTGCACCAACTGGCCGACCAGCCCTGGCAGTACTTCCCCAGTCCCAAGGCCGGCGAGGAGGGCGAGGACACCCGCGCCAAGGACGAGGTCTGGCAGCGCCAGCAGGAGTTCAAGGCCGCCACCCAGGTCTTCATCGACGCGATGAACCGTCTCCAGGACAACACTCGCCAGGCCACGCCGACCCCGGATGGCGTGCGCAAGGACTTCGCCGCGGTGGAAGACGCCTGCGAAGCCTGCCACAAGAAATTCCGCGCGCTCTGAGGCCGGACCGGGCGTCATACGCCCTGCCTGGAAGGCGCGAGGGGTAGGGCGAATGAGCGCTGGCGCTCATTCGCCGTTGCGGCAGCGCTGGGCGGCACCTGGTGTCCCGCTGCGGCGCGGATGGCGGGTAACGCCGTGGGCGTCATACGCCTTACGTGGGAGGCGCGAGGCGTAGGGCGGTACCTGGTGTCCTACTGTGCCTGGGCCTGTTCCAGGCCTTTCTTGGCCTCTTCCAGTTCGGCGCGGGCCTCGGCCAGCTTGGCCTTGCGTTTCTCGATCTTCTCCGGATCGCCCTTGCCCATGGCCTTGCGCAAATCCTTCTCGCGTTCGCTGACCTCGCGCTCGCTGTCGATCACCTTCTGCTTGTTCTCCCTCAGCAGGCCGGCTTCGGTGCAGTGTTCCTTGACCTCGGAGAGGGCCTTTTCCAAGCCGGCCACCTGGCCTTCGTTGGCGAACGAACGGGCCGTTTCCAGCTTCGCCTCGATGGCGGCCTGCTTGGCGGCGCAACCGCTGAGCGGGGCGCCTTTGGTGGTGCCCGGCTGGGCGGCGGAGAGCGGCAGGGAGACGGCGAGCAGCAGCCCGGCCAGCGGCAGTGAAGGACGAATGGACATCGGTTGGCTCCTTGATCGAACGGCCGGTGCGGTTGCCGGACGACGGCTCGGCCGAGCGTCCTGGCAGGCGGATGAGGCAGGCGGCAGCCGGCGTGACAAAGGCGCAAGTGTGCCAGCAAACGGCACGGTTGTGGTTGTCCGGGAGCAAAGTACGCCGCCCCGGTGTCTCTGGAGAAGGGCCATGGTTCGGGCATTCCGGCGCAACCCGGCCTAACGTTGTCCGAAGACGCCGAGAACGGGAGAACCGCGATGCGTACGCTGATCCGCCTGGTTCGCACGCTTATCCTGCTGCTGGTCCTGGCGCTGCTCGCCGGCGCCTGGTGGTGGCTGCAGGACGAGGCCCTGCGCACCCCCGCGCTGGCCGGCCACAGCGAGGACTCGAGCCTGAAGGTCGCGGGCCTGCGCCGGCATTACCTGCTCTACGTGCCGCCGGGCGTGACCGAGGGAGCGCCGTTGCTGGTGGTGCTGCACGGCTCACGGGGAGACGGCGCGCAGATGCGCCGCATCAGCGGCTACGGCTTCGACCGGCTGGCGGCGCAAGAAGGTTTCCTGGTGGCCTACCCGGACGGCTTCGAGGGCCACTGGAACGATTGCCGCAAGGCCGCCAGCTATTCGGCGCGGCTGCGTGACGTCGATGACGTGGCTTTCCTCCGCGCGCTGGTGGCGCGGCTGGCCCAGGAATACCGCGTCGATCCGCAGCGGGTATATGTCGCCGGCTACTCCAATGGCGGCCAGATGGCTTTCCGCCTGGCCGCCGAAGCACCGGGGTTGCCGGCGGCGATCGCAACGGTGGCGGCGAGCCTGCCGACCACGGAGAACGATGCCTGTCGGCCGGTCGAGCGGCCGACCGCGGCGTTGCTGATCAACGGCACGCGCGATCCGATCAATCCCTATCTCGGCGGCAAGGTCAGCCTGTTCGGCTTCGGCGACCGGGGCGCGGTACGCTCGACCCTGGACTCGGCACGCTGGTGGGCCGGCCTGAACGGCATCGCCGCGCCGCCGGACGTGGCGCCGCTGACCCGTCCCGGCCCGGTCTGGACCGAGCGCCAGCGCTGGCAGGAAGACGGCCATCCGCCGGTGGAGCTGCTCAGCGTGCATGGCGGCGGCCACGTGCTGGCGCAGCCGGACTATCGCTTCCCGCGGATTCTCGGCAAGAGCGACCCGGAACTGGACGCGCCAGCGGAAATCTGGCGCTTCTTCAGCCAGTTGCCGCGCTGAGGCTCAGACCTCGAAGACGAATTCCGGACGGAACCCGCCTCTCTCGTGGGGATAGCCGCCCGGATTGGCCAGCACCCGTGCCCGGCCGATGCGGTAGTCGAGGGCATCGTGGACGTGACCGTGCAGCCAGTAGTCGGCCTGCGCCACCAGTTCGTCGAGGTTGGAAGCGAAGGCTGGCGAGAGCGGGTTGCCGACGAACTGCGGCGGGATCGACAGCGCACTGGGCGCGTGGTGGCTGACCACCAGCGTCGGGCCGTCGTGGGGCCGCGCCAGCTGTTCGGCGAGCCAGTCGCGCGAGGCTCGGTGCAGGGCGATGCTCTGCTCGGGGGTGAAGTCGCCGCCGAACCAGTCGATGCAGCTGAAGTCCGGCATCGATTGCAGGGCCAGCTCATGGGCGGGCGCATAGCCGTCCGCGCCATAGAGCTGGAAGTCGGTCCACAGGGTGGCGCCGAGGAAGCGCGCCGGGCCGATCCGCGCTTCGTCGTTTTCCAGGAAGTGGATCTCCAGCGCCCGGGCGATATTGCGCATCGCCTGGGTCAGGTCGGTCATTTCCGAGGAGTAGAACTCATGGTTGCCGGCGACGTAGACGATCTCGCTGTCGGCGAAGGTCTCGCGGGCCCAGTGCAGGCCTTCCAGGTGGCTGTGGATATCGCCGGCCAGCACCACCACGTCGGCCTCGACCTCTGGCAGTTGGCGTCGCCCGTCGAAATGCTCGTGGTGGAGGTCGGACAGCAGGCGGATCTTCATGGCACGGCTCGGCGGTAGGCGCGGCGGACCAGCATAGCTCCGCCCACCCCGGGGTTGAAGGCCGACAACGATTGACGCAGGTCATGGCTGTGCGGGAAAACCTCGCTGGCCTCGCTAATTCCCCCATGAAGTTAAGGGACAATTAAGACTGGACGCGCAGGGTTCATTCCAGCGATTCGCGCGTTCTGTCGGGGAGTGGTGCCAATGAAACTGTTATGGGGAGTTCTCGCCGCCGCGCTGGCGGCCTGGGGCCTGACGCTGGCCGTCGATCCGCCGGCGAGCCTGGATATCTGGGTGGTGCGCAAGCAGGCGATCCTGCTTACCGGGGTAGCGTCCTTCGCCCTGATGTCGTTGATCATGCTGCTGGCGGTGCGTCCGGTCTGGCTGGAGAAGCCGCTGGACGGGCTCGACCGCATGTACCGCCTGCACAAGTGGGCGGGCATCCTGGCCATCGTCCTCGGCCTGTTGCACTACCTGCTGGAGTTGGCCGGCCCCTGGCTGGCGGGTATCGTCGGCAAACCGGTGAAAGGCCCGCGGGTGGAAACCTTCCTCGATGTCTTCCGTGGCTCGGCCAAGGAGTTGGGTGAATGGTCGGCGTGGATTCTCGGCGGGATGCTGCTGATCACTCTCTGGCAGCGCTTCCCGTATCACCTCTGGCGCTATGTGCACAAGGCGTTGGCCCTGGTCTACCTGGTACTGGCCTTCCATTCCGTGGTGCTCGCCCCGGCCAGCTACTGGAGCCAGCCGGCCGGCTGGCTGGTGGCGGCCTGCGCACTGCTCGGTTCGGCCTGCGCACTGTTGTCTCTGAGCGGGCGGATCGGTCGCGCGCGCCGCCATGCGGGCGTGGTCACCGCCGTCGAGCGGCGCGGCGAAAGCCTGCTCGAGGTGACCTGCCGGCTGCAGGGCGACTGGTCGCACAGGGCCGGGCAGTTCGCCTTTCTCACCTGCGACCGCCTGGAGGGTGCCCATCCGTTCACCATCGCCAGCGCCGACCGCGGCTGCGGCGAGGTGCGCTTCAGCATCAAGGCGTTGGGCGACTACACCCGGCGCCTGCAGGACAACCTGGAGGTCGGCGCCAGGGTCGAGGTGGAGGGGCCATACGGCTGCTTCGACTTCCGCCGTGGCCTGGCCGGGCGGCAGGTCTGGGTCGCCGCCGGGATCGGCGTGACGCCGTTCATCGCCTGGCTGGAGTCGCTGCAGGCCGCGCCGGAAAGCGCGCCGTCGGTGGAGCTGCACTATTGCGTGCGCAATTCCCAGGAAGCGCTGTTCGCCGGGCGCTTGCGCGAGCTTTGCGAACGCTTGCCCAGCGTGACCCTGCACATCCGCTATAGCGACGAGCAGGGCAAGCCGCAGGCGGCGCAACTGGGCGTGCTGAAGAGCGCCGAAGGACGCTGGCCGAGCGTCTGGTTCTGCGGTCCGCAGGGGCTGGCCGACAGCCTGCGCCGCGATCTGCGCCGGCAGGGCATGCCGCTGCGGCTGTTCCACCAGGAAACCTTCCGCATGCGCTGAGCCTGCCGGAAACGAAAAAGCCCCGCCGAAGCGGGGCTTTTTCATCGCGCGGTCGCTCAGAGGCCGGCGGCGTCGCGCAGGAGAGCGGCCTTGTCGGTCTTCTCCCAGGTGAACGCGGTGAAGGTATCGCCGTCCACGGTCAGCTCGAACGGATGACGACCGAAGTGGCCGTAGGCCGCGGTCGGCTGGTACATCGGGTGGAGCAGGTCGAGCATCTTGGTGATCGCGTACGGGCGCAGGTCGAAGTGCTCGCGGACCAGTTGCACGATCTTCTCGTCGCTGACCTTGCCGGTGCCGAAGGTGTTGATCGAGATCGAGGTCGGCTGGGCCACGCCGATGGCGTAGGAAACCTGGATCTCGCAACGCTCGGCGAGGCCGGCGGCGACGATGTTCTTCGCCACGTAGCGGCCGGCGTAGGCGGCGGAGCGGTCGACCTTGGACGGGTCCTTGCCGGAGAACGCGCCGCCGCCGTGGCGGGCCATGCCGCCGTAGGAGTCGACGATGATCTTGCGTCCGGTCAGGCCGCAGTCGCCGACCGGGCCGCCGATCACGAAGTTGCCGGTCGGGTTGATGTGGAACTGGGTGTCCTTGTGCAGCAGCTCGGCCGGCAGCACCTGCTTGATGATCAGCTCCATCACGCCGTCGCGCAGGTCGTTATAGGAGACTTCCGGGTTGTGCTGGGTGGACAGCACCACCGCATCGATGCCGACCACCTTGCCGCCTTCGTAGCGGCAGGTCACCTGGGACTTGGCGTCCGGGCGCAGCCATGGCAGCAGGCCGGACTTGCGCGCCTCGGCCTGGCGCTCGACCAGGCGGTGGGAGAAGCAGATCGGCGCCGGCATCAGCACGTCGGTCTCGTTGCTGGCGTAGCCGAACATCAGGCCCTGGTCGCCGGCGCCCTGGTCTTCCGGCTTGGCCCGGTCGACGCCCTGGTTGATGTCCACCGACTGCTTGCCGATGATGTTCAGCACGCCGCAGGTGGCGCCATCGAAGCCGACGTCGGAGCTGTCGTAGCCGATGTCGATGATGACCTTGCGCACCAGCTCTTCCAGGTCGACCCAGGCGGAGGTGGTGACTTCACCGGCGATGATCGCCACGCCGGTCTTGACCAGGGTTTCGCATGCCACGCGAGCGTACTTGTCCTTGGCGATGATGGCGTCCAGCACCGCGTCGGAGATCTGGTCCGCGATCTTGTCCGGATGGCCTTCGGACACGGACTCGGAGGTGAAAACGGAATATTCGCTCATCAATCGGTTCCTACATTACCGGTGGGTGAGGCGGCTTTCGGATGCATCCCTGGCGAAGTGCCGGACCTGGATCTGGAAGCCATTGCGTAAACCAATGTAAAGACTCTCGCCGGGCGTGAACCCTGCGGCGTCGGCCCACTGGGCCAGGTCCTCCTGTTCGAAACCCAACCAGAGGTCGCCGCAGGCCTCCCTGGCCCAGCCCTGGTTGTGCCGGCACAAGTCCGTCACCAGCAGGCTGCCGCCCGGATGGACCAGGCGGGCCAACTGTTTCAGCGCCTCCGCCGGCGCGGCGAAGTGGTGCAGGACCATGTTCAGCACCACGCAATCGGCCGGTTCGGCGGCGTCCTGCAGGGCATCGGCCAATTCCAGGCGGACGTTGCCCAATCCTTCTTCCTTGCAGCGCTGGCGCGCCAGTTCCAGCATCGCCGCGCTGTTGTCCAGCGCCGTGACCTGGCGGAAACGCCTGGCGAGTTCCGGCAGGAACCCGCCGTCCCCCGGGCCGACCTCCAGCGCCGTGGCGCCGGGGGCGAAGGCCAGTGCGTCGAGCAAGGCCAACACGCTCTCACGGTATTGCGGCAGTCCTGCGATCAGGTCCTGCTGGGCCTGGAACTTGTCCGCCGCGCGGGCGAAGAAGTCCTGGCTGACCGCCGCGCGCTGGGCGTGCACGGCATCGATCCGCGCCCGCACGTCGTCGGGTAGCGCCCGTTCGTCCACTTCCTCCAGCAGCGCCGCGTGCAGCGCGCCGCCGGTGCGTTCGGCCAGGGGCAGCGAACGTCGGTAGAAGATCGCGTTGCCTTCGCGGCGCGTCGCCACCAGCCCGGCCTGGGCCAGCACCTTGAGGTGGTGGCTCATGCCCGACTGGCCGATGGCGAAGATCTGCGCCAGCTCCAGCACGCCGAACGAATCGTTGGCCAGGGCGCGCAACACGTTCAGTCGCAGCGAGTCGCCAGCCGCCTTGCACAGCGCGGCGAGCGGGTCGTAGTCGTCTGGTCGTATCGAAGGCACGCGAAGGCTCATGGAGGCGCAGTCTAGTACCGGGTCCGAACCCCGGCAATGCCTGTATCAAAAATTTTTGATATTGATGACGGGTGGCCGTCGCGCAATTGCAATCCGGCTGCGCCAGGCTTCTGGCAAAACCGGTCGGCAGCGACATACTGTCCCCCTGCCGATCTGTCATTGCCCCTTGGGCCTTCGGTGGGCGAAAATGGCGCCCTTTTTTTCACTCCTGGTCTTCCGACCAGCAACCCCCGTAGGAGAATTGCGATGCCCAGCCGTCGTGAGCGAGCCAATGCCATCCGTGCACTGAGCATGGATGCCGTGCAGAAAGCCAACAGCGGCCACCCGGGCGCCCCGATGGGCATGGCCGATATCGCCGAGGTCCTCTGGCGCGACTACATGCAGCACAACCCGAGCAACCCGCAGTGGGCCAACCGCGACCGCTTCGTGCTGTCCAACGGCCACGGCTCGATGCTGATCTACTCCCTGCTGCACCTCACCGGGTACGACCTCGGCATCGAGGACCTGAAGAACTTCCGCCAGCTCAACTCGCGCACCCCGGGCCATCCGGAGTACGGCTACACCGCCGGCGTCGAGACCACCACCGGTCCGCTCGGCCAGGGCATCGCCAATGCGGTGGGCATGGCGCTGGCGGAGAAGGTCCTGGCCGCCCAGTTCAACCGCGACGGCCACGCGGTGGTCGACCACTACACCTACGCCTTCCTCGGCGACGGCTGCATGATGGAAGGCATTTCCCATGAGGTCGCCTCGCTGGCCGGCACCCTGCGCCTGAACAAGCTGATCGCCTTCTACGACGACAACGGCATTTCCATCGACGGCGAGGTCCACGGCTGGTTCACCGACGACACCCCGAAGCGCTTCGAGGCCTATGGCTGGCAAGTGATCCGCAACGTCGACGGGCATGACGCCGACGAGATCAAGACCGCCATCGATACCGCGCGCAAGAGCGACCAGCCGACCCTGATCTGCTGCAAGACCGTGATCGGCTTCGGCTCGCCGAACAAGCAGGGCAAGGAAGAGTGCCACGGCGCGCCGCTGGGTGCCGACGAGATCGCCGCGACCCG
Source organism: Pseudomonas sp. CP-1 (assembly GCF_021213715.1). Taxonomy (NCBI): domain Bacteria; kingdom Pseudomonadati; phylum Pseudomonadota; class Gammaproteobacteria; order Pseudomonadales; family Pseudomonadaceae; genus Pseudomonas; species Pseudomonas sp. CP-1. Next base: position 268,568 of record NZ_JAJQKY010000005.1, read on the forward strand.
CGCCGCGCTGGGCTGGGAGCACGCTCCGTTCGAGATCCCGGCGCAGATCTACGCCGAGTGGGACGCCAAGGAAACCGGCGCCGCCCAGGAAGCCGAGTGGAACAAGCGTTTCGCCGCCTACCAGGCCGCCCATCCGGAACTGGCCGCCGAACTGCTGCGCCGCCTGAAGGGCGAGCTGCCGGCCGACTTCGCCGAGAAGGCCGCGGCCTACGTCGCCGACGTCGCCAACAAGGGCGAGACCATCGCCAGCCGCAAGGCCAGCCAGAACGCGCTGAACGCCTTCGGCCCGCTGCTGCCGGAACTGCTCGGCGGTTCCGCCGACCTGGCCGGCTCCAACCTGACCCTGTGGAAGGGCTGCAAGGGCGTCAGCGCCGACGACGCTGCCGGCAACTACGTGTTCTACGGCGTGCGTGAATTCGGCATGAGCGCGATCATGAATGGCGTCGCCCTGCACGGCGGTTTCATTCCCTACGGTGCGACCTTCCTGATCTTCATGGAATACGCGCGCAACGCCGTGCGCATGTCCGCACTGATGAAGCAGCGCGTGCTCTACGTGTTCACCCACGACTCCATCGGCCTCGGCGAGGACGGCCCGACCCACCAGCCGATCGAACAACTGGCCAGCCTGCGCCTGACCCCGAACCTGGACACCTGGCGCCCGGCCGACGCGGTCGAGTCGGCGGTGGCCTGGAAGCATGCCATCGAGCGTGCCGACGGTCCGTCCGCGCTGATCTTCTCCCGCCAGAACCTGCCGCACCAGGCGCGCGACGTCGCCCAGGTGGCCGACATCGCCCGCGGCGGCTACGTGCTGAAGGACTGCGAAGGCGAGCCGGAACTGATCCTGATCGCCACCGGTTCGGAAGTCGGCCTGGCCGTGCAGGCCTACGACAAACTCAGCGAGCAGGGCCGCAAGGTCCGCGTGGTATCGATGCCATGCACCAGCGTCTACGAGCAGCAGGACGAGTCCTACAAGCAGTCCGTGCTGCCGGTGGAAGTCGGCGCGCGCATCGCCATCGAGGCCGCCCATGCCGACTACTGGTACAAGTACGTCGGTCTCGACGGGCGCATCATCGGCATGACCAGCTTCGGCGAGTCGGCGCCGGCCCCGGCGCTGTTCGAGCACTTCGGCTTCACCCTGGACAACGTCCTGGCGGTGGCCGAGGAGCTGCTGGAAGACTGATGCACACGCTCTACTGGCGGGACCTCGAAAGCCCCGCCAATGGCGAATGGCTGGGCCTCGCGGTCCAGGTGGAGGGCGCCCATCGGGCGCCCTCTTTCCTTCATCTGCAATCCGGCGGCCAGGCCCGCATTCGCCTGATGCGTGGCGATCAGCCGCTGCTCTGGGCCACCCAGTTGCCGTACCACGATGGCATCTGGCTGGTGAAGAGCCTGGTCGCGGCGAGCCCGGCGCAGGCCAGCGTGCCGCCCATCGACTCGCCGACTCTGGAAGCGTTGCGCGGCCTGCGCGGCGAGGCCCGCTACAAGGCCTGGAGCCGCTATTTCGTCGAGACCCTGCGTACCAGCCCGGGCAGTTGCCTGGAGGCCGGGCGCTGGTTGCTGCGCCTGTCGCTCGCCGAGCAGGTGCCCGCCTGGCAGCCACCGCAGAGCCACGATCCGCGCGAACGGGTGCTGGAACGCTGGCGCTACCGCAGCGTCGGGCGCGACGCACTGTTGCCGGACTGGCGCTTCTACAGCCTGGAGAAGGTCCTCGACGACGACTGGGTGCAGTGGCTCGACTGGTGGGGGCGCGACAACGACGCCCTGATCGCCCTGCGCCGGGTCGAGGATGACGAGGGGCGGGTCAAGTGGTGGCGCAAGAAGGCCCGCGAAGGCGAGCTGCCGCCGGTGCTGGCGCTGCGCCTGAACTGCCTGGATGCCTGTGTGATCCTCGATGGCCACTGCCGGCTGCGCGCCGGCCTGCTGGAGAACGTCGCGCCGGAGATCCTGGTGCTCTGCGCCTACGACGAGCAGCCGATGCCGGTGGATACGGCACAGCGCGAACGGGTGCTGCAATCGCTGGCGCAGCGGGTCGACGCGCCGGTGCGCCGTGGACGCCGGCCGCTGGATAGCGAACAGCTCAACCAGGTGCTGCTGCGCCTGTTCGACGACCGTCCCTGGCCGCGAGTGCTGACCCGTGCACGCGCGGTGCTGAAGGAAGAACAGTGGTGCGCGGAAGTGCGCGACTGGCTGGCCGCCCGCGAGCGCCTGGACGCGCTGGAGCCGATCATCCGTCGCGTCGAGTAGCGCGCCAGCGCCGCAGCCATTCCAGGCCTGCCGAGGTGTCGCCGCGCGGACGGTACTCGCAGCCGATCCAGCCCTGGTAGCCGAGCCGGTCGAGTAGCTCGAACAGGTAGGGGTAGTTCACTTCGTTGTCGTCATCCGGCTCGTGGCGGTCGGGTACCCCGGCGATCTGGACGTGGCCGATATTGCCGATGTCGCGACGCAGGGTGGTGGCCAGGTCGCCCTCGACGATCTGGCAGTGGTAGCAGTCGAACTGTACCTGCAGGTTGTCCGCGCCGACCTCGCGGCAGATGGCCTGGGCGTCGTCCTGGCGGGTGAGGAAGAAGCCCGGCATGTCGCGGTTGTTGATCGGCTCTATGAGCACCGTCAGCCTGGCGCCGGCGGCTTCGCGGGCGGCATGGGCGAGGTTGTCGAGGTAGGTCTCGCGGTGGCGGATGCGGTCGGCGCCGGCCGGCAGCAGTCCGGCCATGACATGGATGTGGCGGTTGCCGAGGACCTGGGCATAGTCGATGGCCTGGGCGATGGCGCGGCGGAATTCGGCCTCGCGCCCCGGCAGGCTGGCCAGGCCGCGCTCGCCCTTGTCCCAGTCGCCGGGTGCGGCATTGAACAGCACCTGGCGCAGGCCGTGGTCGTCCAGCCGGGCCTTCAGTTCGGCCGCAGGGTAGGCATAGGGGAACAGGTACTCCACGCCCTCGAAGCCGTCCGCCGCGGCGGCGGCGAAGCGTTCGAGGAAGTCGTGGCGGGGGTAGAGCATGCTGAGGTTGGCGGCGAAGCGGGGCATCTGGCGCTCCTGGCGGTCGGTGGATGCGGGCGAGCCTTGCACAGCGGAACGCGGTCGCGCCAGCCAGGTGTCGCATGAATCGTTTCAGCGCCAGCGCGCGAGCCGTCGCCGCGGCGCATGCCGCGCCGCGCGGGTCGCGGACGGTTCCCAGGCGGGCCCATCCCCCGCATAATTGGCGCCTTTCACTGGCCCCTTGCCGGAGCTATCCCTGCCGATGTCCACCCCGCCTTTTCGCGTCGCGCTCAATGGCTATGGCCGTATCGGCCGCTGCGTCCTGCGCGCGCTGCACGAGCGCCCGGAGCAACTGGGCTTCGAGATCGTCGCGCTGAACGACCTGGCCGACCAGGCCAGCGTCGAGTACCTGACCCGCTTCGACTCCACCCATGGCCGCTTTCCCGGCGAAGTGAAGGTCGACGGCGACTGCCTGCACATCAACGGCGATTGCGTGAAGGTGCTGCGCAGCCCGACTCCGGAGGCCATCGACTGGCAGGCGCTGCGGGTCGACCTGGTGCTGGAGTGCTCCGGCCAGTACACCAATCGCGCCCAGGCCGAGCGTTTCCTCCGCGCCGGCGCGCCGCGGGTGCTGTTCTCGCAGCCGATGGCGAGCGAGGCGGACATCGACGCCACCATCGTCTATGGGGTCAACCAGCAGGACCTCAGCGGCCGAGAAACGCTGGTCTCCAACGCCTCCTGCACGACCAATTGCGGGGTGCCGCTGCTCAAGCTGCTGAACGAGGCGATCGGCCTGGAATACGTGTCGATCACCACCATCCACTCGGCGATGAACGACCAGCCGGTGATCGACGCCTACCACCATGAGGACCTGCGCCGTACCCGTTCGGCGTTCCAGTCGGTGATCCCGGTGTCCACCGGTCTGGCGCGCGGCATCGAACGCCTGTTGCCGGAACTTGCCGGGCGCATCCAGGCCAAAGCCATACGCGTGCCCACGGTGAACGTCTCGGCGCTGGACATCACCCTGCAGACTTCCCGCGACACCTCCGCCGCCGAGATCAACCGGGTGCTTCGCGAGGCCGCCGAAAGCGGCCCGCTGCGCGGACTGCTGGCTTATACCGAGCTGCCGCACGCCAGTTGCGATTTCAACCACGACCCCCATTCGGCCATCGTCGATGGCAGCCAGACCCGCGTTTCCGGGCCTCGCCTGGTCAATCTGCTGGCCTGGTTCGACAACGAATGGGGATTCGCCAACCGTATGCTCGACGTCGCCGGACACTACCTGCGCGCCGCCGTGCCTGATCAACAAGTACCCAAGGACTGATTGTCATGACCGTGTTGAAGATGACTGACCTCGACCTCAAAGGTAAGCGCGTGCTGATCCGCGAGGACCTCAACGTGCCCGTGAAGGACGGCCAGGTGCAGAGCGATGCACGGATCAAGGCCGCCCTGCCGACCCTCAAGCTGGCCCTGGAGAAGGGCGCGGCGGTGATGGTCTGCTCGCACCTGGGCCGTCCGACCGAGGGCGAGTTCTCCGCCGAGAACAGCCTGAAGCCGGTGGCCGAGTACCTGTCCAAGGCCCTGGGCCGCGAAGTGCCGCTGCTGGCCGACTACCTCGACGGCGTCGAGGTCAAGGCGGGCGACCTGGTGCTGTTCGAGAACGTGCGCTTCAACAAGGGCGAGAAGAAGAACGCCGACGAGCTGGCGCAGAAGTACGCCGCGCTGTGCGACGTGTTCGTGATGGATGCCTTCGGTACCGCCCACCGCGCCGAGGGGTCGACCCACGGCGTGGCCAGGTTCGCCAAGGTCGCCGCCGCCGGCCCGCTGCTGGCCGCCGAACTGGACGCGCTGGGCAAGGCGCTGGGCAACCCGGCGCGGCCGATGGCGGCGATCGTCGCCGGCTCCAAGGTTTCCACCAAGCTCGACGTGCTGAACAGCCTGGCCGGCATCTGCGACCAACTGATCGTCGGCGGCGGCATCGCCAACACCTTCCTCGCCGCGGCCGGACACAAGGTCGGCAAGTCGCTGTACGAGGCCGACCTGGTCGAGACCGCCAAGGCCATCGCCGCCAAGGTCAAGGTGCCGCTGCCGGTGGACGTGGTGGTGGCCAAGGAATTCGCCGAGAGCGCCGTGGCGACCGTCAAGGCCATCGCCGAGGTCGCCGACGACGACATGATCCTCGACATCGGCCCGCAGACCGCCGCGCAGTTCGCCGAGCTGCTGAAGACCTCGAAGACCATCCTGTGGAACGGTCCGGTCGGGGTGTTCGAGTTCGACCAGTTCGGCGAGGGCACCCGTACCCTGGCCAATGCCATCGCCGATAGCGCGGCGTTCTCCATCGCCGGCGGCGGCGATACCCTGGCGGCGATCGACAAGTACGGCATCGCCGAGCGGATCTCCTATATTTCCACCGGTGGCGGCGCGTTCCTCGAGTTCGTCGAGGGCAAGGTCCTGCCGGCCGTGGAAATCCTGGAGCAGCGCGCCAAGGGCTGACGCAGACGGGGCAAACCATTCGCCGTCCTCGGGGGTCACACCTTTGAGGACGACGAAAAAAGGAGGTGCCCCATGCGTTCCGTAACCTTGCCACTCCTGATGTTCTGCCTGGGCCTGGCCGCCTGTAGCGGCGATGGCGGTCGACGCCCGAGCACCTGCGAGGTGATCAGTCCGCCGGACGTGATGGTGCCGACCGAGCAGAACCGCCAGCGGGTCGAGCAGCAGAGCAGCGGCGATCCGACCGCCGGACAAAAGCCGGTGGAATGCCCGTAGTGCTTTTCTGCCAGTTTCTACGGAAAGGGCTGGGGATTCGCCAGCGTACGCAGTAGCATTGCGCCTTTCCTGTGACAGGCAAGGCCAGCCGGCCGCCGCGCGGGCCGCTTGCGGCCCGGCGAGGTGCGGCGGAGCGTTCCGCACGGATGGAGGATGGACATGAACTACTCGCGTATCGCCCTGCTCGGCGGCTTCGCCGCCGCGGCCCTGCTGGCCGGCTGCTCCGGCTCCTCGGGCAAGCCCGGTGGCAAGGACTGGACCCGCTGGACCTGCGACAGCAAGGCGGTGATCGAATGGCGCTATATCGACGGCAGCAAGAACATCGTCGACCTGCGCCTGAAGGACGAGGACGACGTGGTCCACCATCTGGAGCAGGAACCTGCGGCCGTCGGCGCTTTCTATAGCGACGGACGCCTGGGCTTCCACCTGGAGAACGACGAAGGCCTGGTGTACTGGGTCGAAACCGACGACCTCATCGGTCGCGGTTGCAAGGCGCGCTGAGTCGCGCCGGCAGGGGCGCGGCGCCGCGACCGCTCCTCGCAAGGAACTTGAACCGGGCCTGCCCCTGCGGCAGGCTTCTGAATCACTGAACGACCCCGCGATTGGGAGATACGAGAACCATGGCACTCATCAGCATGCGCCAGATGCTGGATCACGCCGCCGAATTCGGCTACGGCGTGCCGGCCTTCAACGTCAACAACCTCGAGCAGATGCGCGCCATCATGGAAGCGGCCGACAAGACCGATTCGCCCGTGATCGTCCAGGCTTCCGCCGGTGCTCGCAAATACGCCGGCGCGCCCTTCCTGCGCCACCTGATCCTCGCCGCGATCGAAGAATTCCCGCACATCCCGGTGGTCATGCACCAGGATCACGGCACCAGTCCCGACGTCTGCCAGCGTTCCATCCAGCTGGGCTTCAGCTCGGTGATGATGGACGGCTCCCTGCGTGAAGACGGCAAGACCCCTGCCGACTACGACTACAACGTCCGCGTGACCCAGCAGACCGTGGCGTTCGCCCATGCCTGCGGCGTGTCCGTGGAAGGCGAGCTGGGCTGCCTGGGTTCCCTGGAAACCGGCATGGCCGGCGAGGAAGACGGCGTCGGCGCGGAAGGCGTGCTGGACCACAGCCAGTTGCTGACCGACCCGGAAGAAGCCGCCGACTTCGTGAAGAAGACCAAGGTCGACGCCCTGGCCATCGCCATCGGCACCAGCCACGGCGCCTACAAGTTCACCAAGCCGCCGACCGGGGACACCCTGTCGATCCAGCGCATCAAGGAAATCCACGCGCGCATCCCGGACACCCACCTGGTGATGCACGGCTCTTCCTCGGTACCGCAGGACTGGCTGGCGATCATCAACGAGTACGGCGGCGAGATCAAAGAGACCTACGGCGTGCCGGTCGAGGAAATCGTCGAGGGCATCAAGTACGGCGTGCGCAAGGTGAACATCGACACCGACCTGCGCTTGGCCTCCACCGGTGCCATCCGCCGCTTCCTGGCGCAGAACCCGAGCGAGTTCGACCCGCGCAAGTACTTCTCCAAGACCGTCGAGGCCATGCGCGACATCTGCATCGCTCGCTACGAAGCCTTCGGCACCGCCGGCAACGCTTCCAAGATCAAGCCGATCTCCCTGGAAGGCATGTTCCAGCGCTACGCCCGCGGCGAGCTGGATCCGAAGGTCAACTAAGCGCCTTCGTTCGAACGGGAGCCCCGCTGGTCGGGGCTCTTGCACATCCGCCCCGGGGAAATCCGATGCGCCGCTGGCTCCTGACCCTGCCGTTCCTCCTGCTGGCCGGTTGCGCTGGCCTGCACGCGCCGTCCCGCGACGTCGAGGAGGCCGCTTCGCCGAGCGTAGCGCGTGATCCCGCCGATCCGCAGGATTGCCTGGCGCGCAGCGACTGCACGACCAAGACTTCGCGCACCCTGCTGTTCGTCTTCGACTATGCAGAGGCCGGCGGCGAACTGGTGGTGCGCGACGGTCGCCGACTGGAAACCCCGCCGGCGCCGCAACGCTCCACCTGGCCGGCGTTGCGCATCCAGCTGGCCGAGCCGGTCAACGGTCGCTTCGAGTTCGAGAGCCCCTGCCTGCGCAAGAGCGGCAAGGGCTGCCGCTACAGCCAGGCTACGCTGCTGAAGGTCTACCGCAGCTACCTGGTCGGCAAGCCTTGCTCGCTGCTCAGCCCTCGCGCAGTGAAACGCTGCGCCGACCCGGCGACGACCGCCGCGCGGCGCTGAGTCAGGGCTGCAGGTCGAACAGCGCCTTGCCGTCCATGTCGAACGGCGCCGAGAAATGCTCGTGGATCACCTTCCAGCCGTCGCCTTGCTTGCGGTAGCCGGCGCTGACCCGCATCCACGAGGAGTGCGGCTTGCCGTCCGGGCCGGTGCCGCCGCAGTGGCAGAGGTAGTGGGCGAAGGCGACCTGCTGGTCGGCATGGATCTGCAGTTCGGCGATATCGAAGGTCATCGGTCCTTTGCACATCTCGGTGCAGGCCTGCCAGTGCTTCTGGTAGGCGTCGCGCCCCTTGAATTGCAATTGCAGGATGGCGTCGAAGGCGACGATGTCCTCCGCGTAGTACGAGACGATGCGCGGAACGTCGCTGGCGCGGACGGCGGCTCGCCAGTCTTCGATCAATTGGCGGATGGCGCTGACTTCGCTGCTCATGGCTGACTCCTGGTTGTGGCGGGGGATGCCGGCGTGTGCCGGAATGGCTTTTACCCTGGTCGTCGGGTGGGCCTTCGGATCGACAATAGCCTCTTCCCCGAGAGGTCCACGAAGCCCCTGACCAATGGCTGCGAGCCACGCTGCGCAAGGCTTTGAACCGTTCGTCTGGAATTCGGAGGAAAACCGCTGTGCTATACCTCGGGCTTTCCCTGCCGCCCAGGAGGTCCCTCATGTCGTCCGTACACAGCGCCGCCCAGCAAGGTTTCAGCGCCGAGGCCCAGCGTTACGCCCAGGGCCGGCCCGAGTACCCGGAAGCGCTCTCCGACTGGCTGCGCGATGCCCTTGGCCTGCGTCCGCAGACCGTCGCGGTGGAGCTCGGCGCCGGCACCGGCAAGTTCACCCGCCTGCTGGCCCGTACCGGCGCGCGGGTGGTCGCGGTGGAACCGGTGGATGCGATGCGCGCCCAGCTCGCCGAAGCCTTGCCGCAGGTCCAGGCGCTGGCCGGTAGCGCCCAGTCGATTCCGTTAGCCAACGGCTTCGCCGACGCCCTGGTGTGCGCACAGGCCTTTCATTGGTTCGCCACCGTGGAGGCGCTGGAGGAAATGCGCCGCGTGCTGACGGCGGAAGGCAGGCTGGGGCTGGTGTGGAACGTGCGTGACGAGTCGCTGGATTGGGTCGCCGAGATCACCCGCATCATCACCCCCTACGAAGGCGATGCGCCGCGTTTCTACAAGGGCGACTGGCGTCGGCCGTTCGAGCGTGCGCCCTTCGGACCGCTGCGACTTTCCACCTTCGCCTACGAGCATGTCGGCCCGCCGGAGCAGGTGATCGTCTCGCGCTTCCTTTCGGTGAGCTTCATCGCCGCCTTGCCGGAGACGGAAAAGAACGCCGTGGCGGCGCAATTGCGCGAGCTGGTCGCCAGCCACCCGGCGCTCAAGGGGAAGGAGCAGGTAGCGCTGACCTATCGCACCGAGGCCTATCTGGCCGAGGCGCGCTAGGCGTACTGCCCCGCCGCATAACCCGAGGCCCAGGCCCACTGGAAGTTGAAGCCGCCGAGATGGCCGCTGACGTCCAGTACTTCGCCGACGAAATACAGCCCCGGCGAGCGCTGCGACTCCATGGTCTTCGACGACACTTCGTCGGTGCTCACCCCGCCCAGGGTCACTTCCGCGGTGCGGTAGCCCTCGGTGCCCGAGGGCGTGACCCGCCAGGCCGAAAGCTGCCCGGCGATACCCGCCAGTTCGGTCGGGGTGTACTGTTTCATCGGCTTGGAGACGAACCAGCGGTCGGCCAGCAGTCCGGCGAGCTTCTTGGTGAACAACTCGGCGAGCAGGGTCTTCAGCTCGCTGTTGGGACGCTCGCGCTGTTGCTGCGCCAGCCATTCGCTGGCGTCGTGGTCCGGCAGCAGGTCGATTTCCAGGGTATCGCCCGGTTGCCAGTAGGAGGAAATCTGCAACATCGCCGGGCCGCTGAGGCCGCGATGGGTGAACAGCAGGTTCTCGCGGAACACTTGGCCGTTGCAGCTCACCCGGCAATCCACGGAGGTGCCGGAAAGCTCGGCGCACAGCTCCTTCAGCTGGTCGGTGATGGTGAACGGCACCAGCCCGGCGCGGGTCGGCAGCACCTCGTGGCCGAACTGGCGCGCCACCTGGTAGCCGAAACCGCTGGCGCCGAGGGTCGGGATCGACAGGCCGCCGCTGGCGATCACCAGCGACTCGCAGCGCATCTCGCCGGCGCTGGTACGCAGGCGGTAGCCGGCGTCGTCGCGGGCGATCTCTTCGATCGAGGTGTCCAGCAGGATTTCCGCTCCGGCCTCGGCGCATTCGCGCAGCAGCATCTCGAGGATGTCGCTGGACTTGTTGTCGCAGAACAGCTGGCCGAGTTTCTTCTCGTGGTACGGCACCTGGTGCTTGGCCACCAGGCCGATGAAGTCCCACTGGGTGTAGCGGGCCAGCGCCGACTTGCAGAAGTGCGGGTTGCGCGAAAGGAAGTTGGCCGGCTCGGTGTACAGGTTGGTGAAATTGCAGCGCCCGCCGCCGGACATGAGGATCTTCTTGCCGGCCTTGTTGGCGTGGTCGAGTACCCGCACGCGGCGCCCGCGCCCGGCCGCCGTCATCGCACACATCAGCCCGGCCGCCCCGGCGCCAACGATCAGCACATCTGTACTTGCCACTGTCCCACTCCGCTCATCGGAAACGGCGCGCATCTTACCCGAAGCGGCGGTCGGCCGCCGGAGCTCCCGACGCGGTACACTGGGCGTTTTCCGCGAACCGCCGGACCCGTGCATGATCCCCCTCAAGTACCTCCAGGCCTATCCCGCATCGCTGCAGGACCAGGTCCGCCAGCTGATCGCCGAGAACCGCCTGGGCGAGTACCTCGAGCGCCGCTACCCGGGGCGTCACGATGTGCAGAGTGACAAGGCGCTGTACGCCTACACCATGAACCTCAAGCAGGAACACCTGCGCAACGCGCCGGGCCTGGACAAGGTGCTCTACGACAACAAGCTCGACGTGGTCCAGCGTGCCCTCGGCCTGCACACCGCGATCTCGCGGGTGCAGGGCGGCAAGCTCAAGGCGAAGAAGGAAATCCGCGTGGCTTCCCTGTTCAAGGACGCCGCCCCGGAGTTCCTGCGGATGATCGTCGTCCACGAACTCGCCCACCTGAAGGAAAGCGAGCACAACAAGGCGTTCTACCAGCTCTGCCAGTACATGCTGCCGGACTATCACCAGCTGGAGTTCGACTTGCGGGTGTACCTGACCTGGAAGAGTCTCTAGCGGCTGTTACAAGGATGAATTCTCGATGGGAAGCGCTTCGCAACGTTCGGTGCAGGATCTTTATGAGGACGTGGGAGATCACTACCGGATCTTTATCCGGGCGCCATTCTTTCAATTGCTGAAACACAGGGACTACTGGGTTCCCCTGCTGTATTTCTTCTTCGTGTTGATCACGATGTTCTGGGACTTGTATTGCCACTCCGGACAGTACCTCTACGAAGCCAGGAGTCTGCTCCCTTTCTATCTGTTCCCGTTTCTGATCGCTGCGCTACGGATAGGCGATATCGTCGTCGATACGCGCTGTCGCAATGTGGAGAACCTGGGAGGCTTCGAGCGCTCCGCCGAGAGCAGTCGCTACGTCCAGCTTTCCCTCTACGAACGGCAATGGTTCCGGCTGCGGTACCGGGCCTATGGCGGTAACCTCCGCTGCCTGGCGGGCGATCTGGTGGAGAACTGGCGCCTCTGGAAGGAGGTGAATTCGAAGGCCGCGAAGGATATCGACGGCGCAGTGATGCTGCGATTCTTTCTGCCTCCCCGGGACCTTGCTCGTCTGGTCACGCTGTTGGCTGCGCTCATTGCGGTCATCGCCACTCTCATCATTACCCTGGGGGCTGACAGGCAGGGCTATTTCGAGTTTGTCGACAACCTGCCCGCCTATCTGAAACTGTATTGGGGCGTCGTTTTCATCATTGCCTTCAGCGGTCCATACATGATCTTCCTGGGGATGCAGGCGCGCCTGGTACTGCGCGCAATGATCGACGCATTGTCCATTTCCCAACCAAGCGACAAGCTGTTCTATCAATTCATCCAGCGGCTCATCTGGGCGGACGGAGTGAAACCGGCGAACCCCAGTGCCAACAGCAGGGTGCTACGGGCGGTCGACTCCATGGTCGACTTCTTCTACGAGGAGTGGAGAAGCGCCATCGGCAAGCTTGTGCTGTGGCTCGTTGCCCTGCTTGTGCTGCTTCTTTGCACGCTTTTGCATTGCCTGCTCCGAGTCTTTTCCTCGGCGAGAACGTTGGGAGAGGCGCTGATGCGGATTCTCTTGGCTGTTCTGGGGGGCGTTTGCTGGATAGTCGCGGCGATCCAGCGCTTGAATCTTGCCGTGCCCTTCCACTGGACCTTCTTCGTGCTGACGGGAACGGGAGCCTTGTTCGCAACCCTCTGCGGGCAGCCCTGACTCAGACTGTCCGGCGCAGGCGCGCCACGGTCTCCGGCAGTTCGCGCATGTGCTCGACGATGGCGATGGCGCCCAGCTCGCGCAGTACCTCGGCGTGCCCGGCGGGAATGTGCCCGGCGCCGACGAAGCCGATCACCCGCATCCCCGCGGCGAGGGCGGCGCGGGTGCCGGTGCTGCTGTCTTCCACCACCAGGCAACGCTCGGGGGCGACGCCGAGCAGGCTGGCGGCGTGCAGGTAGACGTCGGGTGCGGGCTTGGGCAGGGCGACCATATCGGCGCTGGCCAGGCGTTCGCCGATCAGTTCGCTGAGCCCGGCGCGCGCCAGCGAGCGCTCCAGGCTGTGGCGGCGGCTGTTGGAGGCCACCGCGACGGGCATATCCAGGGCCAGCAGCGCCTCGCGTGCGCCGGGAATGGGTTGGACCTGGGCGACCATCTCCTCGCTGCGCTGGCGCACCTCGCGGTTGAAGCTGTCGGGGATGCGCAGGCCGAAGTGCTTCTCGACGCGATCGAGGATGTCGCGGCTGGTCAGGCCGAAGGTGCCTTCCAGCAGGCGCTGCAGCTCCTCCAGCGGCGCGTAGGCGCTGAGCGCCTCGTACATCACGCGCTCGGCGATGACCTCGCTGTCGACCAGGACGCCGTCGCAGTCGGAAATCAGTGCGTCGATGGGATGGGGCATGGGCTACCTCGCTGCGGGCGTTGGCGCAGGGCGCCGGAGTGGGAGCGAGGCATTCTAACCCCGGTCAGGGGCGGGAAGGAAAACAGGGAGAGGGAGAACGCCGGGCCGTGCGGCCCGGCGGGAAGGAATCAGGCGATGCCTTTCGGGTTCTGGCCGTACTGGTTCTGGCCGGCGTCGCTGTCCTTGGCCAGCAGGTAGATCAGGTACAGGCCGACGATCGGGATCAGCGCGATCAGCATCCACCAGCCGCTCTTGTTGATGTCGTGCAGACGCCGGGCGGTGACGCCCAGGGCCGGCAGCAGCACGGCGAGCGAGTAGAGATTGGCGATCGGCAGGAGCTTTTCACTGATCAGGCCGAGCACGACGCTCAGCGCGACGGAGATGATGATGTTCACCAGGGTGAACATCCAGTATTCCTTGCGACGGGCACGCCCGTTGAAGTCGAAGTAGTGTTCCTTCACGCATTTCAGAAACCATTCCATGTTTGCCTCCTGGGCGTACTGGTAAAGCGGGAGAGTGGGTGCCGCGACAAGTACCCCCGCGCCTCCTTGCCGGGAAAGCACAGTGTAGCCGTACTGTCAGTGAATTCGTACAGGATGTTGCGAAAATCATTCACATTGCATAGCAGCGGATCGCCGAAATGTGCGCCGGTAGCGCTTTCAGCGAGCGGAGTCGGCCTGGCGGCGGAAACGGCCCGGCGATTCGCCGAAGGCCTGGCGGAAATTGCGGGAAAACGCCGCCTCCGACTGGTAGCCGGTCTCGGCGGCGATATCCAGCAGGCTCTTCTGCGTTTGTCGCAGCAGGCCGCGGGCCTTTTCCATGCGGATGCGGGTCAGCAGGTTCCACGGCGAGGTCCCGCCGAGGGCGGAGAAGGCGCGGACGAAACTGGCCCGCGACATCGCCGCCTGCTGGGCAAGCTGTTCCAGGGTCCAGGCATGCTCCGGGCGTTCCAGCATGGCCCGCAGGGCTCGTCCCAGGCGGGCGTCGCCCAGCAGGCCGAACAGGCCGTCGCCCAGCGGTTGGCGGTCCAGGTAGGCGCGCAGGGCCAGGGCGAACAGCGCGGTGGCCAGCGCGTCGATGATCGAGCGGGCGCCGCTGCGGGTGCTCTCGGCTTCCTCGCGCATCAACCCGATCAGCGCGCGCAGGGGCTGCTGGGTCGACTCGTCCATATGCACCAGCAGGCGCTCGGGGAGCGCGCCGAACAGGCTGGCACCGGCGTGGTAGCGGTAGCTGCCGCAAAGCATGTCGAGGGCCTCGCCGGGGCCGTTCAACTGGTACAGCGGGATGCTGCCGCGGCGCTCTACGGTGGGTTCGCAGGGTTGCGCCGGGCTGTCGCTGCGCAGGAGGTGCGGGGTGCCGCGTGGCAACAGGATCAGGTCGCCGGGATGCAGGTCGAGGCGAGCGCCATCGAGGAATTCGCAATAGCAGGTGCCGGCCATGACGATATGGAAGGTCGCCTCGCCGGGCACCGCTTGCGGGTGCTCCAGCGCCCAGCTGCCCTGTAGCTGGCAGCGCTGGTCGAGGCGGCCCTGCAGGTTGGCGAGCTGGATGAGCCGGTCGAGTGGGTCCATGGGATGAGCCGATCAGGTCGAAAGTAGAGACGCATGGGCAGGCGGCGCGGTCCAGACTGGTCGAGACTGGTAACCCGACGCGCCACTCCCGGCGCGAAAGCAACGGAGAATATCACCATGCTGAACAACTGGACCGAGTTCGTCCCCGCCGTGAAAAAAGCCTTCGGTGCCCTGGGCAAGCAACACCCGAAGATGCTCGCCGCCTATGGCGCGCTGGAGGAAGCCAGCGCCGAGGGCGCCCTGGATGCCAAGACCCGCGAACTGATCTCCATCGCCGTGGCTATTACCACCCGTTGCGACGGTTGCATCGGCGTGCACACCGAGGCCGCGCTGAAGGCCGGCGCCAGCGAGGCGGAAATCGCCCAGACCCTGGCTACCGCCATCTCCCTGAATGCCGGCGCCGCCTATGTCTATTCGCTGCGCGCGCTGGAAGCCTACGACCAGTTCAAAAAGTGAGGCCGTACAGGCGCTGCAGGTAGAACAGCAACCCCAGCCAGGCCACCAGGGCCAGCCAGCCCAGCCCCAGCAGGCCCTTGCGCAGCAGCGTCGAGGGCCTGCCGTGGAGCAGGTCGACCAGGCTCAGCACGCCGCCGAGCAGCAGCAGGCCGAGCAGCGCCTGGGTGTACTGGGCGAAACTCGGCGACAACGCCTCGTCGCCGTGGGCGGCATAGTTGTACAGGTTCCAGGCGCAGATCAGCGTCGCCGGCAGCAGCGCCAGCAGCGCGCCGAGCCAGCGCCCGCGGACATGCAGGAGGAAGCCCGCGAGCAGGCCGACCAGCCCGGTACCCAGCGGTAGCAGCGCCAGGCCCTGGCTGAGGTAGACCAGGTCGACGCCGTCGGCGAGCGCCATCGGGGTGACGAAACGGTAGCTGCCGCTGGCGCAGAGCAGCACCGAAAGCAGCAACAGGGCGTAGCCCGGCAGGTACGGCCAGAAGGCGGGACGCGGGGGCAGGTCGGACATGGATGTTCCTTGCGGGTTGTCCGCTCGCATGAGCGTAGGCTCAAGCGTACCGCTGCGCGTGACAGGCGGCGAGTACCGTTGCGGTTGAACCCTCCGCGAATGGCGGGAGTCAGTCATAGGGTGACGCGAAAAAACGCCGGCTCACGCGCCGGACACCGTATCGACCCTGGACCAAGGAGTTCCGTTCATGGACCTGATCCGCATCCTCATCGCCATCCTCCTGCCGCCGCTGGGCGTGTTCCTGCAAGTCGGCTTCGGCGGCGCCTTCTGGCTGAACATCCTGCTCACCCTGCTCGGCTACATCCCGGGCATCGTCCACGCGGTGTACATCATCGCCAAGCGTTGAGGCCCCTGCTCAGGCGTAGTTCCATGGTTCCTTCACGGTGAAGTCCCGCCACGGGTCTTCGCCGTGGAAGGGGCCGACATAGAGCACCTCGCCGCCCCGGACGATCCATTCCATACCGTGTTCGCGGTCCCATTCGCAGTTCAGCGACAGGTGGATCACCGCTTCGTCGCCCTGTTCCGGGTCGGGCACGATCAGCTCGCCCGGCTCGATCCGTTCCAGCACCCCGCGCGCCGGCGCGACTTCCTCCGCAGACTCGCCCAGCCGCTCCAGGCGCGCGGCGCGGTAGCGCAGGCTGGCGGCACAAAGCCGCTCGACCACGGCGTCATCCAGTTCGTCGAGGGCTCGGGCGCAGCGCCAGGCGTAGGCGTCGTCGGCCTCGTTCTCGATGAACAGGCTGATGTAGCGCCGGTACAGGCGCCAATACACTTCGCCCATGTTCGCATCGTCCAGGTTGCGGATCAGTTCCATGCGTGGTCTCCCTGTTCAGCAGCGTTCGGTGAGGGCGATGCCACGGCCGTCGCCGAAGCCATCGTGTACGTGCAGCCACAGCGGGATCGGCCAGGCCCAGCCGCCGGCCTTCCACCAGCACTCGGCGAACCAGGCTTGCAGCGTATCGGCGAGCAGGTCGACGCCGCCGAAGCCGTCGGCGAAATAGGCTTCGTCGAAATCCGGGGCATGTCCCAGGCCGAGCGCCAGGTCCAGCGCCTTGCCGGGAAACAGGCGCGGGTCGCTGGCGTCCACCCGGTTGCTGGCGCCATTCAGGTACAACCACGCTTCCGCTGCGTCGCGTCCGTCCTCGCCGAGGAACAGTTGGATCTCGCCGTCGCGCAGTCCTTCCTCCAAGGGTTGCCGGAGCAGCTCGCGCAGGTGCTGGATCACGCCCGGCGCGGCGCGTTGCAGGTCGCGGCGGTAGCGCTCGCGGAATTGTTCGGGGCTGAGGCCGAAAGGAATCATGGGCGTTTCTCCGTCATTCGGGCAGGCAGGGCCCGGCTTCCAGCCAGGCCTCCAGGCTGGGTGCCAGGGGTTCGAAGCAGTCCGGCGTCATCGCGCCATGGTCGACCAGGAACAGCGCCTGCCAGTGGTCGTCCAGCGCCATCACCACGGCGCGGCCGCCGCTGTCGTCGCCTATGGCCAGGTAACCGGGGCAGTAGAGAGAGGTTTCGAAGGCCCGGTTGCGTTCCAGCAACTCGTCGGCGGCGTAGAGCAGCAGGTCCGGCTCGACGAGGCGGCCGCCGTGCTGCTCCAGAGCGGCGACGAAGGCAGCCGGCAGCGGTTGTCCGAGCCAGGCCTCTAGGGCATCCAATTCAGGCTTCATCGGGCTCGTCCAGGGCGAACAATGCATGGTGGCGGGCATGGGCCAGCAGGCGTTCGCCCAGCGCGTCGGCCAGGGCGTAGAAGCGCGTGTCCAGCGCATCCAGGGCCGCTTCGCAGTCGCGGTCGGGTTCATCGGCCCAGGTCGGCATGCGCAACTGGCGTTCGGCCTGGGAGACTGGCACCGGACCGTCGCCGAACAGCAGGGCGGCGGCTCGCTCCAGCAGGGCCAGGGCGTCCTCCGCCTCCAACTCGCGAAGACCCGCGCGCGCCGCCTGGTACTGGTCGCCGGAGGAGTTGCCGAAGTACTGGTCGAAGCCGCCGTTGTGCACTTCGCCGCTGAGCACGCTCACTGCGTAGTAGCTCCGTTCGGCCGGCGACAGCCCGGCGAATCCCTCGCGGCCATCGTAGACGCGATTCACCAGCGCGCTCCAGTACAGCGCCTGCGGACTCGCCAGGTAGCGCCGTCGCTCCGTGTGGAAACGCTTGCCATCCTCGATGTTCTGCCGGTAGCCGCCCTTGCAGGGCATGCACAGTCCGTCGTTCCTCGCCGCCGTGGTCGGCAGGATGAGATGGCCGCAGGCGCGGCAGGGAAGGCGGTCGGTCATGAGCGGTCCTTGCTGGTGGAAGGGGCTCATTATTGCGCAGGATCGTTCAGCTTGAACGACAGTTTGGCTTGCCAGCCTGGCACGGCATTGCCCGCTGGCATGGCCGACCCTCTCTCCCGTCGGGGAGAGGGGCATGAGGACCGGCGCGGAGCGAGAAGCATCACCCCGCGCCAGCCCCCTCAGCTACGACTCACGGAAACGGCCACGCCGGCGACCCCTGGCTCATGTCCAGAAGCTTCACCGTGCTGTATTCGTTGGTCCGGTTGTTGGCATAGAAGAACGCCGGCTGCTCGGCGAAACCGTAGGCCGCCACCTGCGCCTGGGCCGCTGCCGAGGTATGGATGCCCCATAGCGCGAAGGTTGGCCGCTGGTCGCGCTGGGTCAGCCAGGACAGGCCGATCAGCAGGTTGTCGTTGCCGTCGGTGCTGCTGGCGTCGCCGCTGTTGCCCGGGCGCTGCGCGTAGCTGGCGTAGCCGAGGGCGGCCTTGTTGGCGTCCCAGTCGGACTTGTCCACCTGGCGCTGGTGCAGGTAGAGCAGGGTCCAGATATCCCAACCCTGCAGCGGATCGTTCTTCAGGTCGGCCCAGTAGTGCACCCACTGGGTATAGAAGGCCATTCGCTCGCCGTTCAGCGCGTAGGTGCCCGGGTCTTCCCATAGGCGCTTGTATACGCCGGCCAGCGGATCGGCCTCGGCGCGTCCGGCGACGATCAGGTTGTAGGCGTTGCGGTAGTTGACCCGCGTATCGTCGAGGTTCTGCCCGAACTCGCGGAGCACGCGCCAGTCCTTGTGCAACGGAAATATCTGGTTGGAGATTTCGCCCGAGCGCCCGCCGTAGACCTTCAGTCGATTCACTTGCAGGTTGTGGCCCAGCTCATGGCTTTCGCCCCAGCCACGCGGGTTCAGGCCCCAGGTCTGGTCGTAGGGGTTGCCGCTGCAACCGCCGCCGCACTGGGCGTACTGGTCGACGTTGATGTGCTGGGTGCCGGGCAGCTTGTGCAGGGTCTCGCTGTCGCAGTCCCAGCCGCGCACCGCGCATTCCTGCTGGATTGCCGGAGTCTTCGCCTGGTTGGGAATGGCGAAGCCGGCCAGGGTGTAGGCGTCGTCGATGAACACCTCGTTCAACTCACGGATGAAGCGCTGGACGTCGCCGCCATAGTCCTTGTCGATCGAGCCACGGACCTTCTCCACCTTGGCGTGGACCTCCACCGAGCCGCTGCGGATCTCCAGCCAGTCGGCCTTGTCGGCGTCCAGCGCCTGGATGAAGTCGGCAATCGCCTGGCTGCTGTCCTCGCCCGGCTGGATGTCGAGGAACGGCTGGCTGGCCGCGCCGGTTACCTTGACGGTTACCGTCTGTCCCGGCGTGGCGCCGCTGTAGACCAGTTGCAACAGGCCGCCGTAGGGCGATACCAGCGCCACCGACTGGTTTGCCTGGAGCTTGATGTCCGGGCTCTTGAGGAAGCGCGGGCGGTCATACTGGCGGGTATTCCACAGCCGCGTCGAGCCGATGCGCTGGGTGTTCAGGCCGACCGCCAGGCTGGCCTGGCCAGCGTCTTCGATGCGAATGCTCAGGCGCTTGCCCGGCGCCGCCATGCGGCCGATGGCGGTGAAGCCCTGGGCCGACGGCAAGGTGAGGGTCAGGGTTTCCTCCGAGCCCGATACCGGCATCGACTGTTGGCGCTGGCCGGCGTAGCTGCCCAGTTCCTTCTGCGCCGCGCCGGCCTCGCGCACGTAGCCGACGATGGCGTCGGCGACGAAGGTTTCCTGGAAGCGCGCCGTGTCGGCGGCCTTGTCCATCGGGTAGCGGATGTTCTGCCGCACCGCGTCGGCCCACAGCAGCCAGAGCCGCAGCGAGGTGGTGCCGGGCAGGGCGAAGAGGTTCTGCGCCTTCTGGTTGTAGGCGTCGAGGGCGCCTTTCAGTACATCGACGCGCTTGCTGAAGTCGCTCAGTCCCGGCACGTCGTCGCAGGTGGTGCGACCGACGTAGGAGGTGCATTTCGACCAGTCGTAGTCCGTGCGCCAGCTACCGTCGACGATCTGCTGCACCAGCGCCGGATCCTGGCCGTAGGCACCGCCCAGCTCGACCGAACGCGCCCGGGTGCGGCTGGATGGCACCGCGTCCTTGTCCCAGTAGTTGCCGCCGTAGGGGCCTTCCTGCAGGCCCAGGCCGGAGAGGATCTGCTGGCCGGTGCTGCTCTGGTTCCAGCCATTGGTGTGCACGAAGAGGATCGGCAGCCCGGCCTGTAGCCGTGCGCGCACCGTGGCGCTCAGGCTAGCGGCGCTGGCGCCGTTGCCCAGTACCAGCAATTTGCTGGCGCTGGCGCAACTGGCGTCGGTCAGCGCGTTGCAGGCGGCGTCCGCCGGTTGCAGGCCGGCGCTCTTCAGGCCGTTGAGGGTGGCGGTCTTGTCCACCCCGACCACGCTGACCTTGAAGTCCTTCGCAGTGGCCGCGCCCGGGTCGCCGTTCACCAGCCACTGCACCGCCCGCTTCAGCAGCGGCGCGTGGGCGGCATTGGCCCCGCTCAGTTGGGTGAGCACGTTGGTGCCATAGGCCAGCCCGCGGCCGCCGGCCTCCAGGCTCAGGCTGGCGAGCACGCGCCCCTTGTCGCCGATGAGGAAGGGCAGGGTATTGTCCGGGTTGGCCGGCAGGACCCACATGCTGGCGGCGCCAGGATCATAGGCTTGGCTGAGGTTCTGGTAGAGACCGTCGAGCAACTGCGTGCGGGTCTGGCGGATGCGCTCGACCTGCTGCTGCAGGCGCAGGGCGACCAGGTGGCTGTCGGTCAGTTGCGAGGAATCCCCGCTGACCAGTGCCGCATCGAGGATTTCTTCCTGGGTGGCCGCCTGGGCGGACAGCGCGCCAGCCAGGCAGAAACCGGCCAGCAACGCTCGGTGGCGAGGGATGGGTGAGCGACTCATGTTCTCTCCTTGCAGTGAGGGAAATGCAGTGGTGGACAAGCTCACAACTGGCGCTATCGGCCCGTGGAGGGCGGCATATTGTTATGGGTGCGCCGGGTATCGCGTCGAACAGGGAATGGGCCTCGGACAATGCCGGAAATACGCATGGGCGATCCGCTGCATCGAACGAGTCAAGGCGAGAGGAGCATGTTGGGAAAGGCGGAAAAACTATCTGTTCTGGTTGTTTTTGAACTGCGTCTGATTATTTGGATTTTATTTTTACCGATTGTTCGAAGCGCTCTGGAATAGGCGCTCCAGCGTTTCCTGTGACGAAACGATCCAGACTTTGGTTAGGGTCTTGGAAAATACCGAGGATGTATTTCTAGAGCTGTCGATCGAGTTGGAAGTTACAGTTTCATGAAGGTTTAAGTGCTTCGAAGTTACCGCGTTGGCGATGGAATCGATATCGTCCGGTAGTGCCTTCGGAAGTGCCTGATAAGTGCCTTCCCACGCTCAGGCGGCGAGCAGAGCGCCACGTCCATCGGATTCCGCTCCGCCAGCGCCAGTTCGCCTTCGCCGAAACTTGCGCTGCTGCCGCCGACACCCTGCGATTGATCGCGCAGTGGGGGGCGATTCACACCAAAGCCTGTGACCTGCAGCACGGCTCGCCGGTGCAACGGTAGAGACCTATCGGCAGGTGCTGGAAACCTGCCGCCAGCACTGCTGCGAATTGCGCTTGGCACCGGCCTACGACATCGTCAACACCACGGCTTATATCCCGCAAGATGTACTGGCGCTGGATGTCGTAGGCAACAAGACCCTCTTTGCCTCGCGACAGGGGCTGCTGGAGTTCGCTCAGGTCTGCGATGTCGCTCGGCCAACAGAGGTGATCCGCGAGCAATTGCAAGCACTGGAGCGGGTGTTGGCCCGCTCAACTGAGCTGAGCGAGCAGGCCCTGCATGTGGTCGCGGCAATCAGGCAATGTGCCGTTCCGTTTATGCAGACGTTTGGCTAGCGCACTCGGAAAGATCAACGAGCTGACCACGCTCGAAAACGCGGTAAGGGGAGATGGTCAGCCGCTGGAAGGCACTCGGGGCGGGACAGACCCAAAAGCTTGAAGCCGCGCAGTGCGCGGCTTTGAAGGTGGTGGGCCCACACGGACTCGAACCGTGGACCAAAGGATTATGAGTCCTCTGCTCTAACCGACTGAGCTATAGGCCCCCAGAAGGTCGGCGGATTATACCGGCGCTTCTCGGGGAGCGCCAATCGGCTGGCGCGGTTTGAGGAATTTGCTGGCGAACAGCTCGGCCGGCAGCGGCGGGCTGAGGACGAAGCCCTGGATCTGCTCGCAGCCTTCGTGGGTGAGGAAGCTCTGCTGACCTTCGGTTTCCACGCCTTCGGCGATCACCGTGAGCTGCATGCTGCGGCCGAGGGCGATGATGGCGCGGGTGATGGCGGCATCGTGGGGATCGTCGGGAAGGCCGCGGATGAACGACTTGTCGATCTTCAGGATGTCCAGCGGCAGGCGCTTGAGGTAGCTGAGCGAGGAGTAGCCGGTGCCGAAGTCGTCGATCGCCAGCTGTACGCCGAGACGCTTGAGGCCGTGGAGGACGGCGAGGGCCTCCTCGGTCTGGTTCATGATGAAGCTCTCGGTGATTTCCAGTTGCAGCCGCGACGGTTCCAGGCCGGACTGCTCCAGCAGTTGCTCGAGGCGTTCGATCAGTTGCGGCTGGCCGAGCTGGGCGCCGGCGAGGTTGACCGACAGCGGGCCGAACGGTGCGTGCAGCTTTTGCCATTCGCCCATCTGCTGGCAGGCGTGTTCCAGCACCCAGTCGCCGAGGGGCAGGATCAGGCCGCAATCCTCGGCGAGGGGGATGAAGCGCTCCGGGGAAATTTCCCCGAACAGCGGATGGTACCAGCGCACCAGCGCCTCGGCGCCGACCAGCAAGCCGCTCTCCAGGCTCAGCTTGGGTTGGTAGTAGAGCTGCAACTCGTCGCGCTCGAGGGCGCGGCGCAGTTCGGTTTCCAGCGCCATGCGCTCGGTGGCCAGGTAGGTCAGTTCGCGGGTGTAGTACTCGATGCGGCTGCGGCCCCGCGACTTGGCGCGGTACATGGCGGCGTCGGCGTTCTTCACCAGGGTCGGGGCGTCGTCGCCGTCCTTGGGGAACAGGGCGATGCCGACGCTGGCGCTGACGAAGAATTCATGACCGTCGGCCTGGAACGGCGCGGTGAAGGCATTCAGCAGCTTGCGCGCGACGTGCTCGGCGTCGCTTTCCTGGTGCAGGCCTGGGAGCAGGATGATGAATTCGTCGCCCCCCAGGCGGGCCACGGTATCGACGTCGCGCAACTGGTCGCGCAGGCGTTCGGCGATGGCCTTGAGCAGCAGGTCGCCGATGGGATGGCCGAGGCTGTCGTTGATGTGCTTGAAGCGGTCCAGGTCGATGAACAGCACGGCGCCGGGACGACTCTCTTCGCGGGCCTCGTCGAGGGCGTGATTGAGCCGGCTCTCGAACAGCAGGCGATTGGGCAGGCCGGTGAGCGGATCGTGGTGGGCCTGGTAGTCGAGCCGGGCCTGGGCGTACTTGAGGGTGGAGATATCGGCGAAGACGCCGACGAAGTGGGTGATCTCGCCCTGCGGATTGTGTACCGCGCTGATGGTCAGCCATTCGGGGTACAGCTCGCCGGTCTTGCGTCGGTTCCAGATCTCGCCCTGCCAGTGCCCGTCGCGCTCCAGCTGGTTCCACATGGCGAGGTAGAAGCTGGAGTCGTGTTGTCCGGAGGAGAGCAGGCTGGGCGAGCGTCCCAGCGCCTCCTGCTCGCTGTAGCCGGTGATCTCGCTGAAGGCGCGGTTGACCGCGGTGATGCGTTGGCGGGTATCGGTGATCATCACGCCTTCGGCGGTGCTTTCGAAGACGGTGGCGGCCTGCTGCAGCTTCTCCTGCATGAGCTGGCGCTCGGTGATATCGCGGGCGATGGTCAGCACGCAGTCCTCGCCATCGATGCTGATCCGGTGGGCGGACATCTCGCACTGGCGGATGCCACCGTTGCGGTCCCGTACAGGGGCGGTGAAGCCCTGGGTCAGGGTGTGGTGGCGTACCAGCGAGATCAGGCGCTTGCGGTCCTCGGTGTCGACCCACAGGCCGAGTTCGAGCGTGGAGCGGGAGATGACCTCGTCGCGGCGGTAGCCGGTGAGACGGGTGAAGCCTTCGTTCACGTCGATCAGCGTGCCGTCTTCGAGGCGGCTGATCAGCAGACCGTCGGGGTAGGCATGGAAGGCGTTGGCGAACTTCTCCTCGGAGATCCGCAGCAGTTCCTGGGTCTCCACCAGGTGGGTGATGTCGCGGATCACCACCACCAGCGCCGGTGTCTGGTCGAGGGCCACGTGCTGGGCGCTGAGCAGCGCGCTGAAGGTACTGCCATTGCGGCGCCGCAGGGGCACCTCGAGGTTGGTCAGGTTGCCGTGGCCGAGCTTTTCCAGGACCTGCGGGCCCAGGCCGGGGAGTGCCCAGATGCCCAGTTCGGTGGCGGTCTTGCCGATGGCGTCGTCGGCGGCGATGCCGATCTGCTGCTCGAAGGTGTTGTTCACCGCGAGGAAGCGGCCGTCGGCGCCATTGGCCAGTACCACCATGTCCGGACAGTGGTGGAACACCGAAGCGAACTTCTGTTCGGACAGGCGCATGGCCTGCTCGGTGAGCTTGGCCTCGGTGATGTCGATCATCAGACCGCGCAGGAGCAGGTCCCGGCCTTGCGCGATCGGGGTGACCAGATCGCGAATCCAGACCACCCGGCCGTCGGCGGCGAGCATCCGGTAGTCGAAGCTGTGGTCGCGTCCGGCCTGGCTTTCGCTCATGCAGTAGTGGATGGCGTACTCGGCGTCCATGGGGTGCAGGGTCCGCTGCCAGAAGCCCGGCTGCAGCCATTCGCCGAGGGGATAGCCGAGCAGGCGTTCGGCGTGGGGCGAGACGTAGGTGAAGCGGTTCTCCTCGAGGCGCATTTCCCAGGCGATGGCATTCAGGCTTTCCACCAGTCCCCGGTAGTGCTGTTCGCTGTCGCGCAGTTCGCGCTCCAATTGCCGCCGGCGACTCACCTCGCGGCGCAGGCGGCGATTCATGGCCAGCAGTATGGCGACCGAGACCAGGATCAGCAGGACGATGGGAAGGCCGTAGGTCGCCATCTCGCGCCAGGCCGGACGTCGGTCGAGCAGGCCGCCGACCCAGGGGGCCTGGAGTCGCTCGATCTCCTCGGCGCTGAGGTCGGCGAGGACCTTGTCGACGATCCCGGCGAGGATCGGTTGTCCGCGCGGCACGGCCATCGCCAGTTGGTAGCGGTATGGCGTCTCGCCGCTGATCTCCAGGCCGTTGAGCTTGAGCTGGCGGAGGTTCCATACGCTGGAGGCGAAGTCGCCGACGAAGGCGTCGGCCTGGCCGGTGGCCAGCGCCTGCAGGGCTGCCGCTACCGAAGGCAGCGGCAGCAGGGTGAGGTCGGGATGCTGGGCGATCAGCAGTTCGTGAGGAGCATAGTGGTCGACCACCGCGACCTTGAGTCCGTAGAGCTCGTCGATGCGCTTCGGCATCGGGCCGTTCTTGCGTGCCAGGATGATGATCGGGAAGTCCAGGTAGGGCCGGGTGAAGCTCAGATACTCCTGGCGCTCCGGGGTAGCCATGATGCCGGGCAGCAGGTCCAGCCGACCGTCCTTGGCCTGCTCCAGGACCTGCGTCCAGGTCTTCGGTTCGACAGGCGTCAGGCTGACGCCCAGGCGTTCCTGCAGCAGGCTGACGTAGCCGGCGGCGAGTCCCTGGTAGCGGCCCTGTTCGTCGCGGAACTCGAATGGCGGCCAGGAGGTGTCCACGCCCAGGCGGATGCTCGGGTGCTCGGCCAGCCAGGCCCGTTCCTCGGGCGTGAGCGTGAGGGCGCCGGCCAGCCCCGGCCAGCAGCAGGCCAGACACAGGAGAAGCACGGCCTGCAGACGCTGCATGAGGCGGTCTCGCGGTGGACGGGAATATAAGCGGAAGTGTAGACGCCGGGCGGCGGGGCAAGCGGCAAAGAAAAACCCCCGGTTTTTCAGGCCGGGGGTTCGTTCGTCACTCGTCGAGGAAGGAGCGCAGGTGCTCGCTTCGCGACGGATGGCGCAGCTTGCGCAACGCCTTGGCTTCGATCTGGCGGATCCGCTCGCGGGTCACATCGAACTGCTTGCCGACTTCCTCGAGGGTGTGGTCGGTGTTCATGTCGATGCCGAAGCGCATGCGCAGCACCTTGGCTTCCCGGGCAGTGAGGCCGGCGAGGACTTCGCGGGTGGATTCCTTGAGGCTCTCGCTGGTCGCCATCTCGATCGGCGACTGCATGGTGGAGTCCTCGATGAAATCGCCCAGGTGCGAATCTTCGTCGTCACCGATCGGGGTTTCCATGGAGATCGGCTCTTTGGCGATCTTCAGTACCTTGCGGATCTTGTCCTCAGGCATGTCCATGCGCTCGCCAAGCTCTTCCGGGGTGGGCTCGCGACCCATTTCCTGGAGCATCTGGCGGGAGATGCGGTTGAGCTTGTTGATCGTCTCGATCATGTGCACCGGGATGCGGATGGTGCGTGCCTGGTCGGCGATCGAACGGGTGATCGCCTGGCGAATCCACCAGGTGGCGTAGGTGGAGAACTTGTAGCCGCGACGGTATTCGAACTTGTCCACCGCCTTCATCAGGCCGATGTTGCCTTCCTGGATCAGGTCGAGGAATTGCAGGCCGCGGTTGGTGTACTTCTTGGCGATGGAAATCACCAGGCGCAGGTTGGCCTCGACCATTTCCTTCTTCGCCCGGCGAGCCTTGGCTTCGCCGATCGACATCGCGCGGTTGATTTCCTTGATCTCGGCGACGGTCAGCTCGACCTCGCTTTCCAGGGCCGCCAGCTTCTGCTGGTTGCGCAGAATGTCGTCGCGCAGGCGCTCGATGGCCTCGGCGTACTTCGGCTTGCTCTTCAGGACGCTGTCGACCCACTTCTCGTCGGTCTCGTGGTTCGGGAACAGGCGCAGGAAGTCGGCACGCGGCATGCGCGCGTCACGCACGCAGAGCTGCATGATGGCGCGTTCCTGGGCGCGCACGCCTTCCAGGGCGGAGCGCACGCGGGCGACCAGGGCGTCGAACTGCTTGGGCACCAGCTTGATCGGCATGAACAGCTCGGCCAGGCCGGTGAGTTCGGCGGTGGCCTGCTTGCTGCCGCGACCGTGCTTCTTCAGGGCCTTCTTGGCCTTGTCGAGCTGCTCGGAGACCGCGGTGAAACGCAGGCGGGCTTCTTCCGGATCCGGACCGCCGTCGCCTTCGTCGTCGCTGTCGCTGCTGTCGTCGCTTTCTTCTTCCTCGTCGTCCTTCTCTTTCGAGTCGGCGGAATCGTCCTTCAGGTTGACCGGCTCCACCTCTTCGGCGGGCAGGCTGCCGTCATCGGGATCGATATAGCCGCTGAGGACGTCGGAGAGGCGACCGCCTTCGGCGACGATGCGATTGTAGTCGGCCAGGATGCTGTCCACCGTGCCCGGGAACTGGGCGATGGCGCTCATCACTTCGCGGATGCCTTCCTCGATGCGCTTGGCGATTTCGATCTCGCCTTCGCGGGTCAGCAGTTCCACGGTACCCATTTCACGCATGTACATGCGTACCGGGTCGGTGGTGCGACCGATGTCGCTTTCCACCGCGGCCAGGGCCGCTGCGGCTTCTTCCGCTGCGGCTTCGTCGGTATCCGCCTCGGCCAGCAACAGGGCATCCGCATCCGGGGCTGTCTCGAATACGTTGATCCCCATGTCGTTGATCATGCGGATGATGTCTTCCACCTGTTCCGGATCGGAAATATCCTCCGGCAGGTGGTCGTTGACCTCCGCGTAAGTCAGGTATCCCTGCTCACGGCCTCGGGCGATCAACTCTTTCAGACGAGATTGCTGTTGCGCTTTTCCGGACATAACACCCTATCCACTGAAGGTCTTGGCGGGCAAAAAATAAGCAGAGGATTATACCTGATGCCTGGGCTGAGGCGCCAGTTCAGCTCTGGGAAGGCGATGAAGCGGCAACACTGTAGTGCTCTCTGAGCAAGGCTTTCTCTTCATCGGTCAGTTCACTGTAGCTCTTCTGCATGACGCTGCGTAAACGCTCCTCCCGCTCGCCGAAACGCTGGCTCTCGGAGAGTTTAGTAATGGTGTCGAAGAACTGCTTTTCAAGGTTCTCCTGGACGATCAGCCACTCCTTCTCGCCCAGGGCCTGCAGCAGGCGGCCCTGGGGCGTGCCGTGCCAGCGCGCGATGAGTTGCATCGAGCTCTGCCGCGGGTTCTTCTGCAGGGCTTCCAGCAGGGACACCAGCAACTGGGCGTAGGTATCCTGCTCCCTGGCGAGGGTGCCCGCATCGTCGACCTTCAAGGCCAACTGCGGATGATGCAGCAAGGTGCGCAGGGCGTTGAGGGTGGTGGACTCCACGCTGACCGGCGTTCGTTGCGGAGTCTTGAAGTCGCCGCGGCCGCCTTTGTCCCACTTCTTCTTGCCATCCCACTTCTTGCCGTCCCAGGGCTTCTTGTCCTTGTTCCAGCTCTTGCGCGGTTGCGCCTCGCCATAGCCTGGCGCAGCGTCGAACGGCGCATGGGAGGGCTCGTTCTCGTAGTAGGCGCTGGCGGCGAAATAGTCGTCGCCGTCCAAGGCGCCGCTCGCTCCGTGATCCATGGACGACGGTGGCGGGCTGTGGTGCGCCAGTTGTCCGATGTTTTCGCCGGACAGGCCGGTGATTTCCGACAGACGTTGCCGCATCAGCAGGCGCAGGTTGTTCCCGGGAATCTTCTCCAGCAGCGGCGCGGCGAGGGTCGCCAGGTGGGCCTTGCCTTCCAGGGTGGCGGGGTCGGCCTCCAGCATCAGTTGCTGGAAGAAGTACTCCGCCAGCGGCTGGGCCTGCTGGGTGATGCGTGCGCGGAAGGCATCCTCGCCCTCGGCGCGTACCAGGCTGTCCGGGTCCTCCCCCTCGGGGAGGAACAGGAAGCGCACGCGCTTGCCGTCCTGCAGGTTCGGCAGCACCGACTCCAGGGCGCGCCAGGCCGCCTTGCGGCCGGCCTGGTCGCCGTCGAAACAGAACAGGATGCTCGGTACCAGGCGGAACAGGCGCTTGATGTGTTCCTCGCTGGTCGCCGTGCCGAGGGTCGCCACCGCGTTGCGGATGCCTTGCTGGGCCAGGGCGATGACATCCATGTAGCCCTCGACCACCATGATCTCGTCGAGGTCGCGATTCTTCTGCCGGGCCTCGTAGAGTCCGTAGAGTTCCTGGCCCTTGTGGAAGACCGGAGTCTCCGGGGAGTTCAGGTACTTCGGCTTGTCGTCGCCGAGCACCCGGCCGCCGAAGGCGATGATCCGCCCGCGGCTGTCGCGGATCGGGAACATCACGCGATCGCGGAAGCGGTCGTAGCGCTTGCCGGTGTCGCTGTTCTCCACCAGCAGGCCGGCGTCGAGCATGGCCTTGAGTTGCAGGTTGTCGCCACCCAGGTGCTTGAGCAGGTTGTCCCAGCCGGGCGGGGCGAAGCCGAGGCCGAAGTCGCGGGCGATCTCGCCGGTCAGGCCGCGGCCCTTCAGGTAGTTCACCGCGGCCTTGCGCGCCGGGTGGCTTTTCAGCGCCTGCTTGTAGAACTCGGCGGCGGCGCTGAGTAGCGGGTAGAGCGGCGAGTCGGTCGGCTGGCGCGGCGTGTGCCCGCGTCCGCCGCGTTCCTCGCGCGGCACGTCCATGCCAGCACGCTTGGCCAGTTCCTCGACCGCCTGGGGGAACTCCAGCTGGTCGTGGTCCATGACGAAGCCGAGCGCGTTGCCGCCGGCGCCGCAGCCGAAGCAGTAGTAGAACTGCTTGTCCGGGCTGACGGTGAACGAGGGAGTCTTTTCCTTGTGGAACGGGCAGCAGGCGCTGTAGTTCTTGCCGGTTTTCTTCAGCTGGATGCGTGAACTCACCACCTCGACGATGTCGGTGCGGTTCAGCAGGTCATCGATGAAGCTTTGCGGTATCAGGCCGGCCATGGTGTTCTCGAAAACGACGGCGCGTGGGCGCAGAGCGGCAGCATAGCAATTATCGCCGGGCCGATCAGGCCGGCGCGGTGTTTCAGGAGGAGAGGCGCGCCTTCAGGCGCTGGCTGACCTGTGCCATGTCGACGCGACCCTGGACCTGCGGTCGCAGCAGGTTCATCGCCTTGCCCATGTCCTGCGGACCCTGGGCGCCGCTGTCGACGATGCTGCGCTCGATCAGGGCGTCGATCTCATGGTCGTCCAGGGGCTTGGGCATGAAGTCCTGGAGCACGAGGATCTCGGCGGCCTCGACCTCGGAGAGGTCCTGGCGGCCGGCGTCGCTGAACTGGCGCTGGGCGTCGCGGCGCTGCTTGATCATCCGGTCGAGGATCAGCAGGGCTCGGGCGTCATCCACCTCGATGCGTTCGTCGACTTCGACGCGCTTGATGTCCGCGAGGGCCAGGCGCAACGTGGTCAGCCGCGGCTTGTCCTGGGCGCGCATGGCGACCTTGACGGCGTCGAGGAGGCGGGATTTGATTTCGCTCATGGCGGAAAGCCGAAAGCCCGGCCGGGGCCGGGCTGAGGCACGATCACTGACGCGTGGGCGTCGAGTGGATCAGTACAGGCGCTCGCGACGGCGCTGTTCGCGCTGTACTTTCTTCGCGTGGCGCTTCACTGCGGCAGCGGCCTTGCGCTTGCGCTCGGCAGTGGGCTTCTCGTAGAACTCGCGGCTGCGAACTTCAGCCAGTACACCTGCTTTTTCGCAGGAGCGCTTGAAACGACGCAGGGCTACGTCGAAGGGTTCGTTCTCTTTTACTTTGACGGCTGGCATCCAGGTCGTACCTTCACTGATTACCGGGGGTTGAACGTACTCCGGCAAGGTGGCGCGGATACGTCGGTTTTCAAGGGTTGCGGATATTAACGGTTCGGCCGGAGGAATGCAAAGCCTCCGATCGAAAAACACTGGTCTGGCGCAAAGCCGCCGATTATCATGCGCGGCTTCGTATTTGCCAAGCTCTAAGGCTCAAGCCCATGCGCGTGCTGGGACTGGAAACGTCCTGCGACGAAACCGGCGTCGCCCTTTACGACAGCGAACGCGGCCTGCTGGCCGACGCGCTGTTCAGTCAGATCGACCTCCATCGCGTCTACGGCGGCGTCGTGCCCGAGCTGGCCTCGCGCGACCACGTCAAGCGCATGCTGCCGCTGATCCGCCAGGTGCTCGACGAGTCCGGCTGCACGCCGGCGGATATCGACGCGATCGCCTATACCGCCGGTCCCGGCCTGGTCGGCGCCCTGCTGGTGGGGGCTTCCTGTGCCCAGGCGATGGCCTTCGCCTGGGGCGTGCCGGCGGTCGGCGTGCACCACATGGAAGGGCACCTGCTGGCGCCGATGCTGGAAGAGCAGCCACCGCGGTTCCCGTTCGTCGCCTTGCTGGTTTCCGGCGGTCACACCCAGTTGGTGCGGGTGGACGGTATCGGCCGCTACCAGTTGCTTGGCGAATCGGTGGACGATGCCGCCGGCGAAGCCTTCGACAAGACCGCCAAGCTGATCGGCCTGGGCTATCCCGGTGGTCCGGAAATCGCCCGCCTGGCGGAGCGCGGCACTCCTGGCCGCTTCGTGTTCCCGCGGCCGATGACCGATCGCCCCGGCCTGGACTTCAGCTTCAGCGGGCTCAAGACCTTTACCCTGAACACCTGGCAGCGTTGCGTCGAGGCCGGCGACGACAGCGAGCAGACCCGCTGCGACATCGCCATGGCGTTCCAGACCGCGGTGGTCGAGACCCTGCTGATCAAGTGCCGTCGCGCCTTGAAGCAGACCGGCCTGAAGAACCTGGTGATCGCCGGCGGTGTCAGCGCCAACCAGGCGCTGCGCAGCGGCCTGGAAAAGATGCTCGGCGAAATGAAGGGGCAGGTGTTCTACGCCCGCCCGCGCTTCTGCACCGACAATGGCGCGATGATCGCCTACGCCGGCTGCCAGCGCCTGCTCGCCGGCCAGCATGACGGCCCGGCGATCAGCGTCCAGCCGCGCTGGCCGATGGAGTCGCTGCCGGCGGTCTGAGTGGCCGCCAGGTCGCAGTCAGGCAGGTGTCGATGACGCAGCTGGGCCAGACTGCATGAAGTTTTTTCCTTTTATGGATTAGAAATGCCGTTCGCGGCCGGCGAATAGATCGCGTAAGTTGGCGCGGTGCCGCCAGACGATCAGGCCGGTCAGCACGGTCATCGGCAGCAGCGCTCCGGGCTGCTGCCAGGCCAGCAACGGCAGGGTCAGCGGGGTGGCCACCAGCGAGGCGAGCGAGCTGGTGCGCGACAGCTTGAAGGTCAGCAGCCAGGCCGCTGCGGCCAGCAGTACGGCCGGCGGATAGAGGCCGAGGAGCATGCCCGCGGCGGTGGCGACACCCTTGCCGCCGCGGAAGTTGAAGTACAGCGGATACAGGTGGCCGATCACGGCGGCGATGCCGACCCAGGCCTCCTCCATCACGCCGAGCCCCAGCCAGCGGGCGACCAGCACCGGCAACAGGCCTTTGCCGACGTCGCCGAGCAGGGTCAGGATGGCGAGTTTCTTCCCGGCGACGCGCAGCATGTTGGTCGCGCCGGGGTTGCCGGAACCGCTGGCGCGCGGGTCCTGGGTGCCGAACCAGCGGCTGAGCAGGACGGCGAAGGAGAGGGAACCGAGCAGGTAGGCGAGGATCGCCAGTAGCCAGACCATGGATTCCACCGAGGACGAGGATGTCCTCGATTCTAACGGGGCGGCGCACGCTTGTCGTGGCATCCCTTGGAGCGGGTAGCGAAGTGGACAGAGTTTTTATCGAAGGCTTGGAGGTCGATACCGTCATCGGCGTGTACGACTGGGAGCGCGGCATCCGTCAGTGCCTGCGCCTGGACCTGACCCTGGGCTGGGACAACCGTCCGGCCGCCGCGGGCGACGATCTCGCCCTGGCGCTGGACTATGCCGCGTTGTCCGAGCGGGTGCAGGAATTCGCCCGGGAATCGCATTTCCAGTTGGTGGAAACCTTCGCCGAGCGCCTCGCCGAGGTACTGATGGGCGAGCGCGGCATTCCCTGGCTGCGCATCCGCGTGACCAAGCCCGGCGCGGTGCCGGCGGCCCGTGGCGTTGGCGTGGAGATCGAACGCGGATGTCGCTGATCCCGGTCTACCTCGGCCTCGGCAGCAATGTCGAGCGTGAGCGCCACCTGCATGCCGGCCTCGATGCGCTGGCCGGTTTCCTTCATGACCTGCGTTGCTCGCCGGTGTTCGAGAGCGAGCCGGTGGGTATCAAGAGCGGGCCGTTCTTCAACCTGGTGGTGTCTGCCCGCACCGATCTGCCGCTGGCCGAACTGAGCCTGCGACTCAAGCACATCGAGGCCGACAATGGCCGCTATGCGCCAGAGCGCAAGGGGCTGCCGCTGGATATCGACGTGCTGTTCTACGGCGACCTGGTGGGCGATTTCGATGGCCTGGTGCTGCCGCGCGCCGAAGTGCTGAAGAACGCTTTCGTGCTCTGGCCCTTGTCCGAGCTGGCGCCGAACCTGGAGCATCCGGTCGCCCGCCAGCCGCTGGGCGATCTCTGGCGCGAGACGAGGATCCAGCAGAAGCTCTGGCCGGCCCCATTCGAATGGCGTGGCCAGGCGTTGACTCCCGAAGCGCTGCTTCAGGCCTTTCCGCGTTCTTCCTTGTAGGCCTTGAGTGCGGCGAGGCGCGCACGCTTCAGCGCCTCGCCCAGTTCCGCGCCCTTCAAGCCCTTTTCCACCAGCGGCTTCACGCTGACTGCCCGCGCTGCCTGCGCCGCGCCGAGCAGGTAGGCGGCCTGCGGATAGTCACGCTGTTCCAGGCCGAGGCGGCCGCGCGCGTCCATCTCGCTGGCGGCGACGAACTCCTCGAAACGCTGCGGGCGGCGATACACGTCGAAGCTCTGCAACAGCTCCAGCAGTGTATTCGGGCGCAGCTCCAGCGCCCGATGGGCGTGGGTGTGGTACTCGCCCACCAGGCGCGCCAGTTCCTGGCAGTCGCGCGGCACCCTGAAGCGCTGGTTCACCGCATCGATCAACGGCACGCCGCGAGCCTCGTGGGCGATATGGCGGGGCCAGTCCGCTTCGCTGGTGAGCCCCTTGCCCAGGTCGTGCAGCAGGCAGGCCCAGCGTACGCTGAGCGGCTGCCGGTGGCGGGCGCATTGCTGCAATACCGACAGGACATGGACGCCGGTATCGATTTCCGGATGGTGGGCCGCCGGCTGCGGTACGCCGAATAGCGCCTCGACTTCCGGGATCAGTTCGGCCAGGGCGCCGCAGTCGTGCAAGACCTGGATGAAGACCTCGGGGTTGGGTTCCATCAGGGCTCGGGAAATTTCCTTCCAACTGCGCTCCGGGGTCAGCGCCTGCAACTCGCCGGATTCCGCCAGTTGGCGCATCAGGGCGAGGGTTTCGGCGGCGACCCGGAAGCCCAGGCCGGCGTAGCGGGCGGCGAAGCGCGCTACGCGCAGGACCCGCAGGGGATCCTCGGCGAACGCCGGGGAAACGTGGCGCAGCAGGCGCGCCTCGAGGTCGGCCTGGCCGCCGTAGGGGTCTATTACCCGGCCCTGTTCGTCCTCGGCCATGGCGTTGATGGTCAGGTCACGGCGAGTCAGGTCTTCCTCCAGGGTCACCTCGGGGCTGGCATGGAAGGTGAAGCCGCCGTAGCCGCGCCCGCTCTTTCGCTCGGTGCGCGCCAGGGCGTATTCCTCGCCGCTCTGCGGATGAAGGAAGACCGGGAAGTCGGCGCCCACCGGGCGGTAGCCGCGGGCGAGCATCTCGTCGCTGCTGGCACCGACCACCACCCAGTCGATATCGGTGACCGGACGGCCGAGAAGGCGATCGCGCACGGCGCCGCCGACCTTGTAAATCTGCATGGGAATCCTCCGCGTGATAGGCGGAAGTCTACCCCAGGGTGTCCTAGCGGGCGCGTGGAAGCTGCCGGAGCAGGGCGCCGACCGCCAGTTCGAGCTGTTCCGGATTGGCCCTGGCGGGGCTGAGGCCGGTGCTTACCATGCCTTCCCAGAGAACGCGCTCCTCCAGGTCGACCAGGCGCACGCGCAATGTCCCGGTTTCGTCGCGCAGGCGGTGGATCGCCAGGTAAGGCCCCATGCCGGAGGTGGGCGGAAGGTCGGGGCGGAACTCCAGCGGTGCGTCGCGTAGCGCCAGCCAGTAGTAGACGCGGAATTGCGGGGTAGCGCTCTCGTGGTAGCCGTGGGCCGCCAGTCCCTGGCGCAGCTCTGCGTTTATCAGCGGATAGCGGTTGCGGTAGGGAAGGGCGTCGACCGCCT
The DNA here is from genome assembly GCF_021213715.1 of Pseudomonas sp. CP-1. NCBI lineage: Bacteria > Pseudomonadati > Pseudomonadota > Gammaproteobacteria > Pseudomonadales > Pseudomonadaceae > Pseudomonas > Pseudomonas sp. CP-1. The sequence goes on from NZ_JAJQKY010000005.1 coordinate 303,580, forward strand.
GTTCCGGCGGCATCAACTGGAAACCTTGCAGGCCGGGCAGTCCGGCGCTGGCCGGATGGGTCACCCGGGCGCTGGGGATGTGGCTGGCGCAGGTGGCCAGGACGAGGCAGAGCAGGACGATGGCGAACAGGCGCATGGCGGCTCCCGTGGACGGCCGGCTTCTTGTTCTGCTGTGGGCGGCCCGACCGTGCCGGCATGCTGGCCGGCGGTCGGGGCGGACGTCAACCGATCAAATGGGCGGGATGATCAGGTCCAGGCGCGGGTAGCCTTCCTCGCCCTCGCTGGCGCCCTTGGGCGGCATGTGGTGGGTCTGCACGAGCTGGTCGCCCTGCAGGGTCTCCAGGTGGATATCGAAGCCCCACAAGCGATGCAGGTGCTTGAGCACGTCGGCGGTGGAGTCGCTCAGCGGCTGGCGGTCGAACTGCTGGTGGCGCAGGGTCAGCGAGCGGTCGCCGCGACGGTCGACGTTCCAGATCTGGATGTTCGGCTCGCGGTTGCCGAGGTTGTACTGCGCCGCCAGGGTCTCGCGGATGGTGCGGTAGCCGGCTTCGTCGTGGATCGCCGCGACCAGCAGGTCGTCCTTCTGGTCGTCGTCGAGAATGCTGAACAGCTTCAGGTCGCGAATCACCTTGGGCGAGAGGAACTGGAGGATGAAGCTTTCGTCCTTGAAGCTCTTCATGGCGAACTTCAGCGTGGCCAGCCAGTCGCTGCCGGCGATATCCGGGAACCAGCGGCGGTCCTCGTCGGTAGGTTCCTCGCAGATGCGGCGGATGTCGCGGTACATGGCGAAGCCCAGGGCGTAGGGGTTGATGCCGCTGTAGTAGGGGCTGTCGAAGGACGGCTGGTAGACCACGCTGGTGTGGTATTGCAGGAACTCCATCATGAAGCCGTCGTTGACCAGGCCTTCGTCGTAGAGGTCGTTGAGCAGCGTGTAGTGCCAGAAGGTCGCCCAGCCTTCGTTCATCACCTGGGTCTGGCGTTGCGGGTAGAAATACTGGGCGATCTTGCGCACGATGCGGATCACCTCGCGCTGCCAGGGCTCCAGAAGCGGCGCGTTCTTCTCGATGAAGTAGAGGATGTTCTCCTGCGGCTCGCTCGGATAGCGCGCCATGGATTGTTCCTTGTCCTTGCCGCCGACGCGCGGGATGGTCCGCCAGAGGTCGTTGACCTGGCGCTGGATCAGTTCCTCGCGCTCCTTCTGCCGCTGCCGCTCCTCTTCCGCGGAAATCGGGTAGGGCCGCTTGTAGCGGTCGACACCGTAGTTCATCAGGGCGTGGCAGGAGTCGAGCAGGTCTTCCACCGCGTCGATCCCGTAGCGCTCCTCGCACTGCATGATGTACTGCTTGGCGAACACCAGGTAATCGATGATCGAACTGGCATCGGTCCAGGTGCGGAACAGGTAGTTGCCCTTGAAGAAACTGTTGTGCCCGTAGCAGGCGTGGGCGATCACCAGCGCCTGCATGCACTGGGTGTTTTCCTCCATCAGGTAGGCGATGCAGGGGTCGGAGTTGATCACGATCTCGTAGGCCAGGCCCATCTGGCCACGCTTGTAGTTCTTTTCCGTACTGAGGAAGTGCTTGCCGTAGGACCAGTGGTTATAGCCGATCGGCATGCCCACCGAGGCGTAGGCGTCCATCATCTGCTCGGCGGTGATCACCTCGATCTGGTTCGGATAGGTATCCAGGGCATAGCGCTCGGCGATCCTGCTGATTTCCCGGTCGTACTGCTGGATCAGCTCGAAGGTCCATTCCGAGCCGGTGGCGATGGGCTGGCGCTTGCTCATGCGACGAGCCTCCTCTGGAACAGCTCGCGGAACACCGGGTAGATGTCCGATGCCGAGACGATCTGCTGCTGGGCGAAGCTGTCTTCGAAGGCTTCGCGCACGCGCTCGTACTCGAACCACAGGGCCTGGTGTTCGCGCGGGGTGATCTCGACGTAGGTGTAGTACTGGACGAACGGCATGATCTGCTTGAGGAGGATGTCCCGGCACACCGGCGAGTCGTCGTTCCAGTTGTCGCCGTCCGAGGCCTGGGCGGCGTAGATGTTCCACTCATGGGTCGGATAACGCTCGGCCATGATCTCCTGCATCATCTTCAGCGCGCTGGAGACGATGGTGCCGCCGGTCTCGCGGGAGTAGAAGAACTCCTCCTCGTCGACCTCGCGGGCGCTGGTGTGGTGGCGGATGAACACCACTTCGATCTTCTCGTAGTTCCGCTTGAGGAACAGGTAGAGCAGGATGAAGAAGCGCTTGGCGATGTCCTTGGTCGCCTGGGTCATCGAGCCGGAGACGTCCATCAGGCAGAACATCACCGCCTTGGAGGTGGGGTTGGGCTGCTTGACCAGCAGGTTGTACTTGAGATCGAAGGTATCGAGGAACGGCACCCGGTCGATGCGCGCGCGGAGCTTGGCGATTTCCAGCTCGAGTTCCTGGATATCGCCGAGGTTGTCCGGTTCTTCGCGCTTGATCCGCTCCAGTTCCTTCAGCGCCGCGCGCAGCTTGGCCCGGCTGCCGCCGGACAGCGCGATGCGCCGCGCATGGGCCGAGCGCAGGGTGCGGACGATGTTGATGCGCGACGGGTTGCCGTCGTTGCTGATGCCGGCGCGGACGGTCTTGAAGGTGTCGGTGCCGGTGATGTGGCGCTTGACCAGGTTGGGCAGCTCCAGGTCCTCGAACATGAAGTCGAGGAATTCCTCCTGGGTGATCTGGAAGACGAAGTCGTCCATGCCTTCGCCGCTGTTGCTGGCCTTGCCGCCGCCGCGGCCGCCCCCGCCGCCGGATGGGCGGGCGATGTGCTCGCCGGCGGTGAATTCCTTGTTGCCGGGGTGGACGACGGTCTGCCGCCCGCCGCGGCCATGGTGCAGCACCGGTTCGTCGATATCGCGCCCGGGAATGCTGATCTGCTCGCCGTGCTCCATGTCGGTGATGGAACGCCGGCTGACGGCCTCCTCGACGGCCTTCTTGATGTGTTCACGGTAGCGCCTCAGGAAGCGCTGGCGGTTCACCGTGCTCTTGTTCTTGCCGTTCAGACGCCGGTCGATGACGTAGCTCATGAATGCTCCTCAGGGCCTGTGGCGCCCCGCCGGAGCGGAGGCGCCGAGGTCCGAATGCGACGGCGACCGGTACGGTCGCAGCGACCGTACCGATGGCAGACTACTGCGACTTGCGAACCCGCAGGTACCATTCCGACAGCAGGCGGACCTGCTTCTCGGTGTAGCCGCGCTCGACCATGCGTTTGACGAAGTCGTTGTGCTTCTGCTGGTCCTCCTTGCTGGCCTTGGCGTTGAAGCTGATGACCGGAAGCAGGTCCTCGGTGTTGGAGAACATCTTCTTCTCGATCACTACGCGCAGCTTCTCGTAGGACAGCCAGCTCGGGTTCTTGCCGTTGTTGCCGGCGCGGGCGCGCAGCACGAAGTTGACGATCTCGTTGCGGAAGTCCTTCGGGTTGCTGATGCCGGCGGGTTTCTCGATCTTCTCCAGTTCCTCGTTGAGAGCGGCGCGGTTGAGGATCTCGCCGGTTTCCGGGTCGCGGTATTCCTGGTCCTGGATCCAGAAGTCGGCGTACAGCACATAGCGGTCGAAGATGTTCTGACCGTATTCGCTGTAGGACTCCAGGTAGGCGGTCTGGATTTCCTTGCCGATGAACTCGACGTAGCGCGGCGCCAGGTATTCCTTGATGAAGCGCAGGTAGCGCTCGCGGGTTTCCGGCTGGAACTGTTCCTGCTCGATCTGCTGTTCGAGGACGTAGAGCAGGTGCACCGGGTTGGCCGCTACCTCGTGCGGGTCGAAGTTGAATACCTTGGAGAGGATCTTGAAGGCGAAGCGGGTGGAAAGCCCGGCCATGCCTTCGTCGACCCCGGCCGAGTCGCGGTATTCCTGGATCGACTTGGCCTTGGGATCGGTATCTTTCAGGTTTTCGCCGTCATATACCCGCATCTTTGAGTAGATATTCGAGTTTTCCGGCTCTTTCAGCCTCGACAGCACGGAGAACTGCGAGAGCATCTTCAGGGTGTCCGGCGCGCAGTGGGCATGCGCCAGCGAGCTGTTGACCAGCAACTTGTCGTAGATCTTGATCTCGTCCGCCACGCGCAGGCAGTACGGCACCTTGACGATGTAGATGCGGTCGATGAAGGCCTCGTTGTTCTTGTTGTTGCGGAAGCTGTGCCATTCCGACTCGTTGGAGTGAGCCAGGATGATGCCGCTGTAGGGCAGGGCACCGAGGCCTTCGGTGCTGTTGTAGTTGCCTTCCTGGGTCGCGGTCAGCAGCGGGTGCAGGACCTTGATCGGGGCCTTGAACATCTCGACGAATTCCATCAGGCCCTGGTTGGCCCGGCAGAGGGCGCCCGAATAGCTGTAGGCGTCCGCGTCGTTCTGCGGGTATTCCTCCAGCTTGCGGATGTCGACCTTGCCGACCAGCGCGGATATGTCCTGGTTGTTCTCGTCGCCGGGCTCGGTCTTGGCGATGGCGATCTGGTTGAGGATCGAGGGGTACAGCTTGACCACGCGGAACTGGCTGATGTCGCCGCCGAACTCGTTGAGGCGCTTGGTTGCCCAGGGCGACATGATCGAGCGTAGGTAGCGCCTCGGGATGCCGTAGTCCTCCTCGAGGATGGCGCCGTCTTCGTCGGGGTTGAACAAGCCCAGCGGCGACTCGAAGACCGGCGAGCCCTTGATCGCGTAGAAGGGCACCTTCTCCATCAGTTGCTTGAGTTTTTCCGCCAGGGAGGATTTACCGCCGCCGACCGGGCCGAGCAGGTAAAGGATCTGCTTCTTCTCCTCCAGGCCCTGGGCCGCGTGGCGGAAGAACGCGACGATCTGGTCGATGCATTCCTCCATGCCGTGGAAGTCGGCGAACGCCGGGTAGCGGCGAATCACCTTGTTGGAGAAGATCCGCGACAGCCTGGAGTCCACCGAGGTGTCCAGCAATTCCGGCTCGCCGATCGCCATCAGCAGGCGCTCGGCGGCAGAGGCATAGGCTGTCTTGTCTTGCTTGCAGAGGTCGAGATATTCCTGGAGGGAATATTCCTCTTGGCGGGTCGCTTCGAAGCGTTCCTGGAAGTGACTGAAAATGCTCATGACGTCTCCTCGCTCGATGCAGTGAGCCGGCGCGGGATCGGTCGTGCGGGTGCGGGGGGGCCGCCAGCCAGGCCGGCGAGAATCCCCCAGACTCCGTCGCTGCACGGTGCTTCCCTTTCCGCCAGCGCTCCTAACGGTCACAGCCGATGGCCCGGAAGCCGGTGTGCCGGCTCTCCCCTGTTTTGGATGGCCTGAGGAAAAGAATAGTTCGTTCTGGACGGAGTAAAGGAAGAAAGGCGAGAGAAGTTACAGTTTTTTTGGCGGGGTAGCGGCGTGGCCTACTCCGCTTCGCCGCTGCTGGTATCCGCGGGATAGACGCTGCGCCATAGCTCGAAGCCGCCGTCGAGGCTGTAGACGTCGCTGAAGCCCTGCTGGATGAAATAGGCGGCGGCGCTCTGGCTGGAGTTGCCGTGGTAGCAGACCACCACCAGCGGAGCGTCGAGGTCGGCGGCGGCGATGAAGTCCGCCACCGAGTGGTTGTCGATGTGCCGCGAGCCGCTGATATGGCCGACAGCGAAGCTCTGCGGGTCGCGGATGTCGACCACCTGGGCGCCGTTTTCGCGGAGCTGGCGGACCTGTTCGGGGGCGATGCGCTGGAAGGTGTCGCTCATGTCGGGGTACCTGTGTACAGGGCGTCCACCGGACGCCGGGGATTCATGCGGGCGTGGCGGCGGGTCTGGCCAGCGCGCGCTGTTCGGCGCAATCGCAGCTCAGGCGTTCGCCGCTGTCGACGTTCAACAGGGTCATCCGCGCGCCCCAGACGCAGCCGGTATCCAGGGCGAACAGGCCGGGCTCGTCGCAGTGGCCTTCGAGGGCCGCCCAGTGGCCGAAGATGATCTTCTCGCCGCGGGTCTTGCGCGAAGGGAAGCTGAACCAGGGGGCGTAGCCGGGCGGCGCGGTGTCGAGGCCTTCCTTGCTCTTCAGGTCGAGCTTGCCATCTTCGGTGCAGAAACGCATGCGGGTGAAGTAGTTGGTGATCACCCTCAGGCGATCGATGCCATGCAGCTTCTTGTCCCACTTGGCCGGCTCGTTGCCGTACATGCCGTCGAGGAACAGCGGCAGGCGCTGGTCGTCGCGCAATGCTTGCTCCACCTCGGCTGCGCGCAGGCGGGCTTTTTCCAGGCTCCACTGCGGGGGGATGCCGGCATGCACCAGGGCGACCTTGCGTTGTTCGTCGTAGTGCAGCAGCGGCAGGCGACGCAGCCAGTCGAGCAGTGGCTCGCGGTCCGGCGCCTCGAGGATTTCCCGCAGCGTGTCGGACTTCTTCAGGCGCTCGGACTTGTGCGCCACCGCCAGCAGGTGCAGGTCGTGGTTGCCCAGGACGCTGACCACCGACTCGCGCATGGCATAGAGGAAGCGCAGCGTCTCCAGGGACTGCGGGCCGCGGTTGACCAGGTCGCCGACCAGCCACAGGCGGTCCTTGGCCGGGTCGAAGGCGACGCGCTCCAGCAGGCATTTCAGGGGATCCAGGCAACCCTGCAGGTCGCCTACCGCGTAGACCGCCATCAGTGCAGCGCTCCCGGTACGGCCAGGCGGAACACCGGGATCGCGGCGTCGAAGGCGATTCCGTCGCTGCCGAGCATCTGATAGCTGCCGCGCATGCTGCCGACCCGGGTCGCCAGCACCGTGCCGCTGGTGTAGGTGTGTTGCGCGCCGGGGGCGATCAGCGGTTGCTCGCCGACCACGCCGGCGCCGCGAACTTCCTGGGTGCGGCCGTCGCCGTCGGTGATGATCCAGTGGCGCGACAGCAGTTGGGCCGGAACCTCGCCCTGGTTCTCGATGGTCACCGTGTAGGCGAAGGCGAAACGGTTCTGCTCCGGGGCGGACTGTTCCGGAAGGTAGCGGGTGTCGACCCTGACGTTGACCTGGTGCTGGGTATCGCTCATACGGCTTGCCTGATTCCTGACGAGTGTCTCACCAGACTAACGATTGCCTGGCAGCTCGGCCAGCCGGTTGGCCAGGCGGACGAATGCGGCCAGGTCGAGTTGTTCGGGACGAAGGGTCGGATCGACCTCTGCGGCCTCGATGTCCTCGACGCTCAGGAGAGGCTTGAGGGTGTTGCGCAGGGTCTTGCGGCGCTGGTTGAAGGCCTCGCGGACCACCCGTTCGAGCAGTTTCGGGTCGCGTGCCGGATGGGGCGGCTCGGCGAAGGGGGTGAGGCGGACGATGGCCGAGTCGACCTTGGGCGGCGGGTTGAACGCGCCGGGGCCGACGTTGAACAGGTGCTCCACCCGACAGTGATACTGGACCATGATCGAGAGCCGGCCCCAGTCCCCGCCGCCCGGCGTAGCCGCCAGGCGCTCGACCACTTCCTTCTGCAGCATGAAGTGCATGTCCTCGATCACCGGCGCGTGCTCCAGCAGATGGAAGATCAGTGGCGTGGAGATGTTGTAGGGCAGGTTGCCGACCACTCGCAGCTTCTCGCCGCTCTCCACCAGCGAGGCGAAATCGAACTTGAGGGCGTCGCCCTGGTGCAGGCTGAAGCGCGACTCGAGGCCGAATTTCAGCTTCAACAGGGGGATCAGGTCCTGGTCGAGCTCGATCACGTCCAGGCGTGCGCCGCTGCCCAGCAGTCCCTCGGTCAGTGCGCCCTGGCCCGGGCCGATCTCCAGCAGGCGCTGACCCTCGCGGGCATGGATGGCACGGAGGATGCGGTGAATCACCCCGGCATCGTGCAGGAAGTTCTGGCCGAAGCGCTTGCGCGCGCGGTGTTGGTAAAGCTCGGACATTGGAAACGGTTCCAGGCTGCGGGCCCCAGGTCAAGGCGGGAGGCGCGGATGCGAAAGGGCGCCATTTTAACAGCGAAGCGTCGGGCCGGCAGGGCTAAACGATGGCCGACCGCCGTCAGCAGCGGCTGGCCGCCATCTGGTAGGCGGTTTCCAGGGCGACCTGCAGGCTGCCGCTATCGATGCGGCCGCTGCCGGCCAGGTCGAGGGCGGTACCGTGGTCGACAGAGGTGCGGATGATCGGCAGGCCGAGGGTCACGTTCACGGCGGCACCGAAGCCCTTGTACTTGAGCACGGGGAGGCCCTGGTCGTGGTACATCGCCAGCACCGCGTCGCAATGCTCCAGGTGCTTGGGAGTGAAGAGGGTGTCGGCCGGCAGCGGGCCGATCAGGTCGAGGCCTTCGCCACGCAGGCGCTCGAGGCAGGGTTCGATCACCTCGATCTCTTCCCGGCCCAGGTGACCGCCTTCGCCGGCGTGCGGGTTGAGTCCGCAGACCAGGATGCGCGGATGGGCGATGCCGAACTTGTCGCGCAGGTCGGCGTGGAGGATGCGCGCGACCCGGGACAGGCGCTCGTCGCTAATGGCGTCAGCGACCTCGCGCAGCGGCAGGTGGGTGGTCGCCAGGGCAACGCGCAGGCCACGAGTGGCCAGCATCATCACCACCTGGGCGGTGTGGGTGAGGTCGGCGAGGAATTCGGTATGGCCGGAAAAGGGGATGCCGGCTTCGTTGATCACGCCCTTGTGCACCGGTGCGGTGATCATCCCGGCGAAGTGCCCGTCGAGGCAGCCCTGGCCGGCGCGGGTCAGGGTTTCCAGGACGTAGGCGGCGTTGGCGCGGTCCAATTGCCCGGGCCGGACCGGGGCGGCCAGGGGCGTATCCCATACGTACAGTTGGCCGGCCTTGGCCGGTCGCTCTGGCCAGGCGGCCGGGGAAACGTCCTTAAGGTCGATCGCCAGGCCCAGTTGGCCGGCGCGCTCTTGCAGGAGCGTGCGGCTGGCGATGGCGATCAGGGGGTGGGGCTGGGCGGAGCGGGCGAGCAGCAGGCACAGATCGGGTCCGATACCTGCCGGCTCGCCGGGAGTGAGCGCGAAGCGCAGGCTCACTGCTTGATTTCCACGTAGGCCTCGTCGCGGATCTGCCGCAGCCAGGCTTGCAGTTCCTCGTCGTACTTGCGGTTGCGCAGTACGCTTACCGCCTGCTGCTCGCGGAACTTCTCGCTGCTGTCGGTGGCGCGACGGCCGAGGACCTGCAGGATGTGCCAGCCGAACTGCGAGCGGAACGGCTTGGACAGCTCGCCCTGCGGGGTATCGTTCATCACCTGGCGGAACTCGGGCACCAGGGCTTCCGGGTCGATCCAGTTCAGGTCGCCGCCGTTGAGGGCGGAACCCGGATCTTCGGAGAAGCTCTTCGCCAGTTCGCCGAAGTCCTCCCCGGACTGGATGCGCTCGTACAGCTTCTGCGCCAGCTTCTCGGTCTCCGCTTCGCTGCGGATTTCGCTGGGCTTGAGCAGGATATGGCGGACATGCACTTCGTCACGGACCATCTTGCTGCCGCCGCGCTTCTCTTCCAGCTTGAGGATGATGAAGCCGCCGGGGGTGCGGACAGGCTCGGTGACGTCGCCGACGGCCAGGGAGCCGATCATGCTGTCGAACGGCTGCGGCAACTGGGCGGCCTTGCGCCAGCCGATCTCGCCGCCTTCCAGGGCGTTATCGCCGGCCGAGCGGGAAATCGCCAGTTGGCCGAAGTCGGCGCCCTGCTTGAGCTGCTGGTAAAGCTCCTGGGCCTGCCTTGCGGCGGCCTGGATCACGTCCGAGGACGCGGCTTCCGGCACCGGGATCAGGATATTGGCCAGGCGGTACTCTTCGGAAAGCTGGATCTTGCCCATGTCCGAGGCAAGGAAGTTCTTCACCTCCTGCTCGCTGACCTGGATGCGCTCGGCGACCCGGCGCTGGCGCACACGGCTGATCACCATCTCGCGACGGACCTGCTCGCGTGCGTCGGCGTAGGACAGGCCGTCTCGGGTGAGGGCGGCCTGGAACTGCTCCAGGCTCATGCCGTTGCGCTGGGCGATGGTGCCCATCGCCTGGTTCAGCTCCTCGTCGGAGATGCGGATGCCGGAGCGGTCGCCGATCTGCTGCTGGATGTTCTCGATGATCAGGCGTTCCAGCACCTGCTGGGTCAGCACGTGCTCGGGCGGCAGCGGCGCACCGCGCTTGAGCAGCGTCTGGTGCACTTCACGCAGGCGCTGGTCGAGCTGGCTCTGCATGATCACATCGTTGTCGACGATGGCGACGACCCGGTCCAGTGGTACCACTTCGGCATGCGCGAAGGAGCAAAGGAGTGCTGCGCCCAATGCAAGGGGGCGCAGCCGGTTACATAGCTTGATCTTCACGTTGACGATAACCTTGGATGCCTTTGTCGAGGAACATTTCCGTCTTGTTGCCTACGATGCCGCCGAGGCCCTTCAGGACGATCTGCAGGAAGACGCCGCGGTCGGCCTTTGCGTTCTGCGTAAGGAAGGCATCGTCGTCCACATCAAGCCAATAACGGTTGATCAGACGCAGCTTCCAGCAGCAGCTGTCGTATTCGAAGCCACCGAAGGCCTCTAGGGTGCGGTTCTTGTTGTAGTCGTACTGCCAGCGGGCGAGCACGGACCACTGCGGCACCATCGGCCAGATGACCGAGAAGTCGTGCTGTTTGATGATGTCGTCTTCGCGGCCGTACATGAACCGTCCCGTGGAGCTGTTGAAGCGGCGAGCATCTTCGCGGTAGCGATAGCCAGCATTGACCACCTTGTTTGGGTTGTCTTCTGGCTGATAGTGGAATATGGCGCTGCCGGATTGGGTACGGCTGGTGTTGGGGTTCCAGTTGAAGTCGGAGCTGACCCTCCAGTCGCGGTTGAAGCGGTATTGCCCCATCAGTGCATATGGAGAACGCCAGCTATCGGTATCCGGATCTTTCAGGTCAGGATTGGTCGCACGCAGACGATCCAGATCTTTTTCGGTCAGGCCGGGCAGTTGTACACGACGATCACGGAAGTAGTAAATCTGTCCAGCACTTAAGCTGGCGCGCTCGAATCCATTGGGTTCGATGAAGCGGGTAGTCACGCCGAGCGACAATTGGTTGGCGTCTCCGATACGGTCACGGCCGGAGAACCGATTCTCTCGCCAGAGGGAGTCATAGCTGAACGACGGTTCGCTGGTGTCGAATACTGGAATATTGTCCTGGTCCTTGTACGGAACGTACAAATACATCGCTCTTGGTTCCAGGGTTTGCCGAAACTGCGTGCCGGCAAAGGTCATATCACGGTCAAAATACAGGCCACTATCAACCTTGACCAACGGAAGCGAGCGATCCTGACTGCTATCGAATGTTTCGTCATATGCAGTAAGGGTTTGCTTGCCCTGGCTGTCCAGATCCAGATCGTACTTCGTATAGAGGAACTTCAGGGTCGGGGTCAGATAACCCCAACTCCGGGTCATCGGCAGACTCATGCCGGGTTCCAGGTGTGCCCGGTCGCCATTGGCCCGGGCCAGACCCTTCAGGTTGTTGTCGACACGGGGTACTCGGGAACCGATAGGGTCGTTCTCGTCCGCGATGTAGTATCCGTCATCGAGGTCTCTGTCGAAGCGGACGAATTCGGTTTTGTAGTCGAATTTCAGGCCGCCCGGATTGTATGGCAAGAAACCGTCGAAGGTGACCTGCGGCAGACGGTTGTAAGGCGTCACGTCGGTGGTGGTCGCCAGTTGATAACCTTGCAGGTTCAGGCGACCGGTAAAGGTATCGCCCCGGTAGGTCACGCTGCCGCGCTGATTGACATAGGTGGTACTGCCTACACCCAGGTCAGTATCCAGATCCTGGAAGTAGTAGGGATCGCTGATCCGCGTGTAGTCGACCTCGGCCAGCCAGCGCGAATCGAGGCCGGTGGTGTTCTTGAGGCCGTACAGCCAGCGGTCCTTGCTGTAGTCCGGGAAGTTCTCGCGGTGGTCGTCCTTGTCGTTCAGGTAGGCGGCCGTCACCATCCCTTCGCTGCTGTGGGTCAGGTAGCGGAACTCGCCTTCCAGCATCATGCCGCGCTTGGCCATGTAGCGCGGGTACAACGTGGCGTCGTAGTTCGGCGCCAGGTTGAAGTAGTACGGGGTGACCAGGGTGAAGCCGGTGTCGCTGGTGCTGCTGAAGCTCGGCGGCAGGAAGCCGGACTGGCGGCGGTCGTCGATCGGGAAATAGATGTACGGGGTGTAGAACACCGGGAAATCTTTGACCCGCAGGGTCGCGTTGGTCGCGGTGCCGAAGCCGGTGGCCGGGTTCAGCTTGACGTTGTTGCCCTTCAGGGTCCAGGCGTTGCTGCTCGGTTCGCAGCGGGTGTAGGTGCCATCCTTGAGCATGATGATGGCGTTCTCGCTGCGCTTGGCGTAGAGCGCGCTGCCGCGGGCATGGGCCTTGTGGATCACGTACTCGGCGTTGTCGACCTGGGCCTCGCCGTTGTCCAGCTGGACCTGGGCGTGGTCACCGACCACCAGCATGCCCTTGTCGCGCAGCTTGACGTTGCCGACCAGTTCGCCGCGGTTTTCCAGCTGGTGCAGGTTGGCCTCGTCGCCTTCCACCTGCATGCTGCCCTGGCGCAGGACCACGTCACCGGCGAGGGTGGCGATCTGTTTTTCCTGCTCGTAGCGCGAAGCCTTGGCGGATACGTAGGTCGGGCTCTCGTCGCTGGGCGCGCCGTCATCCATGCCCGGACGCACCGGCTCGATGTAGGAGCCGCCGCAATAGGGGCCGATTTCCGCCAACTGGGCGGCGGTCAGTTTTTCCCGAGGAATCCAGTCGAGGTGCGAGTAGTCCGCACTGCGGGATTTCAGCGCGCGACCGCCGGACTCGGTGACCAGGCGCTGGGTCGGCTCTGCCTCGACGGTTTCGCCTCCGCTGCCGGATACACTGGTGCCCGCCGCGGCGGTGCTGACCGAGGTCGCGGTATGCGCCGGGCGCGGTGGCAGGTTGGCATTGGCGTTCTGCAGCGGGGAGCAATCCCAGCCGCCGGTGGCCGATACCTTGCAGTCGAACTGATCGGCGGCCTGTACAGTCAATGCTGCGACCGGCTGCAGAGCCAGCAGGCTGCCGGTGACCAGCAGGGGAAACTTTCTTCGAAACACGAGGGATTTCACTGCCATCTTGTTAATCCGGGCTTCCTGCGCGCCATCGGCCCGGTGGGCCGCACGCCTCTCGATGGGCTGAAAAAGATGCTGGATAATAAAGCATGACCTGCGCAACGGCTAGGGCCGTGGAGAACCCCGTAAATGTCTGATGATGCCCGTTTCCAGCAGCTGAATCGCTGGTTGGACTCTTGTTTGCCCGAGTTGTTCGTTGCCGAAGGTTGGGGGGAAGTGCCTCCCGCCGAACTGATCCCGGCCAGTAGCGACGCCAGCTTCCGTCGTTATTTCCGCTGGCAGGGAGGGGACCGCAGCCTGGTGGTGATGGACGCGCCGCCGCCCCAGGAAGACTGCCGACCGTTCGTCAAGGTCGCCGGACTGCTCGCCGGAGCCGGCGTGCATGTGCCGAGGATTCTCGCCCAGGATCTGGAGAACGGTTTCCTGCTGCTCAGTGACCTGGGCCGGCAGACCTACCTCGACGTGCTTCATCCCGGAAATGCCGACGAGCTGTTCGAACCGGCCCTGGATGCGCTGATCGCCTTCCAGAAGGTCGATGTCGCCGGTGTCCTGCCTGCCTACGACGAAGCGGTGCTGCGCCGCGAGCTGCAGCTGTTCCCCGACTGGTACCTGGCCCGCCACCTCGGCGTGGAGCTGGAGGGCGAGACGCTGGCCCGCTGGCAGCGGATCTGCGACCTGCTGGTACGCAGCGCGCTGGAGCAACCGCGGGTGTTCGTCCATCGCGACTATATGCCGCGCAACCTGATGCTCAGCGAGCCGAACCCGGGTGTCCTCGATTTCCAGGACGCCCTGCACGGCCCGGTCACCTATGATGTCACCTGCCTGTACAAGGATGCCTTCGTCAGTTGGCCGGAGCCGCGCGTGCATGCCGCGCTGAGTCGTTACTGGAAGAAGGCGACCTGGGCCGGCATCCCGCTGCCGCCAAGCTTCGAGGACTTCCTCCGCGCTAGCGACCTGATGGGCGTGCAGCGCCACCTGAAGGTGATTGGCATCTTCGCCCGTATTTGTCACCGCGACGGCAAGCCGCGCTACCTGGGTGACGTGCCACGCTTCTTCCGTTATCTGGAAACCGCCGTGGCGCGCCGTCCCGAGCTGGCCGAACTGGGCGAGCTGCTGGCCTCGCTGCCGCAGGGAGCCGAGGCATGAAGGCGATGATCCTCGCCGCCGGCCGTGGCGAGCGCATGCGGCCGACCACCCTGCACACGCCCAAGCCGCTGATCGAGGCCGCCGGCGTGCCATTGATCGAGCGTCAGTTGCTGGCGCTGCGCCAGGCCGGAGTCGACGACTGGGTGATCAACCATGCCTGGCTTGGCGAGCAGATCGAGGCCTATCTCGGCGACGGCTCGCGCCTGGGCGGGCGGATCGCCTATTCACCCGAGGGAGAACCGCTGGAAACCGGCGGTGGAATCTTCCGCGCCCTGCCGTTGCTCGGCGAGCAGCCGTTCCTGTTGCTCAACGGCGATGTCTGGAGCGACTTCGACTACTCTCGGCTGCATCTTGCCGACGGCGACCTGGCGCATCTGGTGCTGGTCGACAACCCGGCGCACCATCCCGCCGGCGATTTCCACCTGGATGCCGGCGGACGGGTGGGCGAGACCCGCGAAGCGGGCGGCAACCTGACCTACAGCGGGATCGCCGTACTGCATCCCGCGCTGTTCGAGGGCTGCCAGCCGGGCGCCTTCAAGCTGGCGCCGCTATTGCGCAAGGCCATCGCCGCGGGGCGGGTCAGCGGCGAACATTATCGTGGGCACTGGGTCGACGTCGGTACCCACGAGCGCCTGGCGGAAGTCGAGCGATTGCTGGCGGAGCACGCCTGAGATGCTTTGGCCCGCTACGCTGATCGGAGCCGGAGCCGGCTGGGCCCTGGCCAGCATCCCCGGCGCCCTGCTCGGCGGCCTGCTGGGGCAACTGCTGGACCGCAGGTTACGCCTGGAGTCCTGGCGCGGCCTGCTGGCGCGCTTGCGCGGGCGGGCGGTGAACGATGAGGACGACCTGCTGTTCCAGTTGCTCGGCTATCTGGCCAAGAGCGGCGGGCGGGTGGAGGAAATGCATATCCGCCAGGCGCGCGAGGAGATGGCGTTGCGCAAGCTCGATAGGCGAGCCCAGCGGCGTGCCATCGCGTCCTTCGGCAAGGGCAAGGCCGGCATCGCCCATCTGCAGGAGGAGGTCGCGCGTCTGAAAGGCGAACGTGCGGAGGCAGTATTGCTCGCCTGCTGGCGGATGGCCTGGGCTGGCGGCGTGCTCAGCCAGTCGGCGCGACAACTGGTGTTGCAATGGGGGCGCTGGCTGGGTTGGTCGGCGGAGCGAACGGAACGCTTGTCGGCGCGGGTCATGCCGAAGCGGACGCGCGCTGTCGCCCGGGATAGCTACCGTGAGGCCCTGCTGCTGCTCGGCGTGGAGGCCGGAAGCGAGCCGGCGCTGATCAAACGCGCCTATCGCAAGCTGATCAGCCAGCACCATCCGGACAAACTGGCGGGAGCCGGCGCCAGCGTCGAGCGCGTGCGTGCGGCTACCGAGAAAACCCGTGAATTGCAGGCGGCCTACGCCCTGGTCCGAGAGCGTGAGGGGTTCCGCTGATCACTCCGCAGGTTTCTGCGCATCGGCCTGCAGGTGAAGGCTGAGCCAGCCGCGGATTCGTCGGTACAGTTGCTCCTGCTCCGCCTTGGGGTCGGCCGGTAGCGCCTGCATCGCGATTTGTACGTAGGCCGGGTGTTTCTGCCGCTTGCCGGCCTGCATGCGCAGCCTGGCCGCCTCGCGGTCGGCGCGGGCGTCGCGGTAATAGAAGTCGCCGGTCGCCAGTTTCAGCTTCGGCACCATATCTTCCAGCGCCGGGCGAAAATCGCGCGGTATCTCCGCGGCAACCAGCAGCAGGTTGTGGATTTCCGCAGGCTCCTTCTCCGCCAGGTAGCGTGCCGCCCAATAGGCGCCCGTGCCATGACCGAGCAGGACGACGCTTTTCGGTTCGTGCTGCAGGGCCAGGTCGATGCTCGCCTGCAGGCGCGCCATGACCCGTTCGGCGTGCGCCTTGCGCTGCTCGACCGGATCGATGGCTGGGGGAGGGGCCTGGTCCTCGCTCTGCGCCGGTTCGCCGCTGCCGGCTTCGGCGGTGCTTTCCGGCGCCGGCGCGTTGCCGCTTTCGCCTTTCACGTCAGGCTTGCTTGCGCTGTCCGCGGCGCTGGCGTCCTTGTCGGCGCTGGCGCTGGCGGCGGATTCCGCAGGGCGGGTAACCGGCGCGGTGCTCTGCGGGTCGGGCAGGGCCAGGCTCAGGGTCTGCCAGCCGGCATCCGGCAGTTTGCGCCTTAGCGGGCCGATGGCTTGCGGCCAGTCCGGACTTTCGCCATCACCGGGAACCAGGATCACTACACCTTCGGCCTCGGCGGTGTTGGCTGGCAACCAGAGGGTGAGGAAGCTTTCGTCGCCGGCCTTGAGGATCTGCTGGCCGTCCTCCGGCAACTGGCGCTCCAGCCCCTTGGCCTCGTCCTGGCTGCGCTCGCTGACCGCCGGGCGTTCCACGGGGGCCGGCGGCTGGTCCTTGGCGGCCTCCTCTTCGGCTTGAACGAAAGCCGGCGGCAGGAAAGCGGCGGCCAATAGCAGCGGCAGCAGGGCGGAGGGCTTCGGCAGTAGAGAGAAGGCCGGCATTGGAAATTCCCGATAGACAATCCAGAAGGCAGCCTAAACCCAGAGCACTTCTTTGTCAGGCCGAGCCTTCGCATGGTTCGCCGGTCGCGCTCGCGGTAAGGTATGCCCGCTTTTCCTTCCGTTGCGGTGTATTCCGTGGAGTGTCGCCGGCATGTTGCGTCGTTGCTGTCTGCTCTTCTTCTGTCTGCTGTTGAGCCTGCCCGTGCGAGCGGAGGAGTCGGTCGCCTTGCCGCTGACGGCGGAACTACGGACCTGGCTGGCGGAGCATCGGGAATTGCGCGTCGGGGTGGTCACCGAAGCGCCCTATGCCCAATACGACCGCCGCCTGCAACAGTATTCCGGGGCCAACGTGGAGCTGATGGGCTGGCTGGCCACGGCAATGCAGGTGACCTTGCGGTGGCAGGGCTATCCCGACCAGGCGGCGCTCGACGATGCCCTGCGCGCTGGGCGCGTGGATATCGCTCCCGGCCTCAGCCAGACCCCAGCCGGGCTGCGCTTGTGGCTGTTCTCCGATCCCTACCTGCGGGTTTCCCGGCTGGTGGTGGGGAAGCGCGATGGCAGCGGCAGCGTCGAATTGGAGCAACTGGAGCGCGATACCCGGGTTGCCGTGCGTGCCGGCAGTTCGGTAGCCGACTACCTCAGCAGCACCTATAGCAGCCTGCAATGGGTGTCGGCCGATTCCGAACGCGAGGTGCTGCGCGCCGTGCTCGCCGGACAGGCACGCTACGCGGTGATCGACGAAGCGCAACTCAGTCGCCTGACCCGCGAACCGGAGTTCGCCGAGCTAGCGGTGGTTGGCGATATCGGCTACCCGCAGCTGCTACGGGTGGCGACCCGTCGCGACTGGCCGGAACTGGCGATGGTGGTCGACCAGGCGTTGCGCTCGCTGCCGCGCAAGTCCCTGGACCAGTTGCACGAGCGCTGGTTGCAACCCAAGTATCCGCGCCTCGGCGAGTCGCCGGGGTTCTGGCAGAACCTGTCGATCCTCCTCGGCCTGCTGCTGGCCGGCGCGCTGGCTGCGGTGTTCCTCCAGCGGCGCCAGCAGCATGCGCTGGAAGCCCGGCTGTACGGCGCCCGCCGCGACCTGGAGCTGCGCCAGGCGGCCGAGGAGGCGCTGCGCCTGACCCAGTTCTCCATCGACAACAGCACCCTGGGCATCCTCTGGGTCAACTGGGACAGCCGCGTACGCTACGCCAACCGCGCCGCCGAACAGATGCTCGGCCATGCCGACGGCCAACTCGTGGACCGTCCGCTGGCCGACTTCGAGCCCGGCCTGGACATGGACCGCTGGTTGAATCTTTGGCGTCGTGCGCGCAATAGCGAGGAGGGCCCGCTCAGCTTCGAGACCCGCTGCCTGCGCGCCGACGGCAGTTGGCTGCCGGCCGACGTCTCGCTTAGCTTCCTGCGCTTCGGCACGTCCGAGTATCTGGTGGTGTTCCTCAGCGACGTCACCGAGCGCCGCCGTGCCCGCGAGGCATTGCAGGAAAGCGAGGCGCGGATGAAGGGCATCGCCTCCAACGTGCCGGGCATGGTCTTCCGCCTGGAGCGGCCGCGGGCCGGCGCGTTTTCCGACTTCGCCTATATCAGCGAGGGCAGCGAGGCGCTGGTCGGCTACAGCGCTCGCGAACTGATCGAAAGCGGCCGCGGCATTCGTGGCCTGGTCCATCCCGACGACCGCGAGCGCTACTGGTCGAGCCAGATGACTGCCCTCGACGAGAATCGCGACTGGCATTGGCAGGGCCGCATCCTCACTCGCCAGGGCGAATTGCGCTGGGCCGACATCAAGGCTTCGGCGCGCTGTTTCGAGGATGGTCGTGCGGTCTGGGACGGGGTGGTCTGGGACATCACCGCGAACAAGCAGATCGAACTCGAACTCGGCGAGTCGCGCGCCCAGCTCCGCGAGCTGTCGGCGCACCTGGAGTCGGTGCGGGAGGAGGAGAAGGCGCGTATCGCCCGCGAGGTCCATGATGAGCTGGGCCAGGTGCTGACGGTGCTGAAGCTGGAAACCTCGATGTGCGAGCTGGCCTATGCCGATGCCCAGGAGGGCCTGCGCGAACGCCTGGGCAACATGAAAAAGCTGATCGCTCAGTTGTTCCAGCTGGTGCGCGACGTGGCCACCGCACTGCGCCCGCCGATCCTCGACGCCGGAATCGGCTCGGCGGTGGAGTGGCAGGCGCGGCGCTTCGAGGCGCGCACGCAGATTCCCTGCCTGGTGGAGGTGCCGGAGAACTCGCCGCAGTTGGTCGACGCCAAGGCTATCGGCCTGTTCCGCATCCTCCAGGAGGCGTTGACCAATGTCATGCGGCATGCCGAGGCGCATACTGTGCAACTGCGTCTGCTGCGCGAGGGTGACGAGCTGTGCCTGAGCGTCAGCGACGACGGTCGCGGGTTCGATGTTGCCACGGTGGGGCGTGGCAGTTCCTTCGGCCTGGTCGGCATGCGCGAGCGGGTGCTGATGATGGGCGGTACGCTGGACATCGACAGTGCCCCCGGCGAGGGCACCACGCTCAGCGTGAGGATTCCGCTGGGCGTCGCGGGCCCGTGACAAGAACAACCGCCGGCAAGGCGGAGCAGCGTGAGGCAGCAAAGAGTGGTGATCCGAGTCCTGGTCGCTGAAGACCACACGATCGTCAGGGAAGGCATCAAGCAACTGATTGGCATGGCCAAGGACCTGCAGGTGGTCGGCGAGGCCACCAATGGCGAGCAGTTGCTGGAAACCCTGCGCGGAACGCCTTGCGAGGTGGTCCTGCTGGATATCTCCATGCCCGGCGTCAATGGCCTCGAGGCGATTCCGCGGATTCGCGCGCTGAACGAGCCGCCGGCGATCCTGGTGCTGTCGATGCACGACGAGGCGCAGATGGCCGCCCGCGCCCTGAAGATAGGTGCTGCCGGCTATGCCACCAAGGACAGCGATCCGGCATTGCTGCTCACCGCGATCCGCAGGGTCGCCGGCGGCGGACGCTACATCGACCCGGACCTTGCCGATCGGATGGTCTTCGAGGTCGGCCTGACCGATTCGCGTCCGCCCCATGCGCTGCTCTCCGAGCGCGAGTTCTCGGTGTTCGAGCGGCTGGTGCAGGGCGCCAACGTCAACGAGATCGCCCAGCAACTGGCGGTCAGCAACAAAACCATCAGTACCCACAAGGCACGCCTGATGCAGAAGCTCAACGCGCATTCGGTAGCCGACCTGGTGCGCTACGCGATGGAGCACCGCCTGCTCTGACAGGGGCGTTCGCCCAGGTTTTGCTCGCGGCTTGTGCGCCAGGTCCGGTTTTCGCGATCTGCTGTCTACCTGGCTTCCGCGCGGCAGGGAATGATGCTTGCCGGCCAACACGATAAGGAGAAGAAACGATGTTGCCAGCCATGAGGACGGGCCTGTTGTGCGCCCTTCTCGGAGTTACCGCGCCCGCCTGGGCGGAATACGTGACCGTGATTTCCTTCGGCGGCGCCAACAAGGAAGCCCAGGAAACCGCGTTCTACAAACCCTTCAAGAGCGCCACCGGCAATCGCGTGGTGCATGGCTCCTACAATGGCGACCTGGCCAAGCTCAAGCGCATGGTGGAGATCAGCCACGTCTCCTGGGACGTGGTGGAAGTCGAGGCGCCGGAGCTGGCGCGCGGTTGCGAGGAAGGTCTGTTCGAGAAGCTGGACATGGCGAAGGTCGGCGATCCCGCGGATTTCGTTCCCGGCGCGGTGCAGCCCTGCGGAGTCGGCATCTTCGTCTGGACCACGCTGCTTGCCTACAACCCCGGCAAGGTTGCGGGCAGCCCGCAGGGCTGGGCGGATTTCTGGGACGTGAAGAAGTTTCCCGGCAAGCGCGGCCTGCGCTGGGGCGCCAAGTACAGCCTGGAGTTCGCCCTGATGGCCGATGGCGTGGCGCCGAAGGACGTCTACCAGACGCTGGCGACGCCCGCCGGCGTCGAGCGGGCATTCCGCAAGCTCGACGAGCTGAAGCCCTATATCCATTGGTGGAAGTCCGGGCAGGACCCTGTGCGCGACCTGGCCGATGGCACGGTGGTGATGAGTTCGGCCTACAACGGGCGGATCGCCGCGGCGCAGGCCGAGAAGCAGCCCCTGGCAATGGTCTGGAGCGGCGGCGTCTACGATTTCGACTTCTGGGCGCTGCCGGTCGGGGTTTGGAAGAAGCAGTTGGCCGAGGAGTTCATCCGTTTCGCCAGCCAGCCGGAGCAGCAGAAGGCTTTCGCCGAGAACATCGCCTACGGCCCGGCCAACCGCAAGGCGGTAGGCCTGCTCGATCCGCAAGTGGCTGCCAACCTGCCGACCGCACCGCAGAACATGCAGAACGCGGTGGGTATGAACGTGGCCTTCTGGGCGGAGCACGGCGAGGCCCTGGAGCAGCGTTTCCAGAACTGGGCCAAGCGCTGAGGACGCCGTTGCGCGCCAGCCGAAGAGCGCTGGCGCGCAAACCTTTGCCCTTCTCGAAAGCCCCTTCCCAGAGTGGTTCGGCCCATTCCGGGGTGCATCTTTTTTGTAGGGCGATTCCTACAAAGAGCTTTCCTTTCCCCTGATAGAAAACTCTCTTGCCGGCCGATTTGCGTCCTGCGCCGGGTTCTCTAGGCTGTTCGCACAGCATCCATAAAACGAACAAAGGTGCGGTTATGGCCGAGACTCAAGGCGGCGATGTACTGGTCAGCTTCCGTGGCGTGCAGAAGAGCTACGACGGCGAGACCCTCATCGTGAAGGATCTCAACCTGGACATTCGCAAGGGCGAATTCCTCACCCTGCTCGGCCCCTCCGGGTCCGGCAAGACCACCAGCCTGATGATGCTGGCCGGTTTCGAAACCCCTACCGCCGGCGAAATCCTCCTGGCCGGTCGCTCGATCAACAATGTCCCTCCGCACAAGCGCGACATCGGCATGGTGTTCCAGAACTATGCGCTGTTCCCGCACATGACCGTGGCCGAGAACCTGGCCTTTCCCCTCAGCGTCCGTGGCATGAGCAAGACCGACGTGAAGGAAAGGGTCAAGCGCGCGTTGTCGATGGTCCAGCTCGACGCCTTCGCCGGGCGTTATCCGGCGCAACTTTCCGGTGGCCAGCAGCAGCGCGTGGCGCTGGCCCGCGCGCTGGTCTTCGAGCCGCAACTGGTGCTGATGGACGAGCCCCTGGGAGCGCTGGACAAGCAACTTCGCGAGCACATGCAGATGGAAATCAAGCATCTGCACCAGCGCCTCGGCGTCACCGTGGTCTACGTCACCCACGACCAGGGCGAGGCGCTGACCATGTCCGACCGGGTGGCGGTGTTCCACCAGGGCGAAATCCAGCAGATCGAGCCGCCGCGCAATCTCTACGAGCAGCCGCGCAACACCTTCGTGGCCAACTTCATCGGTGAGAACAACCGTCTATCCGGGCAGCTTCTCAGTTGCGACGGCGAGCGCTGCGTGGTCGGACTGCCGCGCGGCGAGAAGGTCGAGGCGCTGGCGGTCAACGTCGGCCAGCCGGGCGAGCCGGTAACCTTGTCGATCCGCCCCGAGCGGGTGCGCCTGAACGGTGCCAGCGAGTCTTGCGTCAACCGTTTCTCCGGCCGCGTGGCCGAGTTCGTCTACCTGGGCGACCACGTGCGTGTGCGCCTGGAGGTCTGCGGCCGCGACGACTTCTTCGTCAAGCAGCCGATCGCCGAGCTGGACCCGACGCTGAGCGTCGGTGATGTGGTTCCGCTGGGCTGGCAGGTCGAGCATGTGAGGGCGCTCGACCCTCTGCCGGCGGCGTGAGCGCCGGCAGTCCCGAACCGTACCGAAGCAACCCTGCACTGTGGAGAGAACAATAATGTCGAAATCCCTGAAAGCGGCCAGCCTGAAGTTCGCCACCCTGGCGGCCGGCCTGGCCTGCGCGGCCCAGGCCATGGCGGTGGACCTGACCGTGGTGTCCTTCGGCGGGGCCAACAAGAGCGCCCAGATCAAGGCGTTCTACGAGCCCTACCAGAAAGCCACCGGCAACAGGATCGTCGCCGGCGAATACAACGGCGAGATGGCCAAGGTCAAGGCCATGGTCGATACCAACAGCGTCTCCTGGGACCTGGTGGAAGTGGAGTCGCCGGAGCTGTCGCGCGGCTGCGACGAAGGCCTGTTCGAGGAACTCGACCCGGCGCAGTTCGGTAAGACCGAGGACTTCGTGCCCGGCGCCATCCAACCGTGCGGCGTGGGTTTCTTCGTCTGGTCCACGGTGCTCGCCTACAACGCCGACAAGCTGAAAAGCGCGCCGACCAGTTGGGCGGACTTCTGGGACATCAAGAAATTCCCCGGCAAGCGCGGCCTGCGCAAGGGCGCCAAGTACACCCTCGAATTCGCCCTGATGGCCGACGGCGTGGCGCCGAAGGACGTCTACGGCGTGCTCGCCACCAAGGAAGGCCAGGATCGCGCCTTCAAGAAGCTCGACGAGATCAAGTCGAGCATCCAGTGGTGGGAGGCGGGCGCCCAGCCGCCGCAGTACCTGGCTTCCGGCGACGTGGTGATGAGTTCTGCCTACAACGGCCGGATCGCCGCGGTGCAGAAGGAAAGCAACCTGAAGGTGGTATGGAACGGCGGCATCTACGATTTCGACGCCTGGGCCATCCCGAAGGGGGCGAAGAAACAGGAAGAGACCCTGAAGTTCATCGCCTTCTCGGTGCAGCCCCAGCAGCAGAAGACTTACTCGGAAAACATCGCCTACGGTCCGGCCAACAAGCAGGCGGTGCCGCTGCTGGACAAGGCCCTGCTGAAGGACATGCCGACCACTCCGGAAAACATCCAGAACCAGGTGGCAATGGACGTGACCTTCTGGGCCGACTACGGCGAACAACTGGAACAGCGCTTCAACGCCTGGGCGGCCAGGTAATCCTCGCCTGACCCTCCAGTGAGGGCCGGAGGGGCCGCCGCGCGGCGGCTCCTCCTACCGTTCCACACTTTCCAGGGTCGTTCCCGACGGCCCGCTTTTTTTCCGGAGTTCGCTATGGCCACAGCTGTGCCCATGTCCCAGGCCACCGGCAGCACCCTCAAGCAACGCCTGGCGCGCGCCGAGCGGATGAACCGCCTGAAGTCCCAGGCGCTGATCCTGCCCCTGCTGGCCTTCCTGGTCCTGACCTTCCTGGTGCCGATCGCCGCGCTGCTCTACAAGAGCGTGTCCAACCCGGAAGTGGTTCGCTCGTTGCCGCTGACGGTAGAGGCCATCTCCGCCTGGGACGGCAAGTCGCTGCCGGCCGACGCCGTCTACAAGGCGCTCAGCCAGGATCTCGCCGAGGCTCGTCGCAACCAGACCATCGGCGATCTCTCCAAGCGCCTGAACATGGAACTGGCCGGTTATCGCAGCCTGATGGCGAAGACCGCGCGCAAGCTGCCGTTCAAGGAGGAGCCCGCTTCCTACAAGGACGCCATGGAGCAGCTCGACGAGCGCTGGGGCGACCCCGCCTACTGGCAGGTGATCCGCCGCAACGCCAGCAGCTATACGCCCTATTACCTGCTCGCAGCCCTCGACCACCGGATCGACGATCTCGGCGAAGTGGCGCGCGCCACCCCGGACCAGGCCATCTACCTGGACATCTTCGCCCGCACCTTCTGGATGGGCGCGGTGATCACCGTCATCTGCCTGCTGCTGGCCTACCCGCTGGCCTACCTGCTGGCCAACCTGCCGACGCGCAAGAGCAACCTGCTGATGATCCTGGTCCTGCTGCCGTTCTGGACCTCGATCCTGGTACGTGTCGCCGCCTGGATCGCCCTGCTGCAATCGGGTGGCCTGATCAACGGCGCGCTGCTCAAGCTCGGCCTGATCGACCAGCCGCTGCAACTGGTGTTCAACCGCACCGGCGTATACATCGCGATGGTGCACATCATGCTGCCGTTCATGATCCTGCCGATCTACAGCGTGATGAAGGGCATTTCGCCGAGCTACATGCGCGCCGCGATTTCCCTCGGCTGCCACCCGTTCGCCAGCTTCTGGCGGGTGTATTTCCCACAGACCGTCGCGGGCGTCGGCGCCGGTTGCCTGCTGGTGTTCATCCTGTCCATCGGCTACTACATCACCCCGGCGCTGCTGGGCAGCCCGAACGACCAGATGGTCAGCTACTTCGTCGCCTTCTATACCAACAGCACCATCAACTGGGGCATGGCCACCGCCCTCGGCGGCCTGCTGCTGCTCGCTACCCTGGTGCTCTACGTCGTCTACAGCTGGCTGGTGGGCGCCAGCCGCCTGCGCCTGGGATAGAGCGCCTTCCGAGAAGGCCAACCGATTCCCCTCTCCCTTCGGAAAAAAGGCTGCCCGGAGGGCGGGGAGAGGGGGATCCGCACGAAACACATTGGAGAGCGAGTCATGCTGAGTCCCTACATGTCCCCGGTCGAGCGCCTGTGGTTCTACTCCCTGCGCATCCTCTGCGGCCTGGTACTGCTGTTCCTGGTACTGCCGGTGCTGGTCATCGTGCCGCTGTCGTTCAACTCCGGTACCTTCCTGGTCTACCCGCTGCAAGGGTTCTCCCTGCGCTGGTACGCCGACTTCTTCCAGTCCGCCGAGTGGATGCGCTCGTTGACCAACAGCTTGATCGTCGCTCCGGCGGCGACCCTGCTGGCGATGGTCTTCGGCACTCTGGCGGCGATCGGCCTGACCCGCGGCGAGTTCCGCGGCAAGGCACTGGTGATGAGCCTGATGATTTCGCCGATGGTGGTGCCGGTGGTGATCATCGGCGTGGCCAGCTACCTGTTCTTCGCTCCGCTCGGGCTCGGCAACAGCTACCTGTCGCTGATCGTGGTGCATGCGGTGCTCGGCGTGCCGTTCGTGATCATCACCGTCTCCGCGACCCTGCAGGGGTTCAACTACAACCTGGTGCGCGCCGCCGCCAGCCTCGGCGCGCCGCCGCTGACCACCTTCTTCCGGGTGACCCTGCCGCTGATCGCTCCCGGGGTGATCTCCGGCGCGCTGTTCGCCTTCGCCACCTCGTTCGACGAAGTGGTAGTGACCCTCTTCCTCGCCGGCCCCGAGCAGGCCACCCTGCCGCGGCAGATGTTCAGCGGCATTCGCGAGAACCTGAGCCCCACCATTGCCGCCGCGGCGACCTTGCTGATCGGTTTCTCCGTACTGCTGTTGCTGACCCTGGAGTGGCTGCGCGGGCGCAGCGAGAAGATGCGTACAGCACAACCCGGCGCCTGAGGCGCAGGGCGCGCCCGGCCTGGTCCGGGCGTCGGCTGCTGCGGCGAAAAGTCGTCATTTTCACCGCCAAAAACCGATAACGGCTACAATGCGCGCCTTCCGTGATCCCCTTTGAGGTGCGCCATGCAACCCTTCGCCATCGCTCCGTCGATCCTTTCCGCCGATTTCGCCCGCCTGGGCGAGGACGTGGACAAGGTGCTCGCCGCCGGTGCCGACATCGTTCACTTCGACGTGATGGACAACCACTACGTGCCGAACCTGACCATCGGCCCGATGGTCTGCTCGGCGCTGCGCAAGTACGGCGTGAGCGCGCCGATCGACGTGCACCTGATGGTGTCCCCGGTGGATCGCATCATCGGCGACTTCATCGAAGCTGGCGCCACCTACATCACCTTCCATCCGGAAGCTTCCCAGCACATCGACCGTTCCCTGCAACTGATCCGCGACGGCGGTTGCAAGGCGGGCCTGGTGTTCAACCCGGCCACTCCGCTGGAGGTGCTGAAGTACGTGATGGACAAGGTCGACATGGTCCTGCTGATGAGCGTCAACCCCGGCTTCGGCGGGCAGAAATTCATCCCCGGTACCCTCGACAAGTTGCGCGAGGCACGCGCCCTGATCGATGCCTCCGGACGCGAGATCCGCCTGGAGATCGATGGCGGCGTCAACGTCAAGAACATCCGTGAGATCGCCGCGGCGGGCGCCGATACCTTCGTCGCCGGCTCGGCCATCTTCAACGCCCCGGACTACGCCGAGGTCATCCGCGCCATGCATGCCGAACTGGCCCAGGCGCACCAGTAATGAGCGCTGCGGAGCCGTTCTTCGCCACGCGCCTGCCGCGTCTGGTGATGTTCGACCTGGATGGCACGTTGGTCGATTCCGTTCCCGACCTCACCGCCGCGGTCGACAGCATGCTCGCCAGCCTCGGGCGGCCACCGGCGGGCATCGAGAAGGTCCGCCAGTGGATCGGTAACGGCGCGCGTGTGCTGGTGCGTCGCGCCCTGGCGGGAAGCATCGAGCATGACGGCATTGGTGAGGAAGAAACCGAAGCCGCGCTGGCGCTGTTCATGGAGGCCTATGCCGACAGTCATGCGCTCACCGAGGTCTACCCCGGCGTCGTCGACACCCTCAAGTGGCTCAAGCGCAACGGCGTGGAAATGGCGCTGATCACCAACAAGCCGGAGCGCTTCGTCGCTCCGCTGCTGGATGAGATGAAGCTGGGTCGCTATTTCCGCTGGATCATCGGCGGCGACACCCTGCCGCAGCAGAAGCCCGACCCGGCGGCGCTGCTGTTCGTGATGAAGATGGCCGGCATCGAGCCCGAAGATGCGTTGTTCGTCGGTGACTCGCGCAACGACGTGCTCGCCGCCAAGGCTGCCGGTGTGCGCTGCGCGGCGCTGACCTATGGCTACAACCACGGCCGGCCGATCGCCGAGGAAGCGCCCACCCTGGTCATCGACAACCTGCGCGACCTGCTGCCTTGCGCCGACCAGGCCGCTGAGATAGTGTTGCCGGACGACTCCCTTTCCCCCTCCGACCAGCGAGATCAAGCCGTGGCGGTCAGCAAACTCTGGATGAAGGTCATCAAGGCCCTGGCGCGTTGGCGCTGGCGCGCCTGACATCATCCTCCGCCGGATAGCCGGCGTTTGCACCCTGTTGACCGTTCTCTCCTCCGATGAGGCTGATCATGAATCGCGAAGAATTCCTGCGGCTGGCCGCCGATGGCTACAACCGCATCCCGCTGTCCTTCGAGACCCTTGCCGACTTCGACACGCCGCTGTCGATCTACCTGAAGCTGGCCGACGCGCCGAACTCCTACCTGCTGGAGTCGGTGCAGGGCGGCGAGAAATGGGGGCGCTATTCGATCATCGGCCTGCCGTGTCGCACGGTGCTGCGGGTCTACGACCATCAAGTGCGGATCAGCATCGATGGCATGGAAACCGAGCGCTTCGATTGCGCCGACCCGCTGGCTTTCGTCGAGGAGTTCAAGGCGCGCTACCAGGTGCCCACCGTGCCCGGCTTGCCACGTTTCGATGGAGGCCTGGTCGGCTATTTCGGTTACGACTGCGTGCGCTACGTGGAAAAACGCCTGGCCACCTGTCCGAACCCGGACCCGCTGGGCAACCCGGATATCCTGTTGATGGTGTCCGATGCCGTAGTGGTATTCGACAACCTGGCTGGGAAGATCCACTCCATCGTCCTCGCCGATCCCTCCGAGGAAAATGCCTACGAGCGCGGCCAGGCACGTCTGGAGGAGCTGCTGGAGCGTCTGCGCCAGCCGATCACCCCGCGTCGCGGCCTCGACCTCGAGGCGGCCCAGGGCCGGGAGCCGGCGTTTCGTGCCAGCTTCACCCGCGAGGACTATGAAAACGCGGTAGGAAGGATCAAGGACTACATCCTGGCCGGCGACTGCATGCAGGTGGTGCCGTCGCAGCGCATGTCCATCGAGTTCAAGGCGGCGCCCATCGACCTGTACCGCGCGCTGCGCTGTTTCAATCCGACGCCCTACATGTACTTCTTCAACTTCGGCGACTTCCATGTCGTGGGTAGCTCGCCGGAGGTGCTGGTACGGGTCGAGGATGGCCTGGTCACGGTGCGCCCGATCGCCGGCACCCGTCCGCGCGGGATCAACGAAGAGGCCGACCTGGCGCTGGAGCAGGATCTGCTATCGGACGCCAAGGAGATCGCCGAGCACCTGATGCTGATCGACCTGGGGCGCAACGACGTGGGGCGGGTGTCCGATATCGGCGCGGTGAAGGTCACCGAAAAAATGGTGATCGAACGTTACTCCAACGTCATGCACATCGTGTCCAACGTCACCGGGCAATTGCGCGAGGGGCTCAGCGCGATGGACGCGCTGCGGGCGATCCTGCCGGCGGGTACGCTGTCCGGCGCGCCGAAGATCCGCGCCATGGAGATCATCGACGAGCTGGAGCCGGTCAAGCGTGGAGTCTACGGCGGCGCGGTCGGCTACCTGGCATGGAACGGCAACATGGACACCGCCATTGCCATCCGCACCGCGGTGATCAAGAACGGTGAACTCCACGTGCAGGCCGGCGGCGGTATCGTTGCCGACTCGGTGCCGGCGCTGGAGTGGGAAGAAACCATCAACAAGCGCCGGGCGATGTTCCGCGCCGTGGCGCTGGCCGAGCAGAGCGTCGAATAAGACGGCGCGAGGCGGAAGAAAAGAAGGCGGATGGCGTTTGCGTCATCCGCCTTTTTTATGCCCGGCTGGACCCACGCATTGGCTTCGCCCTACGCGGAACCGCTTTCGTAGGGCGAATATCGCGGCGCGATATCCGCCAGGGGGCAGGACGCCGAACCCGCCTCGAGATGAAGTGATCGATATGTCCGGTTGGCGGATGACGCCTTCGGCATTACTTGCCTACGCAGAAGGCGCTTTCGTAGGGGGGACATCACCACGCGATATCCGCCAGGCGGAGCATGGTGTCGCTCCCTACGATGCTGGCAACGGCGGGCCGCTCAGGATGCGACGCTATCCGCACCTGGCTGTGCTCGACGGGCGCTTCCGGCTTGGTTCGCGCGCTGGTCGACGTAGGCGGCGAGGTGATCGAGGGCCACGAACTGCATGGCCTTGTGGCTATCGTCGAGGGTCGTCACTGGCAGGGCGATCCGCCCGCATGCCAGGGCCTTGCTGAAGTTTTCCTTGTTCAGGTTGCGAAACCAGCGTTCGCGAACCTGCTCCAGCGGCACCAGGACGTCGCCGAAGATGCGGTAGACCAATTCCACGGTTTCCTGGCGTGGAATCGGAGTGCTAGGGGCGATGGATGGCTGCATGGTATTCCCTCCTGCGGCTGCACGTCGTTGAGGGAAATATAGCTCAGGTTGTTTTCTTGTTCAATAGCTGAAGTTGTAGAGCGGGCGAGCGCCAGGCGCTCACCGCACCAGGGACGGGCCGCGCCGGTGGCGTACGGTGGACCACCAGAAGACCCAACCGATCATGCTGATCTGGCGGCTGCGCATGTCCTCCGGCGAGTACTCCTCGTCCGGATATTCCTCGCGGTTGAAGCTGCGCAGGCGAATGCCGCCGCCGGGCAGGCGATAGACGAACTTCACCCGCAGCATGCCGTCATGTTCGAGGGCGTAGATCTCGCCATCGGTGATATGGGTGGTGGCGGTGTCCACGCCGATGGTGGAGCCATCCATGATCAGCGGTTCCATGCTGTTGCCGGTGAGTTGGGCGCAGATCGCCGCCGACGGATCGACGCCCGAGGCACGCAGCGTGGCATAGGAAAAACGCAGCTTGCGCCCCTCTATCTCGCGTACCGCAGTGCGTCCGGCGCCGGCGGACATCTCCACTTCCTTGTACAGCGGCAGTTCCACTTCGTCTTCGTCCAGCGGTGTGTCGCTGTCCCACGGATGCAGCGGTTCCAGCACCAATGGGCTGCCATCGGCCACGGACACGGCACTGCGCGCGGCTGGAGTGCCTTCGCCGGTCTGCAGCCAGACCGGCGAGACGCCCAGGGCCGCCGCGATCTCGATCAGCTTGCGGGTGCTCTGGGCCTTGCCCGAGGTCAGCTTGTGAATGGTGTTCTGCGAAACCCCTGCCGCTTCGGCGAGGGTTTCCTGCTTCAGGTTGCGCATCGCCATGGCCTGCTTGAGGCGAGCGGCGAAGCTGTCGGGCGGGATCTGGCTGCTCTTGTCCATGCTCGGCAATCTACAGACCGATGGATTCTCTGTAAAGAGCCTAGGTGTTGACGATAAATAGCTTTGGTTGTAATTTCTCTTCCGTCAGAAAGCGGAAGGGGTGAGTTCCACAACTTCCCACCCGCCTTTCAGAGATTTCACATGGGTGCAGGGACGCACCCGGTTGTCGGCGACCGACGATGCAGGTGCCGACTGCTTGGGTGCCGGGGCCACGGGAAAGCGCTCCGGCACCTGGAGGGCCGGAGCGCCGTCCATGCAGACGCTCCGTCCCGCTCATTCATTCTGTCGCCGACCTGCTTCAGGTACGGCGGCGTCGTACAGGGAGTCATTGCCATGTCGCGAGATACGCACTCGCCATTTCCGCGCAGAGGAACGCAGGTCGCCGAACCGGCGCCGCGCATCTGTCATGTTCCATCCATTCGGCCGTCGGGCGTCGGGCACGCCAGGGAGGCTTTCCATGGCTGACCTTGCCGATCACGCCAACGAACTGGTCCTGGCTCGCCTCGACGGCCTCCTGGCGGCGCGCCCGGCGCTGGCCATCCGCGAGTCCGCGGAAGACTGCGAGGACTGCGGCGA
The DNA here is from genome assembly GCF_021213715.1 of Pseudomonas sp. CP-1. Lineage (NCBI taxonomy): Bacteria > Pseudomonadati > Pseudomonadota > Gammaproteobacteria > Pseudomonadales > Pseudomonadaceae > Pseudomonas > Pseudomonas sp. CP-1. Next base: position 334,553 of record NZ_JAJQKY010000005.1, read on the forward strand.
GCCCATTCCCCAGGCGCGCCGCCGGGCGGCATCGGGTTGCAGTCGCTGCATCGACTGCCAGGACCGCCACGAGCGCCGTTGAACCGACCTCATGTCGAGCCCTCGCGGGCAGTGAAAGGAGACACGACCGTGATCAAAGCCATCGATGAAATGCTCAAGCTCTGGGCCGAGGAAATGCACGCGCCAGGCAGCAACGGAGGCGGCTACGCCGGCGGCAACCTGATCGCCATGCTGATCGCCAGCAAGGGCGAGGTGGTCCGCGGCCACCGTGGCAGCCGGGTGATCCTCGACCGTGTGGCGGAGGTCGATCGCCTGGTAAATCGCCTACCCGAGGAACTGAAGACCGTGGTGGTGGAGCACTATCTCAATCGCGACAGCTTCCCCGAGCAGAAGTACCACCACTGCGGTTGCAGCCGCAACACCTTTTATCTGCGCCTGCATGTGGCGCACCAGGGTATCCAGGACGGCCTGTTGCGGCGGGCGGCCTGAGTTCCTGGACCGGATCCTGGTCCCCCCTGGAATTTTCCAACCGGCCTTCGGGCCGGTTTTTTTATGCCTGTCGCCCATGGAGGCGGCGAGCCCCATGCACAGCAGCGGACCCTGCACGGTAGAGGCGGGGACGGGCTGGCGGATCCATCCTTTTCGTCAGTCGATGCCGGGCTTTTCCATATCGGAAGTGGGTACGCACTTGCCCGGATGCCTGGCGAAGGTTCCCAGGGCGGTATATCACCCTCATATCGTGGTGCGTCTCCCTCCTATTGCAGTGGATTGTCGAGAAGGCATTGCCGGGCTGGGAATCGGGCGGTAAAAAGTAGTCATTCTTGTAAAGGTGCGTCCCCAGGGAGGCACTCGTGAAGCACCGGAACCCGGCCCTGGCGCCGGGTTTTTTATTGCCCGGGAAAACGTTCGTGCGGACGTGCCCGGCGCTGCCTGCCAAGGAGGGACTCATGGGCAACGAACCGCAGACACTGACGGAAATGCCGCTCTGGGTACTGATCCTGCTCGCCGCGCTGGGCGGCGTCAGCGGCGAGATGTGGCGTGCCGACAAGGCCGGTCTCGGCGGCTGGGCCTTGTTGCGGCGCCTGGCGCTGCGCTCCGGCGCGTCGATCGTCTGCGGCGTGGCGGTGATGCTGTTGGCGTTGGCTTGCGGCGCCGCGCTGCTGTTCGCCGCGGCGCTGGGCAGCCTGACCGCCGCGGCCGGCGCGGAGATCGCCGTCGGCCTCTACGAACGCTGGGCCGCCCGGCGCCTGGGGGTTTGCGAGCTGCCCGAGGAACAGTCGGGCGACCGTGGCCCGCATTGAAACTGATCGAAGGAGTCAACCATGCCTGAACAGGCTGTCACGCTCGAGGCTCTGTACGCGGCCATCGAGCAGGTACTGCGTGAGCGTCTGCCGGAGGCGCAGTTGATCGGCTTCTGGCCAGGCGTGCCGGAAAATACCCCGGCGGTTTCCCTGGAAATAGCCGAGCTACTGCCCGAGCGCGATCCCGGTACCGGCGAGAGCGCCCTGCTGTGCCGCCTGCAGGCGCGGATAATGGTGCCGCCTGATGGCGATCGCCAGGCGGTATCCATTGCTTGCGGAATCGTTCGGACATTGCGCGAGCAGACCTGGAACCTGTCTCTGGAACCGGCGCGCTTCGTACGCTCGGCCGTCGACGGCAGTCGCGAGGAGCTGAAGAGCCTGCGTGTCTGGCTGGTCGAGTGGACGCAGTCGCTGCGTCTCGGAGACCCGGAGTGGGCCTGGGAGGACCAGCCGCCGGGCAGCCTGATGCTGGGCTTCGACCCGCAGACCGGCCCCGGCCATGAGCCGGACTACTTCGCTCCGGAGGCGTTGGCATGAGCTATGTCAGTGCGGAGCATGACCGCATGCTCGCCGCGATGATCCTGCCCTGCGTGGTGGTCGCCGTGGACCTGGCAGCGGCGCGGGTACGGGTGCGCTCCGGCGACTGGACCAGCGGCTGGCTGCGCTGGCACTCCCTGGCAGCCGGCAAGGTTCGCCACTGGCGTGCGCCGAGCATAGGCGAACAGGGGATACTGCTCAGCCCGTCGGGCGGAGTGTCAATGGGTACCTTTATTCCCGGTCTGTACGGCGATGCGGGCACGGCGCCGGACAACAGCGCCAGCAGTGAGACCTGGCGTTTCGACGACGGCGCCTCGTTGAGTTACGACTGGGCTGCGCATCGCTACCGCGTCGAGCTGCCCAGCGGCACCGTGGAAGTGAGGGTCGGCGCCAGCGAGGTGCGGGTCAGCGACGGGGCGGTCAGTCTCAAGGCGCCGAAGATCAGCCTGGAAGGACCGGTGGAGATCGCCGGGACACTGACGGTCAGCGGAGACATCCTCGGCGGCGGCTCGATCATCGACACCGCCGGCAACAGCAACCACCACACCCATTGAACATACGACGGGGCTGCCGAAGGGCGGTCCGTCGAACATTCAACCGGCCCGCGCGAGCGGGCCTTTTCGTTTGCGGAGTTCGCCATGGGCAACACTCACAGCCATTCGGAGCCAGGCGCGGCCTGTCTCTGCCGGAGCGGGAGGGCAGGGCGATGATCGGGATGGATCGCCGTAGCGGGCTACCCCTGTCCGGCCTGGCTCATCTTAAACAGTCCGTCGAGGACATCCTGACCACCCCGTTGGGCAGCAGGCGCATGCGCCCCGAGTACGGCAGCAAGCTGCGGCGGATGGTCGACATGCCGGTGAGCGAAGGCTGGAAAAGCGCCGTGCAGGCCGAGGTAGCCCGTTCCCTGGGGCGCTGGGAACCGCGCATCGCATTGTCTGCCGTGCGAGTCGTCGCGGTCGTCGATGGCCGCGTGGATCTGCTCCTGAGCGGCGTGTTCGAGGGCGAGAACATCAATATGGAGGTCTCGGCGTGATCATCGATCTTTCCCAGTTGCCGGAGCCAGAGGTTATCGAAAACCTCGATTTCGAGACGATTTACCAGGAGCTGTTGGGCGACTTCCGCGAAGCCATGGCTGGTGAATGGACAGCGGAGGTGGAGTCCGATCCGGTTCTCAAGCTTCTGCAACTGGCGGCCTATCGAGAACTGCTGCTGCGGGCGCGGATCAACGATGCGGCGCGGGCGGTGATGCTGGCATACGCCAGCGGTGCCGATCTCGACCAGATCGGTGCCGGCTTCAATGTGCAGCGTTTGCTGATCAGGCCCGCTCAGCCCGAGGCGGTACCGCCGGTGGAGGCGCAGTACGAGAGCGACAAGTCGCTGCGCAATCGCATCCAGCTCGCGTTCGAGCAGCTATCCGTCGCAGGACCGCGGAATGCCTATATAGCCCATGCGCTGGGCGCGGATGGAAGGGTGGCGGATGCCTCTGCGACCAGTCCGGCGCCCTGCGAAGTGCTGATCAGCGTGCTCGGGGTGGAAGGCAACGGGCAGGCACCGGAAGCGGTGTTGCAGGCAGTGCGCCTGGCGCTGAACGTGGAGGACGTGCGTCCTGTCGCGGATCGGGTAACGGTGCGCTCGGCAGGCATCGTTCCCTATCAGGTCAAGGCGCAGCTCTACCTGTTTCCCGGTCCCGAGGCCGAGCTGATCCGTGCCGCCGCCGAGGCTTCGCTGCGCGACTACATTTCCGCCCAGCGCCGCCTGGGCCGCGACATCCGGCGTTCGGCCCTGTTCGCCACCCTGCATGTCGAAGGCGTGCAGCGCGTCGAACTGCAGGAGCCTGCGGCCGACGTGGTCCTGGATGAAACCCAGGCGGCCTATTGCACGGGGTACGCGATCACCTTGGGAGGCGTCGATGAGTAGCCGCCTGCTGCCGCCAAACAGGAGTTCTCTGGAACGCTCTCTGGGTGATGTATTGCCTGCCGAGCTGCCGGTGCCGCTTCGTGAGCTTAACGATCCGGCACGCTGTGAGGCGGCCTTGCTGCCCTACCTGGCCTGGACGCGCTCGGTGGACCGCTGGGACCCGGACTGGAGCGACGAGGCCAAGCGCAATGCGGTAGCGACGTCCTTCGTCCTGCACCAGCGCAAAGGCACGCTGACCGCGTTGCGCCAAGTGGTCGAGCCAATCGGTGCGCTGAGCGAGGTCACCGAATGGTGGCAGCGAAGCCCGACCGGCGTGCCGGGGACCTTCGAGATCACCGTGGACGTCAGTGACCGTGGCATCGACGAAGGCACCGCACTGGAGCTGGAGCGCTTGCTCGATGACGTCCGCCCGGTGAGTCGACACCTGACCCGCCTGGACCTGCGCATCACCCCGGTAATCCGGTCCCGTCACGGACTGGCCGTGACCGACGGCGACACCCTGGAAATCTTCCCCTGGAAACAGTGACATGACGACCAATACTCCGAAATACGGTGGCCTGCTCACCGACATAGGTGCCGCTGCGCTGGCTGCGGCCAGCGCAGCAGGCAAGAAATGGCAGCCGACTCATGTGCTGATCGGCGATGCCGGCGGTGCGCCGGGCGACACGCCGGATCCATTGCCTTCGGCGGCGCAGAAGAGCCTGATCAACCAACGCCATCGGGCCCAGCTGAATCGGCTGTTCGTTTCCGACAAGAACGCCAATACCTTGGTTGCCGAGGTGGTGCTTCCAGTTGAGGTAGGTGGCTTCTGGATCCGCGAGATCGGCCTGCAGGATGCCGACGGCAAGTTCGTCGCGGTATCCAACTGCCCGCCCAGCTACAAGGCAGCAATGGAAAGTGGCAGTGCGCGGACCCAGACCATTCGGGTGAACATCGCACTCTCCGGGCTGGAGAATGTCCAGCTGCTGATCGACAACGGCATCATCTACGCCACTCAGGACTGGGTGAAGGAAAAGGTCGCTGCCGATTTCAAGGGCCGCAAGATCCTGGCTGGCAATGGCCTGGTCGGTGGGGGCGATCTTTCTGCCGACCGCAGCATTGGCCTGGCGCCTTCCGGCGTGACGGCGGGCAGCTATCGCTCGGTCACGGTGAACGCCAACGGGGTGGTCACCCAGGGCAGCAATCCGACCACCCTGGCCGGCTATGCGATCGGAGATGCCTATACCAAGGCCGATACCGACGGAAAACTGGCGCAGAAAGCGAACAAGGCCACCACCCTGGCCGGCTATGGCATCACCGATGCGCTGCGAGTCGATGGCAACGCCGTGTCATCCAGCAGGCTGGCCGCACCGCGCAGCCTGGCAGCCAGTGGCGATGCCTCCTGGTCGGTGACCTTCGACGGCAGTGCCAATGTTTCTGCGCCGCTGAGTCTTTCCGCTACCGGTGTGGCGGCGGGCAGCTATCCGAAGGTGACCGTGGATACGAAGGGAAGGGTGACTGCTGGAATGGCGCTGGCGGCGACGGACATTCCCGGGCTGGATGCTTCGAAGCTGGTCAGCGGGGTGCTGGCCGAGCAGCGTTTGCCTGCCTTTGCGCGTGGTTTGACTACCTCGGTTGGGTCGACGAGCGATCCGAACGTCGTAATGGTTCCACTGATGCTGACTAATCACGCGAACGGACCTGTTGCAGGGCGGTATTTCTATATCCAGTCAATGTTCTATCCGGACCAGACCGGAAACGCTTCGCAGATAGCCACCAGTTACAATGGCACTGCGGAGATGTATATGCGTTTCGCTTACACCATGCCTGTGGAGCAGAACCCGGCGAACAGGGTCTGGTCGCCTTGGCAACGTTGTGACCTGGGAGGTGCATTCACGAAGACGACTGACGGATCCATTGGAAATGGCGTCAATATAAACAGCTTCGTCAATTCCGGATGGTGGTTGCAATCGACATCGGAATGGGCGGCGGGTGGAGCTAACTATCCCGTGGGGCTGGCCGGTTTGCTGATTGTCTACCGCGCACATGCAGACCATATCTATCAGACCTACGTAACACTCAACGGAAGCACATATTCGCGCTGCTGCTATGCGGGCTCTTGGCGTCCGTGGCGGCAGAACTGGGACGATGGAAACTTCGATCCGGCCAGCTACCTGCCAAAGGTGGGATTTACCTGGGCGGCTTTGCCGGGTAAGCCGGCAACTTTCCCGCCCTCAGGGCATAACCACGATACCAGCCAGATCACCTCCGGCATCTTGCCTCTCGCTCGTGGTGGCCTTGGCGCCAATACAGCGGCCGGAGCACGCAACAACATTGGTGCCGGAGTGCCGGCCACGGCGAGCCGGGCGCTCAATGGTTGGTGGAAGGACAACGATACCGGTCTGATCGTCCAGTGGATGCAGGTGAACGTAGGAGATCATCCCGGTGGAATAATCGATCGTACCTTGACGTTCCCGATCGCATTCCCTAGCGCCTGTCTGCATGTCGTACCGACTGTCAAGGAGGTGGGGCGACCAGCGACGTCCGCATCGACCGTTACGGTCGCCGATGTCAGCGTCAGCAACACGGGATGTGTGATCGTTTCCTCCGAGTACTACGGACTGGCTCAAAACTATGGCATCAGAGTGATGGCTATCGGCTATTGAGGTGAAAATGATTTTTTTCCATGCCGCCACGGGCGGCTTTTATTCGAAGGAAATTCATGGGTCCCGCATGCCTCTGGAGGATGAAATGCATCCTCTCGAAGACGCCGAGTACCAGGCTCTTCTTCGTGCGCAGAGCGAAGGGAAACGAATTGTCACGGACCACACCGGTCGCCCTATCTGCGTCGATCCGCCGGCTCCGGCCAAGGACATTCTCGTCCAACGGGAACGCATCTGGCGCGACCGGCAGTTACAGCTCACCGACGGGCCTCTCGCTCGGCATCGTGACGAGCAGGACCTGGGAAAAACTACGACTCTGAGCCAGGAGCAGCTTCGTGAGCTAACTCTCTATCGCGCCGTTCTTCGCGACTGGCCTATTGCCGCGGAGTTTCCCGACCTGAACGCAAGGCCCGAGCCGCCTGCCTGGCTCCAATCGCTCATCACCCCCTGAACCCCGCCTCGTGCGGGGTTTTTCATTAATGGAGATCTACCTATGAGTTTCTTCCACGGCGTTACGGTAACCAACGTCGATATCGGTGCGCGCACCATCGCGCTGCCGGCCAGCTCCGTCATCGGCCTCTGCGATGTGTTCACGCCGGGGGCGCAGGCAAGCGCCAAGCCCAACGTTCCGGTGCTGCTCACCAGCAAGAAGGACGCCGCCGCGGCGTTCGGCATCGGCTCGTCGATCTATCTGGCCTGCGAGGCCATCTACAATCGTGCCCAGGCCGTGATCGTTGCGGTGGGCGTGGAAGCCGCGGAGACTCCCGAGGCCCAGGCCAGCGCCGTCATAGGTGGTGTCAGCGCCGCCGGCGAGCGCACCGGACTGCAGGCTCTGCTAGACGGCAAGAGCCGCTTCAATGCTCAGCCGCGTCTACTAGTTGCGCCGGGTCATTCGGCCCAGCAAGTGGTGGCCACCGCCATGGACGGGCTGGCCGAGAAACTGCGGGCCATCGCCATTCTCGATGGTCCCAATAGCACCGACGAGGCGGCCGTCGCCTACGCCAAGAACTTCGGCAGCAAGCGCCTGTTCATGGTCGACCCGGGCGTGCAGGTTTGGGACAGCGCCACCAATGCCGCACGCAAGGCCCCGGCTTCGGCCTACGCCGCCGGCCTGTTCGCCTGGACCGACGCCGAGTACGGCTTCTGGTCCTCGCCGTCGAACAAGGAGATCAAGGGCATCACCGGCACCAGCCGTCCGGTGGAGTTCCTCGACGGTGATGAGACCTGTCGCGCCAACCTGCTCAACAACGCCAATATCGCCACGATCATTCGCGACGATGGCTATCGCCTGTGGGGCAATCGCACCTTGTCCAGCGACAGCAAGTGGGCTTTCGTCACCCGCGTTCGGACCATGGACCTGGTGATGGATGCGATCCTCGCCGGGCACAAGTGGGCGGTGGACCGCGGCATCACCAAGACCTACGTGAAGGATGTCACCGAGGGCCTGCGCGCCTTCATGCGCGATCTGAAGAACCAGGGCGCGGTGATCAACTTCGAGGTCTATGCCGACCCGGACCTGAACAGCGCCAGCCAGCTGGCCCAGGGCAAGGTGTACTGGAACATCCGCTTCACCGATGTGCCGCCTGCCGAGAACCCCAATTTCCGTGTCGAGGTGACCGACCAGTGGCTCACCGAAGTTCTGGATGTCGCCTAAGGAGCGCCCGTGATGATTCCGCAAACCCTGACCAATACCAACCTGTTCATCGACGGCGTGAGCTTCGCCGGTGACGTGCCATCCCTGACCCTGCCCAAGCTGGCTGTGAAGACCGAGCAATACCGTGCCGGCGGCATGGATGCGCCGGTATCCATCGACATGGGCCTGGAGGCGATGGAGGCCAAGTTCTCCACCAACGGTGCCCGCCGAGAAGCACTGAATTTCTTCGGCCTGGCCGACCAGAGCGCTTTCAATGGCGTGTTCCGCGGCTCCTTCAAGGGCCAGAAGGGCGCCAGCGTGCCAGTGGTGGCTACCCTGCGCGGCCTGCTCAAGGAGGTCGACCCGGGCGACTGGAAGGCCGGCGAGAAAGCCGAGTTCAAGTACACCGTTGCGGTCAGCTACTACAAGCTGGAAGTCGATGGCCGCGAGGTCTACGAGATCGATCCGGTCAACGGTGTCCGCGCGATCAACGGTGTCGACCAGTTGGCCGGCATGCGCAACGACCTCGGCCTGTAAGAGGAGCTCCGGACATGACCCAAGAGAATCGACTGCCGGGCTGGCTGACGCTGGATGCTGACGCCGCCCTCGTTCGTCTCTCGCGTCCGGCACAGTGCAACGGGGTCAGCGTCGACACGCTGACCCTGCGTGCACCCACCGTGCGTGATATCCGCCTGGCCGGCAAGGTGGCCGGCGACGATGCCGAGGAGCGCGAACTGCAACTGTTCGCCTCGCTGGCGCAGGTCAGCCGCCAGGACCTGGAGGGGCTGAAGCTGAGCGACTACCAGCGGCTGCAAGGCGCCTACTTTCGCCTGGTGCAAGACGACACGGACGACACCTTCGCGTATGCGTCAACTGGCGAGGCGCCTGGCCATTGAGCTGGGCTTCCAGGCCAGCGAACTGGAGCGCATGACCCTGGGCGACCTGCTCTGGTGGCTCGCCGAGGGCGAGGAGTGAGCGACGGCGCCGTCCGCCAGGCGAGCGGCGCCCGCGCTACTTCAGTAGGTCCGCGGAGGCGGACATCGATAACAGACGAGACGAACCGTCATGAGTAAAGACATGGACCTGGTGGTCTCCATCGGCGGCATCGCCGACCCCTCCTTGGGCAAGGCATTCGAGACCGTCAAGGCACGGCTCGACAGTCTCCAGGAACGTGCCCGCCAGGCGTCCAGCCTGAGGGATGTGCTGGGAGACGCCATACGCCTGGAGCGAGAGCTCGCCGATATGCGCAAGGTCGGGGATCGCGGCGTTGCTGAGCATGCCCGGCAGCTTGGCGAACGCCAGGAGCAACTGAAGCGACTCGGCATCGAGGCCAGGGCCGCGGGCGATGCCTACGCTCGACTGGGCGAGATGCAGCGTGGCCTGGATATGCAGGTCCGCGGCCTGCAACGGCTGGAGCAGGCCAGCCAGGCAATGCCATTGGCTAGCGCATTTTCCGGACTGGTCGTGGAAGCCAGCAAGACGGCTGCCGGTTATCAAGCGCGGTTGCGCGACCTGGCGATCCGCAACGGCCTGGACGCCGGCCGGGAGCCAGCCTTGGCATCCCTGATCCAGGACAGTGCCAGCCAGAGCGGCCTGGGACGCACGGCGACGCTGGACATGCTGGAGCACTTGAACGCCACCGGCATGGGGTTCGCCGCCGCGCAAATGAATCTGGGACTGGCGGGTCGCTTCGGCTTTGGCCAAGGGATTGCTTCAGCCGAGGCTGCGGGGCTGGTTCGAGCGTTGCAACTGGCCCAGGGTTCGGACTCGCCAGAGCAATTGTCCGCCTCCCTCGACCGCCTGGTCGTCCTGGGTAAAGGCAGAGTCGGCAGTGAGGCCCTGGCGCGTCGCCTGCCTGCCTTGTTGTCAGCGCTGGGCAATGCGGGAGAGGCCACGGCCGGCGATGTCGGTGCACTGGGTGCCTTGCTGGAGATTCAGGCAAAGAACACCACGCCGGACAAAGCGGACGTGCGGATGAAGGCCTGGCTGGAGTTCGTCGGCAGCGGCAGCTTGAAACGCGCTTATGGCCAGGACTACGACCGGGACCTGGAAGCGCTGCGCAAGGACGGAGCGAGTCTGCTGGAGGCCAACCTGGAGCTGGCTGCGCGCTATCGGGATAAGGGCGGCAAGCTCAGCGCCGGTGAGGCGTCGCCGGCGCTTGAAGCCTATCGAGCGTCGCGCGGCGAGTTCCAGGGCTTGCTCGAATCCCAGCAGTCTTCCGTAGGCTCTTCGGAGCGCGATGCGCGGCGTCGCGAGGGGATGTCCCAGGAGCTGTGGAAGGCTTCCAGCGACAGTTGGGAGAGGGCGCAGACCGCTTTGGGCAGCGCCCTGAATCCATATCTGGACAACCTGGCCAAGGGGAGCGCGGTACTCGGCGAGTCGACTGCGGAACTGCTCGAAGCCTATCCGCGGACGACGGCCGGTCTTACCGCCGCCGCAGGTGCGGTGTTATCCGGGTATCTCGCCTACAAGGGAGGGCGCGGCGCTATCGACGTGTTGCGTGGCGGTCGGCTCGGTCGGCGAGGGACCGCTGCCGTCGGCGACCTGATCGAACGGGGTGCAGGCCGGGTATCGGGTGGTAGCGAAATACAGCGCGTGTTCGTTACCAACTGGCCGGTGCCGGGAGGCGACTCTACGCTGGAGTCCGCGAGGAGGCCAGCACAACGAAAGCGCGGTCAAACACCACGCAGGAAGAGAGGCAAGGGCGGTGGGGTGAAGGCCCGCTCCCTTCCATCCCTTGGCTTCTCGGCTGGAGGAGGCTTGGGGGCGATGGCAGGAAAGCTGCCGCGCCTGTCGCGTTTGCCCATACGCAACGCGCCGCTGCAAGTGGCCTCGTCGTTGATCGATGTTGCTGAGGTCTACTCCAGCGACCTGTCGGAGAGCGAAAAGACCGTTGCCTATGGCGAGGCAGGTGGCTCCCTGGCTGGTTCCCTGGCTGGCGCCGCTCTGGGAGCGAGCATCGGCTCGGTGGTGCCGGTGGTCGGTACGCTGATCGGTGGATTGGTTGGCGGCGCTATCGGCGCCTGGGGCGGTAGCGAACTGGGGGGGCGCCTGGGGCGCAGTCTGGCTGGCGATCCGCCGGCGGCCTCGGACAACAAGCCGGCGGTGCCCGCACCACAGGCCGAGCCCGTCGCGGCTGCGCCCAACTGGACCTTCGCGCCGCAGATCAACCTGACGGTGCAAGGCAACGTACACGAGCCGCAGCGCCTGGCCGACGAGTTGCTGCCCTACCTGCAACGCATGCTTGTCGACTTCGCCGACGAGCGGCAGCGGCGCAGCCTCTACGATCCGGCGATGGTCTAAGGAGTCCCCATGGCATATCTGGAACAATTGCAGGCCGGCCTGAGGTACCTGGGTCGCGCCGGCGAGTCCGGACGCAAGAGTCTGGACAAGGTGGTCGCTCCGGTGAACGGCGCGATCAGCGAGATCCGCGGCGCAGCCGCGGAGCTGGAGAACCTGCCCGGCGTATCGCCGGAAATGGCTGCCCGGCTGCAGCGTGCCATGCGCGGCATCGGCCAGGCGCAGGGCAAGGTGAACCGCGTGGTCTCCACCTATGACCGGGCGAGCCGGGCGTTGCTTGGTATCGACGAACGCCTGGATGCGCTGAAGGTCCAGGTGAACAGTGCCGCGCAGGCGGTCGGCAAGGTCGCTGGCGACATCAGTCCGACGCTGGCGGGGGTGCTGCCGTCGTGGCTGCTGGCACCCTCGGCGACGCCCCCGAGCGAGGCCGCAGCGCCCTTGCCGCACCTGCTGGTATTGCAGCCGCTGACCGCCAATGCCCAACCGTTCTACTTCAACCTGAATACTGCCGCCTTCGACGCCCTGCAGCGCAACAGTGCCTACAACTGGAGCGAGCAGGTGCGCCTGGGCCGGCGGCCGGCACTGCAGAGCGTCGGCATGGGCGAGGAGAGCATCCTGCTCAAGGGTGCGGTATTCCCGCTGCGTCGACAGGTAGGCAACCAGGAAAAGGTTGTCGGTCTGGAGCAGCTCGAAGCGCTGCGCCGGTTGGCGGAGCGGCGTGAGCCGCTGATCCTGAGCAGCGGCTACGGCGAGGTGCAGATGGGCCTCTGGTGTCTGGTGCGGATCAGCGAGAACCAGAGCGCCCTGCTGGGCAACGGCGCTCCCCGCAAACAAACCTTCGACCTGGAGTTCAAGCGCTATGGCGACGACCTGCCGAACCGCTGACGGCGACATGCTGGACAGCCTCTGCTACCACGTCTATGGCCATCTGTTGGGCTGCGTCGAGGCGACCCTCGACGCCAATCCCGGGCTGGCCGATGAGCAGCAGCCATTCCGCGCCGGCTTGCTGATCAGTTTCCCTGACATGCCGGTGGTCAATGTCGAACAGGTGCGCCTGTGGGATTGATCGACCGCTCAACCGCAACCCCGCCTTGGCGGGGTTTTTCTTTTCTGGAGAGATCAGGTGCAACCGAGTTTCCGTATCGTTGCCGACGGCACCGACGTCACCCAGCGGCTGAATGACCGCCTGCTCAAGCTGACCTTGCTGGACAAGCCGGGCATGGAGTCCGACAGCCTGACCTTGAGGCTCGACGATCGCGATGGACAGGTGGCCGTACCCAGGCGCGGTGCGGTGCTGGAGGTTCATCTCGGCTATGCCGGCGAGCCACTGATGCGCATGGGGCGCTTTACCGTGGACACCCTGCAGTGGGCTGGTCCGCCGGACTGCCTGACCGTCACTGCCAAGGCCGGCGACATGCGCGGCAGTGGCAAGACGATACGCAGCGGCGGTTGGGAGGGCACTACCCTGGCTCAGGTCTGCCGCGATGTTGGCGCACGCAACGGCTGGCGCGTGGAGTGTCCGTTGCAGGTGGCGATCGCCCGGGTCGACCAGGTCAATGAGTCCGACTACCACTTCGTCACCCGTCTGGCGCGCCAGTACGACTGCACCGCCAAGCTGGCCGAGGGCATGCTCATGGTGCTGCCGCGACAGAGCGGGCAGAGCGCCACGGGGCGTCGGATCGAACCTTTGGTGTTGGGCCGTGCTGACGTCGGTAGCTTCGACGTTACCGTCGACGACCGCAGCCTGATGAGAGCGGTGAAGACCCGCTACCAATTGCCCGGCAGCGGCGAGGTCAAGAGCGTCGAGTTGAAGAACCCGAAGGCACCGGCTACGGCTATGGGCGAGCATGTCGACCGGCATCTCTATGCCAGCCGTGGAGAGGCCGAGCAGGCGGCGAAGGCTCGCCTGGCGAGCTTCAGCCGCTCCAGCGCCAGTGTGCGCCTGGAACTGCCAGGGCGTGGCGACCTGTTCGCCGAGCGCAGCCTGCTGCTCCAAGGCTTCAAGGCGGGAATCGACGGCGAGTTCCTGATCGACTCGGTGGAGCACACCTACAGCTCCAGCGGATGGACCACTGTCGTGCAATGCAACGGCGGCCGAGGCGGCAAGGGGTGACGCCTGAACCCCATCGGAGTGCAGGAGGATCGATGAAACTGACCGAGCAGCAATTGCTGCGCATTTTTCCCAACGCCCGCCTCGTCGCGGGCGTTTTCGTTGCGGCGTTGCAACGGGCCATGGACGAGAGGGAGATCGACACACCGGCGCGGCGTGCCGCGTTTCTCGCCCAGGTCGGCCACGAAAGCAGCCAGTTGACCCGGCTGGTGGAGAACCTCAATTACAGCGCCCAAGGCTTGGCGGCGACCTGGCCGAGCCGCTATCTCGGCCCCGACGGGCAGCCCAACGCGTTGGCCTTGCGGCTGGCGCGCAATCCGCAGGCGATTGCCGACAACACCTACGCCACGCGCAACGGCAATGGCGACGAAGCGTCCGGCGATGGCTGGCGCTTCCGTGGGCGTGGCTTGCTACAGATCACCGGGCGTGCCAACTACCGGTTGGTCGGCGAGGCCCTCGGCGAGCCGCTGGAAGCCGAGCCCTGGCGCCTGGAGCAGCCCGTGCCGGCGGCCCGCAGCGCCGCCTGGTGGTGGGCCGGTCACGGGCTCAACGAGCTGGCCGACCGCGGCGAGTTCGCTGCCATCACCCGCCGCATCAACGGCGGCCTGAATGGCCAGGCGGAGCGCCTGGCGTTGTGGCAGCGGGCCAGGGTGGTGCTGTCATGAGCCGGCTCGCTCTGCTCCTGCCGGCCGTGTTGCTGGTCCTGCTGGCCGGCGCCTTGCTCGGCGGCGGCCTGGTTGCCCGCCACTATCGTCCGCAACTGGAGGAGGCCCTGGGCCAACTCACTGCCAGCCGTGTCGCCAGCGGCCAGCTCGAGGCTTTGCTCGATGAGCAGCAGCGAGCGCTGGCGGCGGTACGGGCGAGCGCCGAGAGGCGCGCGAAGGACGCCGAGCAGGCACTCGGCGAGGCCAGGGCGCAGGCCGCGGAGCAGTATGCCGCGGCCGTGCGTCTGCTCCAGGAACCCGACATTGGCGCGGACTGCCAGGCGGCAGGTGCGGCGATCGACCGGGAGCTGGGACTATGACTCGTCTCCTGCTGGGGCTTTGTCTGCTTTTCGCGGGCTGCGCAGCCTCGCCGACGACACCTCGCCCCGTGCGCGTCGAGGTTCCCCTGGCAGTGCCTTGCCGTGTACCTGACGTGCGCCCGCCGAGCTGGGCCAGCGCCACGTTGCAGGCTGGCGATTCGCTGCAGGCCAAGGTTCGCGCATTGCTCGCCGAGCGCCGCCAGCGGCAGGGCTACGAACTCGAATTGCAGGCGGCGTTGCGTGCCTGCCGCTGAGACACTGGGCGCATATGGACGTCGATGGACGTGTGTCCGGCGCATATTGCCGTGTATTGATTCCGCAGCGTTGTCGAGCCAGGAATCGGCCGGTACAACGTAGTCATGCTTGTACAGGTGTGTCCCCCCAGGGATGCCACCTGCAACCTCAGAGCCCGGCCCGTGTGCCGGGCTTTTTCGTTTGCATCCGACAACGGCTCGGGACGTGGAGGCTCCTCGCCGACCGCGTACCGCGCCACGGCCGACCGTCCTGGGGACGGGGCCAGACGACCCGCCTGGTGCGGGTCTTTTCATGTGCATAAAGGAGAGTTTTCCATGTCCATCCTGACTCAAGGTACCCAGATCTACGCCCTGGTTCCGCCGGTATCCGGTACCGGTGCCGCTACCGTCCTGGAGATCGAAGGCGTGACCTCGTTCAACCCGGGCGGCAATCCGGCCGACCAGATCGAAGACCCGTGCCTGAGCGACACTTCGCGCAAGTACAAGAAAGGCCTGCGCACCCCTGGCCAGGCGACCCTCGGCATCAACGCCGATCCACGCCTGGCCAGTCACGTTCGGTTGTTCCAGCTGTCCGAGAAAGATGGCGAGACGAGCGTCAAGTGGGCCATCGGCTGGTCCGACGGAATCGACGTAAAGCCGACCGTCAGCACCGAAGGCGACGATTTCGTGTTGCCGCCGGCGCGCACCTGGTTCACCTTCGAAGGCTACGTCAGCGACTTCCCCTTCGATTTCGCCAGCAACACGCTGGTCGCTACCCAGGCCACCATCCAGCGTTCCGGCGCCGGCAAGTGGACGCCGAAGTCGGCTTGAGGAGCGCGTAGATGAATCTCAACGAACTTCGTGCGGCGGGCGGTTTCATCGAGTCGGCGCTGGTGCGCAAGGAGATTAGCTGGACCCGCGTTCCCGCCGGCAGGAAGAAGGCGGTCAGCGACACCTTCCAGGTGTTCGTCCGACGCAACAGTTTTGGCGCGGTGGAGCGCCTGTTCTCCGCCGAAGGCGACCAGCAGAGCCGCAACGCGCGCTACCTCGCCGAATGCATTCGCCTGGGCGAGACGGGAGAGGAAAGCCTGACCTACGAACAGGCCTACGACCTCGACCCGGCGCTGGGCTTCCTGCTGCTGCAGGCGGTCGGTGAGGTCAACCGGGTCGAGGACGCGGAAAAAAACTGACCCCCGCCGACGAGGTTTGGCACGAGCTGGTGCTGAACGGCGTCGGCGGGTCGACCATTGCCGAGGCCAAGGAGCGGCTCAGCTACGCCGAGTACCGCGCCTGGGTCGCCTACCTGAACAAGCGCGGCTCGCTCCATCCGGGACACCGGCTGGAGCTTGCGCTGGCTCGGATCGCTGCGTTGCTCGGGCATGCGCTGGGAGCGGACGCCGATCCCGACGCGTTCCGTCCGCATATGGCTCTCCAGCCCCTTTCGCTGCATCAGGCG
This sequence comes from Pseudomonas sp. CP-1, assembly GCF_021213715.1. Taxonomy (NCBI): domain Bacteria; kingdom Pseudomonadati; phylum Pseudomonadota; class Gammaproteobacteria; order Pseudomonadales; family Pseudomonadaceae; genus Pseudomonas; species Pseudomonas sp. CP-1. Next base: position 350,706 of record NZ_JAJQKY010000005.1, read on the forward strand.
ATGGATCAATGGGCATGACAGGCCACCCCGCTGCGGCGGGGTCTTTTTCTGGAAGACATGAATCATGGCCACGAATACCGACGGCAGCCTGACGCTCGACCTGGTCCTTCGCAGCGAAGGGTACAGGGCCGGGATGGACAAGGTTGGCAGGATCAACGATCAGAAAATGCGTGCCATGGAGGCGCGCGCGGAAAAAGCTGGCAAGGCTATCGGCAAAAGCCTGGACAGTTCGGCACTGATTGCCAGCAGCGTGCTGGACCAGGCGCTGGACATGCTGGGCAGGACCAGTCGCCAGGCGGGTCAGGCCAAGAAGCCTGTGCAGAGCGCCCAGGACAAGGTACTGGCCGAGTGGAAGACCCGGCAGAAGGAACTGGGCGAAGCCTGGAAGAGCTATCGCGAACCACTCCAGGATCTGTCCAAGCTCAACGAAGCACTACTGAAGAACTCTTCCGACAAGCTCGACAAGGCGCTGCTCAATCTCAGCGAGACCGGCAAGCTGTCGCTTGCCAACGTGGGCAAGGCCGCCTACGCCGATGCCGCGCGCCTCGCCTCGCGGCAGATGACGCTGATGCTGCTGGACGGGCTGTTTGGCTGGGTCGCCAGCGTTGGTACCGAGAAGCCCAAGGTCGACGACAAGGCGGGCAAGGGACAGGCGAAGGCCGGCGACGACGAGAAGGAACAGCCGTCGCTCCAGTCGCAGGTCTTCAAGCAGTGGCTGTTGCAGATGAACAGTGTCTGGGGCGCCTACCGCGCGCCGCTGCAGGATATCTCCGGGATGACCGACGAGCTGTTCAGGAATGCGTCGGAGAAGCTCGAGAAGTCGCTGTTCAATTTCGCCACTACCGGAAAGCTGTCCTTGAGCAACTTCGCCAAGACGGTGATCGACGATGTCGCCCGGATCGCCGCGCGGCAGCTTTCAATGCTCGCCCTGGACGGATTGTTCGGCTGGATGAATGGCAAGGCCGGCATCACCGAGGCGCAACTGGCCAGCCAGAAGCCCTATACCTCGCTACTGGAAAAGGCCCGCGCAGCTGCGGGACAAGCGGCTGCGGGCTCTCCCGCGGCCCAGGGTACCGCGCCAATGCCGGCAGCGGCGATGGATGTCGGCGCGATGGTGGCCACTGCTTCCGGGCAGACCGGGGACGGTTCCAAGGTATCGGCTGGAGGGGCTTCGGCGAGCGCTGGCAAGCCGGTGGGCAGTTGGGTCGAACAGATGGACGCCTCCTGGGCGAGCCTGCGCGACCAGGCGCAGGACGTCTCGGGAATGATGGACATGCTGTTTACCAACGCTTTCACCAATATGGAGAACGCCCTGTTCACCTTTGCCACCACGGGCAAGCTGTCGTTCAAGGATTTCGCCGACTCGGTGATCCAGGATATGGCGCGGATCGCCGCGCGGCAGGCGACGCTGCAGATCATTGGCGGCATCGTCGGTGCGGTCAGCGGGTTCTTCGGTAGCGGCGCAACGGCGGGCTCGCGGATTTCCGACTATACCGGCTCGGACATGGCCAATTGGGTCAGCAAGCAACGCGCCGGAGGCATGCCTGGGTTCGCCAGGGGCGGTGCCTTCAACGATGGCATCCAGAGCGCGCCGGCGCTGTTCAGCATGGCCGGCGGTCGTCCGGCGCTGATCGGCGAGCGTGGGCCGGAAGCCATCATGCCGCTGAGTCGCGGTTCCGATGGCGTGCTCGGCGTGCGCGCGCTCGGCGGCGGCGAGGGGGGCAACGTCTTCAATTTCTCCACCAGCGTTAGCCTGGGCGGCGGCCGCGAGGGCGCGGCGACGGCCAGCGGCGACGACGGTACGGGACAGCAGCTGGCGGGAATGATCAACGATGCCGCGCGCAACGTGGTGGCGCAGGAGCTGCGCCCCGGCGGCCTGGTATGGAGGATGGTGAATGGCTGATCTGGAACGCTTTACCTGGGACATCTCGATCGATTCCGCCGGCCAGGCGAACCAACTGGTACGCCAGGTGCAGTACGGCGGCGGCTACAGCCAGGCGCTCGGTGACGGGCTGAACAACCTCAGCGAGACCTGGCAGGTTTCGCGTACCGGCGATCTCGCGCTGATCGGCCCGATCCGCGATTTCCTCAAGCGCCACGGCGGCTACCGCTCGTTCCTCTGGACCTTGCCCACTGGCGAACCGGTACGGGTGCGCGCCCAGGGCTGGCAATTGCGGCCGCGCGGCAACGGCGTGTTCACCCTGAACACTACCTTCCAGCAAGTCTTCAATCCGTGAGGTAAGCATGACCATCACAGCCGATGACCAGGCCCTCGAGCCTGGGGCGCTGGTGCGCCTGTTCGACCTGGATTGCACCGGGTTCGGCGGCGAGATGCTGCGCTTCCACGGCCACCTGCAGCAGGGGCCGATCCACTGGCAGGGCAACGCCTACCAAGCTTGGCCGCTGGAGGCGCGCGGCTTCGAGCAGCGCGGCGACGGCCGGGCCAGTTCGCCGACCCTTAGCGTGGGCAACATCGACGGCAGCATCAGCGCGCTCTGCCTGTTCTTCGATGGCCTGGTAGGCGCGCGCCTGACCGTGCGCGAGACCTATGCGCACTACCTGGATGCGGCCAACTTCGCCGAAGGCAACCCGCAGGCCGACCCCTCCCAGGAGCGCCTGAACATCTGGTTCCTCGAGCAGAAGACCGCCGAGAACAGCGTCCAGGTGACCTGGGAGCTGTCCGCTCCGCCGGACTTCCAGGGCCAGCAGATCCCGGCGCGCCAGATCACCTCGCTGTGCCACTGGTGCATCACCAACGAGTACCGCGGGCAGGACTGCAACTACACCGGCACGGCGATGTTCGATGCCGACGGCAATCCGGTGGACGATCCGGCGCTGGACCGCTGCGGCGGCCGGGTCAGCGATTGCAAGCTGCGCTTCGGCGCGGACAACCCGCTGTCCCACGGCGGCTTCGCCGGCGCCGGCCTGGTCAGGATGTGAGCATGGAACTGAGCCGCAGCCTGCAGCGGGCCATCGCCGCACACGCCGCCCGCGAGCATCCGCGCGAATGCTGCGGGCTGATCGTTCGCGGTGCGCGTCAACGCCGCTACGTGGCCTGTCGCAACGCAGCCGGATCGCCCAGCGAGCACTTCGTGATCGATCACCAGGACTGGTGCGCTGCCGAGGACCAGGGCGAGGTCCTGGCCATCGTCCACAGCCACCCGGACGTTCCGGCCACGCCGAGCATGGCCGATCGGGTCAGTTGCGAACTGCATGGTCTGCCCTGGGTGATCCTGTCCTGGCCGGAAGGCGATGTCGCGCATCTAGCGCCGGAGGGCTATCGGGCGCCGCTGCTCGGCCGCGAGTTCGCCCACGGCGTGCTCGACTGCTGGAGCCTCTGTCGCGACTGGTACCGCCGCGAGGCAGGTCTGGAGCTTCCGGACTATCCGCGCCGCGACGGTTGGTGGGAAACCGGCGAGAGCCTCTACGAGCAGCACTATGCGGCGGCTGGATTCCGGCCGGTGCCGCTGGCCGGAATCCGCCGCGGCGACATGCTGGTGATGCAGGTCGGGAGGGCGCTGCACCCTAACCACGCGGGCATCTACCTGGGCAATGACTGGCGTCTGGACAGCGAGCCGGTCCAGGCGCTCGGCGGCGACGGACCGTTCCTGCTGCACCACCTGTACGGACGGCTGTCGACCCGAGACGTGTTCGGCGGACCCTGGATCGAACGCACGCGCCTGGTCTTGCGGCACACGCGGATGCCGCAGTGAACGACATATTCAAGCGAGCCGTCGGAATCGGCTCTTCACGAGAGGAACAGGTCCATGAGTGACACCCTGAGTCAGGGCCTCACCACCATCCGTCTGTACGGGGTTCTGGGCAAGCGCTTCGGCCGCATGCACGGTCGGTTGTTGGAAAGCGGCACGGTACGCGAGGCGATGAGCGCCCTGAAGCACACCATGGAGGGATTCGAGACGTTCATGCGCGAGGCGGAATCGAAAGGGCTGACCTTCGCCGTGTTCCGTGGGCGTACCAACCTGTCCGGCGAGCAACTGGACATGCGCGGACGAGAGGATATCCGCATCGTGCCGTTGGTGATCGGGAGCAAGCAGGCGGGGCTTTTCCAGACGATTCTGGGGGCTGCCTTGATTGTCGTGGGTGGATTCACGACGTTCTTCTCCGGTGGAACCAGTTCGTTCCTGGTAACCGTTGGAGTCAGCATGTTGGCGGGCGGCGTCATGCAGATGCTCAGCCCCCAACCCAAGGGCCTGAAGGGCCGCGAGGCCCCCGAGAACGCCCCCAGCTATGCCTTCGGCGGCCCGGTCAACACCATCGCCCAGGGCCATCCGGTCGGCGTGCTCTACGGCAAGCGCCGCATCGGCGGCGCGGTGATCAGCGCCGGCATCTATGCCGAGGACCGGCTGTAGCCGGCAACGCCGTAACAGGCCCGCCATGCGCGGGCGTTTTTTTGCCTGAAGGAACGTCATGAACAAGACCATCACGGGCCACAAGGGTGGCAGCAAGAAGCCGCGCCAGCCGGTGGAGATGCCGGACTCGGTGCGCTCGATCGCGCGGGCGAAGATTCTCCTGGCACTGGGCGAAGGCGAGTTCGACGGTGGCGTCGACGGCCGTTCGATCTACCTGGACGATACGCCGCTGCTGGCGGCGGACGGCTCGGTGAACTTCCCCGGAGTGACCTGGGAGTTCCGTCCGGGCTCGGTGGACCAGGAACACATTGCCGGTGTGCCCGCCGTGGAAAACGAACTGGCGGTCGGCGTCGAACTCAAGAGTGACGCGCCCTGGGTCCGCGCGGTGAACAACACCCAGCTCTCGGCGGTGCGCCTGCGCCTGTCCTGGCCGGCCATCCAGCGCCAGCAGGAAAACGGTGACGTGGTCGGCTACCGCATCGACTACGCGATCGACATCGCCGTCGACGGCGGTGCCTGGCAGGAAGCGCTGAAGGCTTCGCTGGACGACAAGTCCACCAGCCGCTACGAGCGCTCCCACCGTGTCGACCTGCCGGAGGCGCGGAGCGGCTGGCAGGTGCGCGTGCGCCGCCTGACGCCGAACCAGAACAACAACCGCGTCGCCGACACCATGCGGGTGGAGGCGATCACCGAGGTGATCGACGCCAAGCTGCGCTATCCGAACACCGCGCTGCTGTTCGTCGAGTTCGATGCCAGCCAGTTCCAGAGCATTCCGCAGATATCGGTGGAAGCGCGCGGCCGGCGGGTGCGGGTGCCGAGCAACTACGATCCGCAGACCCGTAGCTACAGCGGCACCTGGGACGGCTCGTTCAAGTCGGCCTGGACCAGCAACCCGGCCTGGCACTGGTACGACATCGTGTTGCACAAGCGCTTCGGCCTCGGTCGGCGGATCGACGCGAGCATGGTCGACAAGTGGTCGCTGTACCGCATCGCCCAGTACTGCGACCAGTCGGTGCCCGACGGCAAGGGCGGCCAGGAGCCGCGCTTCAGCTGCAACCTGTACCTGCAGAGTCGCGCCGAAGCCTGGACAGTGCTGCGCGACCTGGCAGCGATCTTCCGCGGCATGTCCTACTGGTCCGGCGCGGAAATGGTGGCGGTCTCCGACATGCCGGAGGACGAGGCCTACACCTTCTCGCCGTCGAACACCGTGCGTGGCGACGACGGCAGCCACTTCAACTACAGCAGCAGCCGCCAGCGCGATCGCCACACCCTGGCCCTGGTCAACTACGACAATCCGGGCAACGGCTACCAGAGCCAGCCGGTAGCGGTGAACAATGATCGCGCGCAGCGCCGCTACGGCATCAGCCAGTTGGAGATCACCGCGATCGGCTGCACCTCCGAGGGCGAGGCGCAGCGGCGTGGCCAGTGGGCGCTGCTGACCGAGGAGCTGGAGCAGGACGCGGTGACCTTCCGCACCGGCATGGATGGCCGTGGGCTGGCGCCGGGGAAGATCATCGCCGTAGCCGACCCGGTCAAGTCCGGCAAGCAGATCGGCGGACGCCTGAGCGCGGTGGATGGCCGCGCGCTGACCCTCGACCGCGACGTCGAGGCCCGACCCGGCGATCGCCTGCTGGTCAACCTGCCGAACGGCAAGGCCGAGGCGCGCAGCGTCCAGTCGGTGGTAGGCCGCGTGCTGACCGTGACCGCCGCCTATTCGGAGACGCCTCGGCCCCAGGGGCAGTGGGCGCTGCAGAGCAACAGCCTGACCACCCAGCGCTTCCGCATCATGAGCATCACCCGGCCGGAGGACAATCTTTTCGAGATCACCGCGCTGCAACACAACGCGAGCAAGTTCGACGCCATCGACAACGGTGCGCGCATCGAGCTGCCGCCGGTCACCAGCATTCCGCCGGGCGTGCAGGCGCCGCCGCAGAACGTGCGGATCAAGGCTTTCACCAAGGTCGACCAGGGGTTGGCGGTGACCAGCCTGTCGGCCTCCTGGGATGCCGCGCCGAACGCGGTGGCCTACGAGGCCGAATGGCGCAAGGACTCGGGCAACTGGGTGCGGGTGCCGCGAACCTCGGCGCTCGGTTTCGACGTGCCGGGCATCTATGCCGGTCGCTATCTGGTGCGGGTACGCGCCTTGAACGTGATGGAGGTCGGCTCGGTCTACGCCAGCAGTGTGGAGACCGCTCTTGAGGGCAAGACCACGCCGCCGCCGGCGCTGGCCTACCTGCGCTGCGTGGCCGGCCCCTGGCGCATCGGCCTGGAGTGGGGGTTCCCGGCCAGCGGCGCAGCGGACACCGCCTACACCGAGATCCAGCAGTCCGCCACGCCCGGCGGCAGCGAGGAGACCGCACGGGCGCTGGGCCTGTTCGCCTACCCAGGCAATACCCACCTGGTATCGCCGATACCGGCCGGCGAACGGCTGGCGTTCCGCGGTCGCTTGATCGACCGTAGCGGCAACGTCGGCGCCTGGTCGAACTGGGTCACCGGCACCAGCTCCAGCGACGCCAGCGAATACAACCAGTTGATCACCCAGGAGTACGTCGAGTCGGCGCTGGGCCAGCAGTTCTTCTCCGATATCGAACGGATGCAGGTGGATATCGGGGGCTTGCAGAAGCAGGTCGGCGACCTCGCCGACGTTCTGCTGTACGACCCGGCCAAGGTCTACGCGAAGAACGACATGGTGCGACAGGGGCAGCGGTTGTACCAGGCACTGAAGGCTGTGCCGGCGAAGACGGCGCCGCCGAACGCGGCCTACTGGTCCGATATCGGCCAGTCGCTGGAAACCGCCAACGGGCTGGCGCAGCAGGTGGCGAGCCATACCACTGAAATCAGCGAACTCGACGGCAGCCTTACCGCCCAGGCATCGCGCCTTGGCGTACTGCAGGCGGCGACCCGTGACGACGCGGATGACGGCAATGGCGCCATGGCCGATGCCCTGCGCGGCTGGAAGACCGTTGCCCGGGCAGCCCAGGAGGAAACCGTACGGGCCACCGAAAACGAGGCCCAGGCCACTCGCACGACGCTACTGGAGGCGCGCACCGCCGATGCCGAAGGGCGAATCGCCACGGTGGAACGGGTCGCGACCAGCGATCGCCAGGCCACCGCGCAACGTCTGGACCAGCTCTCGGCCTCGATCGGTGGCACCGCCGCCAGCCTACAGAGCGAACAGACCGCCCGCGCTAACGCCGACAGCGCCCTCGCACAGCGGATCGACACCGTGCAGGCGCGTACCGACACCAACAGCGCGGCGATCCAGACCACCTCCCAGGCGGTCACCTCGCTGGATGGCAACGTCAAGGCGATGTACAGCGTGAAGCTCCAGGCGCATGCCAACGGACAAAAGTATGCGGCGGGGTGGCAGCTGGGGTTCGACAGTGGGACCAGTGTGTCAACCATGGCGTTTCAGGCGGATCGGTTTATCTGGTTCGACAGTTCGAGTGGGGCAACGGTAGCGCCGGTTTCAATAGTTAACGGGCAGATGTTTATCAAGAGCGCCCTGATTCAGGACGGAGCGATAGATAACGCGAAAATTGGAAATGTCATTCAGTCAAATGCAATATCAAATAATGGTATGCCGATATGGAGGCTGGATAAATCAGGTACTTATACAGTGCGAGACAGTGCAGGCCAAGTCAGAGTTGAGATGGGGCTTCTACAGTCATGAGTATCTATGGGTTACGTATCTATCGAGAGAATGGGGATGTCGCTGTCGATATAACTGACAGGGCGTTGCGGGTTGTATATTCCAGGCGGGTCGATGCAGTTTCGAAAGGAGAAGCTGCCACGCCCGGCTTTGGCCCGAACAATGCTTCAGTCTATGTGATTGGTGATCAGTACAATAAGCGTCCGGTCTGGGCCCGAATGGGTGATGGCGTTGTTCAATGGGGCTACGAGGATTGGTGGCCCTCACTATTTCACACTTCTGGAACCTTATATGTGGTGGCCAAGGTATGAGTGAGTATGGGGTCTTGGTAAGGAATGGCCTGGGGCAGACTGTAATAGATGGAGAGTTTCATAATCTTTCTCTTCTGTTGGAAAGAAATATTGAAGTCGAGACAAGTCAGTGGTTCTCACTGGATTTTCCATATGCGGTTACCTCAGCTGCACCTCCTGTTCTAGCAGTTCAAGCTTGGAAGAATAAATTTCTTTACTTCGACTCAGTACAGTATCGAGGCGGGCCAGGAAACTGGACAGGCGCCAGTCTGAGTTTTTCGGGGTATGGAGCACATACATCCGGCTCCGTAAGAGTTCGAGTCTATGCCTATGCATTGCCTTTGCTGAGAGGATATGGGCTTCGTGTTCGAAACTCGGCGGGAAGTGTCGTTTTCGATTCTCTAAGACTTCCCTTGGTTTTTAGTGCGGAACTGGGCGGGGCGCCAGAAGATTGGGTTAGGGTATCTGGGGAACCGATTATAGGAGCTGGCCGCATAGACATATATCGCCCAGCGACATGGGGGCAGCCTGCCGATAGCTACATTGCAGTAGGCATGGCGCTTGACGTGGAATTTGGCAGAGTGGCGGTATCTGGTGGCACGGCCAACGCAATTATTTATATACGCTGGGGTTTCACTGAGGAGGGAGTGCCAAGGCTTATGCAGCATGCATATACCGGGCTTCCAAGTTCTTATCCTGGAATTCCAGCTGCTGTTTATTATGCTATGCCTTCAATTCCAATAATAAAGGCTTGAGTTGATTTTTGGGAGATAATGCTATGGCTTGGCATTCGAAAGGTTCGGTTTCCGTCACGCTGAATTCCGAAGCGGTGTTAGGAAGCGCTACTGATTTTATCGCCAATGTGCGAACCGGCGATGCGTTCCGTGGCCCTGACGGCCGGTGGTACGAAATCACCAATGTGACCAGTGCAACGGTTATTTCTATCAAGCCCAATTATCAGGGCGCGACCGCTAGCGGCCAAGTTTATGCGGTTGTCCCAGTACATGGTTATTCAAAAAACTTGGCAGACCAATTCCGCGATATCAACAACCAGTGGGGAGCCACCCTGGCAGGGATCAAACCCTGGGCGGTGTCCTCGACGGGCCAGCAGGCGCAGGCCGACATGGGAATCTCGGCTGTTGGTCGGGCCCTGAACAATGCCTCGACGCCGGCCAACGCCTTGAGTTACCTGGGGGGCGTCGCGCCCAATCAGATGGGCTGGGCTGGCAACGCGATGAATACGGCGGACCTCGATTTGCTGACCGTCTCGGGGCTATACGCTCATGGCACGGCGGTGCCTTCGCCGGTGAACAATGCCCAGGGTTATGTCTTGCATATGCAGCACGGCAACCCGGACTTCGCCGTCCAGCAGTGGTACCAGTTGAATTCCGCCACTGGCCAGTACATGCGGATCAAGGCCGGGGGTAACTGGTCGCGCTGGGTGTTGCAGTACAGCCAGTTCAACCTTGTCGGACTGGCGAGCTTCGATGCATCGAACAATCCATCCGGCGCCATCATCCAGCGCGGCGGGACTGTCGGTTTCAACGAGTATGTACGCTACGCCGACGGAACCCAGATCTGCTGGGGCAACACCACTACCAATGTGGGAGCCACCATGGCCTACCAGCCGGCTGGTACGTTGTCGTTCTATATCACTCCGGTTGCTTATTCGTGGGGGTTCCCGGTCTCGTTCTCCCGGCCTCCGTCTGTCATGGTCAACCCGATGAGAGCAGCAGGAAACAACGCTTCCCGTCCCTGGGGTTCGACGATGTCGGTCACCGAAACGCTGTTTTCCTGGTACGGCTACGACACCGCCAGCGTGGCCAGCGGGATGGCCGCCAGCTATGTCGCCATGGGGAGGTGGAATTGATGAAGCTGTTGTTGAAACCTTTGTTGCAGCAGGGCATCACGCCTGACAGGGAACGTCTCAGCGATGTCCAGGTGCGAGGGTCGGTGTTTATCCTGGATGGCGTCGAATACGATTTCGGAAGAATGCAGCCTGGCGGGTACCTGCCTCCGGAGGCATACCATGGTACGCCATTCATTGATATTCGCTTCGTGGACGGCGACCGCCTGTACCTGCACTACATCCACCAGGTGACCTCTGAAGTGATGATGCAGTTTCCCAGGGAGGTCGAGTCAATTCCGGTCGACCAGGATGGAAAAGTCGAGGTAGCGTTCAGCTATGAACATCCAATGGGATAAGTACGTCAGCCCTGCAAAGGCCGCGGCAGATGTGCGCGATCAGGCCTTGGCCAGTGCTCAGGCCAAGCGCCTTCTGGCCTATCGGGAAGAAAGCGATCCGCTCAAGACCGAAGCCGAGTTCGATGCGATCAAGGCCGGCGTCGAGCCGGACTATGGCGCCTGGATCGCCAAGGTGGAAGAGATCAAGTCACGATACCCGATGCCTGAATAGCCGAACTCCAGGCTCGCCTGGGCGTCAGCCCTGTGGTTCCGAACTAACCCTATCAAGCCCGCCGACTGCGGGTTTTTCATTATCTGGAGAACGTCATGCCTTGGTATTCCACAGGCACGGTTTCCGTCGTCCTCAATTCGGACACGGTGACCGGCAGCGGCACCGCCTTCAGCGCCAATGCGCGCGCCGGCGATGCCTTCAGAGGGCCGGATGGCCGTTGGTACGAGATCGGCAACGTCACCAGCGCCACCGTGTTGACCATCAAGCCCGCATATCAAGGAGCTACCGCCAACGGGCAGGCATATTCGATCACCCCGGTGCAGGGGTACTCGAAGACACTGGCGGATCAGTTCCGTGACCTCAGCAATCAATGGGGTTCCCTCCTGGCGGCAGTGAAGCCTTGGGCGATAGCGTCTACCGGTTCGCAGGCGCAGGCTGACATGGGGATCACCGAAGTTGGCCGTGCTATCAATGGAGCCTCTACCGTAGGCAATGCATTGGGGTTTTTGGGAGGTGTTTCCAAGACCCAAGCCCCCATGGCCCTGGATATGGACACGGTGAACGAAAGCGGATGGTTCTCGATAACCCCCAATACTTACAACGTGCCTCTCGGAAACAACAATATCAGCGGTGTGAACGGCCATGTCGCTCTGTCGATGGTATTCGACGCCAGTACCCGCTATCAGCTGTTCTTCGTGAGAAATACCAACCTCCCAGAGGTTTGGTACAGGAGCTGTACCAATGGAACCTGGAAGGAATGGGTCAGGTTTTATACGACAGACAATATCGTGGGGACCGTAACGAGGCGACTTGTTACGGGTAAGCCCACCGGGGCTGTGATGGAGAGCGGGACAACTTCCAACGGCTGGTACGTTCGCTTTGCGGATGGTACCCAGATGGCAGCGGCAAGATCCGAACCGGGCCTTTCGTTTGGAGCTAACGTGATACAGCTACCAGCTGCCTTCGTTACGGGCTTCAATACCGGGGTGACCTGCAATTGGATTCCCTCCAGCGGATGGCCTGCCACTGCAGGGCAGGGGGTTCGTGGAGCCTATCTCAACGGTAGCAGCTCTGTTTCTTTCGCGACGGCGCAGGCACTGGGGGCTAACGACACCATTACGGTGATGGCTGTGGGGAGGTGGTACTGATGCGTATCGAACTCAGTCCGGTTGTAGTCCTGCCCGAGGACTCGACTGATATGGATGTCATGGTTTCCGGAGATTCGATAGCCGTCTCGGGTGTCATGTACGACTTCTCGCAGTTACCGGAGGGGGGATATCTGCCAGCCTCTGCCATCCATGAGGGGCCTTTTTCCGGGAGGGTTACCAGGGCAGGCGGAGAGATATGCCTGACATTGGTGTTTCCCATCCGGGGGAGCTACAGCGAAGCTGCCAAATTCCCTGTCCCCATCCATATCGTTGAAGACGGAACCGTGGAGTTGCCCAAGTGATCGATTGGAAAATGATGAAAACACCGGATCAGGTTTCCAGAGAGCGGGTTCAGCAAGAATATGATGCTGTGTTGGCCAGACGTGCCGAGGCCTACCGTTTGGAAAGCGATCCGATCAAAACGGAAGTGGAGTTCGATTCGATCCGTGCAGGTGTGGAGACGGATTACAGCGCCTGGCTTGCCAAGGTCGAAGAGATCAAGGCTAGATATCCGCTCCCGCGCATCTGACCTGGCTGATGGACGCAAGCCTGCCTCGTGTAGGCTTCGCCATTTTAGATCGCTACTGTCGGGCCTCTGCTTGGTAAACAATTTCCGCTTCTTAAGCCTCTTTCTTCCGACATCCCGCTGTTGCACCCATCCTCCCCACTGGGCTATGTTCCCCAACATGGCTCCGTGAGACCGCTATCGTGATCCACCTCAGCAGCATCATCACCTCCCTCATCAAGGCATTCGCCCGTTGGCGCTGGCGCGCCTGACTTCTTCTTCGCCGGCCTGGCCGGTCCGTCTCCCTGCGTCCCCCGTTTTCCACAGGCATAATGCCGACGATCCACTCTCCCTTACCTGCGCGAGCGCGCCGGGAACCGGGTGTGGCGAAAGCCGGGTGATGCGATTCGCATAAGAATGAAATCAAGAGGTTACAGCCAGCATGCTGCTGATGATCGATAACTACGACTCCTTCACCTACAACCTGGTGCAGTACTTCGGCGAGCTCAAGGCCGAGGTCAAGGTGGTGCGCAACGACGAACTGAGCGTGGAACAGATCGAGGCCCTGGCGCCCGAGCGCATCGTCCTTTCCCCCGGTCCCTGCACCCCCAACGAGGCCGGCGTCTCGCTGGCCGTGATCGAGCGCTTCGCCGGCAAGCTGCCATTGCTCGGTGTCTGCCTTGGCCACCAGAGCATCGGCCAGGCCTTCGGCGGCGAAGTAGTGCGGGCGCGGCAGGTGATGCACGGCAAGACCAGCCCGATCCACCACAAGGACCTCGGCGTGTTCGCCGGCCTGGCCAATCCCCTGACGGTGACGCGCTACCACTCGCTGGTGGTGCAGCGAGAGAGCCTGCCGGAGTGCCTGGAGATCACCGCCTGGACCCAACATGCCGATGGATCGCTCGACGAGATCATGGGCGTACGCCACAAGACCCTGAATGTCGAGGGCGTGCAGTTCCATCCCGAGTCCATCCTCACCGAGCAGGGCCACGAGTTGCTGGCCAACTTCCTCCGCCAGCAGGGCGGCGTGCGTGGGGAGGGCAACTGAGATGGATATCAAGGGAGCCCTCAATCGCATCGTCAACCAGCTCGACCTGACCACCGAGGAAATGCAGGCGGTCATGCGCCAGATCATGACCGGGCAGTGCACCGACGCGCAGATCGGCGCCTTCCTGATGGGCATGCGGATGAAGAGCGAAACCATCGACGAGATCGTCGGCGCGGTGGCGGTGATGCGCGAACTGGCCGACGGTGTGCAGTTGCCTACGCTGAAGCATGTGGTCGACGTGGTCGGCACCGGCGGCGATGGCGCGAACATCTTCAACGTATCCTCGGCGGCGTCCTTCGTGGTCGCCGCCGCTGGCGGCAAGGTCGCCAAACACGGTAACCGCGCGGTCTCCGGCAAGAGCGGCAGCGCCGACTTGCTGGAAGCCGCCGGCATCTACCTGGAACTGACCTCCGAACAGGTGGCGCGTTGCATCGACACCGTCGGCGTCGGGTTCATGTTCGCCCAGGTCCACCACAAGGCGATGAAGTACGCCGCCGGTCCGCGCCGCGAACTGGGCTTGCGGACTCTGTTCAACATGCTTGGCCCACTGACCAACCCGGCGGGAGTCAGGCACCAGGTGGTCGGGGTGTTCACCCAGGAACTGTGCAAGCCGCTGGCTGAAGTGCTCAAGCGTCTCGGCAGCGAGCATGTGCTGGTGGTGCATTCGCGCGACGGGCTGGACGAGTTCAGTCTGGCCGCGGCGACCCACATTGCCGAGTTGAAGGACGGCGAGGTACGCGAGTACGAAGTGCGTCCCGAGGACTTCGGGATCAAGAGCCAGACCCTGATGGGGCTGGAGGTCGACAGTCCGCAGGCCTCGCTGGAACTGATCCGCGACGCTTTGGGGCGGCGTAAGACCGAGGCCGGGCAGAAGGCCGCCGAGCTGATCGTGATGAATGCCGGCCCGGCACTGTACGCTGCCGATCTGGCGACCAGCCTGCACGAGGGCATTCAACTGGCCCACGATGCCCTGCACACCGGGCTGGCACGGGAGAAGATGGACGAACTGGTGGCCTTCACCGCCGTTTACAGAGAGGAGAACGCACAGTGAGTGTGCCGACGGTTCTGCAGAAGATCCTCGCCCGCAAGGCCGAGGAGGTCGCCGAGCGCCGAGCGCGCGTCAACCTGGCCGAGGTCGAGCGGCTGGCGCGTAGCGCCGATGCGCCGCGCGGCTTCGCCAATGCCCTGCTGGAGCGGGCCAAGCGCAAGGAGCCGGCAGTGATCGCCGAGATCAAGAAGGCATCGCCGAGCAAGGGCGTGCTGCGCGAACACTTCGTCCCGGCGGAGATCGCCCGCAGCTACGAGGCGGGTGGCGCGGCGTGCCTGTCGGTGCTCACCGACGTGGACTTCTTCCAGGGCGCCGATGCCTATCTGAAGGAAGCGCGGGCCGCCTGTGCGCTGCCGGTGATCCGCAAGGACTTCATGATCGATCCGTACCAGATCGTCGAGGCGCGGGCGATCGGTGCCGACTGCATCCTGCTGATCGTCTCGGCGCTGGACGACGTGCTGATGGCCGAACTGGCGGCGACTGCCAAGTCGGTCGGTCTCGACGTACTGGTCGAAGTGCATGACGGCACCGAGCTGGAACGTGCACTGAAGACCCTGGACACGCCGTTGGTGGGCATCAACAACCGCAACCTGCACACCTTCGAGGTGAGCCTGGAAACCACCCTCGACCTGTTGCCGGAAATTCCCCGCGACCGCCTGGTGGTCACCGAGAGCGGTATTCTCAACCGGGCCGACGTGGAGCTGATGGAAGTCAGCGAGGTCTACGCCTTCCTGGTTGGCGAGGCGTTCATGCGGGCCGACGATCCTGGCCTCGAGCTGAAGCGCCTGTTCTTCCAGGAGCGTGGCGGCGTGGTGCTGGGCGCCGATCCTGACTGATCCGCGCTGTCGAACCCCATGAAAAAGGCCGGTTGTGACCGGCCTTTTTCATGGGGGCTGTTCAGCGGGTGCCGAAGACCACCATGGTCTTCCCTTTCACATGCACCAGGCCCTGCTCCTCCAGGCTCTTCAGCACGCGTCCGACCATTTCCCGCGAGCAGCCGACGATCCGGCCGATCTCCTGGCGGGTGATCTTGATCTGCATGCCGTCCGGGTGGGTCATGGCGTCCGGTTGCTGGCACAGGTCCAGCAAGGTGCGGGCGACGCGTCCGGTGACGTCGAGGAAGGCCAGGTCGCCCACCTTGCGGGTGGTCTTGCGCAGGCGGTCGGCCATCTGGCTGCCGAGGGTGTAGAGGATCTCCGAGTCCTGCTGCGACAGTTCGCGGAACTTCGCATAGCTGATCTCGGCGACTTCGCATTCCACCTTGGCACGAACCCAGGCGCTGCGTTCCTGTTCGCTGCCTTCCTTTTCGAACAATCCCAGCTCGCCGAAGAAATCACCGCTGTTGAGGTAGCCGATGATCATTTCGCGGCCGTCGTCGTCCTCGATGAGGATGGTGACCGAACCCTTGATGATGAAGAACAGCGTTTCGCAGCGATCGCCGGCATAGATGATGGTGCTCTTTGCGGTGTAGCGGCGGCGGTGACAGTGTGCGAGCAGCTTGTCTAGGTGTTTGAGTTTGGGTGTGTGGGTAATAGCTACCATGCCCGAGTCCCGAAAGAATAAAGAATATGCCTGACGTACAAGGCGATGTTTTTTTGAGTTCTTATGGAGAGACCTGCCAGGGCCCGGGAGCTCAGCGGAGAGCTCCCCCCAACCGGGCAGATCAGGAAGTGTGCCAGTAAACCGCGTCCAGCTTAACAGACGGACCATGAAGGTCGATGTGATTTTGCGACGCAGCTATCAGGACTGTGATCCCGTACTGTCCTTGGGCCCTGTGCTAAGCTGGCGCCCTTTGCCGGCGGGAGTCTGAACGATGAAAGCGCGTATCCAGTGGGCGGGCGAGGCGATGTTCCTCGGCGAGTCCGGTAGCGGCCACGTGGTGGTCATGGACGGTCCGCCGGACCATGGCGGACGCAACCTCGGGGTGCGCCCTATGGAGATGGTCCTGATCGGCCTCGGCGGCTGCACCAACTTCGATGTGGTCAGCATCCTGAAGAAGGCGCGCCAGCCGGTGGAGAGCTGCGAAGCCTTCCTCGAGGCCGAAAGGGCCGACGAGGAGCCCAAGGTGTTCACGAAGATCCACGTGCACTTCGTGGTCAAGGGCCGCGGTCTCAAGGAGGCCCAGGTCAAGCGCGCGGTGGAGCTGTCGGCGGAGAAATACTGCTCGGCGTCGATCATGCTCGGTCGCGGCGGGGTGGAGATCACCCACGACTACGAGATCGTCGAACTCGGCTGAGACGACATCCGGTCATCATAAAAGGGGCGCAAACTCTGGCGGAGGCTTGATTGGCTCTGCATAATGCGCCCCTTTTTTCGTGCCGCGCGATTCCGTCGGGCGGCCGTTCAGTTCGGAAGATTCTTCCGCTCTGATAGACGTTTCCCGAGCCATCCCGGTCGGGTGACCAATGGCGCCAGCCGGCGCCCGTGCAACTCAACAAACCACAATCGCCATCGCGAAGAGGTGTTAACCGTCCTACGCAGGTGCGTCGTTCGCATCTGACGGGCATGCCCCAACCCTGCGGCAGAGCCGCAAGCAACCGAGAGAGTTCCCCACGGTGAAAAGCAAACTCAAGCTCCACGGGTTCAACAACCTGACGAAGACCTTGAGCTTCAACATCTACGACATCTGCTACGCCGAGACGCCCGAAGACCTCCAGGCCTACGTGCAGTACATCGACGAAGAGTATGACGCGGAGCGTCTGACGCAGATTCTTACCGATGTTGTCGACATCATCGGCGCCAATATCCTGAACATCGCGCGTCAGGACTACGACCCCCAGGGCGCCAGCGTGACCATCCTGATCTCCGAGCAGCCGGTCACTCCGACCGACAGCCAGATCGAAGAGTCCCCGGGCCCGCTGCCGGACACCATCCTGGCGCACCTGGACAAGAGCCACATCACCGTGCATACCTACCCGGAAATCCATCCGGTGGACGGCATCGCGACCTTCCGCGTGGACATCGATGTGTCCACCTGCGGAGTGATCTCCCCGCTGAAGGCCCTGAACTACCTGATCCACCAGTTCGACTCGGACATCGTCACGGTCGACTATCGGGTCCGCGGCTTCACCCGCGACATTGAGGGGCGCAAGCATTTCATCGACCACGAGATCAACTCGATCCAGAACTATCTCTCCGACGACACGCGCGAGGCCTACCAGATGACCGACGTGAACGTGTACCAGGAGAACCTGTTCCACACCAAGATGCTGCTCAAGGACTTCGAACTGGAGAACTACCTGTTCGGCGACGCTACCCGGACGCTCTCGACGGAGCAGCGCGAGCAGGTCACGGAACGGCTCAAGCACGAAATGCTGGAGATCTTCTACGCGCGCAACATGCCGCGCTGATCGCACACGAGAAAGAAAAAGCCCGCTTCGAGCGGGCTTTTTCATGCGTGCGATTCAGATGCGGTAGGTGCTCTTGGTCATCACCTTCGCCAGCAGGCTCATGCCCAGCTTCACCGGTGCCGGGAAGCGCAGGCCGCCGGCGGCCAGGGCGTTGCTCGAATGCTGTTCCTCGTCGATACGCATCTGCTCGAGGATGGCACGGGATTTCCGATCCTCCTGGGGAATCTGCGCCAGGTGTTCGTCCAGATGCTTGCACACCTGGTCTTCGGTGGCGGCGACGAAGCCCAGGCTGACCCGGTCGCTGACCAGCCCGGCGGCGGCACCGACGCCGAAGGACAGGCCGTAGAAGATCGGATTGAGGACGCTGGGACGGCTGCCCAACTGGCGGATGCGTTGCTCGCACCAGGCCAGGTGGTCGATCTCCTCCTCGGCGGCTTCCTCCATCGCCTCGCGGACCTCGGGCAGCTTGGCGGTCAGCGACTGGCCCTGGTACAGCGCCTGGGCGCAGACCTCGCCGGTGTGGTTGATGCGCATCAGGCCGGCGATATGGCGGGTGTCTTCCTCGCTCAGTTCGCCATCGGGTTCCACGATGGCCGGCGACGGTCGCGCCGGCTGGCCGCTGAACGGCAGCAGGGTGCGCAGGGCGGAGTCGGCCTGCAGCAGGAAACGGTCGATGGGCGAATAGTGGCGGTCGGCGGACATGGCGCACCTCCGGAAACGAAAGATCGCACCAGTTTACCGGAAGTGCGCTGATAGCAGGATGTTGCGGACGGGCTGCGATGTCGCAGCGCCAGCAGGGACTCAGCCCGGCGGCCAGTGCATCTGGCGTTGACCCAGCACGTGCATGTGGATGTGGTGCACGGTCTGCCCGCCAAGGTCGTTGCAGTTCATCACCACACGGAAGCCTTCCTCGCAGCCCTGCTCCCGGGCCAGGCGCTGGGCGGTGAAGAGGATATGGCCTGCCAGCGGCCGGTCTGCCTCGGTCAGGTGCTCGAGGGTGGGAATGTGCCTTTTCGGGATGACCAGGAAGTGCACCGGCGCCTGCGGGCCGATATCGTGAAACGCGACAACTTCCTCGTCTTCGTAGAACTTGCGCGCGGGAACTTCCCCCGCCACGATCTTGCAGAACAGACAGTCCATGGGCGATTCCTCCGGCCTCGGGTGCTTTCCCGAGTGTAGCGGTGCCCGTCGCGACCGCCCAAGCGTGAAGGAGCCGCAGTGAAGAACGACATACACGACCTCGGCCTGGTCCTGGATTCCCGGGTCAAGCTGATCCTGATCGAGTCCTGGGACGAGCCGAAGGTGATGGAAACCCTCACCGGCCTGGCGGTCAGGCGCGGCCTTGGCCTGTATGCCTGGTCGGTGACCGAGGGCGTGCAGCGCCTGGGCTTCGGCGGCGAGCCGCTGGGCGGGGAGGAGAGCCGCGACCCGGTCGCGGCGTTGCGCTTGATCAAGCACGATCAGCAGGCGAATCTCTACGTGCTCTGCGACCTGCATCCTTTCCTTGGCGACAGCCCGACCCTGGTGCGCCTGCTCAAGGAAATCGCCATGGCCGAAGGCAATCATCGACCGACCGTGGTGCTGGTGTCCCATGCGCTGAAGCTGCCGGCCGAAGTGCAGCGCTTCGCCGCGCGGTTCTCGCTGTCCCTGCCCAGCGAGGACGAACTGCTCGGCATCGTCCGCGAGGAAGCGACGCGCTGGAGCGAGCGCAACCGTGGTGCCCGCGTGCGCACCGACAACCGCACCCTGCAGCAGGTGGTGAAGAACCTGCGTGGGCTCAGCCATGCCGAGGCGCGGCTGCTGGCGCGCAACGTGATCTGCAACGATGGGGCGATCACCCAGGAGGACCTGCCCGAGCTGAACCGCACCAAGTTCCAGCTACTCGACCTGGAGGGCGTGCTGAGCTTCGAGTACGACACCGCGCGCTTCGCCGAGGTCGGCGGGCTTGCCGCGCTCAAGCGCTGGCTCGGCGAGCGTCAGTCGGCGTTCCTCGCCGGCAAGCCTGGCGACCAGCCGAAGGGCATGATGCTGGTCGGCGTGCAGGGCGCCGGCAAGAGCCTGGCGGCCAAGGCGGTGGCCGGCCTCTGGGGCTTGCCGTTGCTGCGTCTGGATTTCGCCTGTCTCTACAACAAGTACTTCGGCGAAACCGAGCGCAACCTGCGCGAGGCGCTGCGCCTGGCCGAACAGATGGCGCCCTGCGTGCTGTGGATGGATGAAGTGGAGAAGGGCATTTCTGGCGGCGACCAGGACAACGGCGTCAGTCAGCGCGTGCTGGGTACCCTGCTGACCTGGATGGCCGAGCGCGAGGCGCCGGTCTTCATGGTCGCCACCGCGAACGCTATCGACCGCCTGCCGCCCGAACTGATCCGCAAGGGACGCTTCGACGAATTGTTCTTCGTCGACCTGCCGACGCCGGAGGTTCGCGCCGAGATCTTCCGCATCCATCTGCAACGCCGCGAGCTGGAGCCGGCACAGTTCGACCTCCTTCTGCTGGCGGCTGCCAGCGAGGGTTTCAGCGGGGCGGAGATCGAGCAGGCGGTGGTGGCGGCACTGTACGCCGGGCAGGCGCGACAGCAGGCGGTGGATCAGGAGCTGTTGCTCAGGGAGCTGTCGCGAACCTCGCCGCTGTCGGTGCTGATGGCGGAAAAGCTCGCCGCGCTGCGGACCTGGGCCAAGGGGCGGGCGGTGCCAGCAGACTGAGCCGACGGCTAACCTCGTTGCCCTGCGAGGAGAGGCCGATCAACCCCGTGGGACGGAGGGTACCGCCGAGGCGTTGATCCGCGCGGCGAGTCGGCGCACCAGCCAGCGTGGCGCCAGGCGTGGGCTCAGCGCCAGCAGGCGATTGCGCCAACCGGGGACGATCAGGGCGCGGTTCTTGTCCAGCCCGCGCAGGGCCTGCAGCGCGACTTCCTCCGGGGTCATCATCAGCTTGCTCCGGTCGAGCCTGCCGAGCCGCATCCCGGCTTCCCGGAAGAATGCCGTACGGGTTGGCCCAGGGCACAGCACCGAGACCTTGACGCCGCGCCCTTTCAGTTCTTCCCGCAAGCCTTCCGAGAAGTGCAGGACGTAGGCCTTGCTGGCGTAGTAGTTGCTCATCCAGGCGCCGGGCTGGAAGGCGGCCACCGAGGCGATATTGAGTATCTGGCCACCGCCCTGCGCCGCCATGCGGGCGCCGAGGGAGTGGCAAAGGCGGGCCAGGGCCAGGATGTTGAGTTCGATCAGCTCCTGTTCCCGCGCCCATTCCTGGTCGATGAAGGGGCCGGAGGTACCGATCCCGGCATTGTTAACCAGCAGGTCGATCTGTCGTTCGCCCTGTTCCAGTTCGTGCAACAACCCTGACAGTTGCAGCGGCTCGGAAAGATCGCAGGTGCGGAACAGCACTTCCACGCCGAAACGCTGCGCCAGCTCATAGGCGATGCTCTCCAGCGCGTCGCGCTGGCGCGCCACCAGGATCAGGGCGCGACCGCGCCGGGCCAGGGCTTCGGCTAGGGCCAGGCCGATACCGCTGGAAGCGCCGGTGATCAGGGCATAACGGGGCATTCGAGACTTCTCCGAAACGGACGGGGAATTGGACCCCGCCCGTCGCGAGGGGTTGCGTGGCTACTGTTGGTCGTCGTCTTCCATGGCCTCTGCCGCCGCCGTGGCGGCTTCATCGGCTTCGGCCGCCGCTGCGGCGGCCTGCTCGTCCGTGGTGTACGGGTCGGCTGGAGCGCTGGCGCCGCCGTCATAGTTCGCGCGCTCCAGGTAACCCTGGTAGGACGGCAGGGCGATGGCGGCGATGATACCGACTATCGGCAGCAGGATGATCAGACTGGCCAGGACTTTCACCCCGGTGCTGTTCGCCGGCGGCGGCGGACCGTAGCGGTTGGCGCCGGTGCTGCCGGGCAGGACCAGCATCAGGATGCCGAACACGCTGCCGACGAAGGGGACGAAGTTGAGCAGCCAGAGCCAGCCCGACCAGCCGAGGTCATGCAGGCGCTGCACGCCGATCATCACGGCAATGACGATGAAGGCGATCGAGGCCAGGGCGGTGACGGCCACGCCGACGGTTTCGCCGAGCAGGAAGCCCAGGCCCATGATGACGAGGAAGCACAGCGTCATCGCCATCGACCAGCCGAGATAGCGCAGACGTCCGATCCGGCCGTTGGTGGTGAACACGTTCAGCTCGCCGAACTCGGGGAGGGCTTCGCCGACCTGGGCGCTGGGTGGTGTGTAGGGAGACGCGCCCGCGCCCGCGGCCGTGGAGGCCGCAGGCGCGGCGTTTTCGCCGAGCTGCGCCTGGCGCGCCAGGTACTTCTCGATGATGATGCCGCAAGCCGAACATTCCGCTCCGCTGGGCTGTTCATGGCCGCATTTCGGGCAAGTCATGGGAGGCAGGTCTTGCGCTGGGGTTTCCTCCGCGACCTGGGGGTTGTGATCGGGCGTTTCCACCAGGCTCAGGCTGGCCGCCAGGTCGACTTCCTTGTAGGCATTGGCGCCGGCCTGGCGCAGGGCGGTCAGGTAACGCTCCGCCTCGGCCTCTGGAAGTTCGCGTTTCAGCACCACCGGGCGACCGCCGAAGAGGGCGTCGATCTTGCCCGGTTCGCTCTTGAACAGGCGGGCGAGATTGTCCTTCACGGTTTCGAGCGATGCGTCGGGCATCAGCTCGCCGGAGAAGACGATCTTGAAGCGTTGGTCGGTCATGCAGGCATCCTTGTCAGCTGGGGTGAGAGAAATGCAGCCGACAGCCTAATCGGCGGCCTTGGCGCCCACAAGCGCGAGATGAGAACTCCCGCACAAGCCGGGGCGCCGTGACCCGGCGGTTTCAGCGCGGCCAGCGGTTGGCCAGGCTATCCATGTTCCGCAGGGCGTCTCGATATTCCCGGTCGAGGCGGGCGACCAACTCGTCGACGCCGGGCAAGTCGTCTATGTTGCCCGCGCCCTGGCCGGCGGACCACACGGTCTTCCAGGCCTTGGCCTCGTCGTTCACCGGCTTGAGTTTCTCGCCGTAGTTCATGTCTGCCTTGTCGGTCAGGCGCTTCAGATCGTAGCCGGCGGCCTCCAGGCTTTGCCGCATGAAGCTGGCCGGTACGCCGGACACCGCCGGGGTGTGCACGATGTCGGCGGCGCGTGCCTCCAGGATCATCTGCTTGTAGGCGTCGGAGGCATTGCTCTCGCGGGTGGCGATGAAGCGGGTGCCGAGATAGGCCAGGTCGGCGCCGAGCATCTGTGCGGCGAGAATCTCGTGGCCGTGGTTGATGCAGCCGGCCAGCAGCAGAGTCTTGTCGAAGAACTGGCGGATTTCCGCGACCAGCGCGAAAGGGCTCCAGGTCCCGGCGTGGCCGCCCGCGCCGGCCGCCACCGCGATCAGACCGTCGACCCCGGCCTCGGCGGCCTTTTCGGCGTGGCGGCGGGTGGTGACGTCGTGGAATACCAGGCCGCCGTAGCTATGCACAGCGTCTACCACTTCGCGCACTGCGCCGAGGCTGGTGATGACGATCGGTACGCGGTGCTCGACGCAGATCCGCAGGTCGGCCTGCAACCGCGGATTGGTGTTGTGGACGATCAGGTTCACCGCATAGGGCGCGGGATTGTCCAGCGCTTGCAGGCCGGCCCCGATTTCCTCCAGCCAACCCTCGAAGCCGCTGCTCTCGCGCTGGTTGAGCGCCGGGAAGCTGCCGACGATGCCGCTGCGGCAGCAGGCCAGCACCAACTGCGGGTTGGATACCAGGAACATCGGCGCGGCCACCATCGGCAGTCGCAGGCGTTGGTCGAGCAGGGCGGGCAAGGACATGGACAGGACTCCTGGGTCAGAAAGGTTTGAGCACCACCAGTAGGACGATCAGCAGCAGGAACAGTACAGGCACTTCGTTGAACCAGCGGTAGAACACATGGCTGCGCCCCGGCTCGCCGCGGGCGAAGCGCTTGAGCATGGCGCCGCAGGCGTGGTGGTAGCCGATCAGCAGGACCACCAGGGTCAGCTTGGCGTGCAGCCAGCCTTGGCTCAGCCAGCCGGGGGTGAGATAGAGCATCCAGAGGCCAAGGACCAGGGTGGCGAGCATCGAGGGCATCATGATCCCCCGGTAGAGCTTGCGCTCCATGACGCAGAAGCGTTCCCGGCTGGTCTGGTCCTCGCTCATGGCGTGGTAGACGAACAGGCGCGGCAGGTAGAACAGGCCGGCGAACCAGCAGACTACGGCGATGATATGGAAGGCTTTGAGCCACAGGTACATCAGGACATCCTCTTGATCACGGTGCCCCGATAGTAGAGGGATGGCTGGAACGCGTCACCCTGGCGGCTTGCCGCTGTCTGATTTGCCGGCAGATATGGCCGCATAACAGGTAGGAACATTCGGATAGGGCCTCGCAGCAATTTCTGCCCGACGACCCCGCGGGCTAGACTGCCGACCGAAGGGCCGAACCGGTCGCAAAGCCGGACGCCCAGCGCTGTTCATGCCGGCGCTCGGCTCTTATCATTGGCCTCTTTTGGCTAGCTTGCCTCAGCGCGCGGAGTGATGGACAGATGATCAAGGTCGGCATCGTTGGCGGTACGGGTTATACGGGCGTGGAACTGCTGCGCCTGCTGGCGCAGCATCCGCAGGCCCGGGTGGAAGTGATCACTTCGCGTTCCGAGGCGGGGGTGAAGGTCGCCGACATGTACCCGAACCTGCGAGGTCATTATGACGACCTGCAGTTCAGCGTGCCGGACGTGCAGCGCCTCGGCGCCTGCGACGTGGTGTTCTTCGCCACGCCGCACGGCGTGGCGCACGCGCTGGCTGGCGAACTGCTGGACGCCGGGACCCGGGTCATCGATCTGTCCGCTGACTTCCGCCTGGCGGACGCCGAGGAGTGGGCGCGCTGGTACGGCCAGCCGCATGGCGCTCCGGCGCTGCTCGACGAGGCTGTCTACGGCCTGCCGGAAGTGAACCGCGAGAAGATCCGCCAGGCCCGCCTGATCGCCGTGCCGGGTTGCTACCCGACCGCGACCCAACTGGGCCTGATCCCGCTGCTGGAGGCCGGCCTGGCCGACGCCTCGCGGCTGATCGCCGATTGCAAGTCCGGGGTCAGCGGCGCCGGTCGGGGCGCCAAGGTTGGCTCGCTGTTCTGCGAGGCGGGCGAAAGCATGATGGCCTACGCGGTCAAGGGGCATCGGCATCTCCCGGAAATCAGCCAGGGCCTGCGTCGGGCCTCCGGCGGCGACGTCGGGCTGACGTTCGTACCGCACCTGACGCCAATGATCCGCGGTATCCATGCAACCCTCTATGCCCATGTCGCGGATCGCTCGGTCGACCTCCAGGCGCTGTTCGAGAAGCGCTACGCCGACGAACCCTTCGTCGACGTGATGCCGGCCGGCAGCCATCCGGAGACCCGCAGCGTGCGTGGCGCCAATGTCTGCCGAATCGCCGTGCATCGCCCCCAGGGCGGCGACCTGGTGGTGGTGCTGTCGGTGATCGACAACCTGGTCAAGGGCGCCTCGGGTCAGGCGCTCCAGAACATGAACATCCTGTTCGGGCTGGACGAGCGCCTGGGCCTCTCGCATGCGGCCCTGCTCCCCTGATGTCCGGCTGGGAACTCCAGTTCCGTGATCCACGGCGGGCCTGGCTGGTCCGCCTCGGGGTGGGTGCGCTGCTGCTGGCGGTTCCGCTGGCGTTTCTCGGCGGTCGCTGGTCGACCGGGGCGGACGCCGCTCGCAGCGAGGCCGATGCGCAACGCCAGGAAACCCTGATCGGCGAGCAGAAGGCCGAGCTGGAGCGCCTGCGTACCGAAATCGAGGTGTTGCGCAGCGGAGAACGCCTCAGCCAGCAGGCCACCGAACAGAGCCGGCAGACCATCAAGCTGCTTGAGGACCAGGTGTTCAAGCAGCAACAGGACATCGCGTTCTACAAGGGGGTAGTCGCGCCGGCCAGCAAGGCGGATGCGCTGGAAATCCGTGCCTTTGAGGTGCAGGGCACGGACGACCCGCAGCGCTTCCGCTATAAGGTGATGCTCAGCCGCCTGGGCAGGGACGACCGCAAGCTGGATGGGCGGCTGAAAGTCCGCATCAGCGGCAAGCTGGCGCGCAAGGACGCTACCTACGACCTCGAACAGCTCTCGCCGGAACTGGGCAAGACAGGGCTGTCGATTTCCCTCCGGCATTTCCAGTCGATCCCAGAAGGGGGGCGTTTCGCCGAGCTGGAGCTGCCGAAGAACTTCATCCCGAAGCTGATCGACGTACGTGCGGAGCTAAATGGCCAGTCCAAACCGCTACAGCGCCGTTTCGATTGGCCGAAGCAGTGAGTGAGCATTATGTGGAGCAAGAACAAAGGCCGGGCCGACGTCCAGCGTTTCACCGGGCAGACCAGCCTGATCGCCAGCGGCGCCGAACTGGTCGGTGACATGAACCTCAAGGGCGCGGTGCAGATCGACGGCACCGTCCGCGGAGCGTTGCAGGCGCACGAAGGGCTGGTGCGGGTCAGCGCCGGCGGTCGAGTCGATGGCGAAATCCGGGCCCCCCATGTGATCATCGACGGTCAGGTGGATGGCGACATCCATGCCATCGAACGCCTGGAGCTGGGGGCCCAGGCCCGGGTGAAGGGCAATCTTCACTATGGGCTGATCGAAACCGCCATGGGGGCCCAGATCGAGGGCCGCCTGTGCCCGATGACCGAGGCCAGTCCGCGCCCGCTGGAACTGCCTGCCAGCGTGGAAACTGTGGATTAGTTGACCATTTTTCTGGGACAAGAGGATAATGGGCGTAATGTTGTAACGCACGGCCTCAAGCCGGGAGATTCGGAAACATGAGCATCGAGACCTTCACCCCTACGCCCCTGCTCTTTACCCCAGGCGCAGCCAACAAGGTG
Organism: Pseudomonas sp. CP-1; assembly: GCF_021213715.1. NCBI lineage: Bacteria > Pseudomonadati > Pseudomonadota > Gammaproteobacteria > Pseudomonadales > Pseudomonadaceae > Pseudomonas > Pseudomonas sp. CP-1. The sequence goes on from NZ_JAJQKY010000005.1 coordinate 377,352, forward strand.
AAGACGTTGATTGACGAAGAGGGCAATCCTCGCCTGAAACTGCGTGTATTCGTCACCGGCGGCGGTTGCTCGGGCTTCCAGTATGGCTTCACCTTCGACGAAGATATCGCCGATGACGATACCGTGATCGAGCGCGATGGCGTGGGCCTGGTGGTGGACCCGATGAGCTTCCAGTACCTGGCGGGCTCGGAAGTCGACTACCAGGAAGGCCTGGAAGGTTCGAGGTTCGTCATCAAGAACCCGAACGCCGCCACGACTTGCGGTTGCGGACAGTCGTTCTCGATCTGACGTCGATGGGGCCGCTACGAAAACGCCGCGCTTATATGCGCGGCGTTTTCGTTTCAGGCGGGATACAGCGCGCCCAGAGTTCTGGGACCGAGCGCACCGGTCACATCAGGGCAGTTGCCGGGCAGGCGCTCGAGAAACCGATGGGCTAGCCAGGCGAATGCCATGCCCTCCATCCAGGCAGGGGGAATGCCGTATTCGTCGGTACTGGCGACCCGAGCTTCGGGCATCAGCAGGGCCAGGCGCTTCATCAGCGCCGTATTGAAGGCGCCGCCGCCGCATACCAGCACCTCTTCGCAGTCCGGCTGGGCGTCCAGCAGCGATTCGCTGATGCTGCGCGCGCTCAGTTCCAGCAGGGTTGCCTGGATATCCGCTGCCGGCAAGGCAGGGTGACGAGCCAGGTGCTCCTGCAGCCAGGACAGGTTGAAGCGCTCGCGCCCGGTGCTCTTGGGGCCACGCGCGGCGAAGAACTCATCCGCCAGCAGGCTTGCCAGCAGTGCGTGGTTCATCTGGCCGCTGGCGGCCCACGCACCGTCCCGGTCGAAATGTTCGCCGCGTTGGTGATGAATCCAGGCGTCCATCAGCACGTTGCCCGGGCCGCAGTCGAAGCCGCGTACCGGCTTTCCGGGGCTGAGCAGCGAAACGTTGCTGAAGCCACCGATGTTCAGGACCGCCCTGGAGGCGTCATCATCGCCAAACAGCGCCTGATGGAAGGCCGGTACCAGCGGGGCGCCCTGGCCGCCGGCTGCGACGTCGCGGCGGCGGAAGTCGGCGACGACATCGATGCCGGTCAGCTCCGCCAGCAGGGCGGGGTTGCCGATCTGCACCGTGAAGTGGCGAGCGGGTTCATGTCGGATGGTTTGACCGTGACTGCCGATGGCACGGACTTCGTCGGGGCTCATCTGCTGCTGGAGCAGCAGTTCGCGCACGCCCTGTGCTGCAAGGGCGACCCAGCGTTGCTCGACTTCGGCGGCGCGGGCGATTTCATCGGGACCGGGGACGCACAGGGCGAGGATGTCTTCGCGCAGCCCGGCCGGCATGGGTAGGTAATGGGAAGCGAGCAAGGTGGTGCGATCACCTTGCTCGATCAGGACGATGTCCATGCCGTCCAGGCTGGTTCCGGACATCAACCCCAGGTAGCGCGGCACGATCAGCGCTGCTTGTTCAGGGCCAGGAGGGTTTTCTTCTCCTGATCCATGCGCGCGATCATCGGCTGGGTCTGCGCCATGAAGCGCTTGCGATCTGCGCCACCGAGCGGGTCCGCCATGGGCAGCTTGGCACTCAGCGGATCGACGTGACGGCCATTGATCTGGAATTCGTAGTGCAGGTGTGGGCCGGTGGCCAGGCCCGTCATGCCCACGTAACCGATGATCTGGCCCTGCTTCACGCTGGTACCGGCGCGGATACCCTTGGCGAAGCGGCTCATGTGTCCGTAGATGGTCCGATAGCGCTGGCCGTGCTGGATCACCACGGCGTTGCCGTAGCCCCCCTTGCGTCCGGCTTCGAGGATCTTGCCGTCTCCGGTGGCCTTGATCGGTGTGCCGATGGGGGCAGCGTAGTCGACGCCCTTGTGCGCGCGGATCTTGTTCAGGATCGGGTGGCGGCGGCCCAGGGAGAAGCGCGAGCTGATGCGGGCGAAATCCACCGGCGTACGGATGAATGCCTTGCGCATGCTGGAGCCGTCGGCGCGGTAGTAGCTGGTATTGCCCTGCTTGTTGGTATAGCGCACGGCGGTGTAGGTCTTGCCACGGTTGACGAAGCGGGCGGCGAGGATATTGCCGGTCGCCACTTGCTTGCCGTTGACCTTGTGCTGTTCGTAGATCACGTCGAACTCGTCGCCTTCACGCAGATCGAGGGCGAAGTCGATGTCGTAGCCGAAGATGTTCGACAGCGACGTGACCAGGTTATAGGGCAGGCCGGCGTTACGACCGGCAACGAACAGCGAGCTGGTGATGCGGCCATGGGCATAGGCGGTATGCAGGTCGATCTGGGCCTTCTCGCGTTTGAAGGAGTAGCCCTTGTCGGTCTTGTCCAGGCCGATGGTCTCGAGTTCGCTCTGCTTGACTCGCAGCGCCTGCAGCTCTCCTTTGGGGTCGAGCTTGAGCTTGATCTCCTGGCCGACCTTCAGATGGGTGAAGCGCTTGGCATCCTTGCTGCTGGTCAGCATGTCGTGCATGGCCGAGGTGGAAAGGCCTGCCTTGGTGAATACGGTCGACAGCGTATCGCCACTGGCGACGGTGATGGTCTTCCACTCGGGATCGACGGGCTTGGTGTCGGCATCGGCTACAGATGCGCCCGGCTTGTCCGAGTCTTGCTCGGCGGTGTTGTCGTCGGAGGCGCCTTCTACCTGAGCGAAAGGCGTGCCTTCGTCGCTGGAATTGGTGACCGATTGCGGCAGGAGGTCGTCTTTCTCCTGAGGGAGGCGATCGGTGTTGCTTTCAAGCTCCAGATTGAGCGTGGTCCTCTTGGCCTCGACTTCGCTCGAGGGGAACACCAGTAGTGCCAAACTGAGGAGCGCTGCAACACCGCTGGCGGCCAACAAGTGGCTTTTCGGGTAATACGGCGGCGCTTTCTGATCGGATTGCGTCATGGCGTGATTGGTGTTTTTGGATTGTGAATAAATAACTGCCTAAAATATAACCAAAATCTCCTTGAATCAAGCCAAAAGTCGCGTCTGGCCTGGCTCCGTCCCCCTGACGGTCGGCAAAATTTGTTTTTAGTCTGCGATCTTGTATGGTTGGTTCCCTTTCGATTTTGGCAATTGGGCAGAACCTGTAAATGAAGTCGGTTGAAGAGCAGCTGGCGCTGATCCAGCGCGGTGCAGACGAGATCCTGGTAGAGGCGGAACTGTTGGCCAAGCTGAAGCGTGGCCAGTCCTTGCGGATCAAGGCCGGCTTCGACCCGACCGCTCCCGATCTGCATCTTGGCCATACCGTGCTTATTAATAAGCTGCGCCAGTTCCAGGACCTGGGACATCAGGTGATCTTCCTCATCGGCGACTTCACTGGGATGATCGGTGACCCCAGTGGGAAAAGTGTTACCCGTCCTCCCTTGACGCGCGAGCAGGTTCTGGAGAATGCGGAGACGTACAAGTCCCAGGTCTTCAAGATCCTCGACCCGGCCAAGACCGAAGTAGCCTTCAATTCCACCTGGATGGACCAGCTGACCCCGGCTGACTTCATTCGTCTTGCCTCTCAGTACACCGTTGCGCGCATGCTGGAGCGCGATGACTTTAGCAAGCGCTATGCCAGCAATCAGCCCATCGCTATCCATGAGTTCCTCTATCCGCTGGTCCAGGGCTATGACTCCGTCGCGCTGAAGGCGGACGTCGAGTTGGGTGGCACCGACCAGAAGTTCAACCTGCTGATGGGGCGCGAGCTGCAGCGTGCCTATGGTCAGGAGGCCCAGGTGATCCTGACCATGCCGTTGCTGGAAGGGCTGGATGGCGTGAAGAAGATGTCCAAGTCGCTGGGCAACTATATTGGTATCCAGGAAGCGCCGGGTGTCATGTACAGCAAGCTGGTCTCCATTCCTGACACGCTGATGTGGCGTTACTTCGAACTGCTCAGCTTCCGTTCCCTGGATGAGATCGATAGCTTCCGCAAGGATGTCGAGGCGGGCGCCAACCCGCGCGACATCAAGATCAAGCTGGCCGAGGAGATCGTCGCCCGCTTCCATGGCGAGGAGGCGGCGGCGAGCGCACACAAGTCGGCCGGCAATCGCTTGAAGGAGGGCGAGCTGCCGGAAGATCTGCCGGAGATCGAGCTGTCGTCCCCCGAGGATATGCCCGTTGCCTCTGTCCTTAATAAGGCGGGGTTGGTGAAGAATGCGGCGGCGGCTCGCGATCTCCTGGGTGCCGGCAGCGTCAAGGTGGATGGGCAGGTCGTCGACCGCACCTTCATGCTGGCGCTGGGTGAGACCCGTGTGTTCCAGGCAGGGAAGAAGGCTTTCGCGCGCATCACGCTGAAAGCTGAATAATTCTTTCAAATAAGTGTTGACGCCAGTTTCTATCTCCCTATAATGCGC
>NZ_JAJQKY010000051.1:0-2923 GCF_021213715.1 Pseudomonas sp. CP-1
AGGCCCAGTTGCGCAAGGTCCAGGCCGGCCATGCGGATCTGTCCCCCCACTGGCGGGAGGATGCCCAGCAGGACGTTGAGCAGGGTGCTCTTGCCGCAGCCCGAGGGGCCGACGATGGCCACCGACTCACCGCCGGCGATGCGCAGGTCGAGGCCGTCGAGGACCCAGGGCTCCTGTTCCGCGTAGCGGTAGCGCAGGCCCTGGATCTCGATGCTCGCCTCGCGATCGCGGAGGTTCTCCGGGAGGATGTCGCCGTGGCTGACCTNTGTTCCGCGTAGCGGTAGCGCAAGCCCTGGATCTCGATGCTCGCCTCGCGCTCGCGGAGGTTCTCCGGGAGGATGTCGCCGTGGCTGACCTCCGGGGCCTGGAGGACGATGTCGGCCAGGCGCTCGCCCTGCAACTGGAGCATGCGCAGCTCGAAGAACTTGTCGATCAGGCTGCCGACGCGGCTGTCGAACTGCGACTTGTAGGCGTTGAAGGCCATCAGGATGCCGACGCTGAACTGGCCGTCCATCACCATGGTCGCGCCGAGCCAGATCACCAGCAGGTTCTCCACGCCGAACAGCAGGCCGTTGAGCTGCTGGTAGAACAGTTGCAGCTTCTGCGTACGCAGGCCGGCGTTGATCTGTTCCACCAGCAGGCCGAGCCATACCGAGCGGCGCTCGTCCTGGCGCTGGAACAGCTTCAGCGGGCGGATGCCGCGCACCGTCTCGAGGAAGTGGCTCTGCTGCCGCGCGGCGTGGACGATCTGCTCCTCGGTGGCGTTGCGCAACGGCCGGTACCAGATCCAGCGGCCGAGGGCGTAGAGGCTCATGGCGGCGATGGCGATGGCCGCCAGCGGCGGACTGTAGAGCAGCATCATGCCGAGGGTGGCGACGGTCATCAGGCCGTCCAGCACCGCCGAGAGGAAGGCCGCGGTGAGGGTCTGCTGGATGCTGTTCACCGCGCCGAAGCGCGACACCACGTCGCCCAGGTGGCGCTTCTCGAAATACTGCGCGGGCAGCCGCAGCAGGTGGCTGAAGACGTTGGCCTGCCACTGCACGCCGAGCAGGGTGCTCATGTGCATCATCACCCAGGCGCGCACCCCGCTGACCGCCTGCTGCATCAGCAGCAACAGGCCGAAGCCGATGGCCAGGGTGCTGAGCAGGTCACGGTCTTCGCTGACGATGACGTTGTCGATGGTCCATTGCAGGAAGAACGGACTGATCAGCGAGAACACTTCCAGCGCGCCGGCGAGCAGCAGCACCTGGGCCAGCGAGCGGTACAGCCCGGTGACCTTGCCGAGCATGCCCAGCAGCTTGATCCGCGGCGGCGCCTCCTGTTTCTCGAAGCCGCTCTCCGGCCAGAGTTCCAGGGCTACCCCGGTGAAGCTCCGCGAGACTTCCTCCAGGCCCAGCCGGCGCTGGCCGTGGGCGGGGTCGTGGAGCACCGCGCCGCGCCCGTCGACCGCCTTGAGCACGACGAAGTGGTTGAAGTTCCAGTGCAGCACGCAGGGCAGCTTGAGCTTGCCGAGGTCGCCGAGGTCGAGCTTCACCGCGCGGGTGCCCAGGCCGAGGCGGTGGGCGGTCTGGATCAGTTGCTTGAGGGAGATGCCCTTGAGCGATACGGAGAAGCGCCGGCGCAGTTCCATCAGGCCGGTATGGTGGCCGTGGTAGCCGGCGATCATCGCCAGGCAGGCCAGGCCGCATTCGGTGGCTTCGGTCTGCAGCACCAGCGGCAGGCGGCGGCCCAGGCGCAGGGCGAGAGCGTCGAGAAAGGCCATGGGTCGTTCCTAGAGTTTGCCGGTCAGGCTGTAGAGCGGTTCCAGCACCCATTCGTAGAGGCGCCGGGTGTCCTGGAGGATGTCGGCGTCCAGCAGCATGCCGCTCTGCAGCGGACGCGGCTGGCCGTAGGCGGTCACCGCCTGGTCGTCGAGGGTTACCCGCAGCCGGTACAGCTGCTCGCCATCCTGGCCGAGCCCCGGTACGCCGCCGACCATGCTGGAAAGCTCGGCATAGGAGACGCTGGCGCGGGAGATCGACTGCACCTTGCCGTGGTACTGGCCGAACTTCTGGTACGGATAGGCCTGGTAGCGGATCAGCACCGCGTCGCCCGGCCGGATGAAACCGATGGACTTGCTCGGCGCGTAGAGTTCGGCCTGCAACGGGGTGTCGGCGGGAACGATGCTCAGCAGCGGACGCGAGCTGTCGACGGTCTGCCCGGCTTCGGCGAGCACGGCGGTGGCGATGCCGCTCTCCGGCGCGGTGACCAGCAAGGTGCGCTTGGCTTCGCTTTCGGCCAGGTCCTGCTCCACCGTGCTGAGCTGGCGGCGGGTTTCCGCGAGCTGGTTGGCCTGGCGCGCGGAAAGCCCGGCGAGTTCGTTGCGGCGCTCGGTCAACTGCTGCCGCAGCGACGTGCGTTCGCGCTCCAGGCCTTGCAGGGTCTGGCGCTGGCCGAGCAGCTCGGCCTGGCGCTGCTGCAACTGGTCCATGGAGATGTAGCCCTTGTCCATCAGCCCCTGGTAGCGCGCGGCGGCGTCGCTGGCCAGCGCCAGCAGGCGTTGCTGGCTGTCGGTTTGGGCGGCGAGGGTGGTCAGTTCGCGCTGCAGGCTGGCGACCTTGCTGGTCAGGCTGTCGCGCTCGTCGTCTTGCAGGCGGCGAAGCTTTTCCAGTTCGTCGCGCAGGGAGTCGCGGCGTTGTTCCAGGCGCCTGCTGATACCGGCCTGCACCGGGCCGGCATCGCTGCCGTAGCGTTCGCTGGAAAGCACCATCAGGCGCTCGCCACGTCGTACCGCCTGGCCTTCCTGGACGAACTTGCGCAGCACGATGCCGGCCTGCGGCGCGTGCACCTTGACCTGGCCGCTGGCGGGAACCAATTGGCCGCTGACGGTGCTGCGCTTGGTGTAGCTGCCGAACAGGAAGAAGCCCACCACCAGCAGCGCCAT
>NZ_JAJQKY010000053.1:0-1801 GCF_021213715.1 Pseudomonas sp. CP-1
CCATTCGTCATTGGCCGAATCGAACAGGGCGAAGGTCTGCCCCGGCTTGGCGGGCTCGCCCATCTGCGCATTGTTCGGGGTGGCGAAGGCAATGCCGCCCTCCATCAGCGCCTCCATCGACTCGGTGCGTAGCGACAGACCTTTGAACAGGCTGGCGTCGACGCCGAAGCCGCTGGCATTCCAGAAACGGCTGCCGGTACGCACCAGCGGTACGTAGCGCGGTTCGATGAGGATGCCGATCAGCACCCGGTCGGCCTGTTCGCCCAAGGCCAGGTCGACGACCTTGCCCACCGGGATCTGCCGGTAGGTCACCAGGTTGCCCGGCTTGATCGAGCCCTTGCGCGGCGCGCTGAGGGTCAGCCGCAGGCCGTTTTCCCGGCCCAGCAGGTTGGGCGCTTCGGCGAGAGTCTGGAAGCGTGCCTGGCGCTCGCCCGGCGTGCTCGACGGCAGCGCCTCGATATAGGGGCCGCTGACCAGGGTTCCGAGGTTCTCGGTACGCAGCAGGCCGAGCGCCGGACGCACCACCCAGAAGCGGGTTCCGCTGCGGGCGACGCGCTCGCCGGCGGAAGTCAGGCGGGCCTTCATCTGTACCCCGGAGAGGTCCGGGTTCAGCTCGACGCTTTCGATCTTGCCGATGTCCAGGCCCTTGAAGCGGATCGGCGTGCCTTCGCGCAGGCCGTCGGCATTGTCGATGCTCAGCTGGATCTCCACGCCACGGGCCATCGCCGCCTCCTCGCTGTCGAAGAGGGTGAAGCGACGCACCTTGGTCACGGTCGGCGCCTTCGGATCGAGGGTGTCGAAGGAAATCCCGCCGGTGATCAGGGTCTGTAGCGACTCGCTCTTCACCTGCACGCCGCTGAGGTTGCCGGTCAGGGTGATCCCGCTGGAGTTCCAGAAGCGCGTCGAGGTATTCACCAGGTGCGCGTACTCCGGCTCGATGTGCACACCCACCACCACTCGCTGGCGGTCGCGCGACAGCTGGTAGCTCTGCACGCTGCCGACGCGGACCTGGCGGTAGAGGATCGGCGCGCCGATGTCGATCGAGCCGAGCTTGTCGCTGGTCAGCACCAGGTGCAGGCCGGGCGCGTCGGTGTTCAGCGGCGGCGCTTTCGGGCGGATGGTGAACTCGCGACTCGGCGCGCCGCTCTTGGCGAAGCGCACGTCGATATAGTTACCTTTCACCAGAGCCTCGAGGCCGGTGATGCCGGCCAGGGAGATGCTTGGCTTGACGGTCCAGAATTCGGTGCCTTCCAGCAGCATGTCCTCGACCCGCGGATCCATCGCCAGGTCGGCAGTGGCGCTGCTGTAGTCCTTGCCCATGTCGATCGACTTGACCAGGCCGACCTGCACGCCGTTGAACATCACCGGGGTGCGCCCTGGATCGATACCACTGACGTCGTTCATCTTCAGCTTCACGCGCAGACCGGCCTGGGCCGCGTCGTAGTCGTCGTACAGGCGGAACGGCTTGCTCGGATCGGTCGGCGGGCTGTCGGTGCGGTTCTCCGGAGTAGAGAAGGCGATACCGCCGGCGACCAGGGTCAGCAGCGACTCGCTGTGCACCTTGAAGCCGGACAGGCCGCCGGAAATGGAGATGCCGCTGGCGTTCCAGAATCGCGTGTGCTTGCGCACCAGGTCCGCGTAGGCCGGCTCGATGTGCACCTTGATCTCGATGGTCCTCTGGTCATCGCCCAGCTGGAAGCTCTTCACCTGGCCGACCTGGATCTGCCGGTAGAACACCGGGCTGCCCTGCTCCAGGGAGCCCAGGCGATCGGCCTTGAGGGTCAGGTGCAGGCCGGGCAGC
>NZ_JAJQKY010000054.1:0-1746 GCF_021213715.1 Pseudomonas sp. CP-1
GACGCCAGCCAGGGAAACCCGCGGCTTGACCAGCCAGAAGCGGGTGTCCTTGCTCAGGTACTCCTGGGCTTCCTTCTTGATCTCGATGGTCGCGACCACGCCCTTGATGTCCTTGCTGACATGCAGGTCGGTCACCTTGCCCACCGAGATGCCCTTGTACAGCACCTCGGTCTTGTTGGCCTGGATCCCGTCGCCGCTCTCGAAGCGAACCTGGATGTCCACGCCGGCCTGGTCGAAGGCACGCCACGCCAGCCAGGCACCGATAGCCAGGGCCACCAGCGGCAGCACCCAGATCGCCGACCAGTTCGAGGTCTTGTGTTTCTTCGGACTTGGCAGATCACTCATTCTCGTCATCCAGATTGGTGTTGTCCCAGATCAGCCGGGGGTCGAACGTCACGGCGGCGAGCATGGTGAGCACCACCACGCTGGCGAAGGCGGCGGCGCCGAGGTTGGCCTCGATGCTCGCCAGGTTGCCGAAATTCACCAGCGCCACGAGGATGGCGATGACGAAGATATCGAGCATCGACCAGCGCCCGATCCATTCGATGAAGCGATACATCAGGATACGCTGGCGGNGCAGGGCGATGCCCACCAGTTTGAAAGTAGGAACCAGGATACTGGCGACGAACACCACCATGGCGATGGGGAACATGTCGGCATGCACCAGTTCGACCACGCCCTCCATGATGGTGGCGGGCATTCCGCTGCCGAAGAGGTTGACCGTCATGATCGGCAGCAGGTTGGCGGGTATGTAGAGGATCGCCGCGGTGATCAGCAACGCCCAGGTGCGCGTGAGGCTGTTTGGGCGCCGGGCGTGCAGAACCGCACCGCAGCGACTGCAACGCGGATGCTCGTCCCCGTCGGCGCGATTCAACTGGTGGCACTCGCCGCACACCAGAATTCCGGCATCAAGCGCGCGCATCGTCGTCCTCGCCGCCCAGCGCTTCCCATACCTGGTGCGGCGACATGGTGACCTCCAGCCAGACCTGGGTGAACAGCAGCGCCACGAAACAGGCCAGGCCGACGCCCAGGCTGAGGTCGGCCATGTCGATCAGCTTGACGATGGAAACCAGGATGCCCATGAGGTAGACCTCGAGCATCCCCCACTCGCGCAGATGGTGATAGCCGCGATAGAGCAGCATGCCGATGTGACGGGCGATACCGAAACGCACGCTGATCATCACCAGCAACTGGCAGAGCAACTTGACCAACGGGATCACCATGCTGCACAGGAATACCAGGATGGCGACGCCCTGCATGCCACTGTCGTAAAGACCGAGCACTCCCGTCCAGACCGTATCGCTGCGGGTCTGGCCGAGCAGGCTGAGATTCATGATCGGCAGGAAATTGGCTGGGATATAGAGGAAGAGCGCCGTCAGAACCAGCGCGAAGCAACGGCGTTTCCATTGATGGCGATGCGCGGCCAACTCGAAACCGCAGCGCGGACAATTGGCTTTCTCGCCCGGACCCAGGGGTTCCCGGCGCATCAACAGATCACACTCATGGCAAGCAACCAGTTCTTCCAGGGGAAGATCCTGCAGGCCACGGACATCGGTATCGGACATGAATGAGCTCGGCTGGATTTGTCGGCTATTGTAGACGAGCGCACAGTGCAAATCGCGTCTCCCATGCCCTCGGAAGTACGCCGCCCGGCAGCTCTCGAAGTTTTTCGATTATCGTCCGCAGCGCTGCTGGCTTGCCACTTTTCCGCGCGCAAAAGCAAAACCCCTGGTCATCGCTGACCAG
>NZ_JAJQKY010000056.1:0-1587 GCF_021213715.1 Pseudomonas sp. CP-1
CGCTACAGCCTGGAGAGCGTGGAGATCGCCAACCGTGCCGGCGAAAGCCTGGGCAGCGTGACCCGGCGGATCGGCGAGATCGACGGGATGAACCAGTCGGTGGCCACCGCCACCGAGGAACAGACCGCGGTGGTCGATTCGCTGAACATGGACATCACCGAGATCAACACCCTCAACCAGGAAGGCGTGGAGAACCTCCAGGCCACCCTGCGCGCCTGCGGCGAGCTGGAAACCCAGGCCGGGCGCCTGCGCCAACTGGTGGACAGCTTCAAGATCTGAGCCCTGCCTGTCCCGTAGCCGAACCGGCCGGATAACCGCGAAGCGATTATCCGGCCTATCGATGAAGAGCGCCCACGGGCGCTTTTTTCGTTCTCCAGGTCGCATTCGGTGAAACCATTCATCCATTGCGCTAAAGCTTCCGGGCTTGCCGCCGACAGACACGGCAAGCCTTGCAGTTGCGATCCAACTGGGGCTGTTCACGACAGCGCGCCCGCGCCTCCCGGATGCAAGAAACCATGATCAAAAGTCTCAAGTTCAGTCACAAGATCCTGCTCGCCGCCGCGCTGGTGGTGATCGCGACCTTCTCCCTCTTCACCCTCTACAACGACTCCCTGCAGCGCACCTCGATCCGCGAGGACCTGGAGGACTACCTGCACGAAATGGGCGAGATCACCGCCAGCAACGTGCAGAACTGGCTGAGCGGGCGCATCCTGCTGATCGAGAACCTGGCCCAGACCCTGGCCCGCGACCACAGCCCGGAGACCACCCAGGCCCTGCTGGAACAGCCGCTGCTGGGCTCGACCTTCCTCTTCACCTACCTGGGGCAGACCGACGGCACCTACACCGCGCGCCCCACCAGCGACCTGCCGGCCGACTACGACCCGCGCCGCCGCCCCTGGTACAACGCCGCCACCAGCGCCGGCCAGACCACCCTCACCGAACCCTACATGGAGCCGGCCATCCACGAGCTGGTACTGACCATCGCCAGCCCGGCGCGCCAGGACGGCCAGCCGTTCGGCGTGGTCGGCGGCGACCTCAGCCTGCAGACGGTGGTGAAGATCATCAACTCGCTGGACTTCGGCGGCATGGGCTACGCCTTCCTGGTCAGCGGCGACGGCAAGATCCTCGTCCATCCGGACAAGGACCAGGTCATGAAGAGCCTCAGCGACGTCTACCCACGCAACACGCCGAAGATCGGCAGCGGCTTCAGCGAGGCCGAGCTGCACGGCAACACCCGGATCCTCAGTTTCTCTCCGGTCAAGGGCCTGTCCGGCCTGGACTGGTACATCGGCATCTCGGTGGACAAGGACAAGGCCTATGCCATGCTCACCAAGCTGCGTACCTCGGCGATCGTCGCCGCGCTGATCGCGGTGGTCGCCATCGTCCTCCTCCTCGGCATGCTGATCCGCGTACTGATGCAACCGCTCACCGACATGGGCCGCGCCATGCAGGACATCGCCCAGGGCGAAGGCGACCTGACCAAGCGCCTGAAGGTCACCAGCAACGATGAATTCGGGGTCCTGGCCATTTCCTTCAACCGCTTCGTCGAGCGTATCCACGAATCGATCCGCGAGGTCGCCGGCACCG
>NZ_JAJQKY010000057.1:0-1228 GCF_021213715.1 Pseudomonas sp. CP-1
TGGGGCGGCAAGCGCACCGAGCTGCTGGAGAAGGGCTACGACTTCAAGCTGGAGTACGTCGGCGAGGCGGCGGCCAACCTCGATGGCGGCTATGACGACGACAAGACCGGACGCTACACCGACCAGTTCGCCCTGGGCGTGCACATGGACCTGGAGAAGATCCTCGGCTGGAAGGCTACCGAGTTCCAGTTCACCGTCACCGAGCGCAACGGCAAGAACCTTTCCAACGACCGCATCGGCGACCCGCGTGCCGGGCACATCAGCTCGGTGCAGGAGGTCTGGGGCCGCGGGCAGACCTGGCGGCTGACCCAGCTGTGGCTCAAGCAGCAGTACTTCGACGGCGCGCTGGACGTGAAATTCGGCCGTTTCGGCGAGGGCGAGGACTTCAACAGCTTCCCCTGCGATTTCCAGAACCTGGCCTTCTGCGGCTCGCAGGTGGGCAACTGGGCGGGGAGCATCTGGTACAACTGGCCGGTCAGCCAGTGGGCGTTGCGGGTGAAGTACAACTTCGCGCCGGACTGGTACGTGCAGGTCGGCGCCTACGAGCAGAACCCGTCGAACCTGGAGACCGGCAACGGCTTCAAGATGAGCGGCAGCGGGACCAAGGGCGCGCTGCTGCCGGTGGAGCTGATCTGGCAGCCGAAGGTCGGCGCCGAGCAACTGCCGGGCGAGTACCGGCTGGGCTACTACTACAGCACGGCGAAGGCCGATGACGTCTACGACGACGTCGACGGCCAGCCGCAGGGGCTGACCGGCAACGACTTCAAGTCGCGCGGCAGCAAGCATGGCTGGTGGGTGGTGGCGCAGCAGCAGGTCACTTCGCACAACGGCGATGCTTCGCGCGGGTTGAGCCTGTTCGCCAACCTGACGGTCCACGACAAGGCGACCAACGTGGTGGACAACTACCAGCAGCTCGGGGTGGTCTACAAGGGTCCGTTCGATGCGCGGCCGAAGGACGACATCGGCCTGGGCATCGCGCGCATCCACGTCAACGACGATGTGAAGAAGCGCCAGCGCCTGGTGAACCAGGTGAACGGCATCGACGATTACGACAACCCGCTGTACCAGCCGCTGCAGGACACCGAGTACAACGCCGAGCTGTACTACGGGGTGCATGTGACCGACTGGCTGACGGTGCGGCCGAACCTGCAATACATCAAGCAGCCGGGCGGGGTCGACGAGGTCGACAACGCGCTGGTGGCGGGGATCAAGATCCAGACGGTGTTCT
>NZ_JAJQKY010000058.1:0-1160 GCF_021213715.1 Pseudomonas sp. CP-1
TCGATGATCTTGGCAACCACGCCGGCGCCAACGGTACGGCCGCCTTCGCGGATCGCGAAGCGCAGGCCATCTTCCATGGCGATCGGAGCGATCAGGGTGACAACCATCTTGATGTTGTCGCCCGGCATTACCATCTCTACGCCTTCCGGCAGTTCGCAGTTACCGGTCACGTCGGTGGTACGGAAGTAGAACTGCGGACGGTAGCCCTTGAAGAACGGGGTGTGACGACCACCTTCTTCCTTGGACAGCACGTACACTTCGCACTCGAACTTGGTGTGCGGCTTGATGGTGCCCGGCTTGGCCAGAACCTGGCCACGCTCTACGTCTTCACGCTTGGTGCCGCGCAGCAGGATACCAACGTTCTCACCAGCACGACCTTCGTCGAGCAGCTTGCGGAACATTTCAACGCCGGTGCAGGTGGTCTTGGTGGTCGCCTTGATGCCGACGATTTCCACTTCTTCCTGGACCTTGATGATGCCGCGCTCTACACGACCGGTTACCACGGTACCGCGGCCGGAGATCGAGAACACGTCTTCGATCGGCATCAGGAACGGCTGGTCGATGGCACGAACCGGCTCCGGAATGTAGGAGTCCAGGGTCTCTACCAGCTTCTGCACGGCGCTTACGCCGATGCCGTTGTCATCCTTGCCTTCCAGCGCCATCAGCGCGGAACCGATGATGATCGGAGTGTCGTCGCCCGGGAAGTCGTAGGTGTTCAGCAGATCGCGAACTTCCATCTCGACCAGTTCCAGCAGCTCGGCGTCGTCAACCATGTCGGCCTTGTTCAGGAACACGACGATGTAGGGAACGCCTACCTGGCGGGACAGCAGGATGTGCTCGCGGGTCTGCGGCATGGGGCCGTCGGCAGCCGAGCAAACCAGGATCGCGCCGTCCATCTGGGCAGCACCGGTGATCATGTTCTTCACGTAGTCGGCGTGACCGGGGCAGTCAACGTGGGCGTAGTGACGAACAGCGGAATCGTATTCAACGTGCGAGGTGTTGATGGTGATACCGCGGGCCTTTTCTTCCGGCGCGTTGTCGATCTGATCGAAAGCACGAGCGGAACCACCCCAGGTGTCGGAGCAGACCTTGGTCAGTGCAGCGGTCAGAGTGGTCTTGCCATGGTCAACGTGACCGATGGTGCCGACGTTGACGTGCGG
>NZ_JAJQKY010000006.1:0-356462 GCF_021213715.1 Pseudomonas sp. CP-1
GTCATTTATTGCGCAAATCCGCGCCAAATTTCGCGCCGCGCTACACCAGCCCGGTTCAGCGGGACAGCTTGCCGTCCAGCGAGAACTTGCCGGCGCCATCGATCAGCAGCGCCACGCTGATCATCAGCAGGGTCAGGGCATATTCATAGCCGTTGTCGGTGATGAAGAAGCCATTGCCGATGTGCACGCTGAAGATCGCCACGATCATGGTGAAGCCCACCACCACCGACGCCGGACGCACCAGCAGGCCGATCACCAGCGCCAGGCCGCCGAAGAACTCGGCGCTGCCGGCCAGGGTCGCCAGCAGGTAGCCAGGGGTCAGGCCGATGGATTCGAACCACTGCGCCATGCCGTTCAGGCCGGCGCCGCCGAACATGCCGAAGAGCTTTTGCGAACCGTGGGACATCAGGGTAAGACCGGTGACGATACGCAGGATGGCCAGGCCGGCACCGGCGTTGGTCGACAGGATGGTCTTGATCAGTGGATTCATGGTGCGTCCTCAGGTGTGGGATAAGATGGGCACACTATAGGCAAGATAATTCGATATTAAAACCGTAAAAAACGCGTTATCAATATCGAATTTATAGATTATTTTTGAGCCGTCGCCGTCTTCGCACGTACCCCGGGCTCCAGGCGAACCCGTTCGCGTTCATATGCAAGGTAGTACTTGTTGACGCTGCTGACATAACTCACCACACCCATGCCTATCTCTTCCGCAGCCACCCGCTCTACCTGGAAGAACCAGCGATTCGGATCGAGCCCCCGGCGACGCGCCTGGGTGCGCAGGTTCTGCACCCGCTCCGGGCCCATGTTGTAGGCCGCCAGGGTGAACGCCAGGCGCTCGCGTTCGTCGAGGTGCTTGCTGGAGAAGAACTGCTTGCGGATCTTGGTCAGGTAGCGACTGGCGGCCAGCACGTTGCTGTCCTTGTCGTGCACATTGCCGACCCCGACGCTGCGCGCCGCCGCCGGGGTGATCTGCATCAGCCCGCTGGCGCCGCCGGAACCGCGCGCCTTCGGGTTCAGGTGCGACTCCTTGTAGGCCACCGCCGCCAGCGCCAGCCAGTCCATGCTGCTCTGCTGCGCGTAGCGCTGCAGCAGTGGACGGACCGCTTCCAGGCGCTTGCGGTCCGCCGCGCCGAGGGGGTTGCGGACCTTGTAGGCGCGCCGGTAGACGCGCTGGAAAGCCACGTCCTGGTCGGCCGGCGCGCGGTAGTCGGCGAGGAAGCGGTCGATGGTCGCGCGCAGGGTGCTGGCATCGCGGCGCACGTACCAGGCCATGTCGGCGCGATTGTCCAGCACCAGGTGGCGGTCGACGCGCAGCTTCGGCAGCACCTTGGCCCAGCGTTCGGCGATGGGCTGCTCGACCACGGTGAAGCCGAGGATGCCTGCCTGGACCATTTCCATCACATCCTCGACGGCCAGGGAAGCGTCCAGCTTTTCGATACGGATCGGTGCCATGCGGCGTTGCGCCAGGCGCTGGTTGACCAGTTCGATGGCGCCCTCGGCGGCGCTGCCGGCCGGCAGCGGGATGGTCCGCCCGGACAACTGCTCCAGGCGCGTGTAGCGCCGATTGCCCTTGCGCGCCACCAGCACCAGCGGTACATCGGCGCGCACCGGCGCGCTCGGGCTGACCTGCAGGCCGTCGTGCGCCGGCAGCAGTTCGCCGGGGGCGACCAGGTCGCCTTCGCCACGCTGCAGGGCGGCAAGCAACTGGTCCTTGGGCTTGGGTATGAGCTTGAGGGTGAGGTTCCGCGCGGACGGCGAGCGGCTGTTGAGGTATTGCTCGAAGGCGCGCAGGCGACGGTACTCGACGCCGATCGGCTCGCCCTTCACCTCGCCCGAGCTGTTGCGGCTCTGGTTGACCAGCACCTTGAGCACGCCAGCGCGGCGGATGCTCGCCAGGTCGCGGGTCTCCGGCTGTTCCTTGTGCCAGTTGTCCGGCTGGCCGGTGATGCGCGCAGCCGCCGGCAAGGGTGCGAGCACCAGCAGGCAAAGCGAAAGCAGCAACAGACGCGTCATCCAGGTCTCCAGAGGCCAGGCTCGATGTCCCTCTCCGGGGGACCGGATCAATCAGAGCATGGCAGTCTTGGCAAGTTCCTCTCCGACAGCGGCTGCAAACGGAGGCATTGGGTAGATAATCCGGGCGCCGAAGAACCCGATCTGCGATTATAACGGATTGTTCTACAAGCGGTTTGCCACCCATCCCCCGGCGGGTCCGGCGCGATCGAGGGGGCGCCGCCTCGCTGCGAATTCCAGGAAGGCACCATGCAACTCATCGATATCGGCGTCAATCTGACCCACGCCAGCTTCGCCCCGGAACGTGAAGCACTGCTCGCCCGCGCGCGCGCCGCCGGGGTGGTGCAGATGGTGATCACCGGCACCAGCCTGGCCGACAGCGAACAGGCGCTGCAGCTTTGCGGAGAACTCGACGAGGGCGGCCGGCTGTTTACCACCGCCGGCGTCCACCCCCACGAGGCCAGCCACTGGAACGCCGACACCGCTCGCGGCCTGCGCGCCCTGTTCGACGACCAGCGGGTACGCGCGGTGGGCGAATGCGGTCTCGACTTCAATCGCGACTTCTCTCCCCGTCCGGCCCAGGAAAAGGCCCTGGAGGAACAACTGGCACTGGCCGTCGAGCTACAGCGTCCGGTGTTCCTCCACGAACGCGACGCCAGCGAGCGCCTGCTGGCGATCCTGCGCGACTTCCGCGATCGCCTGCCGGCCGCCGTCGTACACTGTTTCACCGGCGAGCGCCGGGCGCTGTATGGCTACCTCGACCTCGACCTGCACATCGGCATCACCGGCTGGATCAACGACGAGCGCCGCGGCACCCACCTGCATGATCTGGTAGGCGAGATCCCGGTCGGCCGTCTCATGCTGGAAAGCGACGCGCCCTACCTGCTGCCGCGCAGCCTGCGGCCGAAGCCGAAGAACGGGCGCAACGAGCCAGCCTACCTGGTCGAGGTGCTCGACTGTGTGGCCCGCCATCGCGGCGAGAGCGCGGAGCGCCTGGCCGCTCACACCAGCGCCGCGGCGCGGGCGTTCTTCGGCCTGCCGACGATCGACTGAGATCGCCCTCAAGCTCCCGGCGGATCGGCCGCTAAGCTGACGAACGGTCTCGTTGACCCGCATCAACGATTGCCCCTTACTCAGCTTTCAAGATAATGGCGCCTTGCCATTAGCTTGCCGATAAGAAGAAATCCCCCTATGGGCACCTGGATCAGCGACATTCCACTGAAATACAAGTTCTGGGCCGTCAACGCGGTGGCCTTCTTCACCACCCTGCTGTTGGTGTTGTTCGCCATGCAGCAGGAAGCCGCCGGGCGCAACGCTTCCGCCCAGCGCGCCGCCGCCGCCGAGGGCGAGCTGGTTCAGAGCTGGCCGGCGGGCAGCGCCCTGCCCGCCCGCAGCAACCTGCTGCCGCTGGAACAGGCCGCGAACCTGGGCGGCACCGCTGCCCAGGCGCTGGGCAAGGGGCAGGGTTGGATCGAGTTGTCCGGCGCGCGCCAGGGCGATACCCCGCTGCTCGGCGCCTGGGTCGGCCAGACCGGCTCCGGCCAGCGCTTCGCCGTGCTTGCCCCGGCCAGCGACCTGTGGCAGGTCTTCGCCGACCGGGCCGGCGCCTACGCCGTCGCCGTGCTGGTGCTGATGCTGGCGCTGCTGGCGGCCTCGCAACTGCTGATCCGCTTCATCCTCACCCACCTGCATACCCTCAAGGACGTGATGCTGCACGTCGAAAAGAGCGGCGACCTGTCCGCTCGCGTACCGCTGCAGGGACGCGACGAAGTCGGCCAGATGGCCAGCGCCTTCAACGCCATGCAGGCCGGCTACCAGCGCATCGTCGGCACCGTCGCCGCGGCCGCTACCAAGCTCGACGAAGGCGCCCAGGCGCTGGCCCGCAGCATGGGCCAGGTACGCCAGGGCATGCTCGGCCAGCAGAGCGAGACCGACCAGACCGCCACCGCGATCAACGAAATGTCCACCACGGTCTTCCATATCGCCCAGCACGCCGCCGATACCCGTGACCAGTCGCAGGAAGCCGACCGCCTGGCCGGCGCCGGCCAGCAGGCGGTGAGCCGGGTCAGCGCGTCGATCGCCGGGTTGTCCCAGGGCGTCCAGGACACCGCCGAGATGATCCAGAAGCTGGCCGAAGACAGCCAGAAGATCAGCGGCGTGGTCAACGTGATCCACGGCATCGCCGAACAGACCAACCTGCTTGCCCTCAACGCCGCCATCGAGGCCGCGCGGGCCGGGGAAATGGGCCGCGGCTTCGCCGTGGTGGCCGATGAGGTGCGCAACCTCGCCCGTCGCGTGCAGGACTCCACCGACGAGATCACCCAGATGATCCTCGCCCTGCAGTCGGGTACCCGCGACGCCGTGGAGTTCATGCAGGAAAGCTCGCTCAAGGCAGACGGTTGCGTCAGCCAGGCCGGCGACGCCGGCGAGGCGCTGGCGGCGATCGCCAACGCGGTGGCGCAGATGCGTGAAAGCAACACGCAGATCGCCGTCGCCGCGGAACAGCAGAGCCAGGTCGCGGAAGAGATGACCCGTTCGGTGGTGGGCATCCGCGACGTCACCGAACTCACCGTGCAGCAGACCGTCGAGTCGGCGGCCACCAGCCAGCAACTGGTCGACCTGGCGGGCGATCTGACCCGCGCCATCGGCCAGCTACGCCTCTGATCCGCAGGCGCACCTGCCTATCGCCCGGATAGGCAGGAATCATTCGCCGCGCTGCCGCACCCCGCCTAGACTCGACGACATGCAACGACCCGCCTCGCGGGTCGCCGTCACGGAGTACCGAGAACATGGGCAAACGTCATCCCAACCTGCTCGCCTGGCAATGGCGCGGCTATGCCGCCAACCACCGCAACCCGACCAACCTGGTCCTGCACCTGATCGCCGTGCCGCTGTTCGTCGTCGCTGCGATCCTGCTGCTCGGCGGCCTGTTCGGCCTGGACCTGCTGCAGGTGGTACTCGGTGTCATCGGCATCGGCGCCGGCCTGGCGATCCAGGCCAAGGGACACGCGCTGGAGGAACAGGCACCCGAGCCATTCAGCGATCGGCGCGACGCTGTCAGTCGCCTGCTCGTCGAGCAGTTCGTCACCTTCCCCCGTTTCGTCCTCAGCGGCGCCTGGTGGCGGGCCTGGCGCGAACGGCATAAGTGACAGTTCGTCCGGGATTTTGCACAGCCCTTCAGTTTTAGCGCGACGCTGCCGATATAATCGACGGAATCCTGTCGTGGACCGACAACATGCCGTCAATGCGTCAATTAATCGTCTTTTCCTGTTGCCTGGGGCTGCCTCTTGCCCAGGCCGCGGAACCCGTGCCGCTGGGCGGACGTCCGATCGTCACCCTGCAGCGGTCCGGCGGCGCTCCCGTACGGCTGACCCTGTCCGACCTCGAAGCCCTGCCCAGCGAGACCCTGGAAGCCCAGCTCCCCGGCGAGGCCAACGCCCGCTGGCAAGGCGTGCGCCTCAGCCTGTTGCTGCGCCACCTGGACCTGGCGCCGCCCAAGCGCCTGCGCGTGCTGGCGCTGAACGACTACTCGGCGATCATCCCGTACAGCGACCTCGACAGCTACCAGCCCATCCTCGCCTATCGCCGCAACGGCGCCTACATGGCGATCCGCGAACGCGGACCGCTTTTCATCATCTACCCGATGGCCCGCTATCCTGAGTTGAGAAACCAGGTCTACTACA
Source organism: Pseudomonas sp. CP-1 (assembly GCF_021213715.1). Classification (NCBI taxonomy): domain Bacteria; kingdom Pseudomonadati; phylum Pseudomonadota; class Gammaproteobacteria; order Pseudomonadales; family Pseudomonadaceae; genus Pseudomonas; species Pseudomonas sp. CP-1. The sequence goes on from NZ_JAJQKY010000006.1 coordinate 5,700, forward strand.
ACCGTACCGTCTGGCAGGTCAGCTCCATCACTCTTGAGTAAGTAACGGACATGACTGTGCCGCTGCTCGATCCGACAAAGCTGCGCCGGCAACGCCAGATCATGGGGCTGTTGCTCGGCCTGGTGCTGCTCATGGCGCTGATCGCCGGGGCTGCGCTGTGGCTGGCGGTGCGCCAGGCCCAGCAACTGGCCCAGCCGAACCTGCACAACGAGCTGTGGCAGACCTACTCGCTGCGCGCCGAACTGGATCGCACGCTGGACGCCGCGCGGCACATCGAGAGCGGCGAAGGCCAAGCCGACGACCTGGCGATCCGTCTCGAAGTCCTCGCCAGCCTGATCGCGCCGCTGCGCCGCCAGTCGTTGTTCAGGCATCTCGCCGAACCGCGTCCGGAGGTACAGGCCACCCTGCAACGCCTGATCGAGCTCAGCGATCGCTGGTCGGACCAGGCCCCCTGGGGCGATCCCGTCGCCGCGCGCCGCCTGGCCGCGGAGATCGTCCAGCAGGTCCCGCCCTTGCTCGAACCGACCCACCAGATCGTCGTCGCCAGCAACATCGCCCTGACCAACCAGTTGGACGTCGACCGCAAGCGCCTGCACCGGGCGTTCTACGCGTTGTTCTGGGCGCTGCTCGGGATCGGTGCCGGCGGTGCCCTGCTGGTGCTGCGCCTGGTCGCCGACTTCAAGCGCGCGCAGCAACTGGCCGGGCATCTGATCGAGCTTAACGCCACCCTGGAGAAACGCGTCGGCGAGCGCACCCGCCAGCTCAGCGAAGGCAAGGCGCTGCTGCATTTCATCCTCGAGGCCAGCCCGAGCGACGTGGTCCTGCTCAGCGCCTGCGGCGCCAGCATCCATTACGTCAGCCCGCGCCTGCTCAAGCGCCTGGGTTGCCAGGCCCAGGACGACTTCAACCTGCCCCGGCTGTTCGCCAGCGCCAGCGAATACAGCCGCCTGCAGAACGCCCTGGAGGCGCGCGGCCAGGTGGATGGCTGGGAAGCCCAGCTATGCGGGGAAACGCCTTGCTGGGCGGTGATCTGCGCGCGCCACCTGGAAATCGACGGCGAGCCGGCGACCCTGATCTGGTGCTACGACATCAGCCGGCGCAAGGCCATGGAACAGGAACTGCGCCTGCTGGCCAGCACCGATACCCTGACCGGCCTGCACAACCGCCACTCGTTCCTGCACCAGGCGGAACTCATGCTCAAGGCCGCCGAACGCTTCCGCCACCCCTGCGTGGCGCTGATGCTGGACATCGACCATTTCAAGAACATCAACGACAGCCACGGCCACCTGACCGGCGACCGCGCCCTGCAACGTGTCGCCGAGACCCTGCGCCAGGGCCTGCGCGAGGTGGACCTGCTCGGTCGCCTGGGCGGCGAGGAATTCGCCGCGCTGCTTCCGGAGGTCAGCCTGGACCAGGCGCTGGACGTCGCCGAACGGCTGCGCGCCGGCGTCGAGGCGCTACGGGTGAGCAATCCCGACGGCGAACCGTTGCGAATGACCGTGAGCATCGGCGTCGCCCTGCGCAGGGACGCCGGGGACGACCTGGAAAGCCTGCTGGTGCGCGCCGACAGCGCGCTCTACCAGGCCAAGAGCGGCGGGCGCAACCGCACCGAGTACGCGCCCGCCTGACATGCGCCTCAGCCGAACACCGTGACCATCTGCCGGCTGATCGCCAGCAACTGGCCGTCGGCGCTCCACATCCGCGCCGCCACGTGGCCGTAGCCGTCGCGCGCCTCCTCGATCTCCGCCAGGTAACGGCACCAGTCGCCGCTGCGCTGCTGCGGCAGCGGCTGGAGGAACTCGGCGGTCCAGGTCAGCGAGCTGGCCATCGCCGGGGTACCCAGGTGCGGCAACAGCGCCGGCGGCCAGGAGTCGAGCAGCGCCAGCAAGTGGGAAACCTCCATGGGCTCTCCCTCGGGTTCGTCGCGGAAACGCATCCAGCCGCCCATCTGGCGCGACTTGTTCGAAGAGAACGGCAGGCCGCCCACTGCCCAGCGCATGGCGATGTAGCGAGTGAACTCCGGGGTCACGTTACGGATATAGGGCAGCTCCTGGCTCTCTTCGGGGCCCTTCATCCCGGCCGCCGGCAACGCTTCCACCGCCACCGCCGACGCGCGGGCGACGCCGAAACTGGCCTGGACCAGCGTCACCACCTGCTCGCCCTGACGGACCTCGACCTGTACCTGGCTCACCGCCTTGCCCTCGCGCAACAGCCGGGCGCTGAAGCTCGCCGGCTGCTCGGGGGCCAGCGGTCCGACGAAGCTGACGCCGATGGAGCGCAACGGACGCCCCGCCTCGACCACCGCAAGCATGGCCTCGTAGGCCAACGCCACCACCAGGCCACCGAAGGTGGCGCGGCCCTGGCCCCAACTGGCCGGTACTACCACCGAGGAAGGGTCGCGGCGGACCGCCTGGATCAATTCGGAAAAATTCATGTGTGCCTCGCGAGGGGATTCGAGGGCCCATCTTAGGCGAGGCGATCCTTGGGAAAAAGCCGATCGGAATACCGGCGGCCTCAGTGCCCGGCAAGCGCCTGCTGCAATGTCGACAGGGCCCGTCCGGCACGCTCCCGGGCCAGTTCGAAGCGCGCCGTCCAGACCTCTCGCACAGGCGCCAGGTCCGGCTCGCGCTGGCATCGCAACAGCCACTGTTCGAGGTCGTGCCAATCGCCCAGCGCCGACTGGGCCGCCTTGAGCGGCGCCAGCAGCGAGCCGGGAATGCTGCAATCGTGCGGATAGGCCTCCAGCCCGTAGCGCACGCGCTTGATCCGCAGCCGTAGCGGGTGCCAGTGCTCGTAGGTGGTGTCCGCCAGCTCGGCGCGCAGGGTCTTCCATTGCCGGCGCAGGCGCTTGCGCACCCGGCCGTGCAAGCCATCCAGCACGGCATGCCGCTGGGCCGTACGCAACAGGGCCGGCCAGACGTCCAGGCAAAGCTGCAGGCGGTGCAGCGGCTGGCTGGCGAGAACCGCCACGTAGCCGGACTCCAGCACCGGCCGGCGCACCGCCAGCGCATCCCGCAGCCCTTCGGCGGCGAGCGCCGGCAGCAGCACCTCCAGGTCGCGGATCGGCCCGCTGAGCCGCCCGACCTCGGCGGCGGCATGCTCCAGCTCCTCGACGCCGGGGACTCCGCGGATCGGCCGCAGCAGGCTGCGCAGACGGCGCAGGGCGATGCGCAGGTCGTGCAGTGCCTCGCCATCCGTGCGCGCCTCCAGGCGGGCGACCGCCGACATCAACGCCACCTGCTGGCCGATCACCTCGGCCAGCAGTTCATCGATGAACCCCGTCATGCCTTCTCCTCTCCCCGGCCATCCCGCGTGGGCGCGCGCACCAGGCGCCAGGGCAGCGCCCGGCGCAATGCGCGCAGACGCAACCCTGGATCATCGGCACCGCCGTGTCCATAGCGTTGCGCTTCGAACGCGCCGACGAAGGCCGCGATGGCTGGCGCCTGCGCCGGCAGGACGCGGGCGGCGCGCTCGCCGTAGGAGCGTAGCCCTTCGCCGGGGGAACGGCGCAGGCCATGCATCTCCAGCAGGCGTTCGAAGCGGCGCAGTTGGCGGCTGCGTAGATCGCCACGGCCTTGCCAGGGCTTGAGCAGGAACAGCGCGAGCAGACCGACCGACAATATCGCCGCGGCACCGAGCAACAGGCCCAGTCGGGTCGGATCGAGCCCGCCGAACCAGCGCTGCAGGAAGGCGCCCTGCTGCTCACCCTGGTAGGCCAGGACCCAGCGTTGCCAGCCGTAGTTCAGGCTGTCCCAGGCCAGACGCATGTCGTTGAGCCAGGGCAGGCCACGGTAGCGCAACGGCGACAGCGGCGCGTCGGCGAGGTACTCGCTGTCCCCGGCCAGGGCCTGCTCCAGCCCCTGTTCGATCCGTTCGGGCGCCACCTGGTAGGTCGGGTCGACGCTCAGCCAGCCCTGCTCCGGCTGCCAATACTCGACCCAGGCGTGGGCGTCGAACTGATGCACCAGCAGGTAGTTGCCCGCCGGATTCAGCTCGCCGCCCTGGTAACCGGCCACCACTCGCGCAGGAATGCCCGCAGCGCGCAGGACGAAAGCCATCGCCCCGGCGTAATGCGCGCAGAAGCCGCTGCGCGTGTCGAACAGGAAATCGTCCACCCCGTCGGCGCCGGTCGCTGGTGGTTTCAGGGTGTAGGCGAAGGGCTCGTGGTTGAAGCGCTGCAACAGGGCCGCGACCAGCGCCTGCGGTTGCGCATGGGCCTGGCGCAACTCGTCGGCCAGCGCTCGCGCGCGCGGATTGCCGTGCATCGGCAACTGCAGGTTGCGCCAGCGCGTGCGCGGATCGATGCTGGACTCGCGCAGCGCCTGTGGCCAGGAACTGACTCGGTAGAACAGACGTTGCTCGACCGGCTGCCGCCGCTGCAGGTGGAAATCGCTCATCAGGCGCGTGTCGGTCTGGTCGGTCTGCGCCACGTCGAGGGCGAACAGCCAGGGCTGCGAACTGGGCTGCATGATCACGTCGTAGCGCAGCTCAGGGCCACGCTTCTGCCAGTGCAGAGCATCCTCGCCCGGCCATTGCGGCGCCTGAGCCCAACGTCGTCCGTCGAAACGCTCCATGGTCAAGGCGCGCCAGTAGAGCTGCTCGCGCGGCGGCGGTGCACCCTCGAAGCGGACCCGGAACGCCAGTTCGGCGGAGCGCCCAAGCTCGGCGATATCCCCTGGCGCCATGCTCTCCGAGAGTCCGGTGACCCCCTTGTTGCCGGGCATCGGCAACGACCACAGCGGCCCCAGGCGGGGGAAGAACAGGAACAGCAGGAGCATCAGCGGCAGCGCCTGCAGCAACAGCCCGCCGGCCAGCCGCAGGGTCGGCCAGGGCCGGCTGGCGAAAGCGCTCTGCTGCAAGCCGATCAGCGCCGCCAGCAACGCGGTCACCGGCAGCAGGCTGTACAGCGCGGCGAGGAAACCGTCGTCGAACAGGTAGCCCACCACCACTGCGAAGAAACCGAGGAACACCAGTACCAGCGCATCGCGGCGGGTCTTCATTTCCACCAGTTTGAGGATGAACGCGGCGATCAGCAGCACCGCCCCCGCGTCCAGGCCCACCAGGCTGCCGCGCGACAACCAGACCCCGGCCCCGGCGAGCAGCGCCAGGGCCAGCTTGACCCAGGCGCGCGGATAGCCGGCACGCATGCGGAAGACCTGCACCCGCCAGGCCGCGCAACCGACCCACATGGCCGCGATCCACAGCGGCATGTAGGCCAGGTGCGGCAGGATCACCAGTACCTGCGCCACCAGCAGCCAGACCAGCGCGACCCGCGGAATCGCGTTCATCGCGCCGCTCCGAACAACGCCAGCGCGCGCAGGCAGGCCTCGCGCTGGGCCTCGCCGCTGGCCGGTTGCAGGCGCGTGCCGGGCAGCGCCAGGCCATAGGGCTGCTGCCGCGCGGAGAGTTCCAGGACTGCATGGCACAAGCGGCCCAGGCGACTTTCGAGATCCCCGCCGAGGCGCTCGAATTCCAGCCACAGGTCTTCCCCGCCGAGCGCGGCGAAGTCCTTCACCAGCAGCCCCTGGCCACGGGAAAACGCCTTCCAGTGCAGGCGCCGCCGCGAGTCGCCCGGCTGATAGGCGCGCAGTCCCTGGTAGTCGTCGACGCCCGTGCTCGCCAGCGCGCGCCCCTGGTCCTCGGCATCCTCCGCGCCCGGCGCGAGGAACGGCTCGCCGGCCAGCGGCCGAGGGTAGACCAGCGCCTGCTGGCGCAGGTCGACCCAGCTCCAGGCCACCAGCAGGCCGAGGGGAAAGCGACTCTCCACCCGCAGGCGCCCCGGCCGCAGCCAGCCGCGTCGCTCGGTCGGGTGGAACAGCAGCACCTCGGCAGCCGCGTCGCCTGCCAGGTCGGCGTATTCCAGCGGCCGCTCCGGCCAGCCGACGGCGATGGCCTGGCGCGCCCGCCGCGGGCTTTCCAGGCGCACCCGGAAACCGGCGCGCTCGCCGGCGAACACCGGGTCCGCTCCCAACGCGGTGAGGCGCAGGCCGGCAAGGTTGCGATAGGTATGGAGGATGGTCACCACGCCCAGGGACAGCAGCAGGAAGGTCAACCCGTAGGCCAGGCTGTTCTGGTAATTGATCGCCGCCAGCAGCATCACCAGCAGCGCCAGACCGAAAGCGCCGCCCTGGCGGGTCGGCAGGATGAATACGCGGCGCTGGTTCAGCTCGACGCTGCTCGCCGGCGGTATCCGCCGGTTCAGCCAGCGCTGCCAGCGCGGCCAGTTGCGCAGGCGCATCAGAGCGCCGGGACTTCGCGCAGCAGCCATTGCACCAGCGCGCCGCCACCGTGCCCGGTGGGGTCCGCCTGGTCGCGCAGGCGATGCCCGGCGACCGCCGGCAACACCGCCTGGACGTCTTCCGGAATCACATAGTCGCGTCCCGCCAGCAGCGCCCAGGCACGCGCCGCGGCGAGCAACGCCAGGCTACCGCGCGGCGACAGGCCGAGGGCGAAGGCCGGCTGCGTGCGGGTCGCTTCGACCAGGCGCAGCACGTAGTCCACCAGCGCATCGCTGGCGCGGACCTTCGGCACTTCGGCCTGGAAAGCGGCCAGCGCCGCGTGGTCGAGCAAGGGCTCCAGGCGCGGCAGCAGATCGCGCCGGGCTTCGCCGAGCAACAGCGAGCGTTCCGCCGCGCGTCCGGGGTAGCCCAGCGACAGGCGCATCAGGAAGCGATCCAGCTGCGATTCCGGCAGGGAGAAGGTGCCGCCCTGGCTGGCCGGGTTCTGCGTGGCGATGACGAAGAACGGTTCCGGCAAGGGCCGGGTGGCGCCCTCGATGGTCACCTGGCCTTCTTCCATCGCCTCGAGCAAGGCGCTCTGGCTTTTCGGCGTGGCGCGGTTGATCTCGTCGGCGAGCACCAGCTCGGCGAAGATCGGCCCGGGATGGAAGACGAATTGCCCGCTGTCCTTGTCGAACACCGAGGTACCGAGGATATCGCCCGGCAGCAGGTCCGAGGTGAACTGGATGCGCTGGAAACTGAGCCCGAGCACCCGCGCCAGGGCATGGCTGAGGGTGGTCTTGCCCATCCCCGGCAGGTCTTCGATCAACAGGTGCCCACGGGCCAGCAGGCAGGCCAGGGCCAGGCGCACCTGGCGGTCCTTGCCCAGGAGAATCTCATCGACCGCCTTCAGGCAGGCTTCCAGGGTGTTCAGCATCCCGACCTCGCGTTTCCGGGGAAAACAGCGATCCTACTGGCCTGGGGCCAGCCGGCAAGGCACTTGCAATTTTTCCTCACGAAACTGTGAAACCGTTGCCACCGGTACTTGCCGGAGTGCCCGCTACAAGCCTAGACGCTGGGGAGGGACAGGCGCCCCCCTGGGTGCCGGTGCGGATGATGCCTGCGCCATGTCCGGCTCGACACGACGCGCGACGGTCACCGACGGCAGGCGTGGGGGAAGCCGCCTCAGCCCAGTTCGGCGACGATCGCCGCCAGCGCCTTGGCCGGGTCGGCGGCCTGGCTGATCGGCCGGCCGATCACCAGGTAGTCGGAGCCGGCGTCCAGGGCCTGGCGCGGGGTGAGGATGCGCCGCTGGTCGTCCTGGGCGCTGCCGGCCGGGCGGATGCCCGGCGTGACCAGTTGCAGGCCCGGATGGGCAGCCTTCAGCGCCGGCGCTTCCTGGGCCGAGCAGACCAGGCCGTCCATGCCGGCCTTCTGCGCCAGGGCGGCGAGGCGCAGTACCTGCTCCTGGGGCTCGATGTCGAGGCCGATGCCCGCCAGGTCCTCGCGCTCCATGCTGGTCAGCACGGTCACGCCGATGAGCAACGGCCTGGGTCCGCTGAAGGCCTCCAGCGTCTCGCGGCAGGCGGCCATCATGCGCAGGCCGCCGGAGCAGTGCACGTTGACCATCCACACGCCCATCTCGGCAGCGGCCTTCACCGCCATCGCCGTGGTGTTCGGGATGTCATGGAATTTCAGGTCGAGGAACACCTCGAAGCCCTTGCCACGCAAGGTCTCGACTATACCCGCGGCACAACTGGTGAAGAGTTCCTTGCCGACCTTCACCCGGCACAGTTTCGGGTCCAGCTGATCGGCCAGCGCCAGGGCGGCCTCACGGGTGGGGAAATCCAGGGCGACGATGATGGGGGACTGGCAGGCGGACATGGGCTCTCTCGCGGCGAATCGAAAACGGCGCGCATTGTCGCAGAATCCGGCCGTTTGCCGTAGCCCGGAACGCGCCGGGGAGATGAACGTCGCGGACTAGAGGCGGGCGCGGAGCAGTTGCTCCAGCCAGTCGACGAATGCCCTGACCCGCCGCGACAGATGCCGCCGGTGCGGATACAGGGCGTACGCCGGCATCGCTTCGGCCCGCCACTGCGGCAGCACCTCGCGCAGCTCGCCGCGTTGGAGGTGCTCGCGCACGTCGTAGGCAGGGATCTGGATCAGGCCCAGTCCGGACAGGCAGCAGGCGATGTAGCTTTCCGCGTTGTTCACCGTGACCCGGCTGCGCAACGCGCGGGTCAGGGTGCGCCCATCCTCGCGGTACTCCCAGGGCAACACCCGGCCGCTGCTGGGCGAGGCATAGTTGACCGCCCAGTGCCGGTCGAGGTCGGCCGGCGTCCGTGGCTCGCCATGCTCTTCCAGGTAGGCGGGACTGGCGCAATTGATCAGTTGCATCTCGCCAAGGCGTCGCGCCACCAGGCTGCTGTTGCCCAACTGGCCGACCCGCAGGACGCAGTCGACGCCCTCCTGCACCAGGTCCACCGAACGGTCGCTCGAGCCCAGTTCCAGTTCGATGTCCGGATGCTGGCGGAAGAATTCCGGCAGCGCCGGGGCGATCAGCAGTCGCGCCACCCGGCTCGGCACGTCGACCTTGAGCCGGCCGCTGGCACGGCTGCCGTCGTGGAACAGGCTCTCCAGCTCTTCCATGTCTTCCAGCAGGTGACGGCAACGCTCCAGCACCACGCTGCCGTCGTGGGTCAGCTGGACCTGCCGGGTGGTGCGATGCAACAGCCGGCTGCCGAGTTGCGCTTCGAGCTGCTGGACCGCCGCCGAGACCGTCGCCCGCGGCATGTCCAGCAGGTCCGCGGCCTTGGTGAAGCTGCCGGTTTCGGCAACACGCAGGAACACACGCATGCTGTCCAGACGATCCATGGGCAGGCCCCTTCTCTCTATTCGGGATGGCTGGACAGTCTATCCATGCCACCCACGTTTATCCAAAGAACCCGGACCAATAGCCTGGAGTCCCTACTCTACTTCCTGGATCCGCAGATGCCCCATGCAGTGCTTTTGCCTCCTCCCAGCGCGTCCCCGCTGCCGGAAGTGGTCGGTTTCTGGCGCGATGCCGGCCCTACCCTCTGGTTCGCCAGGAACGCCGATTTCGACCGGCGCTTCCGCGAGCGCTTCGCCCACCTCTACGAGCTTGCCTGCGCCAACGCGCTGCGCCCGGCTGCCGGTGAAGCCGAGGACCATCTCGGCCTGCTGTTGCTGCTCGACCAGTACCCGCGCAACGCCTTCCGTGGAACCCCGCGCATGTACGCCAGCGACGCCCAAGCGCGGCGCTGGGCGGAGCGGGCTCTGGGACAAGGCCTCGACCGCCAGGTCGGGGACGCGCTGCGGCTGTTCTTCTACCTGCCGTTCGCCCATGCCGAGAACCTTGCCGACCAGGATCGCTCGGTAGCGCTGAACCACGGACTCGGCCAGCCCTTCCTCGCCCACGCTCGTGAGCATCGCGAGATCATCCGCCGCTTCGGGCGCTTTCCCCATCGCAATCCGATCCTCGGTCGCCCGTCCAGCGCCGAGGAACTCGCCTTCCTCGCCGCCGGCGGCTTCGCCGGCTGAACCGGGGCTCAGCCGGCCCTCCCTAGATAGGCAGGTCGCGATCCAGCAAGCGGTCCAGCAACCAGTTGGCCGCCGGTCCCAACGGCCGCTGCCGCGACCAGACCACGTCCACCGCCTGGCTGCGCGGCCAGCCGGACACCGGCAACTCCTTCAGCCGTCCGTTGGCGTAGCCGCTGACCAGCCAGCGCGGCAGCTCGGCCCAACCGAAGCCGTGGGTGGCCATTTCCAGCAGCAACAGGTAGTTGGGCGCCGACCAGCAGCGCCCGCCGCTGGACGGCAGGCCGTCGTTGATCGCCGCGCCGGTCTCGCTATAGGTGTTCAGGCGCAGCAAACGCCATTCGGAAAGGTCGCGCTCGCTGACCCGCTCCAGGCCCGCCAGCGGATGGTCGACGGCGGCGAACAGGCCGAACTCGGCACGCTCGGCGACCGCCGCCACGCCCAGCTCCGGCGGGTAGTGCGGCTGCGCGGCGAGCAGGCCGAGGGTGGCGCGGCCGCGGCTGACCTGGGCGATCACGTCCTGGTCCTCGGCGATCAGGCATTCGAACTCCAGCTCAGGGTAACGCTCGTCCAGTTCGGCCAGGCGCGCCTCGTAGCGCGCCGAATGGTAGGTGTCGGATAGCGCCAGGGTCACCCGTGGCTCCGAGCCGCCGGCGAGCAGCGCGGCGACCCGGCGCAGGCGGTCGGATGCGCCGAGGACCTCCTCGACCCGTCCCAGCAGGGTGCGTCCGGCCTCGGTCAGTTGCGGCTGGCGGCCACTGCGATCGAAGAGTTCCAGGCCGAGGTCGATCTCCAGCCGGGCAATGGCCTCGCTGACGGTCGACTGGCTCTTGCCCAGCTTGCGCGCGGCGGCGCTGAAGGAGCCGAGGGAAACGGCCTGGACGAAGGCCTCGAGGGATTCGGGCGACAAATGCATATCGGTTTTTCCGATGGTATCCAACTTAACCCTATCCCAAAGACCGATGACAATACAGCCCGACTTCAACGACGAACCGGGAGCGTTCGCCATGACCCACACCCACACCGCCCTCGACAAGACTCTCAAGGAGCGGATCTTCCACGCCCTGGCCTTCGAGGGCCTGGCCGTCCTCCTCACCGCGCCGGTGCTGTCGCTGGTGATGAACAAGCCCCTGGCGCACATGGGTGCGCTGACGCTGATGTTCTCCACCGTGGCGATGCTCTGGAACATGCTTTTCAACAGCCTCTTCGACCGCGCCCAGCGGCGCATGGGCTTCCAGCGCACCCTGCAGGTCCGGGTGCTGCATGCGATGCTCTTCGAGCTGGGGCTGATCGTGGTGCTGGTACCGCTGGCCGCCTGGTGGCTGTCGATCGGACTGGTCGAGGCGTTCCTCCTCGACATGGGCCTGATCCTGTTCTTCCTGCCCTACACCATGGCCTTCAACTGGAGCTACGACGTACTCCGCGCACGCCTGGTGGAAAGCCGCCAGACCAAGGCCGCCGGTTGCGACGCCGGCTAGGCCGGCGTTCAGGCCGTCAGCCGCTCGCGCAGGCGGCCGAGCATGCCGAGCAGGCTGCCGACCCGTTCCTTCTCGCGCTCGTCGCGCGGCACCTCGGCCAGCCGGTCGACCTCCGGCAGGCTTCGCCCGCGCCACAACAAGGCCTGCTCGGCGGCCGCCTTCAGGCCTTTCTCGAACAATCCCCTGCGGATCGGCTTGGGCAGGTAGCGGAATATCTGCGCCTGGTTGATCAGCTCGAGCAGGGCCTGGGTGTCGCGGAACGGCGTAACCACCAGGCTGAGCAGGCGCGGATGGGCCTGGGCCAGGGATTTCAGCAGCGGCGCGGTATGCTCCCCGGCCAGCTTCAGGTCGCTGACCAGCACCTCCACCGGTTCGGTGTTCAGCCACACCAGCGCCTCGGCCAGGTTGCGCGCGCGCAGCAGGCGATGCCCGCCGGCATGGCAGAAGGCCCCGACGCAGTCCAGGGTTTCCGGGTCGTCGTCGAGCAGCAGCACGCTCAGCGGCGCCGCCAGCGTGGCCGCGGGCGGTGCCGGCAGGCCCTGGCGGCTGGCGATCTCCGCCGCCTGGCGCAGGGTGAAGGCCATTTCCTGGGGATTCCAGGGCTTGGTCAGGTAGCGGAAGATGCCGCCGTCGTTGAGCGCGTCGACGGCGGCGTCGAGGTCGGAATAGCCGGTGAGGAGAATCCGCAGGGTTTCCGGATAGCGCTCGCGAGCCTGCGCCAGCAGTTCGGCGCCGCTCATCTGCGGCATGCGCTGGTCGCTGACCAACACCTGTATCCGTTCCGTCTTCAGGCGCTCCAGGGCGCGCCGCGGGTCGCTCTCGGTGAGCACCTCGTAATGGCGACGGAACTGCATGGCCAGGCTGCGCAGGATGCGCTCCTCGTCATCGACGAAGAGGATGCGGACGGGAGATGGGCTCATGTCAGGCGCTCCGTTTCAGTTCGCGGGCCTGCTCTCGCGGCAGGCTGATGAGGAAGCGGGTTCCGCGGCCCGGTTCGGAGGCCACGCGGATGGTCCCGCCATGTTGCTGGATGATCTTGTAGCTGATCGACAGGCCGAGCCCGGTGCCCTGCCCCACCGGCTTGGTGGTGAAGAACGGGTCGAAGATCCGCCCGAGGACCTCGGCGGGCATGCCCTTGCCGTTGTCCTGCACGGAGAGGAACACCTGGCGCTCGTCGGCCCAGCTCTTCAGCAGGATGCGACCGAAACGCTCCATGGCCTGCGCGGCGTTGGTCAGCAGGTTCAGCAGCACCTGGTTGATCTGCGACGGCGCGCAGGCGATAAGCGGCAGCTCGCCAAGCTGGCTGCTGATCTCGGCCTTGTCCTTGATGGCGGTGCGGGCGATCAGCACGGCGTTGCGCACGCAGTCGTTGAGGTCGACCTCCTCGCTGAAGGCGCGGTCCAGGCGGGCGAAGTCCTTGAGCCCGGAAACCAGCTCGCCGATCTGACCGAGGCCGTAGCGGGTATCGACGAACAACTGCCGCAGGTCCTCGCGCAACTGTTCGACGGCGGCCTCGCGGCGCACCGCGTCGGCCGCCTGCAGCGCCTGCGCCAGGCGCGCTTCGTCGCACTGCGGGTCGCCCAGGCAGTCGACCAGCGCCGCCTGGGCATCGGCCAGGCGCAACAAGGGATCGCTCAGCTCCTCCAGCAGCGCCAGGTTGTTGCCGACGTAGCCGAGCGGCGTGTTCAGCTCGTGTGCGACCCCGGCCACCATCTGCCCGAGCGAAGCCATCTTTTCCGACTGCACCAGTTGCGCCTGGGACTCCTTGAGGTCCACCAGCGCCTTGCGCAGCACCCGGTTGCGCTGGGCGATGCGCGCCTCCATGGCCTTCAGCAGGTCGAGCACGGTGCCCAGGCCACGGTAGCGGCCCTCTTCGTCGACCAGGGCGAAGTCCTCGGTGATCGGATACTGCAGGCGACCGGTGACCTGCTGCGCCGCCTCTTCCAGGCTGGCGCCGAGGGAGACGCTGAGGGGCGCCCGGTTCATGACGTCGCGCACCGGATGGCGGCCCCAGAGGTCGCGGCCGAAACGCTGCATGAAGATGTCCTGGAGGGTGTAGCGGCTGACCAGGCCGAGGACCCGGCGCTCGTCGTCGACCACCGGCAGCGAGAGGAAGGCACGGTGCTCCGGCATCAGCAGGCGGTCGGCGACGTCGCTGATGCTCATCGCCGGAGTCAGGGGTTCCACCGGGCGCAACAGACGGGACAACGCGCTCGGAGACATCGGCAACCTCTCGCTGGCAGGCCCGGACGGGGCAATGAAGGGATACCCGCCAGTTAAGCAATGTCAGATTGCCAACATGTGACAGGCATCACGCCGACCAGGCTCAGCGCTTTCTCCGCCCGCAACTTCCAAGCGCCGCCGGGAGTCTCAACCACAGGACCTCGCGCCGGAACGTTGCCTGACAGAAAGGCAAACCCGGCGTATGGTGAACATTCATATCGATGAGGGAGAACAACATGCCCTGGTACGCCTGGTTGATCATCGTCCTCGCCCTGGGCTCCATCGTCGGCGGACTCCTGCTGCTGCGCGACTCGGCGAAGAAGCTGCCGTTGAGCGAGGAACAGCTCAAACGCATCCATGAACGCAACGCCGAGCTGGACGCGCAGGAGGCGAAGGACCGCTGAACCTATTGGCCTGCCGGCGGGTCACTAGGTCTCGTAGGAAAACCCCGGCGGGCGAAAAACCGGCGAGGCGAAGGCTCGCGTGGCGGAGTCATGCGGGCCGCGCGTGGTTTTTCCTGCGCAACCTGGGGTTCGTTCCCCGTGTGTTTCCCTCTGGCAGAAGGTCCGTTCCTTGCGCTTTTCCCATCCGCGGGTCGAAATGCCTTTAGAATCCCTCCTTTAAACGGGAGGCTGCATGCTCGGGCGTCTGATACCGCTTCTACCCATTCTGTTCCTGCTCGGGGGCTTCTTCACCGGGCACATCGCGCTGCTGACGGCGGTCATCGTCCTGCTCTACATCATCTGGGTGACCTACGCCGAACGCTGGCTGCCGACCCTGCTCTGGTGGCCGGTGAGCCTCGCCGCCAGCGCCCTGATCGCCATCCACTACCTGCCCGGCTTCATTCCCCTGCGCCTGTTCCCCTGGGACCTGGCCAGCGCCAGCCCGCCGATCCAGATGATCTGGCTGCCCTGGGACAAGGCCCTGGTCGCCCTTACCCTGCTCGCCTGGTGGCTGCGCCGGCCGAAGCAGCCGCTGGTGTCGCTGGATATCACCGCGCTGGCCTTCTGCCTGACCTTCTTCGTGGTGCCGCTGCTGTCGATCATGACCAATGCCGCGAGCTGGCAGCCGAAGTGGCCGGATGCCTTCTGGTGGTGGCTGGTACTGAACGTCGGGGTGGTCTCCCTGGCCGAGGAGGCGTTCTTCCGCGGCCTGCTGCAAAGCCAGTTGATCCGCTGGTTCGGCGCCTGGCCGGGAATCATCGTCGCGACCCTCGCCTACGCCGCGCTGCACCTGCTGGTGAACCCGGTGTACGCGCTGCTGGCCGGGATCGCCGGGCTGGGCTACGGCATGGTCCTGCACTTCAGCGGGCGGCTGTCCCTGGCGGTGCTGCTGCACGCTTCGATCAACACCCTGCACTTCCTCCTGCTGAGCTACCCGTTCCGCCTGATCTCCGAGTGATCAGGCGTTCTTGATCACCAGCGCCAGGGCCTCCTCGGCGAGCTGGTCGAGACTCATCGGTCCTTCCGGACGGAACCAGGTGGTGGTCCAGGACAGCGCGCCGGTGAGGAAGCGCCGCAGGATGAACGGATCGCCCTGGCAGTAGCCGGCCAGCCGCGCCTCCCCCAGCACGTCGAGCCACATCTGCTCGTAGATGTCGCGCAGGCCGAGGATGTACGCCTGGCCGTCGGCGGACAGCGAGCGCCACTCGTAGACCAGCACCGCCATCGCCTCGCCGGTGCCGCCCATGATCGATTGCAGCTCGCAGCGGATCAGTCCCAGCACCCGCTCGCGCAGGTCCTCGGCGTCGGCCAGGGCGGCGCGCATCAGGGCGGTGTTGTAGAGGATGGTCTCTTCCATCACCGAGCGCAGGATCTCGTCCTTGCTCTTGAAGTGATGGAAGATGCTGCCCGACTGGATGCCCACCGCGCTGGCCAGGTCGCGCACCGTGGTGCGTTCGTAGCCTTTGCTGCGGAACAGGTGGGCGGCGGTCTGCAGCAGCTTGCCGCGGGCGCTTTCCGGATCGGTGAGCTGTCCGGTAGCCACCAGCTCCAGCATCACTTCCCGGGCTTTCTGATCGTCCAACGCTGAGTACCCCTTTTCCGGATCGTCGGCGGCTCGGTGCCGCTCATCCGCGCGCCCGGCCGCTCCGTATTTGCCGACCGGCCTCGGGATTGCCCCGCAAGTGTTTGTCGGCATTCATGAAATGTATGCCTGCGAAGACGACCGAGCAAGCGCTTGGGTAACAGCCGAGAACGGATTTGTTTCTGCCCTCTTCTCAACCAAGCGCTTGCTTGGTAATGTCGCCCCACACTTCCGCCGTCACGGGTCAAGAACAATGCAAAAGACCGTACGCATCGGCTGCGCCTCGGCCTTCTGGGGCGACACCTGCACCGCGGCCGCGCAGCTGGTGCGCGGCGCGCCGCTGGACTACCTGGTGTTCGACTACCTGGCCGAGATCACCATGTCGATCATGGCCGGCGCCCGCCTGAAACAGCCGGACGCCGGCTACGCCACCGATTTCGTCGAGGTCCTCGCACCGCTGCTGGGCGAGATCGCCGAGAAGAAGATCCGCGTCATCAGCAACGCTGGCGGGATCAATCCGCAGGCCTGTGCCGCCGCCCTCGCCGCGGCCTGCGAGAAGGCCGGGGTGCAGTTGAAGATCGCCGTGCTCCATGGCGACAACCTGCAAGCGCGCCAGGCCGAACTGGCCAAGTCCGGCATCCGCGAGATGTTCAGCGACGCGCCTTTCCCGTCGATGTGCGTCTCGCTCAACGCCTACCTCGGCGCGCCGGGCATCGTCGAGGCCCTGCGCCTGGGCGCGGACATCGTGATCACCGGCCGGGTGGTCGACAGCGCGGTGGTCAGCGCCGCCCTGGTGCACGAGTTCGGCTGGGCCTGGGACGACTACGACCGACTGGCCCAGGCCGCCCTCGCCGGGCACATCGTCGAATGCGGCGCGCAATGCACCGGCGGCAATTTCACCGACTGGGAGCAGGTGCCGGACTACGAGCACATCGGCTTCCCCATCGTCGAGGTCGAGGCCGACGGGCGCTTCGTAGTGACCAAGGCGCCCGGCACCGGTGGCCTGGTCAGCGAACTGAGCGTCGGCGAACAGATGCTCTACGAGATCGGCGACCCACGCGCCTACCTGCTGCCCGACGTGGTCTGCGACTTCACCGAGGTGCGCCTGCGCCAGGCCGGTCCCGACCGGGTCGCGGTGGAAGGCGCGCGCGGCCTGCCGCCCACCGACCGGTACAAGGTCAGCGCCACCTATCCGGACGGTTTCCGCTGCACCGCCAGTTGCCTGATCGCCGGCATCGATGCGCTGAAGAAGGCCGAGCGGGTCAGCCAGGCGATCATCGCCAGGACCGAGGAAATCTTCGCCGAGCGCGGCTGGGAGCCCTACCGCGAGGTCAATGTCGAACTGCTCGGCAGCGAAGCCACCTATGGTCCCCATGGGCGACGGCAGGACAGCCGCGAAGTGGTGGTCAAGCTGGCCGTCCGGCATCCGCGCAAGGAAGCCCTGGTGCTGTTCTCCCGCGAGATCGCCCAGGCCGCCACCGGGATGGCGCCCGGCCTGACCGGCATCGTCGGCGGCCGGCCGACGGTGTATCCGGTGATCCGCCTGTTCTCTTTCCTGATCGACAAGGCGCAATGCGCGTTGAGCGTGGAGATCGACGGCCAGCGCCATCCGCTGGAACTGCCGGTCCTCGAAGCCTTCGACCCGGCACGATTGGCCGAGGCGCGCCAGCCTCCACGCCCGGAGCAGCCCGCCAGCGCCAGCGTGCCGCTGGTGAAGCTGGCGGTGGCGCGCTCCGGCGACAAGGGCAACCACAGCAACATCGGGGTCATGGCGCGGCGTCCGGAGTACCTGCCGTGGATCGCCGAGGCGCTGGAGGAAGGCGCGGTGGTGGACTGGATGCAGCATGTGCTCGACCCGCAGACCGGCCGGGTCGGCCGCTGGTACCTGCCGGGCAGCCACAGCCTGAACTTCCTGCTGGAGAACGCCCTCGGCGGCGGCGGCGTCGCCAGCCTGCGCATCGACCCGCAGGGCAAGGCCTTCGCCCAGCAGTTGCTGGAGTTCCCGGTGGCGGTGCCGCAGGCGCTCGCCGACGCGCTGGAAACGCAGGGCAGATAACCACGACCAGGAACGACGAATGCGGCGTTCCGCTGCAACCACCCCACGGGATTCATCGGAGTCACCAGAACAATGAGCTACGACTCGATCTTCCGACCTGGCCTGTTCGACGGCCAGACCATCATCGTCACCGGCGGCGGCAGTGGCATCGGCCGCTGCACCGCCCATGAACTGGCGGCCCTCGGCGCCCACGTGGTGCTGGTCGGACGCAAGGCGGAAAAGCTGGAGAAGACCGCCGGCGAGATCGTCGAAGACGGCGGCAGCGTCAGCTGGCACGCCTGCGACATCCGCGAGGAGGAAGCGGTGAAGACGCTGGTGGCGAATATCCTGGCCGAACGCGGGACCATCCATCACCTGGTCAACAACGCCGGCGGCCAGTATCCCTCGCCCCTCGCCTCGATCAGCCAGAAGGGCTTCGAGACCGTGCTCCGCACCAACCTGGTCGGCGGCTTCCTGGTCGCCCGCGAAGTGTTCAACCAGTCGATGAGCAAGACCGGCGGCAGCATAGTCAACATGCTCGCCGACATGTGGGGCGGCATGCCCGGCATGGGTCACTCCGGCGCCGCGCGCTCCGGCATGGAGAATTTCACCAGGACCGCCGCCGTCGAGTGGGGCCATGCCGGCGTGCGGGTCAACGCGGTGGCGCCGGGCTGGATCGCGTCCAGCGGCATGGATACCTACGAAGGCGCGTTCAAGGCGGTGATCCCGACCCTGCGCGAGCACGTGCCGCTCAAGCGCATCGGCAGCGAGTCGGAAGTCGCCGCCGCCATCGTCTTCCTGCTCTCCCCCGGCGCCGCCTTCGTCAGCGGCAACACGATCCGCATCGACGGCGCCGCCAGCCAGGGCAGCCGCGCCTTCCCGCTGCTCAAGGGCAAGCCGGGACAGAGCCGCGCGTACAACGGCTTCCACCGCGCCTACCTGCCCGACGTGCTGAAGGACCAGGAGGACTGACATGCCCGCGATCCAGTCGGAACTCGACGTCAACGGCGAGGACTTCGCCCGTAACCGCGAGGCCATGCTCGCCGCCGTGGCCGGCTTCCGCGAATTGGAGCAGAAGGTCCTGGACAAGGCCGCCGAGGCCAGGCCGAAGTTCGAGAAACGCGGACAACTGCTGCCGCGCGAACGCCTGGCGTTGCTGCTCGATCCGGGCGCGCCGTTCCTCGAACTGTCCTCGCTGGCCGGCTACAAGCTGCACGACGACAAGGACGGCACCCAGGCCGGCGGCGGGATCATCGCCGGGATCGGCTACATCGCCGGGGTGCGCTGCCTGGTCAGTGCCAGCAACAGCGCGATCAAGGGCGGCACCATCTCCCCGACCGGGCTGAAGAAGACCCTGCGCCTGCAGCAGATCGCCATGGAGAACAAGCTGCCGGTGGTGACCCTCACCGAAAGCGGCGGCGCCAACCTCAACTATGCGGCGGAGATCTTCGTCGAAGGTGCGCGCGGCTTCGCCAACCAGGCGCGGATCTCCGCCATGGGCATTCCCCAGGTCACCGTGGTGCATGGTTCCAGCACCGCCGGCGGTGCCTACCAGCCGGGGCTGTCGGACTACGTGGTGGTGGTGCGCGGCAAGGCCAAGATGTTCCTCGCCGGGCCGCCGTTGCTCAAGGCCGCCACCGGCGAGATCGCCAGCGACGAGGAACTCGGCGGAGCCGAACTGCACGCGCAGGTCGCCGGCACCGCGGAATACCTGGCGGAAAACGACGCCGACGGCGTGCGCCTGGCCCGCGAGATCGTCGGCATGTTGCCGTGGAACGCACAACTGCCGGCGCGCCCGGCGCGTTCCTGGCGCGAACCGCTGTACCCGGTGGAGGAGCTGCTCGGGGTGGTTCCGGCCGACCCGAAGAAGCCCTACGACGTCCGCGAGATCGTCGCGCGCATCGCCGACGGCTCCGAGTTCCTCGACTTCAAGAACGAGTTCGACGGCCAGACCGTCTGCGGCCACCTGCGCATCGAGGGCCACGCCTGCGGCCTGATCGGCAACAACGGACCGATCACCCCGCAGGGCGCGGCCAAGGCGGCGCAATTCATCCAGCTCTGCGAACAGAGCAACACGCCGCTGCTGTTCCTGCACAACACCACCGGCTTCATGGTCGGCACCGAGTCGGAGCGCCAGGGCGTGATCAAGCACGGCTCGAAGATGATCCAGGCGGTGGCCAACGCCCGCGTGCCCAAGCTGACCCTGGTGGTCGGCGGCTCCTACGGCGCCGGCAACTACGCGATGTGCGGACGCGGCCTCGACCCGCGCTTCATCTTCGCCTGGCCGAACAGTCGCACCGCGGTGATGGGCGGTGCCCAGGCCGGCAAGGTGCTGCGCATCGTCACCGAGGAGAAACACGCCAAGGAAGGCAAGGAAGCCGATCCGAAGATGCTCGAGATGCTGGAAACCGTCACCGCGCAGAAGCTCGACAGCCAGTCCACCGCGCTCTACGGCACCGCCAGCCTGTGGGACGACGGCCTGGTCGACCCGCGCGACAGCCGCAGGCTGCTCGGCTACCTGCTGGATATCTGCGCGGAAGCCGAGGCGCGGCCGCTGAAGGGCAACAGCTTCGGGGTCGCGAGGTTCTGACTGCAACAGGCGAGCCGGCGACAGCCCCTCTCCCCGCTCTCCCTGAAGGAAGAGGGTTGGGAGAGAGCAAGCGGATCCTGCCGGAAAACAATGATGCCCAGGAGGAAAGACAACCCATGATCTTCACCCAGGAACACGAGGAACTCCGCCGCACCGTTCGCAGCTTCGTCGAGCGGGAAATCAACCCCAACGTCGACCAGTGGGAAAAGGACGGCCGCTTCCCGATCCACGAGATCTTCCGCAAGGCCGGCGAACTCGGCCTGCTGGGCATCTCCAAGCCGGAGAAGTTCGGCGGCATGGGCCTGGACTACAGCTACTCGATCGTCGCCGCCGAGGAATTCGGCAGCATCACCTGCGGCGGCATCCCGATGGCCATCGGCGTGCAGACCGACATGTGCACCCCGGCCCTGGCCCGCTTCGGTTCCGACGAGTTGCGCGAGGAGTTCCTCCGCCCGGCCATCGCCGGCGAGATGGTCGGCTGCATCGGCGTCTCCGAGGTCGGCGCCGGCTCCGACGTCGCCGGCCTGAAGACCACCGCGCGCAAGGACGGCGACGACTATGTGATCAACGGCAGCAAGATGTGGATCACCAACTCGCCGTCGGCCGACTTCATGTGCCTGCTCGCCAATACCTCCGACGACAAGCCGCACGTCAACAAGTCGCTGATCGTGGTCCCGATGAAGACCCCGGGCATTACCCTCAGCCCGCACCTGGACAAGCTCGGCATGCGCAGTTCGGAGACCGCCCAGGTGTTCTTCGATAACGTCCGCGTACCGCAGCGCAACCGCATCGGCGCGGAAGGCGCCGGCTTCATGATGCAGATGCTGCAGTTCCAGGAAGAACGGCTGTTCGGCGCGGCCAACATGATCAAGGGCCTGGAGCACTGCATCGACGTCACCATCGAGTATTGCAAGGAGCGCAGGACCTTCGGCCAGCCGCTGATCGACAACCAGGTCATCCACTTCCGCATGGCCGAGATGATGACCGAGGTCGAGGCGCTGCGCGCCCTGGTCTACCAGGCCACCGAGCTGTACGTGAAAGGCAGGGACGTGACGCGCCTGGCTTCCATGGCCAAGCTCAAGGCCGGCCGCCTCGGCCGCGAGGTCAGCGACGCCTGCCTGCAGTACTGGGGCGGCATGGGCTTCATGTGGGACAACCCGGTCTCCCGCGCCTACCGCGACACCCGCCTGGTATCCATCGGCGGCGGTGCCGACGAGATCATGCTCGGCATCATCTGCAAGCTGATGGGCATCCTGCCGGGCAAGAAGAAAGGCTGACGTTCCAGGAGGAAACCGGCATGAGCCTGCCGCATTGCGAGACCCTGCTGCTGGAACCCGTCGAGGGCGTCCTGCGGATCACCCTGAACCGCCCGCAAAGCCGCAACGCCATGAGCCTGGCGATGGTCGGCGAACTGCGCGCGGTGCTCGCCGCCGTGCGCGACGACCGTAGCGTGCGGGCGCTGGTGCTGCGCGGCGCCGGCGGGCACTTCTGCGCCGGCGGCGACATCAAGGACATGGCCGGTGCCCGCGCCGCCGGGGCGGAAGCCTACCGCACGCTGAACCGCGCCTTCGGCAGCCTGCTGGAGGAAGCCCAGGCCGCCCCGCAACTGCTGGTGGCGCTGGTGGAAGGCGCGGTGCTCGGCGGCGGTTTCGGCCTGGCCTGCGTGTCGGACGTAGCGATCGCCGCCGCCGATGCGCAGTTCGGCCTGCCGGAAACCAGCCTCGGCATTCTCCCGGCGCAGATCGCGCCTTTCGTGGTCCGCCGCATCGGCCTGACCCAGGCCCGCCGCCTGGCCCTCACCGCCGCCCGCTTCGACGGCCGCGAGGCGCTGCGCCTGGGCCTGGTGCATTTCTGCGAGGCCGACGCCGATGCCCTCGAACAGCGCCTGGAGGAAACCCTCGAGCAACTGCGCCGCTGCGCGCCGAACGCCAACGCCGCCACCAAGGCCCTGCTGCTGGCCAGCGAAAGCGGCGAACTCGGCGCTCTGCTGGACGATGCGGCGCGCCAGTTCGCCGAAGCGGTGGGCGGCGCCGAAGGCAGCGAAGGCACCCTGGCCTTCGTACAGAAACGCAAGCCGGTCTGGGCCCAGTGAGCCACGACCGCGAAACAGGGCAACAGCCTCCAGGAGCCGAACGACATGCCCAGCTTCAACAAGATCCTCGTCGCCAACCGCGGTGAAATCGCCTGCCGGGTGCTGCGCACCGCCCATGAACTGGGCTACCGCAGCGTCGCCGTGTACAGCGAGGCGGACGCCGACGCCCGCCATGTGCAACTGGCCGACGAGGCCGTGTGCATCGGCCCGGCAGCGGTGGCGCAGTCCTACCTGAACCTCGAGGCGATCCTCGACGCCGCCCGTCGCAGCGGCGCCGAGGCGATCCACCCCGGCTACGGCTTCCTCTCCGAGAACGCCGAGTTCGCCCGTGCCTGCGAAGCCGCCGGGATCGTCTTCATCGGCCCGGATGCGGAAGCCATCCACCTGATGGGCAGCAAGCGCCTGTCGAAGATCGCCATGCTCGCCGCCGGGGTGCCGTGCATCCCCGGCTACGAAGGCGCCGAACAGGACGACGCGACCCTGCGGCGCGAGGCCGAACGCATCGGCTACCCGCTGATGATCAAGGCCAGCGCCGGCGGTGGCGGCCGCGGCATGCGCCTGGTGCAGGAACCCGGCCAACTGCTGGAACAGTTGCGCACCGCGCGCTCGGAAGCGCTGGGCGCCTTCGGCAGCGCCGAGCTGATCCTGGAGAGGGCCGTGCCGCGCCCGCGCCACGTGGAGATCCAGGTGTTCGGCGACCGCCACGGCAACCTGCTCTACCTCGGCGAACGCGACTGCTCGGTGCAGCGCCGCCACCAGAAGGTCATCGAGGAAGCCCCCTGCCCGGTGCTCGATGCCGACCTGCGTCGCGCCATGGGCGAGGCGGCGGTGAAGGCCGCGGCCTCGGTCAACTACGTGGGCGCCGGCACCGTCGAGTTTCTTCTCGGCGAGGATGGTCGCTTCTACTTCCTGGAGATGAATACCCGCCTGCAGGTCGAACACCCGGTCACCGAACTGGTCACCGGCCAGGACCTGGTGGCCTGGCAGATCCGCGTCGCCGAGGGCCATCCGCTGCCGCTGCGGCAGGAACAGGTGGAACTGCGCGGGCACGCCATCGAGGTCCGCCTCTACGCCGAGGACGCCGGTCGCGGCTTCCTGCCGCAGACCGGCACGGTGCTGCGCTGGGACCCGGAACTGCTGCCCGGCGTACGCATCGACCATGGCCTGGTCGAGGGGCAGGCGGTGACGCCCTTCTACGACCCGATGCTAGCCAAGCTGATCGCCTACGGGGCGACCCGCGACGAAGCCCGGCGCAAGCTGATCCGCGCGCTGGAGCGCTGCGTGCTGCTGGGGGTCGACGGCAACCAGCGGTTCCTCGCCAACCTCCTGGCGCATCCGGACTTCGCCGCCGGCGAGGCGACCACCGCCTTCATCGGCGAACGCTTCGCCGAAGACCCCAGCCTGCAACCGCGCCAACCGGGCACCGAGGAACTGGCCCTGGCCGCCGCCCTGCTCTACCAGGCCGGCGCCGAGGCCAGTGCGCACCAGCCCGGCCTGGCCGGCTGGCGCAGCGCCGCCGGGGCACCGTGGAAGATCGTCCTGAAGCACGCCGAACAGCGCCTGGAGATCGGCCTGGAGGTCCTCGAAAGCGGTCGTCGGCCGCGACTGCTGGCGCGCCTGGAGCGACGCGAGATCGCCGTGCGCCTGCTCGACTGCGACGGACGCTGGACCAGCGCCGAACTCGACGGCATTCGCCGTCGCCACGCCTACCACCTGGACGGCGGGCGCCTCTGGCTATACGGCCACGGCGGCAACCTCGAACTGCTCGACGTCACCCACGCCGGCGCCAGCGCCCAGGTCGGCGCCAGTTCCGGCACGCTCAAGGCGCCGATGGACGGCGCCATCGTCGAGGTGCTGGTCGGCGAGGGCGAACGGGTCGGCAAGGGCCAACTGCTTCTGGTACTGGAGGCAATGAAGATGGAACACCCGCTGAAGGCCGGAGTCGACGGCGTGGTCCGCCGCGTCCAGGTCGGCCGTGGCGAGCAGGTACGCAACCGGCAGGTGCTGGTCGAGGTGGAAGCCGACGCCTGAGACAACCCGCCGCTCATCCGCAACGACAACGACAAGAAAACGGAGACGCCCATGTCACTGCACGGCAAGACCCTGTTCATCACCGGCGCCAGCCGCGGCATCGGCCGGGAGATAGCCCTGCGCGCCGCGCGCGATGGCGCCAACCTGGTGATCGCGGCGAAGAGCGCCGAGCCGCATCCGAAGCTGGAAGGCACCATCTTCAGCGTCGCCGCCGAGGTCGAGGCCGCCGGCGGCCAGGCCCTGCCGCTGCAACTCGACGTGCGCGACGAGCAGGCCGTGGCGGCGGCCATGGCCCGCGCCGCCGAACGCTTCGGCGGGATCGACGCGCTGGTCAACAACGCCGGGGCGATCCGCCTGGTCGGGGTGGAAAAGCTGGAGCCCAAGCGCTTCGACCTGATGTACCAGATCAACACCCGCGCGGTGCTGGTCTGCAGCCAGGCCGCCCTGCCCTACCTGCGCAGGAGCGCCAACGGCCACATCCTCAGCCTGTCGCCGCCGATCAACCTGGCCGGCAGGTGGTTCGCCCAGCACGGCCCCTACACGGTCACCAAGTACGGAATGAGCATGCTTACCCTGGGGATGCACGAGGAGTTCGGGAAATACGCCATCAGCGTCAACGCGCTGTGGCCGAAGACCATGATCGCCACCGCCGCCATCGAGTTCGAGCTGGGCAGCCGTGACGCCTTCCGCCGCGCGCGCACCCCGGCGATCATGGCCGACGCCGCGCACGCCATTCTCACCAGCGAGGGGCGCAGCCTCAGCGGGCGCCTGCTGGTCGACGAGGAATTGCTGCGCGAGCGCGGCCAGAGCGATTTCGAGCAGTACCGCTACGACCCGGAGGGTGGCGCGCTGGTGCCCGACCTGTTCCTCGACTGAGGTCTCCGACGAAAGGCGCGCGGTGCTCTGCGGCGGGCTTCCGGGCTATTTGCCGAAGTGCCCCGGGGCGACCGCGCAACGGTCATAGCCGAGGCGGCGGCTGCGGTCTAGAGTCGCGGGAGCGTCCTACGCCCCGCACAACAACGACAAAGCGCGAGAGCCATGACCCACGCCGACCTGATCACTTTCAACCGTTTCGTTGCCCGCCTGCCTGCCACCTTCGGCCGCGTGCCGCGCATGCTGCGCGGCCTGTACTACACCGCGATCCGTAACCGCGAGAAGAGCCTGTCCCTGGGCTGGGCGCTGGAGCGCGCGGCACGCCTGTACCCGGACAACCCGGCGGTGCTCGACGGCCAGCGGCGGATCAGCTACGCCCTGTTCAACGGCTGGGCCAATCGCCTGGCGCGCGCCTTCAAGGCCGAGGGCGTAGGCCACGGCAGCGTGGTCGCGGTGATGCTGGAGAACCGCGTCGAGCTGCTGGCGATCCTCGCCGCCCTGGCCAAGCTCGGCGCCATCGGCGCACTGGTCAACACCACCCAGCGCGGCAAGGTCCTGGTGCACAGCCTGAACCTGGTGAAGCCCGGCCACTTCGTGGTCGGCGAAGAGTTGCGCGAGGTGTTCGAGGAAGTCCGCCAGGAGGTGCTCGGCAACGCCGGCCATTGCTACTGGGTCGACGACGGCGACACCCTCGGCGATCCCGGCTCGCCGCCGATGGGCTGGCGCAACCTGATGCGCCTGGCCCAGGGACAGACCTCGGAGAACCTCGAGGACACCGGCAGGGTGCGGCTCAAGGACTCCTGCTTCTACATCTACACCTCCGGCACCACCGGCCTGCCGAAAGCCTCGATCATGAGCCACGGCAAGTGGATCAAGGCCTACGGCGGCTTCGGCCATTCCGGCCTGGGCCTGGGCCGCGACGACGTGCTCTACCTGACCCTGCCCTGCTACCACAACAACGCCGTGACCGTCTGCTGGAGCGCGGCGCTCGCCGGCGGCGCGGCCATGGCCCTGCGCCGCAAGTTCTCCGCCAGCGGTTTCTGGAAGGACGTGCAGCACTACCGGGCGACCTGCTTCGGCTACATCGGCGAACTCTGCCGCTACCTGCTGAACCAGCCGCCGTGCGCCGAGGAACGCGGCAATAGCCTGACCTGCATGATCGGCAACGGCCTGCGCCCGTCGATCTGGGCCGAGTTCAAGCAACGCTTCGAGATCCAGCGGATCACCGAGTTCTACGCTTCCAGCGAAGGCAACATCGGCTTCACCAACGTATTCAATTTCGACAATACGGTGGGCTTCTCCCCAGCCACCTACGCCATCGTCCGCTACGACCTGGAGAACGACCGCCCGGTGCGCGACGCCAAGGGCTTCATGGAGAAGGTCGGCAAGGGCGAGGTCGGCCTGCTGATCAGCGAGATCAGCGCGAAGTGGCCGTTCGACGGCTACACCGATCCGGCCAAGAGCGAAGCGGTGATCCTCCGCGACGTGTTCAAGAAGGGCGACGCCTGGTTCAACACCGGCGACCTGATGCGCGACATCGGTTTCAAGCACACCCAGTTCGTCGACCGTCTCGGCGACACCTTCCGCTGGAAGGGCGAGAACGTTTCCACCACCGAGGTGGAAAACGCCCTCGGCGCCTTCGACGGGGTCGAGGATGCGGTGGTCTACGGCGTGGAGATTCCCGGCACCAACGGCCGCTGCGGGATGGCCGCACTGCGCCTGGCCGATGGCGTCGAACTGGACCGCGAGGCCCTCGCCGCGCACCTCGACCGCGAGTTGCCGGCCTATGCCACGCCGGTGTTCCTGCGCCTGCTGCGCGAAGTCGAGACCACCGGCACCTTCAAGTACAAGAAGACCGACCTCAAGCGCGACGCCTACGATCCCGCGCGGGTGAGCGACAAACTCTTCGTCAGGTTGCCCGGCAGCGCCGGCTACCAGCCGTTGGACGCGGAGCTGTACCAGGCGTTGCAGGAGCAGCGCTACCGCTTCTGAGCGCCGGGGCGGCCTACTGGCGGAACTCGAACTGCAACTCGGCCCCTTCCAGGGGCCGCGACACGCCCAGTTCGCGGTCGCGATAGAGCAACTGGCCGTTGAGGCGGAAGTCGCTGTCGTCCTTTTCCTCGAACATCGGCGGCAACAGCGGCTTGGGCTTATGGGTCTCTTCCGTGCCGGGCGGCGCCATCTTCTGCACCAGTTCCTTCGGCAGGCGCAGGTCCAGCTTGGCGCTCGGCAGCGGCTTGCGCACCTCGGGGTCGAGACGAGCGGTGGAAGCGCGCTTCGCCGGCGCCGGCTTGTCCTTGGCGACCGGCCTGCTGGCCGGCTTCGGCGGCGCAGCCGCAGGCTTCGGCTTGGCCGGCGGCTTGGGTTCGGCAACCTGCTCCGCGGCTGGCGCGACCTTCTTCGAAGCTGTTTTCGGCGCGGCAGGCACGGCAGGCGCTGGCTCCGCTCGTGCAGGCTTCACTGGCTTGGCAGGGGCGCGCTGCTCCTGCGGCGGTGCTTCCGGGGCTTTCTTTTCCGGTGCCTTGGAGCCGTCATCACAGGCCGCCAGGAAGCAACCGAAAAGAACAACGACGCAAATTCGGCAAAGACGTTTCATAGTCACGCAGGTATGGCCAATTGCGGCAATGCTGACGGCAGACTGCAACCAAGGCAAGGGGTCACTATCGTCATCCTGGCACTCTCTCGGTTGTTCGCCCCATGTCTAACCTGTCATGCACGGATAACCGCTTGATGTCAGCCCGCGACGCCATCACGGCGTCGCGGGCCATGGTCGTCACGGCCGTTTCTTGGCGCTCGCGGCTATCGTCGCGAGGCGTTCCAGTCGTTCCACCAGGTTCTCTCCGGGGAAACGTTTCTGCAGCTCGGCCAACTGGGTCGCGGCCTGCTCCGTCTTGCCCTGCTCACGCAGGGCAAGGACCGCCCCGAGCGCCTCGTCGAGCACCTCCGGCTTCACCGCAACCGCCTTGCCCCTGGCCTGGGCGACGAAGTCGTCAGCCAGCTCCGCCTGGACCTTCGCCTGCTGCGCGGCCTGGGCCGGCGGTCGGTCGGCCAGGGCAGCCGGAGCCGGCGGCGCGGCCTCGGCCATCAGTTGCGGCGCCTCCCCGGACGATGCGTAGCTGGCCAGCAAGGCCGGGGACTCCGACATCTCGCCGGACAGCGGAGCCGGCGCCGCCGGCGCGCGCATGGCCCGCTTCGCCGCAGCGGCCCCGGCGACTCCGTCGCGCAGGGGCACATCGCTGAACGCCACTTCGGGCCGGGCCTGGCGCTCGGCGTCGTCCAGCACGTTGTGGCTGACCAGCCCCAGCACCAGCGCCACGCCCAGCAGGCTGGCGAAGGCCGCCTGCCAACGCGGCCTGCGGGAGGCTTCCAGCCAGCGCCGCCACCAGGGCCGGGCAGGTTCGACATGCGCCGCCTGGCGTCGCGCGGCGGCGAGGATCGCCTGGTCCAGCGCCGGCGCCGGCTGCTGCGGCGCGTGGGCGCGGAAATGCGCCAGCATCTGCTCTTCGGCGACGCTCGCGGAATGCTTCTGTGGGTTCATACCGCCACCTCCTCGGCCAGCAGCCGGCGCAGCTTCTGCACCGCGTAGCGGAAACGGCTCTTCACCGTCTCCAGCGGCGACTGGGTGAGCGTGGCGATCTCGGCCAGTTCCAGTTCGCCGTGGGCGCGCATCAGGAATACCTCGCGCTGTTCCTCGGGCAGGGTCTCCAGCGCGCTCTGCAAGCGCTCGCCGTCGCGGCTCAGGCTGAGCTGCTGCTCGGGGCCGGCGCCCTGGTCGGGTTGCGCGTGCAACTGTTCGTCGTAGCTGTCCTGCAACGGCTGGCGCTGGCCATGCTTGCGCCAATGATCGATCAGGCGGTTGCGGGCGATCTGGTAGAGCCAGGTGCGGAAGCTCGCCCGGCCCTGCGGCTGGCTCTCGCTGCGGATCAGGCTGAGCCAGGTTTCCTGGTAGATCTCGTCGGCCAGTTCGGTCTGTCCGGCCAGGCCGCAGAGAAAACGGTAGAGACCTTGCCGATGGCGCTGGTAGAGCACCTCGAAGGCCGCGCTGTCGCCCTTGCGGTAACGCGCCAGCAGCGTTTCGTCGCTGCCGGCGGCCATCGTGGCGCTGGTGGAGGCATGCATGCCGCTGGTCGACTCCTGTCCTGTGTCAAAGGCGACCGAGAGCAGGCTCATCGGCCACATCCTTCGCGGCACGCATCGGCGTCGCCACGAAACGCCCGGACCGTCGCCAGAAGCGCGGCCGGAGCGGCTATCGGTAGACATTTTCCAGCGTCGGACAGTTCGGCGAAAGTGCCGGTCCGGATGGAAGCCGGGAAAAACATCGAGACGACCTCGTCGTGCAGCGGAGAGATACCCGCTGAGACGAAGCTGTCGGTGGATTCGGGTTAATCCCCGGGAAAATTCTTCGCGGACTGTCGCGGGGCGCCCCTCAGCCAGGGGAGCGCCTCGCGCTCAGGCGGCGATCAGGCCTTCCTGGCAAAGCTGCCCGGCAAGCATGCCGAGGGTCATGATCGCCCGCTCCGCCTCGCGGTTCCAGGGAATCCCGCAGGTCAGCCGCAGGCAGTTGTTGAACTGCTCGGTGTTGCTGAAGATCAGCCCCGGGGCGATGCTGATGCCCTGCTCCAGGGCCCGCACGTGGAGTTCCTTGGTGTTGACCTTGGCCGGCAGGCTGACCCAGAGGATGAAGCCGCCCTTGGGCCGGGTCATCTGCGTCCCCTCCGGGAAGTACTGCTGCACCGCCAACTGGTAGGCGGTCATGTTCTTCCGGTACTCCTGGCGGATGTAGCGCAGGTGGCGGTCGTAGCCGCCGTTCTCCAAGTAGGCGGCGACGCCCATCTGGGTCACGGTGCAGGCCGAATGGGTGGTGAAGGTCTGCAGGCGACGGATCTCCTCCTGGTAGCGCTCGGCGATGATCCAGCCGATGCGTACGCCGGGCGAGATGGTCTTGGAGAAACTCGAGCAGTAGATCACCCGGCCGTCGCGGTCATGGGACTTGAGCGAGCGCGCCTGGCCCTGGTCGAACATCAGTTCGCCGTAGATGTCGTCCTCGACCACCCCGATGTTGTGTTCGGCGGTCAGTTTCAGCAGTTGCTTCTGGCGATCCTCGGGAATCGTCCCACCGAAGGGATTGCTCAGCCGCGCGGTCAGCACCAAGGCCTTGATCGACCACTGGTTGGCCGCCAGTTGCAGCGCCTCCAGGCTGATCCCGGTGCGCGGGTCGCTGGGGATCTCGATGACCTTCAGGCCCAGCACGTCGGCCAGTTGCAGCAGGCCGTAGTAGCTCGGCGACTCGGTGGCGATCAGGTCGCCGGGACGGGTCAGCACCCGCAGGGCCATGTGGATCGCATCCACGCAGCCGTGGGTGATGGTCACCTGCGACGGGTCGACCACCACGCCGGCGTCGCGCATGCGGATCGCCACCTGCCGCCGGAGCGGCTCGAAACCGGGGCTGAACATGTAGCTGAACGCCCGTGGGCTCTGGAAGCGGGTGACCTTGGCCAGTTGCTGGTGCAAGGCGCGCACCGGCAGGTAGTCCACATGCGGCACCGCCGCGCCGAGCGGGAATACCCCTTCGCGGCGGGACTCGGCGAGCACCTGGTTGATGATGCTGCTGCGGGTAACCAGGCCGGGACGCTCGACCCGCGCGATATCCGGGGTCGGCGCGGTCAGCGCCGGGGTGCGGTGGACGTAGAAGCCGGATTGCGGACGGGCACGGATCAGTCCCTGGTCCTCGAGGGTGGCGTAGGCCTGCAGCACGGTGGCGTGGCTGACGTTCAACTGGGTGCTGAGCTTGCGCACCGACGGTACCCGCTCGCCCGGCTGGTAGACGCCACGGCGAATGTCCTCGGCCAACTGCTGGGCGATGCGTTGGTAAAGCAGCAGATTGGTCATGGCGGGTTTTCCTCGGCGATTGAACCGAAACAGTAGCTCAATTCGTGAAACTGCTCCAGAACAGTTCGGCCGACAACCAGGCATACAGTCGCAAAACTGTACGGGTCGGTCGCAGAGACGGCGCGTTTGCGAGGAAAAGAAAACCCGGTCGGTCGCCACCGGCCGGGTGCGGGCGGGAAATAGTCCGCCAAGAGCCGCCTGGGGAGCGGCCATAGGGAAAGTCAGAAACGCAACGCGTCCGCCGCCGCGCTCTCGCCGGTCGACGCTTGCCAGGCGAAGGGGCTTGGCGCCAGGCCGAGATCGCCGAACAGGCGGTAGTCCGGGACGGCGGCGGGCTGGCGGGAGGTCGGGGAAAAGTCATCGCGGCTGAGGCGGGTGACCAGAACCCGGGCCTGCACCTGCAATGCCACCAGGCTGAGGCTTTCCCGCGCCGTGCAGCCCGCCTCGCCGCACGCCACCGGCGAGTCCTCCAGCAGGAGTTCCTGGCGGCGTGCTTCGGCAACCGCGCGGAGTTCGGCGGCGAAGGACGGCTGGCACAGGCTCAGCAACAACGGCAGGACGAAACGGGCAAAGCGGGGCTGGCGGATCATGCGGATTCCTCGGCTGCGGCGGGATGGCTCCCGGGGGCTGGCGAGGATTGTTCCGCAACTGGCGGTCGAGATGTTTCGAACCCCGGTCAGGCGAGTTCGTGGAGCCAGTTCATCACGCCCAGGGCGATCAGTTCGGCGTCACTGTTGAGGCCTATCTTGACCATCGCGTTCTTCTTGTGGGTGCTGATGGTCGACACGCTGCGCATGGTCCGCTGGGCGATCTCGCTGACCGTGTCGCCACGCGCCAGGCGCCGGAGGATGTCCACCTCGGTGGGGCTCAGCGGCTTGCCGGTATGCCGCTGCGGGTGCAGGCCGGGGTCGAGGAAGGTCTGTCCGAGCGCCATGCACTCCAGCGCCGCCTTCAACGTCTCCAGCGGGCTGCGCTTGCTGATGTAGGCCGAGGCGCCGCTGCGCAGGACCGCCTTGGCCAGCAACGGCGCGCTGAACACCGAGTAGACCATCACCTTCATTTGCGGGCAGTGCCGGGTCAGCCATTCCACCAGGTGGATACCGTCGCGGCTGCGCTGGCCAGGCAAGCCCAGCTCGGTGATCAGGATGCTTTCCGGCGGCAGGTCGGCCAGACGCTCCACCAGGCTGTCGCTATCGCCGACCACCGCCAGCACCTGGCGTCCGCACTCCTCGCTGAGGTAGCGCTGCAGCGCCCACTGCATGACCGGGAAGGAATCGGCGATCACCAACCCCGGCAGGGTTTCGTTCGAACTCATGGCGCCTCTCTACTCGTTATAACGAAATACAAGGTGCTTATGCTGCACGGATTGCCGCTCGAACTAGTTCGATCCCGATGATAGCCCGCTCTTGCGCAAGTTCTGAAAGAGGAATCCGGCGCCACCCGGTTCGCCAGACGAAAAAAGCCCCGGACCCTTTGGGGTACCGGGGCTTCCCGCGGCGGCGCGGTTCTCAGCGCGGCGCGCTGAGCTGGCCCTTGTCGTTGGAGAAGACGATCTCCACCCGGCGGTTCTGCGCCCGTCCCCGGTTGGAGGCGTTGTCGGTGACCGGGAAGGCTTCGCCGTAGCCGACCACCTGCATGCGCGCGGGATCCACGCCAAGATCGGCGAGCACGTCGGCCACCGCCTGGGCGCGCTCGCGCGACAGGTCGAGGTTGGCCTGCCTGTCGCCGACGCTGTCGGTATAGCCTTCGATGCGGATCACCCGCCGCGGATTGAGCTGGAGGAACTGCACCAGCTTCAGCGCGGTGCGGTTGGCCGCCGGCTTGAGTTCGGCGCGGTTGAAGTCGAACAGCACGTCGCCAAGGGTGAGCACCAGGCCACGCTCGGTTTCCTCGGTGCTGAGACTGGCGATCTCCTCGCTCAGGCGCTGGCCCTGCTCCTGCACGCTGAGCAGCTTGGCTTCGCGCAGGGCCAGTTGCAGGCGCTCGCGCTCCAGTTGCAGGCGGGTCAGGCGCTCCTGGTTGAGGTTGAGCAAGGCGTGCTGGCGAGCGATCTCGCTGTAGCGCTGGCTCAGGTAGGCATACTGGATCACGTCGCTGCTGCTGCCCCAGTAGCTGGACAGGCGTTCGGCGCGGGCCAGCGATTCGCCGGCGCGAATCACATCCTTGGGCGCCGCGCGGAGCACGTCGGAATCTTCCTTGACCTGGTCGAACTCGCTCTGCGCCTTGGCCAGCGACTGTTCGCTGAGCTTGTGGTCGGCGCAGCCAGCCAGCGCTGCGCAGGCCAGCAGGGTGGCGAAGAGAGTCGCTTTGCCCGGCATCAGTCGGTCTCCCCCAGTTGCTTGCGCAGACGTTTCAGGCTCTTGTCCAGCTCGCCGAGCTGGTCCTTGCTCTTCTGCGTCAGCACCTTGGACTCGGCGAGGCGTGCGTCCAGCTCGGCCTGCTCGGCCAACAGGCGCGCCTTCTTGTAGGACTCCGCGGTCATCGCGATCTGCGCCGCGGCGTACTTGTCCTGGGCCAGTTTCAGCTCGGCCACGTCGTCGGTGGCACCCACCGCCTTGGCCTGCTCCAGCGCCTGTTCGGTCAGGCGCATCTGCTCCAGCGGAGCCGGGTCGTTGCTCGCACAACCGCTCAGGGTCAGCGCGGCGAGGCCTGCGGCCATCATCCATCGAATGCTCACAAGTCACTTTCCTGCGTAGTCGAACTGGCGCCGGAAGCCGGCAATTGCTGGGCTTTCCAGCGTTCGAGATTGTCCTGCAAGAGCGTTACGGGAACGCCGGCAGCCGACAATTCTGTCATCTTTTTCGCCAGTTGTCCGCGCAGCCACGGATCGTTGCAGGCGGAGTTGTGCGACAGCGTCAGGTACAGCCCCTCGCTGCTCAGCACCGGTTCCAGCGCCTCCAGGTCGTCGGCCATGCCCAGCGCCTCGACCTGGGCCTGCCCGGGCAGCGCCTGGTAGAGGAGGAACTCGCTGCGCTTGAGCATCAGGTCCTGCAAGCCCTGGGTCAGGCTCGGCACCGGCTTCAGGTCGAGGCTGGCCTTGGCGAAGCGGTCGAACTCCTCGCCCAGGCTGCTGCCGGCCAGCACGCTGCCCTTGTGCCCGATCAGGTCGTCGCGGCCGATGAACGGGAACGCGGCGTCCTTGTTCACCCAGACCACCCCGCTGGTCATCAGGAACGGAGGATGCACGTAGTCCATGCTGCCGAGCCGTGCCAGGGTCAGATAGGCTCCGGCGAGCAGGTCGGCGCGACCGCTGGTCACCTCTTCCTGGGCCTTCTCCCAGGAGCCGCTGTAGAGCACGTCGATGCGCACGCCAAGTTCCTTGCCCAGGCGCTGCAACAGGTCGGCATTGGCTCCGATCAGGCGCTTCGGATCCTGCGGGTCGCGCCACAGGTAGGGTGGGTATTCCGGGTTGCCGGTGGCCACCAGGCGCTCGCAGGAGCCGGCCGCCGCGGCCAGCCCCGGAACGAACAGCGCCGCCAGCAGGATGCCGGCCAGGCGGCACGGGGAACAGCGAAAGGACATGGATTCAGGCTCCGCGGTACAGGGATGCGCGCAGCAGTCTGCCACATTTCCGCGCGCTCTCCCGCCCCGCTATTCCGATGGGTACCAGCGCGGCGTGTAGACCCAGGCTTCGCCGTCGGCGCGCGGGAAGCTGCAGGTGGTGGACGAGCCGATGATCACCAGGGTGCGCATGTCCACCTGCTCCGCACGCAGCTCGCCCAGGGTGGTGCGCAGCAGGCGCTCGCCGGGCCGCCCGATGTCGCGACCGAGCACTACCAGGGTCTGCGGCGAACGATGGCGGGCGACGATCTCCAGCGCCCGTCCCAGTTGCCAGGGCCGCGCCCGCGAGATCGGATTGTAGAAAGCCATCGCCAGGTCGGCGGCGCCGGCCAGGTCGAGGCGCCGCTCGATCACCTCCCAGGGCTTGAGGTTGTCGGACAGCGACAGCAGGCAGAAATCGTGGCCCAGAGGCGCCCCCGCCCTGGCCGCGGTGGCCAGGGCCGCCGAGACACCAGGGAAGATCCGCAGCTCGACCGCGTCCCAGGCCGGCTCGCCAGCGCCATGCAGGGCTTCCAGCACCGCGGCGGCCATGGCGAACACGCCGGGGTCGCCGGACGATACCAGCACCACCGCCCTGCCCGTCGCCGCCAGTTCGAAGGCATGCCGGGCGCGCTGCAATTCCTCGCGGTTGTCGCTGCCATGCAGCACCTGTCCGGCGCGGAAGGGTCCGGCCATGTCGACGTAGGTCTGGTAGCCGAGGATGTCCTCGGCCTCGTCCAGCGCCCGTCGCGCCGCAGGCACCATCAGCTCGGCGCAGCCGGGCCCCAGGCCGATCACCGTGAGTCGGCCGCGACGCTGGCCGATGCGGTCCATCGCCAAGGGCGCGGCGGCCACCGCCAGCCGGTCGCCGACCTGCTCGGCGGCGGGCAAGGCCTGGCGCAGGCGCGCAGCGGGATCGGCCTGCGGCAGGAAGCGCAGCGGTACGCCGAGCGCATCGGCGGCGGCCTGCAGGCGCGGATCGGCCATCCGCGCGCTGTCGGCCAGCAAGCCGCCGAGCGCCGCCGCGGCCAGGCCGGCATCGACCAGCGCCTGGCGCACCGCGTCCGCCGCCGCGTCGGCAGGTTCGAGCGCCGCCAGCACGCAGCGCGGATGGATCAGCAGTTCCTCGGCCCGCGGCGCACGCGCCGAGGGCGTCACGTGAATCGCCAGCGTCGCCGCCGGGTCGCGCGGCAAACGGGCCGCGTCGAGCCAGCCGGCGGTACCCTCGACGCGCACCGGCTGGCCACCGAGCAAATCGGCAACGAAGCGCTTGCCCTGCTCCAGGTCGGCCAGGACATAACCGACGGGCGGGTTGAGCACGCAGGTGCCGAAGCGCAGCTCGCCGCTGGTGGTGATCGCCGGCGCCACGGCCAGCACCTCGCCGATTTCCCGCGCCAGCCGGTTGACCCCGGCCAGCCCGCCGAGCAGCGGCACCACCGCGCTGCCGTCCTCGGCCAGGGCCAGCACCGGCGGCTCCGCTCCCTTGCGTTGCAACAACGGCGCCAGGCTGCGAATGACGATGCCGGCGGCGCACAGGGCGACGATCGGGCGGTCGGCGCAATACAGTTCGCGCAGGGTGTCGCCGAAGTCCGTATAGGAACGGTCGGCCTCGACCCGCCCGGCGAGCCCATGGACCAGCGCTCCGGGATAGCGCGCCTGGACCCGCCGCGCGGTATCCAGCGCGCCCTGGCCGAGGATGACGATGGCCGGAACCTGCTGGGCGTCACTCACCGCCGGCCCCTCCCTGCCACTTGTCGCCGGGAACGACGATCAGCGAGAAGTACGGCGAGGCCATCGGCTCCACCCGTTCCAACGGCACGATCCGCTGGTTGGCCATGGTCGCCCGCTCGACGTACAGCGCGCGGCGCTCGAGGCCAAGCTCGACCAGCACGCGGCGGACCTTGTCGAAATTGCGGCCGAGCTTCATCACCACCGCCGCGTCGGCATCCGCCAGGCGCCGGCGCAACTCCTCCTCGGGCAGCACTCCGGAGAGCACCGAGAGGCTCTGGTTGCGGTACACCAGCGGCGCACCGAGCACCGCCGCGCCGCCGAGCATCGAGCAAACGCCAGGCACCACTTCGCTTTCGTAGCGCGTCGCCAGGCGGTCGTGGAGGTACATGTAGGAACCGTAGAAGAACGGGTCGCCCTCACAGATCACCGCCACGTCGCGGCCGGCGTCCAGGTGCGCGGCCAGCTGTTCGGCGGCGGTGTCGTAGAAATCGCTGATGATGGTCTCGTAGCACAGCGGCGGTTCCAGCTTCTCGGTGGTCACCGGATAGACCAGCGGCAGGCGCACTTGGGCCTGGTCCAGGTGCGCCTCGATGATGCCGAAGGCGTTGCCCTTCTTGCCCTTGGCCACGAAATAGCCGACCACCGGCGCCGCGCGCAGCAGGCGCAGGGCCTTGAGGGTGATCAGTTCGGGATCGCCGGGCCCGACGCCCAGGCCCAGCAGGCGGCCCTTCACGACACTCATCATTCGCGCTCCGTGGCCAGGGCGTTCACCGCCGCGGCGGCCATGGCGCTGCCGCCACGGCGACCGCGGACGATCACGTAGGGCACCCCGCGGCTATCGGCGGCGAGCATCTCCTTGGATTCCGCGGCGCCGACGAAGCCGACCGGGAAGCCCAGGATCAGCGCCGGTTTCGGCGCGCCGGCGTCGAGCATTTCCAACAGGTAGAACAGCGCGGTCGGCGCGTTGCCGATCACCACCACGCTGCCCTCCAGGTGCTCGCGCCAGTGCTCCAGGGCCAC
Source organism: Pseudomonas sp. CP-1 (assembly GCF_021213715.1). Classification (NCBI taxonomy): domain Bacteria; kingdom Pseudomonadati; phylum Pseudomonadota; class Gammaproteobacteria; order Pseudomonadales; family Pseudomonadaceae; genus Pseudomonas; species Pseudomonas sp. CP-1. The sequence goes on from NZ_JAJQKY010000006.1 coordinate 43,003, forward strand.
CGCCGAGCGGGTATTGCCGAGTTCCGTGGCGAGCGCCGGCACGTCCGCTTCGTTGAGGGTGCAGATCACCCGGTTGGCGGCGGGCAGCCGCGAGCGGGTCACGCCTTCGGCGACCATCCGCGCGTCGCAGAGGATCGCCGCGCCGGCGGCCAGCGCGGCGCGGCCGGCGGCGCCGGCGCCCGGCGAGAAGCGCAGGTCGTCGACCACGTCGACCATGCCGCAGGCGTGGATCACCCTGACCGCGAGCTTTTCCAGGTCGGCCGGGATGCCGGCGAGGTTCGCTTCGGCGCGGATGGTGGCGAACGACTGGCGATAGATCGCCTGGCCATCGCGGATGTAGTCAATCATGCGGGTTTTCCGGAAGTGGGCTGGGAAGGCAGGGCCGCCAGGTAGTCGGCGGCCGTGGCGAAAGTCAGGCGGCTGGCCAGCAACTGGCCGAATCCGGGGTGACATGGGTCGTGCCGGTACAGGTCGTAGAACCCGCCGCTGCGCGCCAGCAGGGTGAGCGGCGCGCGGTGGGCAGCGGCGCAGGACCGTTCGCAGCCGCACAGGTGCAGTTGCGGCAGGTCGCTGCGCGGGCCGAGGCGTTCGGCCAGGCGCAAGGCGTCGCCCTTGGTGTCGGCCAGGCCCCTGGCGCAGGCGCTGGAACCGCTGCAGGCGATCAGCCGCGCCAACGGCGCATCGGGCTCGGTCAGCAGGCCGAGTCCGCGCAGGCCGAGCAGCGCCTGGTCGGCCTCGGCGTGCGCCAGGTTCGGCAGGAGCACGCCTTGCCAGGGGGTCAGGCGCAGGCTGCCGTCGCCATGGCGTTCGACCAGCTCGGCCAGGCCTTCCAGGCAAGCGCTGTCGAGCCGGCCGAGCGGCGCCGCCGCGCCGACCATCGCCAGGCCCGGCTGGCGTTGCGGCTGGACGCCGAGATGACTCCACGCACGCCCCGGCGGACGCCGCCAGGCCGCCACCCGCTCGTCACGCCGCAGAGGGAAATCCAGGCGCGCCTGCAAGGCCTCCAGCAAGGGTTCTCCGGCCAGCTCCTGCAACAGGTGGCGCATCCGCGTCTGTTGCGGCTGGGCGCGTTCGAGGAACAGGTCGAGCAGCGCCAGCACCAGGGACTCGCCCCGCTCCGCCGGCAACGCCGCCAGGGGGCGGTCGCGGGCCGGGCAGCCGGCGAGTCCGAAGACCAGCGTCGCGGTCGGCGCCGCAGGCATCGGCGAGAGCCAGATGTCATGGGGATGTTCGAGCATCGCCAGGTCTTCGCCGCCGTCCAGCTGGATGGCGAACTTGGCCGACAGCGCGTGGTAGCGGCTGTCCGCCTGGAGCCGCAGCAACAGCCGAGCGGCCAGCGGGCGCACGTCCAGCGACAGGTGCGGATCGAGCCCGGCGGCCGGGCTGAGCATCAGGTTGCGCACGTCGTCGGCGCCGGCCAGGGCCCCATGCCGGGGACCGAGGCCGGCGTCCAGCAGGCGGCGGACGAGCCGCTCTTCCTCGCCGCGGCGGACGCCACGCAATTGCAGGTTGGAACGGTTGGTCGCCTCGATCACGCCGCTGGCGCAATCCCGCGCCGCGGCCGCCACGGCGCGTGCCTGGGCGGCGTCCAGGCGACCGGCATCGAGCTTGATGCGGCAGATGCCGCCGTCCAGCGCCTGGACGATACGCAGCAGGCCGGGACAGGGTGACGGACGTGGTACGGGCAGGGGCGCCGGGGTCTGGTCGTCGTTCAAAAACGCTACTCGAATCGGCGTCGCGGCGACCGCACCGCTGTCCCCCAGGGACAGACCACGGCATCGGTACACCCCGCCCGATGTTGGCACTCGCGACTGGTTTCGGCGGCAGGTCTCCTGGCTCGCAGCCCGGCGTTCCACCCGGGGGAGGAACCTCCGCTTCGCGCCGCCTTCCCGGTAATCCAGTGGCGAATGGCGCGAATACAGGCTGCATACAGTTGCGGGGGCAGCCACGGCTAGGCCCGGGCTTCGAAAAGACCGCGGCTCCGTGTTCCCTCTTCAGCCCTCGTTGGCCCCGCGCTAACGCGAAAGGGCCGGGCACCGACGAACGCGCTATTATGCCGCCCAGCCCGGGGCCGGGAAAACCCATTCCGTCCGGAAGCCGTCGCGGGCCCTTCACAGACGCATTTCAGGAGTATCGGAACCGTGTCATCGGCAGACTCGACGCCGCCCTGGCTGACCCTGGTGGGCATCGGCGAGGACGGTTATCCCGGCCTCGGCAAGCAGGCCCGGCGTGCCCTGCTACAAGCCAGCCGGATCGTCGGCGCGGCGCGCCAGCTGGAACTGCTGCCGCCGTGCATCGGCGCCGCCCGCGAAACCTGGCCGACGCCGTTCTCCCTGGAACCATTGCTGGCCCGGCGCGGCCAGCCGACCTGCGTGCTGGCCAGCGGCGACCCGATGCTGTTCGGCGTCGGCGCCAGTCTCGCCCGGCAACTGCCGGCGACCGAACTGCGGGTCCTGCCGGCGCCCTCCTCCCTCTCGCTGGCCGCCGCCCGCCTCGGCTGGGCCCTGCAGGAAGTCGCCTGCCTGTCACTGGTGGCGCGTCCGCTGGCGGCGCTGCAGGCACAGGTCCACGACGGCCGGCGCCTGCTGGTCCTCAGCAATGACGGCGACAGCCCGGCCGCCATCGCCCGCCTGTTGAACGCCCGTGGCTTCGGCGCCAGTCGCCTGAGCGTGCTGGAACACCTCGGCGGGCCGCTCGAGCGCCGTCTCGACGGCCTCGCCGGCGACTGGTCGCTGCCGCGCGCCGCCGATCTCAACCTGGTGGCGGTGGAATGCCGCGCCGGCACCGACGCCGTGCGCCTGCCGCTGACCCCGGGCCTGGCCGACGAAGCCTATCGCCACGACGGCCAGTTGACCAAGCGCGACGTCCGCGCCGTGACCCTGGCGCGCCTGGCGCCCTGCCCCGGCGAGCTGCTCTGGGACGTCGGCGCCGGTTGCGGCTCCATCGGCATCGAATGGATGCGCGCGCACCCCAGTTGCCGGGCGATCGCCATCGAAGCCAACGACGAGCGCCAGGAACATATCCGCCACAACCGCGACGCCCTCGGCGTACCGACCCTGCACCTGGTCGCCGGCAGCGCCCCGGAGGCGCTGCTGGAACTGCCCGAGCCGGACGCCATCTTCATCGGCGGCGGGGTCACCGCCGAGGGCGTGCTGGAGACCTGCTGGGAGCGCCTGCGGCCCGGCGGCCGCCTGCTCGCCAACGCCGTCACCCTGCAGAGCGAACGGGTGCTGCTCGACTGGCAGCAACGCCTGGGGGGCGACCTCACCCGCCTCGGCGTCGCCCACGCGCGACCGCTGGGCGGTTTCGACACCTGGCGCCAGGCCTTGCCGATCACCCTGCTGGAATTGCGCAAACCCGCCGCCAGGAAGCCTCCCCGCGATGCGTGAGGAAACCCCCGAGCAGCCCGCGCCGTTGCGCAGCGGCTACACCACCGGCAGTTGCGCCACCGCCACCAGCCTGGCGGCGGCGCGCCTGCTGCTGGGCGGCACGATCAGCGACGCGGTGCAGATCGTCCTGCCCAAGGGCCAGCAGGTGCTGATGCGCCTGGAATTCTGCCGCGCCTGGGAAAACGGCGCGGAAGCCGGCACCCTCAAGGATGCCGGCGACGATCCCGACGTCACCCACGGCGCCCTGGTGTTCGCCCGGGTGCGCCTGGGCGCCGAGCCTGGCGTGCGCTTCCATGCCGGCCCCGGGGTCGGTACGGTGACCCGCCCGGGGCTGACCCTGGCGGTCGGCGAGCCGGCGATCAATCCGGTGCCGCGACAGATGATCGAACGCCACCTCGCCCAGCTCGCCGCCGAACGGGGCTACGCCGGCGGCTTCGAGGTCGCCATCGGCGTGGAGGGCGGCGCCGAGCTGGCGCTGAAGACCATGAACCCGCGCCTGGGCATCCTCGGCGGGCTGTCGATCCTCGGCACCAGCGGCATCGTCCGGCCGTTCTCCTGCTCGGCCTATATCGCCTCGATCCATCAGGGCATCGATGTCGCTCGCGCCAACGGCGTCCGCCACATCGCCGCCTGTACCGGCAACGCCAGCGAGGACGCCATGCGCCGGCGCTATGGGCTGCCGGAGATCGCCCTGATCGAGATGGGCGACTTCGCCGGCGCGGTGCTCAAGCACCTGCGCAAGGCACCGGTGGAAAAGCTCAGCCTGTGCGGCGGCTTCGGCAAGATCAGCAAGCTCGCCGGCGGCCACCTCGACCTGCACAGCCGCCATTCCAGCATCGACCTGCCGCAATTGGCCGGCTGGGCCGCCGCGCTCGGCGCCAGCGCCGCGCTACAGGACTGCATGCGCGCCGCCAACACCAGCCAGCAGGCGCTGGCCCAGGCACACGCCGAAGGCGTGGCCCTGGGCGATGCGGTCTGCGCCCACGCCCTGCGCTTCGCCCGCAGCATCGTGCCCACCGAGGTGGCGCTGGAAGTCTTCGCCATCGACCGCCAGGGCAACCTGGTCGGCCAGGCCTGCGAGGAGCGCCGATGAAACGCCTGTTGCTGCTCGGCGGGATCGGCGAGGCCCTGGCCCTCGCCCGCCGGCTCGGCCCGGCGCATCTCTACAGCCTCGCTGGGCTGGGCAAGGTGCCCGGCGACCTGGCCTGCCAGGTCCGGGTCGGCGGCTACGGCGGCGCCGAAGGGCTGGCGGCGTTCATCGACGAGCAGGGCTTCGACCTGCTGGTGGACGCCACCCACCCCTACGCCGCACGGATCAGCCGGAACGCCGTGCGCGCCGCGCGACTGGCCGGAGTGCCCTGCTGGGCGCTGCGCCGGCCCGGCTGGCAGGCCGGGCCCGGCGACGACTGGCGCGAGGTAGCCGACTGGCGCGAGCTGATCGCCGCCCTCGCACCCTTCCGCCGTCCGCTGTTCACCCTCGGCCGCGAACCGCTGGAGCATCTCGGCCAGGTCCCGCCGCACCAGCACTGGACCGTGCGCTGCCTGCAAGGCCAGCCGGCCGCGCCGCGCGCCGAGGTGATCGGCGCGCGCGGGCCGTTCAGCCTGGATGGCGAACGGGCGTTGTTCGAGCGCCTCGCCTGCGACGTGCTGGTGAGCAAGAACAGCGGTAGCCAGGCCACCGAGCCGAAGCTCCAGGTGGCGCGGGAAATGGGCCTGCCGGTGCTGGTCCTGGCACGTCCGCCGCTGCCGCCGGCGGACCGCGAGTTCGCCGACGGCGAGGCGCTGCTGGCGGCAATCCGCGATTGGGAAAGCGCCTGAAGCGAACGCCCACCCACTCGCCGCGACCTGTCCCGCCCCGTCTCCGATGCCGCTCACGCCGCGCTGAGATGCTCGTAGAGAATGGTCGCACCGACCAGGATCAGCACCACCCCGCCGACCATCTCCGCGCGCTTGCCGGTCACTGCGCCGAGCGCCCGGCCGAGCATGGTGCCGAGGGTGACCATGGTCATGGTGGCCAGGCCGATGGCGCCAGCGGCGAGGAAGATGTTGACGTCGACGAAGGCCAGGCCGACGCCCACCGCCAGCGCGTCGATGCTGGTGGCCAGCGCCGTCACCGCGAGAATCCAGAACGAATGCTGGCCGGGCTTTTCCTGTTCCGTCGCATGATCCGCGCGCAGGCCGTTGTGGATCATGTGCAGGCCGAGCAGCACCAGCAGGACGAAGGCTATCCAGTGGTCCCAGTCGGCGACGAACTGGCTGGCGGCCTGGCCAAGCAGCCAGCCGACCAGAGGGGTGATCGCCTCGATCACGCCGAAGATTATCCCGGTGCGCAGCGCCTCCGACAGGCGCGGCCGATCCAGGCTGGAGCCCTTGCCGATGGCCGCGGCGAAGGCATCGGTGGACATGGCGAAGGCGAGGAAGATCAGGGAAACGGGATTCACGCGGATACTCCAGCCGGGCATGAGTCAACGACATGACCCCGCGGCCCGGCTTTGGCGCAGGAATGTCGTTGGTCTCACCAATCCGGTTGGATGCGCTGGCCATGGCAGGTTGCCAAGAATGTTGACCAGCGCGCCGTCAACGGGTGACGGCAGGCTACTCCCCAAGGAAGGCCGGCAGCATAGCAGGCCGGCGTGAAGAAAATGTGATGACCCGGGAAGCTGCGCCAGGGCGTGGGGTCCGGCGAAGAAAGACTGCACAAGCGAATTGTTATAGTATAACATTTTATTCAATCCAGATCGTTCAAGGCTTGACTGGAAACGGTGCGGATGTTCCCATCCGGCCCGTTCCAGGTGCCTCCTGCCGCCGCGCAGGAGGTGAAACGGGAAGCCGGTGCGTCACTTCAGTGATCAGTCCGGCGCTGCCCCCGCAACGGTAAGCGAGCGAAATCCTCTTCAGGCCACTGTGCTCCGGCATGGGAAGGCGAGGATTTCACGACCCTCGCAAGCCCGGAGACCGGCCTGCAACGCCCTGTTGGCACACCCGCGGTGGGCGGGAGCGAGCCGGTTGTTCGAGGCGCTGTCGCGCCTGCGATTTCCTGCGCGTTCCGTCCTGCCCGGTCATGAGATGGAACGCCCATGCCCCGCTTCAGCCGTTTGCGCACCGAGCCTTTCGCCCTCGGCCTATCCACCAGCCTGCTGCTGGTACCGCCCGCCCTCGCCGAAACCGAGGAAGCCGCCCTCGCCCTGCCCAGCCAGTTGGTCAGCGTTCGCCAGGATCCCGCCGAACTCGACCACATCGACCTCGCCACGCCGGTCAGTGCCGGTTCGCGCCTGGGCCTCAGCGCCCTGGACACCCCGGCGAGCACCAGCAGCATCAGCGGCGAGGAAGTTCGCCGACGCAACAACCCCAGCGTCCAGGCCGCCGTCACCCGCAGCCCCGGCATCAGCTTCATCGGCACCCCCGGAGATGGCGGTACCGGCCTCTCGGCGCGCGGCTTCAGCGGCCACGCATCGGTGATGCAACTGTTCGACGGCACGCGCCTGTACACCGGCATGGGCACGGTGAACTTCCCCAGCGATCCGTGGATGGTCGAGCGCATCGACGTGATCCGCGGCCCGGCCTCGGTGCTGTACGGCGAAGGCGCCACCGGCGCGGTGATCAACGTGGTGCCGAAGAAGCCTTTCGCCGGCGAGATCCGCAACCACCTGCGCCTCGGCTACGGCTCCTACGACAACCGCCAGTTGGCCCTGGACAGCGGCGGCTCGCTGACCGACAGCCTCAGCTACCGGCTCAACCTGAACCAGCAGCAGAGCCACGGCTGGATCGACCGTGGCGACTCGCGCAACCTGGGCATCAGCGCGGCGCTGCGCTGGCAGGCCAGCGACGATCTGGCCTTCACTCTCGCCCACGACTATGGCGACCAGGAGCCGATGAACGACTTCGGCACCCCGCTGGTCGGCGGCAAGTACCACAAGCGCCTGCGCGAGAAGAACTACAACGTGCGCAACGACGTGCAGCGCTACAACGACCAGTGGACCCGCCTGACCAGCGACTGGAGCCTTTCCGACAGCGTCACCGCGAGCAACCAGCTGTACTACATCAAGGCCCGCCGTCACTGGCGCAACGCCGAAACCTACGAATGGGACGTCCCGCGCGAAGAGCTGTTGCGCAGGGACTACCTGCGCATCAGCCACGAGCAGGAGCAGATCGGCGACCGCCAGACCTTCGCCTTCCAGCACGCCCTGTTCGGCCTCGACAGCCGCACCCTGGTCGGCGCCGAGTACAACCGCATCCGCTTCCGCCTGACCAACAACTCGCCCTATACCGATGTCGGCGGCGACTACATCGACCCCTGGCACCCCGCGCCTGGCTACTTCGAAAGCCGCTCGCCCTACCGGCCGCACTCGCGCAGCCAGACCCGCACCTTCGCCCTGTTCGCCGAGAACCGCCTGCAGCTCAACGAGCGCCTGTCGCTGGTGACCGGGGTGCGCCGCGACCAGAACCATATCGACCGCGACGACCTGCGCGCCGGCACCCGCAGCGACCGCAGCCTGCAGGGCGGCAACTGGCGCGCCGGGCTGGTCTTCGCGCTGACCCCGGAACTGTCGCTGTACGGCCAGTACTCCACCAGCGAGGACGGCGTGAGCAACCTGATCACCCTCAACGCGGCCCAGCAGCAAATGGACCTGACCCACTCGAAGCAGACCGAGGTCGGCCTCAAGCAACTGTTCCCGGACGGTCGCGGCGAATGGACCCTGGCCGCCTACCATATCGTCAAGAAGAAGCTGCTCAGCGCCAACCCGCTGCCGCCGCACGACGCGCAGCAGGTCGGCCAGCAGAGTTCGGACGGCCTGGAGGCCAGCCTGGAACTGAACCTGGCCCAGGACTGGCGGCTGTCAGCGAACGCCGCGCTGGTGCGTGCCGAATACGACGACTTCGACGAAACGATCGACAAGCAGACCTACTCGCGCAACGGCAACCGCCCCAGGAACGTGCCACGGCGCACCGCCAACCTCTGGCTGGACAAGTCCTTCGCCGAGACCCTGCGCGTCGGCGCCGGGCTGCGCTACGTCGACCGGCGCTACGCCGACGCCGCCAACCAGGCCAGCCTGCCCGGCTACACGGTGGTCGACGCCAACCTGGGCTGGCGGGTACGGCCGGACCTGACCCTCGGCCTTGAGCTGTACAACCTGTTCGACCGCCAGTACGCCCTGGCTGACAACAACAACGGCCAGCAATGGATCATGGGCCGGCCGCGCTCGTTCAACGTCACCGCCGACTTCAGTTTCTGAAGTCGGCACCGCGGCAATCGTCTCTGCTGAACCACCGGACCTGCGAGTAGCCATGTCGTCCCTTCACCTCGATGCCCTGCACTGGTCGCCCGACGCCTCCACCGAGTTGCTGCGCGGCGTGCACCTGGAAGTCCCGGCCGGCAGCTTCGTCGGCCTGATCGGCCCCAACGGCAGCGGCAAGACCAGCCTGCTGCGCTGCGCCTTCCGCTATGCGCGACCGCAGCGCGGCCGGGTGGTGCTCGACGGCGACGACCTCTGGCGCCAGCCGCCGCGCTGGGCCGCCCGGCGCATCGCGGTGGTGTTGCAGGAATTCCCCGAGGACTTCGGCCTCGCCGTCGAGGACGTGGTCGCCATGGGCCGCACGCCGCACAAGGGCCTGTTCGACGGCCACGGCGCGGACGACCGCCAGCGGGTCCGCCAGGCGCTGCTCCAGGTCGGTCTCGAAGGGCGTGCCGCGAGCCCCTTCGCCAGCCTCTCCGGTGGCGAGAAGCAGCGCGCCCTGCTGGCTCGCGCGCTGGTCCAGGAACCGCGCCTGCTGATCCTCGACGAACCGACCAACCACCTCGACCCGCGCTACCAGCTGGAGCTTCTGCGCCTGCTGCGCGGCCTCGGCCTGAGCACCCTGGCGAGCTTCCACGACCTCAACCTGGCGGCGGCCTTCTGCGACCGCCTCTACGTGCTCGACGGCGGGCGCATCGTCGCCCAGGGCACGCCGACCGAGGTGCTCGACGCCGACCTGCTGTGGCGGGTGTTCGGCGTCCGCGCCCTGGTCGACCGCCACCCCCTCGCCGACCACCCGCGCCTGACCTGGATTACCCAAGCATGAAGCACCCGATCCTGCACCACCTGCTGCTCGGCGCCCTGCTCGCCTGCGCCGATGCCGCGCTGGCCGAGCGCTACCCGCTCAGCGTGCGCAGTTGCGAGCGCGAAGTGACGTTCGAGCGCGCGCCGTCGCGCGCGGTCAGCCACGACATCAACCTCACCGAGATGATGGTCGCCCTCGGTCTGCAGACGCGCATGGTCGGCTATACCGGCATCAGCGGCTGGTGGAAGAATGCCGATCCCGGATTGATCGCCGCGCTCAAGCCGCTGCCCGAGCTGGTGGCGCGCTACCCCACGGCGGAAACCCTGCTCGATGTCGACGCCGACTTCTTCTTCGCCGGTTGGGGCTACGGCATGCGCGTCGGCGGCGACCTCACTCCGGCCAGCCTGGAGCCGCTGGGGGTGAAGGTCTACGAGCTGAGCGAATCCTGCGCGCAGATCGGCGAGCCGCGCCGCGCCAGCCTCGACGAGCTGTACCGCGACCTGCGCAACCTGGGACGGATCTTCGACGTCGAACCGCGCGCCGAGCGCCTGGTCGCCAGCCTCCAGGCACGCATCGAGCGCGCCCGCGCCGGCATCCCGGCGAACGCCGAGGCGCCGCGGGTGTTCCTCTACGACAGCGGCGAGGACCGCCCCTTCACCTCTGGCCGCCTGGGCATGCCGCAGGCGCTGATCGAGGCCGCCGGCGGTCGCAGCGTGACCGACGACGTGGCGGCCAGCTGGACCCAGGTCAACTGGGAAAGCGTGGTCGCCCGCGATCCGCAGGTCATCGTCATCGTCGACTACGGCGAGACCAGCGCCGCGCAGAAGCAGCGTTTCCTCGAAGAGAACCCGGCGCTGCGCAGCCTGACCGCGATCCGCGAGCGACGCTTCATCGTCCTGCCCTATAACCAGGCCACGCCAGGCATCGGCAACGCCGCGGCGATAGAAACCCTGGTCGCCGGCCTCCACCCTCGGGCGCCACGTCCATGACCCTGTTCCGCAGCCCTCGCGCCTATTGCCTGTTGCTGGGCAGCCTGGTCCTGTTGCTCGGCCTGTCCTGCGTTCTCGCCCTCGGCTTCGGTCCGGCGCGACTGGACAGCGGCCTGGTCGGCCGCATCGTCCTCCAGCGCCTGTTCGGCGTGGCGGCGGAGCCCGGCGCCTGGAGCGCTGGCCAGGAGCACATCGTCTGGCTGATCCGCGCCCCGCGGGTACTGCTCGGCGCTTGCGTCGGCGCCGGCCTGGCGCTGGTGGGGGCGGCGCTGCAGGCGGTCACGCGCAATCCGCTGGCCGATCCGCACCTGCTCGGCGCCACCTCCGGCGCGACCCTCGGCGCGGTGCTGGTGGTGCTCTACATCGGCGAGGTGATCGGCCTGCTGACCCTGCCGCTGGCGGCCTTCCTCGGCGCCCTCGGCAGCATGCTACTGGTGCTCGGCGTGGCCAGCCGCGGCGGCCGCCTGGGCAGCGACCGGCTGTTGCTGGCGGGGGTCGCGGTGTCGTTCGTGCTCCTGGCGCTGGCCAACCTGCTGCTGTTCCTCGGCGACCACCGCGCCGCCTCCTCGGTGCTGTTCTGGATGCTCGGCGGCCTCGGCCTGGCGCGCTGGTCGTTGATCTGGCTGCCGGCGCTGTGCGTGGCCGGCGGCCTGCTGGTACTGCTCGGGCTGGGCCGTGCGCTGAACGCGCTGATGGCCGGCGAACAGACCGCCGTGACCCTCGGCCTGGACGCCCGTCGCGTACGCCTGTGGGTCTTCGTCTGCTGCTCGCTGCTGACCGGCGTGCTGGTCTCGGTGAGCGGCGCCATCGGCTTCGTCGGTCTCATGCTGCCGCACGCCGCGCGCCTGCTGGTGGGCGCCGAGCACCGCCGACTGCTGCCGGTGTGCGCCCTGCTCGGCGCGCTGTTCCTGGTCTGGATGGATGTCGCCGCGCGCACCCTGATCGCCCCCCAGGACCTGCCCATCGGCATCGCCACCGCGGCCATCGGTGGGCTGTTCTTCATTCTCCTGCTGCGTCGCCGCAGCTGATCAGAACAGATCCAGCGGGATCTTCAGGTAACGCACCCCGTTGCCTTCCACCGGCGGCAGGTTGCCGCCGCGCATGTTGACCTGGATCGCCGGCAGCATCAGGGACGGCATGCCGAGGGTGGCATCGCGCTGCTGGCGCATGGCGACGAACGCCTCCTCGTCGACGCCTTCGCGGACGTGCACGTTGTGCCGGCGCTGCTCGCCGACGCTGGTTTCGCAGCGGTGGTCGTCGCGGCCGGGAGCCGTGTAGTCGTGGCACATGAACAGGCGGGTCGCGTCGGGTAGCGCGAACAGGCGCTGGATCGAGCGATACAACTGGCGCGCGTCGCCGCCGGGGAAATCGCAGCGGGCGGTGCCGTAGTCGGGCATGAACAGGGTATCGCCGACGAAGGCGCTGTCGCCGACCAGGTAGGTCATGCACGCCGGGGTATGCCCCGGGGTATGCAGCGCGCGGCATTCCAGGGCGCCGATGCGGAACGACTCGCCGTCCTCGAACAGGTGCTCGAACTGGCGGCCGTCCACCGGGAACGCCTCGCCCAGGTTGAACAGGCCGGAGAATTTCGCCTGCACCTGGGTGATTCGCGCGCCGATGGCCAGGCGCCCGCCCAGTTCGCGCTGCAGGAAGATGGCCGCCGACAGGTGGTCGGCGTGCACGTGGGTCTCCAGCAGCCATTCCACCTGCAGGTCGTGCTGGCGAACGTGGCCGATCAGGCGTTCGGCGCTGGCATGGCTGGTACGCCCGGCGGCCGGGTCGTAGTCGAGCACCGGGTCGACGATGGCGCAGGCGCGGCTGGACGGGTCGCGCACCACATAGCTGTAGGTGGAGGTGGCCGGGTCGAAGAAGGCAGTGATGTCGGGTTTCAACATGGAGGTTCCTTGCGCGGCGTGCTGACGGCGACCGCGCCATGGCTACGGATCGTCCCACCATAGCCAACCCGGGCCCGGCGTACCAACCCACAGGTTTGTCAGGAAGCTACCGGACCGCCTCAGAGCAGCAGGGCGGCCCAGGCCGAGGCCAGCAGCAACAGCGCCATGCCCTGGTTGAAGCGCTTCATCAGCGACGGCGAGCGCAGCAGCCGCGCGCTGCCGACGCCGAGCAAGGCCCAGCTGGCCAGGCACGGCAGCGAAACCAGGAAGAACAGCAACGCCAGCAGGCCGATCCGCCCGGCCTGTCCGGCGCCTTCCCCGGCGAACAGCGCCAGCGCGGCGAGGGCCATCATCCAGGCCTTGGGATTGACCAGTTGCAACGCCGCGCCGCCGAGCACGCCGAGGCGCCGCGGCGGCTCCGCGCCGTCGATGCCGCCCGCGCTGCGGAACAGGCTCCAGGCCAGGTAGCTGAGCCAGCCGACGCCAAGCCAGGCGAGCCCCTGCTGGAGCAACGGGTGGCGCCGCAGCAGCTCGCCCAGGCCGAGCCCGAGCAGCAGGATCAGCGCCGCCACCGCCGCGCAGGCGCCGAGCACGATCGGCCAGGCGGCGGCCAGGCCGTGGCGCTGGCTGTTGCTCAGGACCAGGATGTTGGTCGGTCCGGGGGTGATCGAGGCGACGACGGCGAACAGCAGGAAGGGCGCGAGGGATTGCATGGACGGGCTCCTGTGGCGGGGGAGCCTTCATCCTGGCGGCGCACCGGGCCTCAGTCTGGAAGCTGGGTGCACTGCCTGCGGTAGGCCGCCGGAGTCATCCCGTAGGCGCGCCGGAACCAGCGGCCGAGATGGCTCTGGTCGGCGAAGCCGAGGGCGCTGGCGAGGTCCGCCGGTTGCCCGCCGACAGCGAGCATCTGCCGCGCCTTGGCCAGCCGCAACTGGACCAGGTAGGCGTAGGGTGGCAAGCCGTAGGCGGCCTTGAATGCACGGTTCAGGCGGAAGCGGTCGGTACCGCAGGCGCTGGCCAGCTCGTCCAGGCCGATGTCCTGGTAGAAGTGCGCATGCAGGTAGTCGCGGGCTTTCTGCGCCACCAGCGGCAGGCGCGGATCGAACGGCTTCGCCTCGCGCCAGCCGAGGTGCACGCGCAGCCGCTCCAGCACCAGCTCCAGGGCGGTCTGCCGCAGCAGTCGCAGCTCGCGGCCATGCAGGACGCGGAAGGCCTGGGCGATGGCCAGGGTCAGGCGCGGGTCTTCGGTGAGGTTGGCGTGGAAGCCGGGATCGCGGTCGCTGGGCGCGTCGTCGAAGGTCGCCCGCAGTTCGCGCCGCAACCAGTCCGGCTGCAGGTACAGCATCGAGTAGGTGAAGCCGCCGGCGATCGGCGCGCGGCCGTCGTGGATCTCCCCCGGCTCGACCAGGAATACCTGGCCGGCGGTGCTGTCGTGTCGGCGTCGGCGGCAGTTGAATTGCTGCACGCCGATCTCGGTGTAGCCGATCAGGTAGCTGTCGTGCCAATGCGGATCGTAGGCGTGGCCCTCGAAATGGGCGCGCAGGGTCTCGATCCCGGTCTCGGCGTCGCGGGCCAGGTCGATCCAGTCTCGGCTGCCCATCGTGCGTCAGGTCTTCCCACTCGTTGGTTTCGTCGTCGCGACTATAACGCGCCCGTCCCGGGGTTCTAGAAGATTCGTGCAGCCGGCTGCGCTCCTCCGGAGGCGGGAATTGATCGGCGTTTCTGGACAATCTATCCAGGCCGCCACGATTACTCCGCAAGGCCGCCCTCCCTAGACTGGGTTCTCCACTCACCGCAGGAGAAACACCCCATGGTCGACCACTCCATCAAAGGCAAGACCGTACTCGTCACCGGCGGCGCCAAGAACCTGGGTGGGCTGATCGCCCGCGATCTCGCCGCCCACGGCGCGAAGGCCATCGCCATCCACTACAACAGCGCCGCGAGCAAGGCCGACGCCGACGCCACCGTCGCCGCGCTGCAGGCAGCCGGGGCCAAGGCGGTAGCGCTGCAGGGCGATCTCACCAGCGCCGCGGCCATGGAAAAGCTGTTCGCCGACGCCATCGCCGCGGTGGGCAAGCCGGACATCGCCATCAACACCGTCGGCAAGGTGTTGAAGAAGCCTTTCACCGAGATCAGCGAGGCCGAATACGACGAGATGAGCGCGGTCAATGCCAAATCTGCGTTCTTCTTCCTGCGCGAAGCCGGCAAGCACGTCAACGACAACGGCAAGATCTGCACCCTGGTGACCTCCCTGCTTGGCGCCTATACCCCGTACTACGCCGCCTATGCCGGCACCAAGGCGCCGGTGGAGCACTTCACCCGCGCCGCCTCCAAGGAATTCGGCGCGCGCGGCATTTCGGTCACCGCGGTCGGCCCGGGTCCGATGGACACGCCCTTCTTCTATCCCGCCGAGGGCGCCGACGCGGTGGCCTACCACAAGACCGCAGCGGCGCTGTCGCCCTTCTCCAGGACCGGCCTGACCGACATCGAGGACGTGGTGCCGTTCATCCGCCACCTGGTCAGCGAAGGCTGGTGGATCACCGGCCAGACCATCCTCATCAACGGCGGCTACACCACCAAGTGACCCAGCGTCCCGGTCGCCGCCACGGCGACCGGCACCTGTCCGGGAAAGACCCCATGCACGTGACCCTGGTAATCGCCGGCGGGATCATCCTGCTCGGCCTGTTCCTGCTCTTCGGCGAACTCTGGGAGGCCGGACCGGCGCCCGCTGCCGGCCTGTTCCTGCCGACCTGGCTGGCCGTCGCGCTGGTCAACCTGTGGGTCGGCGTCCAGCACGCCGGCTACGGCTTGCGCGAAGAACTGCCGATCCTGCTGCTGGTCTTCCTGGTCCCGGCGGCAGTGGCCGGCGTGGCGATCTGGCTGGCGCCGCGCTAGGCGGCGGCGCTTCAGACGCGGAAACGCCCGACCAGCCGCGCCAGTTCCGAGGACAGCTCGGACAGCCGGCGGCTGGCCCCGGTACCCTGCTCCGAATGTTCCGCCGCCTGGGCGGAAAGCTCGCGCACCTCGCTGATGTTGCGGGCGATTTCGTCGATCACCCGGCTCTGCTCCTCGCAGGCCGAGGCGATCTGCGCGGCGAGGTCGTTGATCCGCCCCACCGCGTCGCCGGTGGCCGCCAGCACGCCGTCGACCCCGGCGGCGCGCTCGACGCTGTCGCGCGCCTTGAGGCTGCCCGACTGCATGGCCCGCACGGCGTTCTGCACCCCGGCCTGGAGGCGCTCGATGCGCGCCTGGATGTCCTTGGTCGAATCCTGGGTGCGCGCCGCCAGCGCCCGCACCTCGTCGGCCACCACGGCGAAACCGCGACCCTGCTCGCCGGCCCGCGCGGCCTCGATGGCGGCGTTGAGGGCAAGCAGGTTGGTCTGTTCGGCGATGCCCTTGATCACTGTCAGCACCGCGTCGATGCTGGCGGTTTCCTGGGCCAGTTGCTGGATGCTCTCGGAACTGCTCTCCACTTCCTGCGCCAACTGGCGGATCACCTCGATGGTCGCTTCCACCACGTTGGCGCCCTCGCGCGCCTGCCGGCGGGCGTCATGGGCCACCTGCGCGGCGCTCTGGGCGTTGCGCGCCACCTCGTGGACGGCGCTGCTCATCTGCGTCGCGGCGGTGCTGACCTGGTCCACCGACGCGTGCTCGCTGTTGATCAGACGATCGTTGGCAGCGGTCATGCCGGCCAGCGAACCGGCTGAATCGGCGACCTCGCCGGTGACCCGGCCGACCTCGCGGATCAGCGGCTGCAACTTGTCGAGGAAGGCGTTGAAGGCGCTACCGAGGCGGCCGGGCTCGTCGCGCGAAGTGACCTCCAGGCGCACGCGCAGGTCGCCATCGCCGTTGGCGATCTCTTCCAGGCGTTGCAGCAGGCGCTGCAACGGACGGGTCACCAGGCCGGGGAACACCAGCACCAGCGACAGGCACACCAGCAGGCCGAACGCCACCAGCGCCACCTGCTGCCAGCGGTGGCGCTCGCCCAGCGCGGAGGACGCCTCGCCGTCAGCGGCCGCGGCCGCCTCTTCCATCTCGTCGAGCTGGTTGATCACCTCGCGCATCGCCCCGAACTGGCGATCGCTGTCACCGTAGCTGAGCTGCGCCGCGGCGCTCGGATCGCTGGCCGCCAGGCTCAGCACCCGCGCCGAGGTCGCGCTCCAGAGGGCATAGCCGCGCTCGAACTCGGCGACCTTGGCCAGTTCCGCCTCGCCCGGCTGCATCGCCGCGTACTGGCGCACCCGATCCAGGGCCTGCTGCAGGTTTTCCGCGTGATCGTTCCTCAGGCCGGCGATCTGCTCGGCGTTCAGGAGGCTATCGAGCAGGCTGCGCTCGGCGACGAAGGCCTGGTAGAGATCGCGGTCGGCGTTGAGCAGCAGGGCGATGCCGGGGAGAAAACGCTTGCCCAGGCGCTGGTTGGATTCGTTCTGCTGGGCGATGCCATGCACGCCGAGCGCGCCCACCAGCAGCAGAAGCACCGCGAGCAGGAGGATCGGCAGGGCGATTTTCCTGCGGAACGATAGGTTAGCGAACCATTGCAGCATGCCGGCATCCTCGCTCGTGGCTTTCCAGGCTATCGGTCGCAGCACGACCGATCTTGAGCGACCGTACGTCCGTGCCAGTAGGAATCAGACTAGCAGGCGCAGGGTTTCGAACAGGCGCCGGTCATCCTTCTTCGCCGAGCGGGCGTGGCGGCGGATCACCTGCAGCAGGCACTCGACGAAGCATTGCGCCGGATTGCTGAGGGCGCCGCCGCGCCGGGTGATGATGCCCAGCCGCCGTGGCTCGAAGGTTTCCCGCAGCGCCAGCGGCACCACCCGGCCGAGCAACGGCGGGGCGGCGCCGATGATCGCCGGCACCCAGGTGCACATGTCGGCCTGCTCCACCAGGGTCTGCAGGATCGCCACGGAGTGCGCACGGACGATGCGCCGCTCGTCGATCAAGGCGCCGTGGCGCCAGAACAGCTCGCGCATCAGGGTGTCGTGGCCGTCGCCGGTGTAGTTCAACGCCCAATCCTGTTCCAGCAGTTCGTGGATCGAGCCGCAACCCGCCAGCGGATGCCCCTGGCGGACCAGCACCGCGGTGTCGTAGTCGAGCAGCTTCTCGCAGGCGAATTCCTGGGCCGCCTGGGCACCGTGCAGCGGGCCGATGGCGAAATCCATGCTGCCGTCGCGAAGCAATGGCTGGGCCACCGCCATCAGGCTTTCGAAAAGCTCCAGGCGCACCTCCGGCATGCGCTCGCGGAACACCTGCACCGCCTCCGAGAGGAAGGTCAGCGCCACCCAAGGCGTCACCCCGATGCACAGCCGGCCGCTGGCCTGGCCACGCAGGTGGTCGAGTTCGACCTGCGCGTGCTCCAGTTGCTTGAGCACCAGCCGGGCGTGGATCAGCAGCGCCTTGCCGTATTCGGTGAAGGTCAGGCCGCTGGGCGTGCGGACGAACAGCGGCAGATGCTGTTCGGTTTCCAGTTCGCGCAGCGCGCGGGTCACGGCCGCCTGGGAAATCCCCAGGGCGCGGGCGGCGGCGCGGATGCCGCCGGCGTCGGCACTGGCGACCAGGGCTTGCAACTGGTGGAGTTTCACGGGCTTACCGAGGTGACAACGAAAGGTTGTCATCATAGCCAAAGCGAGCCTCCCCGCCAGTCCCCCGCTTGCCTACCATCGGCTTCGACAACGCCCTACCGCCCACCGGTCGGAGCCCTTGAGGAGAACAAGAAGAATGACCGAACCTGCCGTCCTGCCCGCCATCGCGGCGCTGCGGGAAGAGATGGTTACCTTGCGCCGCCACATCCATGCCCACCCGGAGCTGGGTTTCGAGGAACGGCGAACCGCCGCGCTGGTCGCCGAATGCCTGGAGGCCTGGGGCTACCAGGTCAGCCGTGGGGTGGGTCGCACCGGCGTGGTCGGCACCCTGTGCCGCGGCGAGGGCCCCGCGCTGGGCCTGCGCGCCGACATGGACGCACTGCCGATCCAGGAAGCCACCGGCCTGCCCTACGCCAGCCAGGTGGACGGCGTGATGCACGCCTGCGGCCACGACGGCCACACCGCGATGCTCCTCGCCGCGGCCAGGCACCTGGTCGAGTCGCCGCACTGGCGCGGCACCCTGCAACTGATCTTCCAGCCTGCCGAAGAGGGCCTCGGCGGTGCCCGCGCGATGCTCGACGACGGGCTGCTGGAGCGCTTCCCCTGCGACGCCATCTTCGCCATGCACAACGTCCCGGGATACCCCGTCGGCCACCTGGGCTTCCATCCCGGCCCCTTCATGGCCTCGGCCGACACCGTGGTCATCCGCGTGATCGGCAGCGGCGGCCACGGCGCGGTGCCGCAGCGCACCGTCGACCCGGTGGTGGTCTGCTCCGCCATCGTGCTGGCCTTGCAGAGCATCGTCTCGCGCAACGTCGATCCGCAGGACACCGCGATCGTCAGCGTCGGCGCAATCCATGCCGGGACGGTCTCCAACGTGATCCCGGCCAGCGCCGAAATGATCCTCAGCGTCCGAGCCCTGACCGCGGAAACCCGTGCCCTGCTGGAGCGCCGCATCGGCGAACTGGCCCGCGGCCAGGCCGCCAGCTTCGGCGCGCGGGCGGAGGTCGACTACCGGCATTGCCATCCGGTGCTGGTCAACCATCCCGGGCAGACCGCGTTCGCTCGCGAGGTGGCCCGCGACTGGCTGGGCGAGGAATGCCTGATCGACGGACTGCGGCCGTTCACCGCCAGCGAGGATTTCGCCTTCATCCTCGAACGCTGCCCCGGCAGCTACCTGGTGATCGGCAACGGCCAGGGCGAGAGCGGCTGCCAGTTGCACAACCCCGGCTACGACTTCAACGACGACTGCCTGGCCGTCGGCGCCAGCTACTGGGTGCGGCTGGCCGAGCGCTTCCTGGCCTGAGCCAGGGTTTTCAACGGGCGCGCGGCCTGGCGCGCGCGGATCGACAGAGGACAACCACAATGACAAGAACCCTCGGCAGCATCGCCCTCTCCCTCCTCCTCGCCGCACCGGCCGGCGCCGCCGACTGGACCGGCAAGGTCCTGCGCCTGGGCGTCGACCCGACCTACCCGCCGCTCGAATACAAGCAGCCGGACGGCCGCCTGGCAGGCTTCGGCATCGAGATCGGCGAAGCCCTCTGCGCGGAGCTGCGAGCCCGCTGCGAATGGGTCGAAAGCAACTGGGACGGCATCATCCCGGCGCTGCTGTCGCGCAAGATCGACGCCATCGTCTCGTCGATGACCATCACGCCGAAACGCGCACAGCACATCGCCTTCACCGACCGCGTCTCCAACGCACCGAGCCGCCTGGTGGTACGCCGTGGCTCGGCGCTCCTGCCCGACGCCGAGAGCCTGCGCGGCAAGCGCGTGGGGGTCGGCCAGGGCTCCAACCAGGAGGCCTACGCCAAGGCCGAATGGGCCGCCAAGGGGGTGCGGGTCGTCTCCTACCAGAACCAGGACCAGGTCTACGCCGACCTCGTCATGGGCCGCCTCGACGCCTCGCTGCAAGGCGCGGTGCAGGCCAGCTACGGCTTCCTCGACAAGCCGGTCGGCAAGGATTTCGAACTGGCCGGAGCGGTGCTGGACGACCCTCGCTACTTCGGGGTCGGCGACGGCATCGGCCTGCGCAGGGAAGACGTGGCGCTGCGCGAGGACCTGAACAAGGCGCTGGCGACGATCCGCGCCAACGGGACCTACGCGCGAATCAACGCCCGCTACTTCGATTTCGACCTCTACGGCGCGCCCTGAACGGCGTCCGGCCGCTTTTCACCTCGACCGACAACAACAAGCAATGGAGAGTGAAATGTTCCTCGACGGCTTCGGCCCGCAGATACTCGCCGGCACCCTGGTGACCCTGAAACTGGCGCTGGGCTCCCTGCTCGGCGCCGTGCTCATCGGCCTCCTCGGCGCCAGCGCCAAGCTCGCCGCCAACCGCCCGCTGCGCGCCCTGGCCAGCGGCTATACGACGCTGATCCGCAGCGTCCCCGACCTGGTCATCATGCTGTTGCTGTTCTTCAGCCTGCAGATCCTCCTCAACCGCGTCACCGACGCCCTCGGCATCGGCCAGGTCGACATCGACCCGTTCGCCGCCGGCTGCGTCACCCTGGCGTTCATCTATGGCGCCTACTTCACGGAAACCTTCCGCGGCGCCTTCCAGGCGGTCCCGGCCGGCCAGGTCGAAGCCGCGCAAGCCTACGGCATGGGGCGCTGGCGAGTGTTCCGCCGGGTACTCCTGCCGCAGATGCTGCGCTACGCCCTGCCGGGCATCGGCAACAACTGGCAGGTGCTGGTCAAGTCCACCGCGCTGGTCTCGATCATCGGCCTCGGCGACCTGGTCAAGGCCACCCAGGACGCCGGCAAGGGCACCCTGCAGTTCTTCCACTTCACCCTGGTCTGCGGGCTGATCTACCTGGCCATCACCGCAATCTCCAACGCCGCGCTGCTGTGGCTGGAGCGGCGCAGCTCGCTGGGCGTCAGGAGGCCGCTGCCATGAACGCGGTACTCGACGAATACTGGCAGGCCTACCTGTGGACCGACGGCCTGCAACTGACCGGACTGGCGATGACCCTGTGGCTGCTGATCCTCGCCGTGGCGCTTGGCTTCCTGCTGGCCATCCCGCTGGCGGTGGCGCGAACCTGCGGCAACCCGCTGCTGCGCTACCCGGTCTGGCTCTACACCTACGTGTTCCGCGGCACCCCGCTGTACATCCAGTTGCTGTTCTTCTACACCGGCGTCTACAGCCTGAATGCCATACGCGCCCAGGACTTCCTCAACGCGTTCTTCCGCGACGGCTTCAACTGCACGGTGCTGGCCTTCGTCCTCAACACCTGCGCCTACATGACGGAAATCTTCGCCGGCGCGATCAGGAACACGCCCCACGGCGAAGTGGAAGCGGCGCGCGCCTACGGCATGGGCGGCTTCACCCTCTACCGGCGCATCGTCCTGCCCTCGGCGCTGCGCCGGGCACTGCCGTACTTCAGCAACGAAGTGATCCTGATGCTGCATTCCACCTCGGTGGCGTTCACCGCCACCGTGCCGGACCTGCTCAAGGTGGCCCGCGACGTCAATTCCGCCACCTATGCGCCGTTCCTGTCCTTCGGCATCGCCGGCGCGCTCTACGCCGGCACCGCCTTCCTGCTGATCTGGCTGTTCCGCCGCGGCGAGCTGCGCTGGCTGGCCTACCTCAGACCGCAAACCCACTGACCTCTCCCGGAGACACGCGCATGTACAGCCTGCAGGTCGAAGACATCCACAAGCGCTACGGCAGCCATGAGGTGCTCAGGGGCGTTTCGCTCAGGGCCGGCAAGGGAGACGTGATCAGCATCATCGGCTCCTCCGGCTCGGGCAAGAGCACCTTCCTGCGCTGCGTCAACTTCCTGGAAAAGCCCTGTGCCGGGCGCATCCGCGTCGGCGACGAGGAACTGCGCACCCGTCCCGGCGCCCTGGGCGAGCTGCGCGCCGCCGATCCCCGGCAGTTGCAGAGGATCCGCAGCCGGCTGGCGATGGTCTTCCAGCATTTCAACCTGTGGAGCCACCTGACGGTGCTGGAGAACGTGGTCGAGTGCCCGGTCAACGTCCTGAGAATGAACCGCGACGACGCCGTGGCCCGCGCGCGCCACTACCTGGCCAAGGTCGGCCTGGCGGAGAAGGTCGAACGGCAGTATCCCTGCGAACTCTCCGGCGGCCAGCAACAGCGCGTGGCGATCGCCCGCGCCCTGGCCATGGAGCCGCAGGTGATGCTGTTCGACGAACCGACCTCGGCGCTCGATCCGGAACTGGTCGGCGAAGTGCTGAAAGTCATGCAGCAGTTGGCCGAGGAAGGTCGCACCATGGTCCTGGTCACCCACGAGATGGCCTTCGCCCGCCAGGTTTCCAGCCATGTGATCTTCCTCCACCAGGGTGTGATCGAAGAGCAAGGGACGCCCGACCAGGTGTTCGGCGCGCCGCGCAGCGAGCGCCTGCGCCAGTTCCTCGCCGGCAACCTGAAATGAGCCCGGGGCTCAGCGCGACGGCGCGAGGAAACGCACGAAGACCAGCTCCGGATCGCCTTCGTCGAGGTTGTCGATCACCCCGCTCGGCTGGAATCCCTCGCGCTCCAGCAGGCGCCGCATCGGCAGGTTGGAGTGGTTGCGGGAAGTGAACAGGCGGTCGCCGCGACAGTCGTCCCGCGCCTGCCGCAGCAAGGCGCTGGCGATGCCGCGCCGGCGGTAGTCGGGAGCGACCGCCGCATCCTAGACGTTTTCACAGGTCAGGGCACATCGCCGCGGCGCATGATCTATAGTCGCCCGGATCAGCCCCAGAGGATGCCGGACATGCCCCGTTCGATCGTCATCGTCCACGGCTGGAGCGACGATTCGAAGTCGTTCCGCCGCCTCGCCGAGCAGCTGGAAGCCTGGTTCGGCAGCGCGCCGACGCAGATCCGCCTCGCCGACTGGATCTCCCTGCAGGACGACGTCACCTACGCCGACCTCGCCGCCGCCCTGGATCGCGCCTGGACCGCCCAGGGACTGTCGCGGGCACCGCGCACGGTGGACGTGGTGGTGCACAGTACCGGCGCCCTGGTGCTGCGCGACTGGCTGACCCGCCACTTCGACCCCGCCAGCGCGCCGGTCAAGCGCTTCCTGATGCTCGCCCCGGCCAACTTCGGCTCGCCGCTGGCGCACAAGGGACGCTCCTTCATCGGTCGCGTGCTGAAAGGCTGGAACCGCTTCGTCGGGCAGACCGGCACCCAGGTGCTGAAGGGACTGGAGCTGGGCTCGCCGTACTCCTGGCAACTCGCCGAGCGCGACCTGTTCGGCGCCGAGGCCTGGTACGGCGCCGGCCGCCTGCTCGCCACGGTACTGGTGGGCAATGTCGGCTACAGCGGCGTCGAAGCCATCGCCAACGAAGCCGGCGGCGACGGCACGGTGCGGATCGCCACGGCGAACCTCAACGCCTGCCGCCTGAGCCTCGAACTGGATGTCCGCCAGCGCGCCAGGCCTGGCTGGCGCCTGGAAGAATCGCGCGGCGAGATCGCCTTCGCCATCGTCGACGGCGAGAACCACGCCAGCGTGGCGCTGAAGGACCGCGGGCCGAAGAACCCGCGTACCCTGGAGCTGATCCGCGCCGCACTGGAGGTCGAGGACGCCGATTACCGGAGCAGCGGCGCAAGCTTCCCCTGGCAGCGCCGCATCGATCAGCTCGACCCCGGCATCGAGCGCCGCTCGCCGCGCTACCTGAACCTGGTCAGCCACGTCTGCGACGACCTCGACCAGGAGGTGCGCGACTACTTCATCCAGTTCTTCCGCAAGCTGAACAGCGACCGGCGTTTCGAGCAGCGCTTCTACGAGCAGGTCATCGCCGACGTCCATCCCTACGAGGACAACCCCGCCTACCGCTCGCTGTACCTGTCGATCGACTCCCTCGACGACCTGCTCGCCGGCTTCGCCGTGGACACCCTGTCGCTCAGCGTGTCGGCCCAGCCGCCGTTCGATCCGCCGCGCCAGCCGGTCGGCTATACCGCGGTGGGCCCCGGCGACAGCGAAGGCCTGGCAATTCCGCTGGCGCAGGTGCCGCGCTTCCTCGCCGCCCACCGCACCCTGCTGCTGCGCATCCGCCTGACGCGCCTGGTGGACAGCGGCGTATTCGTCTTCAGGAACCCCTGAATCGGCGCCCGGCCCCCCCGTTGGGCAGCCACCCAGGCCGGGCGCAGGCGATCACGGTTGGCCTTCGGGCCACTCGACCCGCTGCAATGGCGCGCCGCCGCGCCCGAGGCGATGGACGATGCCGCTGCCCCGGCGCAGATCGACCCGCACCAACCGCCCGCCTTCCTCTCCACGGCCGCTGAGAAGCAGGTTGTGGGCATCCAGGCGGAACAGCCGCTCGGGACGCTCGATGGGCAGCTCCAGGGTCCAGAGCAAGCTGCCGTCGGCAGACACCGAGCTGAGCAGCAGCTCGCTACGCTCGGCCAGGCTGCGCCGGTGCAGCACCAGCCAGTTGCCGTCGACTCGCCAGGGACGGCGCGCCAACCAGGAATCGCCGCCCGGCAGCGCCGAGGCATAGCGACGGTACAACGCCTCCTCGCGCGTCTGCTCGTCGCGCCGGCGACGGTACTCGGCATCCGCCGCCGCCTCCAGGTCGGCGACCCGTTCCCGCCAGGCATCGTGCGCAGCAATCCAGCGTCGCCGTTTCTGGCGGTAGGCGTCGCGCGCCGCAAGGAACGCACGGGTACTGGGAAAACGCTCCACGCGCTCGTCGAACTCTTCCGGCGGCTGCGGCTCGGGCGGCAGCGACGGACGCTGGCGCTGCCGCTCGGACGGTCGCTCGAGCAGCCGCTGCGGCTCTTCGGCAGCGGCTGGATCGGGCAGCAGGCCAGCCTGCAGAAAGGCCGCGTCGAGCAGCGGACGCAGTCGGTTCTCTGCCGGCGACCGCCAATCCAGGGTGCCCAGTGACAGGCGCTGGCGTCGCGCCCGTTGGTTCGCTGCCGGCAGCGCCTCGCCACGCTCCAGCGCGCGGGCCTCGTGATCGCTGGCGAGGATCAGCAGGCGTCCGTCGGGCAGGCGCGTCAGGCCCGGCGCCTGCCAAGCGATCCCGGCACTCGCCGGCGGCGGCGGGTCGCCGTGGAAATACCGCGCGGCATCGACTTCCGGAGCTTCGCGCAGAGCCAGGCTGTCGCCGTCGAGGAACCAGACGCGGCCGTCCAGCGCGAGCATCAGCAATCCGCCCCGGCCTTCGTCGTAGCGATAGGCGTCCTTCCCCCAGGGCGCCGACTTCAACGGCAGGCCGCCAGTGCGCCGCTCCAGCTCGTCGAACGCCAGCGCAGGGGCGGCGTCGCGCCGGTCGAGTACGTAGAGTTCGTTGCGCAGGAAGAACAGGTAGCGCGACGACTGGCCCAGCAGTTCGCCGGAACCCCAGTCGTCGCCGCGCTCGTTGTCGGCATCCAGGCGCGCGCTCCAGCGCAGGCTGCCGTCCTCGAGATCGACCACCTGGGCATAGCTGCGGCTGCTGCCGTGCACCACGCCGTTGTCCACTTCGTTGGCGCGATAGTCGTCGAGGGTGAACGCCAGGTAGGAATGGCCCTGTTCCTCGAAGACCAGTTGCGGCCCGCTGAACCCGGCCTCGTCGTACTGGCCGAGAATGAAATGGATGGCCACCGGCAAACCGACCAGCAGGCCCAGGCCGAGTACCGCCCAGAGGACGGCGAAAAGCGTCGCTCCCTTCTTCATGCAACTCCCATGCGTCCCGCGATCCTGGGACCGTCCCTCAACTGGCGACGGCATGAACGGCGCATTCTAGGGAGCCGCCGGCCTCGCTTCAAAGGCGGCAAGCGGCCATCAGTGGTCCATGCTCATGGGCTTTTCGCCCCCAGCAGGACGCCGAAACCGACCAGCAGGGCGCCGAAAAACTGGTCGATGCGCCGGCGGAAACGCAGGAGTCGGCCGCGCACCGCCGGGCTCGAGAGAAAGCAGGCGACCAGGCCGAACCAGGCCACGTGGGCGAGCGCGATGAAGGCCCCGTAGCCCAGTTGCGCCGGCAACGCGGTATGCGGATCGATCACCTGCATGAACAGGCTGACCACGAACAGGCAGGTCTTCGGATTGAGCGCATTGGTCAGGAAGCCGCTGCGCAACATCGCCCAGGACGAAACCCCGGCGCCGCCCGCCGCCTCCTCCGCCACCGTGTCCTCTCGCGCCAGCAGCATGCGCAGGCCGAGGAACACCAGGTAGGCGGCGCCCGCCAGCTTCAGCGCGGTGAACAGCGCCAGCGACTCGCGCACCAGCACGCCGACGCCGAGGATGCTGTAGCCGACATGTACCGTCACCCCCGCGCCGATGCCCAGCGCGGTGAGCAGGCCGGCGCGGCGGGAATACAGCAGGCTGTTGCGCGAGACCATGGCGAAATCGGCGCCGGGGCTGATCACTGCAAGCACGGTGATGGTCAGGAAAGCTAGCAACTCTGTCATGCCTGGAAGGCTCCAAGGTAGAATGGATGGCACAATCTACCGGTCTCCAGCGCCGATCGAGAACGATGAATACTGACAATCATGGTGAGGAAAACTCACCATTCAGGCGCCGCCGCCTGCCCTCGCTGAACGCCCTGCGCTGCTTCGAGGCCGCCGCCCGCCTGGAGAACTTTTCCCGTGCCGCCGAGGCCCTGTGCCTGACCCACGGCGCCATCAGCCGCGCCGTGCGGACCCTGGAGGAGGAACTCGGTTGTGCGCTCTTCGAACGCCGCGGCCAGCGGGTTTTCCTCAGCGAGGCCGGCAGGCGCCTGCTCGCCGGCACCGGCCCGGCCCTCGACCTGATCGAGCGCACCGGCGAGGCCCTGCGCGCGGAGGCCGGACCCACCGCGCTGGTGCTGTCCTGCGAACCGACCTTGCTGATGCGCTGGCTGATCCCGCGGATCGCCGGATTCATGCAGGAACAGCCACGACTGTCGATCCAGCTGGTCGCCGGCGGCGGGCCGTTCGCCTTCGGCCGCGGCATCGACCTGGCGATCCGCCGCAACGACTTCCCCTGGCCGCCCGGCAGCCATGCCCACTGGCTGTTCGACGAGCAGGTCGGGCCGGTCTGCCGGGCGAGCGACGTCGAACGGCATTTCCACCTCGATGCAGGACCGCCCGGGCTTCGCGCCGTCGCACCGCGCCTGCACACGGCGACCCGCCCGCAAGCCTGGAACACCTGGACCCGTCTCGCCGGACAGGCGCCGGCGACGACCGAAGGGCAGCGCTTCGAGCACTTCTACCTGAGCCTGCAGGCGGCCGGCGCCGGACTCGGCGTAGCCATCGGCCCCTGGCAACTGGTGCGCGACGATCTGTCCGCCGGCCTGCTGGCGGCGCCGCTGGGATTCCTCGCCGACGGCAGCAGCTATCACCTGCTGACCCCGCGACCGTTGCAGGCCGGAGAGCCTGCCACTCTGCTGCTGGAATGGCTGCGCCGCAGCGCGGCGGCCTGATGCGGCCCGCTCAGGGCCAGGCGCGCAGCGCCCGTTCGACCACCGCCAGCAGGCGCTCGCAAGGCACCCGGTCCTTGGCCTGCACGCTGAGGCCGAACAGCACGGTGGCATAGAAGGTCGCCAACTCCTCCACGTCGGTGTCCGCCGCCAGGTCGCCGTCAGCGATGCCGCGCCGCATGCGCTCACGGAACAGGCGGATCGACTCGCCGCGCTCGGCGCTCAACGCGTCCCGCACCGCCTCGCTTTCCGGGGTTCCGGTCAGCGCCGCGAGCACCACCAGGCAACCGCGCGGGAACTCGTCGGAACAGAAGCGCGCGACGGTCTCGCGGAGCAGCTCGGCCACGCCCTCGCGGGCGCTCGGCGCGCCATCGAGGACATCCCGGCGATAGCGGCCGTGCTGGCCGAGATAGTGGGCCAGGGCTTCGCGGAACAGCCCTTCCTTGCTGCCGAAGGCGGCGTACAGGCTGGGCGGCCTGATTTCCATCGCCTCGGTCAGGGCCGCCAGCGAAGCGCCTTCGTAGCCACGCACCCAGAACACGTCCATGGCTCGCTGCAGGGCGGTGTCCCTGTCGAATGCCCGTGGCCTGCCTCGCGTTGCCATCCTGACCTCCATTATTTGTATCGATCACTATAAATTTACTTGACGAGCGTTGCCGTCGCCATATTATTTAGCGACCGATACAGATATTCAAGCCATCTCCCTGCCGCCTTCGAAAGGAAAAGACCATGTCCAAATTGCTCCTCTCCCCGCTCGCCGTAGGCAACCTGGCCTTGCGCAACCGCATCGTCATGGCGCCGATGACCCGCTCCCGGGCGCAACAGCCGGGCGACGTGCCGACCGCCCTGAACGCTCTCTACTATGCGCAGCGCGCCGGCGCCGGGCTGATCGTCAGCGAGGGCACGCAGATTTCCCCCCTCGGCCAGGGCTACGCCTACACCCCCGGTATCTACAGCGAGGCGCAACTGGCCGGCTGGCGCCAGGTCACCGAGGCGGTGCACGCCGCCGGCGGACTGATCGCCGCGCAGCTCTGGCATGTCGGGCGCATGTCGCATCGCTCGCTGCAGGCCGGCGGCGAGGCGCCGATCGCGCCCTCGCCGATCCAGGCCAAGGCCCAGGTGTTCATCGCCGATGGCCAGGGCGGCGGATCCATGGCGCCGGCCGACGCGCCGCGGGAAATGACCCTGGAAGACATCCGCCGGGTCCGCGACGAATTCGTCCGCGCCGCGCGCAACGCGCTCGACGCCGGCTTCGACCTGGTCGAGCTGCATGGCGCCAATGGCTACCTGATCGACCAGTTCCTCGCCAGCGCCAGCAACCGGCGCAGCGATGCCTATGGCGGTAGCCTGGAGAACCGCGCGCGGTTCCTGCTGGAGATCGTCGACGCGCTGGTCGCCGCGGTCGGTGCCGAGCGCGTCGGCCTGCGCCTGTCGCCCTGGGGCACGATCAACGACATGCACGACGACGAGCCGGAAGCGATGACCCTTTACCTCGCCGAAGCCCTGCAGCGACGCGGCATCGCCTACCTGCACCTGGCCGAGTGGGAATGGAGTGGCGGCCCGGCCTACCCGCAAGGCTTCCGCGAGCGCCTGCGCGAACGCTTCCGCGCGCCGCTGATCGTCTGCGGCAACTACGACGCCGAGCGCGCCGAAGCGATACTCCAGGCCGGACTGGCCGACGCGGTGGCGATCGGCCGGCCGTTCATCGCCAACCCCGACCTGGTCGAGCGGATCCGTCTCGGCGCGCCGCTGGCCGAGGCCAACCAGGCGCGGTTCTACGGTGGCGACGCCGCCGGCTACACCGATTACCCGACCCTCGGCCAGTCCGCTACGGCCTGATTCCCTTCCCTCCCATGCATCGTTCCCGGGCGCGGCCACGGCTGCGCTCGCGGAGGAGTCTTGCCGTGCTATTGCCCATCCTCCTGCTGGCCGCCGCCGGCTTCACCATCCTGACCACCGAGTTCGTCATCGTCGGCCTGCTCCCGGCGCTTGCCGCAGACCTCCAGGTCAGCGTCGCCCAGGCCGGCCTGCTGGTCAGCCTGTTCGCCTTCAGCGTCGCCGCCTTCGGTCCGTTCCTCACCGCCGCACTGGCGGGCGTCGAACGCAAGCGGCTGTTCGTCGCCTGCCTGCTGCTGTTCGCCGCGGCCAATGCGCTGGCCGCCGTAGCCGGCGATATCTGGACGATGGCCGTGGCGCGCTTCGTCCCGGCCCTGGCGCTCCCGGTGTTCTGGGCCATGGCCAGCGAAACCGCCGCGCACCTGGCCGGCCCCTCGCGCGAAGGACGCGCCGTGGCGCTGGTGTTCTTCGGCATCGTCGCCGCCACCGTGCTCGGCATTCCCATCGGCACGCTGATCGCCGACGCCTGGGGTTGGCGCCTGGCATTCGCCGCACTCGCCGCGCTGGCCCTGGCCAAGGCGCTGCTGCTGGCCGCCTGGCTGCCGCGCATTCCCGGACGGCCGGGCGTCTCGCTGCGCAGCCAGGCGAGCGTGTTGCGCCAACCGCTGGTGCTCGGCCACCTGTTGCTGTCGCTGCTGGTCTTCACCGGCATGTTCACCCCCTACACCTACCTGGCCGACATCCTCCAGCGCCTGGCCGGCTTCAGCGGTTCGCTGGTCGGCTGGACGCTGATGGGCTTCGGCGCGGTAGGCCTGCTCGGCAACTGGCTCGGCGGGCGCCTGGTGGATCGCAGCCCGCTGGGCGCAACCCTGCTGTTCGTCCTGCTGATGGCGCTGGGCATGCTCGCCCTGGTGCCGACCCTCGGCAACGCCTGGCTGCTCGCCGCCACCCTGGCGACCTGGGGCGTGGCCCAGGCAGCACTGTTCATCGTCGGCCAGGTGCGGGTGATGAAGTCCGCGCCGCGGGCCCCGGCGTTCGCCGCCTCGCTGAACATCTCCGCCTGCAACGCCGGGATCGGCATCGGCGCCCTCGCCGGCAGCCGGGTGATCGACGGCAGCGGCCTGGCGCCGCTCGGCGAGGTCGGCGCGCTGGTCTGCCTGGCGGCGATGGCCGTGGCCCTGCTGCTGATGCTGGCGCCACGCCAAGCTGCCACCGAGCCGTCCCTCGGCGGCCACATCCCTCACTGACCCCACCAAGGAAGCACAACCATGATCCTCGATAGACTCTGCCGCGGCCTCCTGGCCGGCATCGCCCTGACCTTCTCCCTGGGCGGCTTCGCCGCCGAGGAATTCCCCGTCCCGAATGGCTTCGAAAGCGCCTACCGGGAAGTCGACGGCGTGAAGCTGCACTACGTGAAAGGCGGCCAGGGGCCGCTGGTGATGCTGGTGCACGGCTTCGGCCAGACCTGGTACGAATGGCACCAACTGATGCCGGAACTGGCCAAGCGCTTCACCGTGATCGCGCCGGACCTGCCCGGCCTCGGCCAGTCCGAGCCGCCGAAGACCGGCTATAGCGGCGAACAGGTCGCCGTCTACCTGCACAAGCTGGCCCGGCAATTCAGCCCGGATCGCCCGTTCGACCTGGTGGCCCATGACATCGGTATCTGGAACACCTACCCGATGGTGGTGAAGAACCAGGCCGACATCGCCCGCCTGGTGTACATGGAAGCGCCGATCCCGGACGCGCGGATCTACCGCTTCCCGGCCTTCACCGCCCAGGGCGAGTCGCTGGTCTGGCACTTCAGTTTCTTCGCCGCCGACGACCGCCTGGCGGAAACCCTGATCGCCGGCAAGGAGCGCTTCTTCCTCGAGCACTTCATCAAGTCCCATGCCAGCAACACCGAGGTGTTCAGCGAGCGCCTGCTGGACCTGTACGCCAGGTCGTACGCCAAGCCGCACAGCCTGAACGCCTCGTTCGAGTACTACCGCGCGTTGAACGAGAGCGTGCGGCAGAACGCCGAACTGGCGAAGACCCGCCTGCAGATGCCGACCATGACCCTCGCCGGCGGCGGCCACGGCGGCATGGGCACGTTCCAGCTGGAGCAGATGAAAGCCTATGCGGACGACGTCGAAGGCCATGTCCTGCCCGGCTGCGGCCACTGGCTGCCGGAAGAGTGCGCCGCGCCGATGAATCGCCTGGTGATCGACTTCCTCAGCCGCGGTCGCTGAGTCGTCCCGGTCCGGGCGATCAGAACTGCTCGCCCGGGCAGAACAGGCAGCGCAGCAGCAGGGTCATGAGCACGACAGCGCCGGAAACCAGCAGGTAAGGCAACGGGGAGAACAGGTCGTCCTGGTCCTTGCCATCGTGCTCACTACTCATGCTCTCACCTCGAGAATCGTCATGGCGGAAAAGACGCAGGATATGCACTTGCCGTCCTTGAAAGTGCACGGCGAAGTGTTCGAAGACTATAGAAACGAAGCGATCGAGTTCAATTACATCTGTGTCAGCTTGCTGTCGGCAAAACGTCAGCGGAAAGACAACGGAATATATTTCCCGATAATGCTTGCGGGGTCTGCCGCGCGCCGCCCCCAGGCTCTCCCAGCGTGAGGAATAGCCTCGGCGAAGGAAAAACCCACTTACAATGATCCCGACCCGGAATTATTCCGCCAAGTGGGCTCCGTTTCGGAAAAAAGCGACTCGCAGCACTGTTTCGGTGCAATAACGTCACATGTGAAAGTTTCGATTAAGTTTTCCGTTATCGATTATCCATAAATACGTTTGATCGCTCTCCGGACGTTTCATAGATTGCACGCCTTCACTCTCTGCGAGGCATTCCCGTGACGCATCCAGCGACCGTCTACAGCCTGTCCACCCGCCTGCTGCACTGGAGCATGGCGTTCTGTTTCATCGGCGCGATCGTGCTGGCCTATTTCGTCATCTGGGTGCTCGGCCATGACCACCCGCAGCGCCTGCCGGTACTCAACCTGCACTGGGTGCTGGGCCTGCTGGTCGGCCTGCTGCTGATCCCACGGATCGTCTCGCGGCTGCGCGGGCCGCGCCTGCCAGCGGTCCCCGGGACGCCGCTGGAGCACCGCCTGGCGCACTACGCGCACCTGTCGCTGTATGCCTTGATGCTGGTGATGCCGCTCACCGGCTACGTCGGCACCCGCCTGCCCACCGACTTCGGCCTGTTCGTGGTACCCAGCTTCAAGGACACCGCGCTGTTCGCCTGGATTTCGCAAACCTGGAACCTGAACTGGGAGGCGTTCGAGAAGCCCTTCGACGCCGTTCACCGCGTGGTCGGCCTGTGGCTGAGCACCTCGGTGGTGCTGCTCCATGCGCTCGCCGCCGGCTACCACCAGTGGGTCCGCCGCGACGGCACCCTGGAGCGCATGCTCGGCCGTCGCCAGCGCCGCTGAGCGGGGCCCTTCGTCGGCTCTCGCGGCGGATCGGCGACGATCTGCTATAGAGGTAGGGACACGCAGGGAAAACCTCGCCGCCCCGAGGCTCCTCCGTGGCAACCACAGGCGTCGCGCAGGTAGCCGGGTCGGCCTCCGACAGAGAGGAGCATGCCATGGCCAGCCTGCACTGCCAGCACCGCAGCTACACCATCACCGCCGATGTCGTCGAGCATCCGGGCATTCCCACGCCCTGGGCCGGCGGCTGCCACATCACCGATCCCGAAGGCCACACCAGCAAGCGCATCGCCCTGCCCGTGCGCTTCGCCTTCCTCGCCGACCTGGAAAACGCCCAGCGCGCCTCCATCGCCCACGGCAAATGGCTGGTGGACCAGCGCCTGGACCGCGGCAAGGCGCTGTTCTGAAGCGCACAACGAAAACGGCCCTCGCAAGGAGGGCCGTCGTTCATCGCGGCGCGGCTCAGGCGCTGCCGGCTTCAGCGGTTTCGCTGCGCCGTCGCGGCGGCGCGCCATGGCTGTCGTCGCCGGCCAGCGGCACTTCGTTGCCCTGGGCGTCGTACAGCTTGCCGTCGAGGAAATAGTCGCCTTCGTGCAGGGCGGCGATGTCCTGGTAGCGCAGGGTCCGCTCGCTGGCGGCGACGAACACCGACTGCTGGTCGGAGTTGCCGGCAGTGAAGTGGTTGAACGCCAGGTTGAGCAGGATCGCCATGATCGCCGAGGAACTGATGCCGGAATGGAAGATGGTGGCGAACCAACTGGGGAAGTGATCGTAGAACGTCGGCGCGGCGATCGGGATCATGCCGAAGCCGATCGAAGTGGCGACGATGATCAGGTTCATGTTGTTGCGGTAGTCCACCTTCGACAGGGTGCGGATGCCGCTGGCGGCGACCGTGCCGAACAACACGATGCCGGCGCCGCCGAGCACGGCGGTGGGCACCGCGGCGATCACCCGGCCCATCACCGGCAGCAGGCCGAGGATCACCAGGAACAACCCGCCGGTGGCGACCACGTAGCGGCTCTTGATCCCGGTCACCGCCACCAGGCCGACGTTCTGGGCGAAGGCGCTCTGGGTGAAGGAGCCGAAGATCGGCGCCAGCATGCTGGAGAACATGTCCGCGCGCAGGCCGTTGCCCAGGCGCCGCGAGTCGACCTTGGTGTCGATGATCTCGCCTACCGCGAGGATGTCCGCCGAGGTTTCCACCAGGGTCACCATGATCACGATGCACATCGAGATGATCGCGGCGACCTGGAAGGTCGGCATGCCGAAGTGGAACGGCGTGGGAAACGCCACCAGCGGGCCTTCGGTGACCTTGGAGAAGTCGGCCATGCCGAGGAACACCGCGATGACGGTGCCGATGACCATCGCCAGGAGGATCGACAGGCGCGAGATCGAGGCGCTGCCGAGCTTGCTCAGCAGCAGCACGATGACCAGGGTGATCGCCGCCAGGCCGATGTTGGCCATGCTGCCGAAGTCCGGCGCGTGGCTGTTGCCGCCCATCGCCCAGCGCGCGGCGACCGGCATCAGGGTCAGGCCGATGGTGGTGATGACGATGCCGGTCACCAGCGGCGGGAAGAATTTGGTGATGCGCGAAAAGATCGGCGTGATCAGCAACCCGATCAGCGAGGCCGCCATCACCGCGCCGAGCACTGCGGGAATGCCGCCGCTGCCACCGCTGCCGATGATCGCCACCATGGTCGCCACGCCAGCGAAGGACACCCCCTGGACCAGCGGCAACTGACAGCCGAAGAACGGCACGCCGAGGGTTTGCAGCAGGGTCGCCAGGCCGCCGGCGAACAGCGAAGCGGCGATCAGCAGGCCGATGTCGCCGGGCGCGAGGCCAGCGGCCTGGCCGAGGATCAGGGGGACCGCGACGATACCGCCATACATGGTCAGCACATGTTGCAGGCCGTAGGCCATGTTGGCGCCGACACCGAGGTTCTCGTCTTCAGGCCGTGGAACGGATGGAGTTCCGGAGGACGTCGTTTTCATGGTGCGCTGTTCTCGCTTTTATTGTTGTGCGCACACTGTAGACAATTCGATCCGAAAATATCCAGAAGAATGTATACAAAAATTCCAACAAATCTGTGACAGCGCTGCCGCCGTTCACCTCCGCTCGCGCGCTTATCCGCGCGCCAGACGGTTTCCTTCCTGCTGCACCATCCTCCCAGCCCCGACCAACGGCCATGGGCCCGCGCCGAAGGGCATTAACGATAGAAAGCCGCCCTCCATCCCGCCAGCGAGCTATCAGCAATTCTTCCGCGAAAAGTTGATGAAATTCACATTTCAGGAATTACGCCAGGACAGCCCGGAAAGCGCTCCTAGTCTGGCAGTCAGGCCGTGCCCGAGGCGACATTTCGGGCAATAGCGCCATGCCATCAACGGCTTATCGATCATCGCCTCACAAGGAACGGAGTCTCATGAGCAACAAGAACAATCTCAGATACGCACTCGGCGCCCTCGCCCTCTCGGTTTCCGCCGCATCCCTGGCGGCACCTTCGGAAGCGCAACAGTTCACCGAGTTCTGGACCCCCGGCAAACCCAACCCGTCGATCTGCAAATCGCCGTTGCTGGTCAGCACCCCGCTTGGCCTGCCGCGCTGCCTGCAAGCCAGCAACGTGGTCAAGCGCCTGCAGAAGCTGGAAGACATCGCCAGCCTCAACGACGGCAACCGCGCCGCCGCCACGCCGGGCTACCAGGCCTCCGTCGACTACGTGAAGCAGACCCTGCAGAAAGCCGGCTACAAGGTCAGCGTGCAGCCCTTCCCGTTCACCGCCTACTACCCGAAAGGCCCGGGTAGCCTGAGCGCCACCGTGCCGCAGCCGGTCACCTACGAATGGGAGAAGGATTTCACCTACCTGTCGCAGACCGAGGCAGGCGATGTCACCGCCAAGGTGGTCCCGGTGGACCTGTCCCTCGGCGCCGGCAACACCTCCACCAGCGGTTGCGAAGCGGAAGACTTCGCCAACTTCCCGGCCGGCTCGATCGCGCTGATCCAGCGCGGCACCTGCAACTTCGAGCAGAAGGCCGAGAACGCCGCGGCTGCCGGCGCCGCCGGGGTGATCATCTTCAACCAGGGCAACACCGACGACCGCAAGGGCCTGGAGAACGTCACCGTGGGCGAGTCGTACGAGGGCGGCATCCCGGTGATCTTCGCCACCTACGACAACGGCGTGGCCTGGTCGCAGACCCCGGACCTGCAGCTGCACCTGGTGGTCGACGTGGTACGCAAGAAGACCGAGACCTACAACGTGGTCGCCGAGACCCGTCGCGGCAACCCGAACAACGTGGTGATGGTCGGCGCGCACCTCGACTCGGTGTTCGAAGGCCCCGGTATCAACGACAACGGTTCGGGCAGCGCCGCCCAACTGGAGATGGCCGTGCTGCTGGCCAAGGCGCTGCCGGTCAACAAGGTGCGCTTCGCCTGGTGGGGCGCCGAGGAAGCCGGCCTGGTGGGCTCGACCCACTACGTGCAGAACCTCGCCCCGGAAGAGAAGAAGAAGATCAAGGCCTACCTGAACTTCGACATGATCGGCTCGCCGAACTTCGGCAACTTCATCTATGACGGCGACGGTTCCGACTTCGGCCTCCAGGGTCCGCCCGGCTCGGCCGCCATCGAGCGCCTGTTCGAAGCCTACTTCCGCCTGCGCGGCCAGCAATCGGAAGGCACCGAGATCGACTTCCGCTCCGACTACGCCGAGTTCTTCAACAGCGGCATCGCCTTCGGCGGCCTGTTCACTGGCGCCGAGGGCCTGAAGACCGAAGAGCAGGCGCAGAAGTACGGCGGCACCGCCGGCAAGGCCTACGACGAGTGCTACCACAGCAAGTGCGACGGCATCGCCAACATCAACCAGGACGCCCTGGAGATCCACAGCGACGCCATGGCCTTCGTGACCAGTTGGCTGTCGCTGTCGACCAAGGTGGTCGACGACGAGATCGCCGCCGCCGGGCAGAAAGCACAATCGCGGTCGCTGCAGATGCAGAAGAGCGCCAGCCAGATCGAACGCTGGGGTCACGACTTCATCAAGTAACCGCGACTACCCTGCGCCGGGCCGCCGGCGCAGGTTCCCCATCCAGGCCCGGCTCATCCACCGGGCCTTTTTTCATTGGCGCGCGATCACTCCACCGCTTCCAGCAGGGTCGCCACGCCCTGGCCGCCGGCGATGCACTGGGTGGCGATGGCATAGCGCCCGCCGGTGCGCCGCAGCAACGCGGCGGCCTTGCCGGTGATCCGCGCGCCGGTGGCGCCCAGCGGATGGCCGATGGCCAGGGCGCCGCCATCCAGGTTGATCCTGTCCATGTCCAGCCCCAGTTCGCGGATGCAGGCGATGGATTGGCTGGCGAAGGCCTCGTTGATCTCCACCAGGTCGATGTCGGCGATGCCCAGCCCGGCCCGTTGCAGGACCTTGCGCGTCGCCTGCACCGGACCCATGCCCATGATCTCCGGCGCACAACCGGCCACCGCCACCGCCTTGATCCGCGCCAGGATCGCCAGCCCGTGGCGGCGCGCGAATTCCTCGCTACAGACCAGCAGCGCGGCGCTGCCATCGGTGAGCGGCGACGAGGTGGCGGCGGTGACGCTGCCGCCGAACGCCGGCTTCAGTTGGGCCAGGCTCTCCAGGTTGGTACCCGGGCGGATGCAGCCATCCTCGGCGACCCGGCCGGCGGGGGTGTCGATGGCGACGATCTCCTCGCGCAGCAAGCCGGCCTCGCGCGCGGCGACTGCCTTGGCGTGGGAGCGTACGGCCATCTCTTCCTGCTCGACGCGGCTGACGGCGTAGCGCTCGGCGACATTCTCGGCGGTCTGCCCCATGCTCATGTATACCGCCGGATAGTCCTGCAGCAACGCGGGATTGGGCGACAGGTTGAAGCCGCCCATCGGTACCCGGGTCATCGACTCCACCCCGGCGGCGATGAAGGCCTCCCCGGCGCCCAGCAGGACTTGCCCGGCGGCGTAGTGGACAGCGCTCATGGACGAACCGCAGAAACGGTTGAGGGTCGCGCCGCCGAGGCTCTGCGGGAAGCCGGCGCGGAAACTGGCGATGCGCGCGATGTTCATGCCCTGTTCCGCCTCCGGATAGGCGCAGCCCATGACCACGTCCTCCAGCAGAACAGGGTCGAGATCGAGTTTCTCCACCAGGCCCTTGAGCACCGCGGCGGCCAGGTCATCCGGGCGGATATCGACCAGCGCGCCTTTCCTGGCGAAGTGGAACGGCGAACGGGCGTAACCGGCGATAACGACTGAAATCGGCGACATGAGGATATCTCCGTGAGATGGATTGGCTGGATCGCAGGAAGATATTACGCGCATAATATTTATTGAATGACACTCGAAATACAATTTGACCGAAAAAGCCGCAGGGCTCGCCGAAACGCCCTCAGACTTCGTTCAATTCACTGATATGCCGATACTCGGCCCCCAGCTCCCGGGCCAGGCGCTCGGCCTTGCCCAGGCGCAACGGGCCGCTTTCGAGGTCGATCAGCAGACTCGGGCAGGCAGCCTCCGGCAGCGCCGGCCAGTCGCGCAGGCGGCCGTCGGTAAGCACCAGCAGACGCTGATGCTCGGCGGGTTTCTGCCGCTGTCGGCGCGCCAGCCAGCCAGCGGCCTGGTGCAGGGCGTCGAGCAGCGGCGTACCGCCGCCGGCGCCCAGCTGGCGTAGCCAGTCCTGCAACTCCCGCGAAGCCTTCTGCCCCTGCCAGAGCCATTGCGCCTGCTGCCCCTGCCAGAGCCATTGCGCCTGCTGCCCGGTGGCGTGCAGCACGGCCAGGCGGACGCGCTGCCGATAGGCCTC
Organism: Pseudomonas sp. CP-1; assembly: GCF_021213715.1. NCBI lineage: Bacteria > Pseudomonadati > Pseudomonadota > Gammaproteobacteria > Pseudomonadales > Pseudomonadaceae > Pseudomonas > Pseudomonas sp. CP-1. Next base: position 81,274 of record NZ_JAJQKY010000006.1, read on the forward strand.
CTCGAACAGCGTCGCCAACAACCCCTTGGCCTGGGCCAGGGCGCCGTACCGGCGGGTGCTGGCGGAAGCATCGACGATCACCAGCCAGAGTTCGCCCGGGCGCCGGCTGCGCGGCTGGCGAAGCAGGTCGCGGCGCTGTCGGGGACGTCCGCGCAGCAGGGTCGGCAACCATTGGATGGCGCCCTCCGCACCCTGGCTCAGGGCGCCGCCAAGACCGCCGCGCAGGGCTCCGGGTCTGCTCCTGGCATCCGCACCCATGACCGAGCGCGGGCGGATGCTCAGGGCTTTTTTGGCCAGCGCGGCAGCTCGCGGGCGGTCCCCATGGCCACCGGCCGAGCCGGCAATTCGCCCCACTGCCCTTCGCCGTCGCCGGCGCGCTCCGGGAGCGCGGCAGGGGCTGCGGGCGGTGGCGGTGGATTGGCCGCCGATGGCGGCGGGCTCGACTGGCGACGGCGATGCAGCAGGGCGAAATGTTCCACCGCATCGATGTCCTCCGCCTCGATCCGCTCGCCGCCGCGCCAGGCCGCATGGGCGCGCGCCGCGCGCAGCCAGACCAGGTCGGCGCGCAGGCCATCGACAGCCGCCTCGAAGCAGCGTCGGGCGATGCTGTCCAGCGCCGCATCGTCCAGGGGAATCCGCGCCAGCCGCCGGCGCGCCTCGGCGCAACGGCGGCGCAGGGTGTCCTGCTGGCCTTCCCAGTGTTCGACGAAGGCCTGCGGGTCGGCATCGAAGGCCAGCCGGCGACGGATGATCTCTGCCCGCTCGGCCGGCGGCGGCTGGGTGTCGAGGCGCACGTTGAGGCCGAAACGGTCGAGCAGTTGCGGGCGCAGTTCGCCCTCTTCCGGGTTCATCGTGCCGATCAGCACGAAACGCGCCGGATGCCGGTGGGAAATGCCATCGCGCTCGACCAGGTTGACGCCACTGGCGGCGACGTCGAGCAACAAATCCACCAGGTGGTCCGGCAGCAGGTTCACTTCGTCGACGTAGAGCACGCCGCCGTCGGCCTTGGCCAGCACGCCCGGGGAAAACCGCGCGCGACCTTCGCCGAGGGCGGCGTCCAGGTCGAGGCTGCCGACGATGCGCTCCTCGCTGGCGCCCAGCGGCAGGGTAACGAACTCGCCCGCCGGCAGCAGTTCGGCGACGCCCCGCGCCAGGGTCGACTTGGCCATTCCGCGCGGCCCCTCGATCAGTACCCCGCCGATCGCCGGATCGACCGCGGCCAGGCACAGCGCCAGCTTCAGTTCGTCGGCGGCGACCACGGCGGACAGGGGGTAATGCACGGTAGCGCTCATGGGGATTCCTGCGGCGGACGGACGGAAATACGGACCGCCAAGTCTATCAGGCCGGCGGCGCCGGTATCGAACCGTGAAACAGTCGTTGAACCGGCCGCCTCGCTTGCAGTAAGCTGGGGACTCGTTCACGGGAGAAACCCATGCCGCACACCCGCCATCCGCACCTGCACTCCAGCGCCTCGCGCCCTGGCCTGTCGTTGCGCGCGCGTGCGCCGCAGGCACCCCGTGCCGCGTATTTCTTCGGGTATTGGTTTAGCCACTCCGGCGCCTGATACCCCAACGGCGCCCACGGTATACGGGACGCCTACCCTGCACACGCAAACCCCCGGTCGGCTCCCCGACCGGGGGTTTTGTTTTTCCAGCCCGATTTTCCGGCCCACAAGGCCACAACCACAGACCAACGCACAGGACATCGATCATGACCGCATACCGCTACCGCACTGGCTACCCGCTCAACACCTGGCGATTTAGCGACGGCCGCCAGCCGCTCGCCAACCCACGACATTGCCGAACACCTCGATAGGGCACGACGCGCGCGGGATGCCCGCCGCCAGCCCAGGAAGCCAGACCATGAACTCATCCGTATCCGCACTGACCGCCCTTTCGCCGAACGCCCAGGCCGTCGCCCTGCCCAGCGCCACCGCCCGTACCGCCCTGGCACGCCTGCCCAGCCCGCTCGAACTCAAGGCTCGCCAGCCGTTGCCGCTGGAGCTGGCCAGCCAGGTCGCCGCCAGCCGCGACGCCATCCGCGCCATCCTCGACGGCGACGACCCACGCCTGCTGGTGGTAGTCGGTCCCTGTTCGATCCACGATCCCCGCTCCGCCCTCGAATACACCGAACGCCTCGCCGCGCTGAGCGACGAACTCGACGGCCAGTTGCTCCTGGTGATGCGCGCCTACGTGGAAAAGCCACGCACCACGGTGGGCTGGAAGGGCCTCGCCTACGACCCGCACCTGGATGGCAGCGACGACATGGCCGCCGGCCTGGCTCTGTCCCGGCAACTGATGCTGGACATGCTGCGCCTCGGCCTGCCGCTGGCCACCGAACTCCTGCAACCGCTGGCCGCCGGCTACTTCGACGACCTGCTGAGCTGGGCGGCGATCGGCGCGCGCACCAGCGAATCGCAGATCCACCGCGAGCTGGTCAGCGGCCTCGGCCTGCCGGTGGGCTTCAAGAACGGCACCGACGGCGGCGTCGGCATCGCCTGCGACGCGATCCGTTCGGCGGCCCACGGCCACCGCCATTTCGGCCTCGACCCGCACGGTCACCCGGCGCTGATCGAGACCCGCGGCAATCCGGACACCCATGTGGTGCTGCGCGGCGGCCGCCACGGTTCGAACTACGGCCCCGAGCAGGTGCAGGCCGTACGCCAGGCCCTGGAAAGCCAGGGCGTCGCCACGCGGATGATGATCGATTGCAGTCACGCCAACAGCGGCAAGAACCCGCTGAACCAGCCCGGCGTCCTCGCCAGCGTGCTGGACCAGCGCCTGGCCGGCGCCAGCGACCTGGTCGGGGTAATGCTGGAAAGCCACCTGTTCGACGGTTGCCAGGCGCTCGGCGGCGAACTGCGCTACGGCGTCTCGATCACCGACGGCTGCCTCGGCTGGGAAGGCACCGAGCGGATTCTCCGCGACGCCGCCCGGCGGCTCGCCGAGGGGCGCTGAAAGCGGCGCGAGCGGCCATGCCGCTCCGCTATTCCTCTTCGACGTCCAGCAGCAGGTTCTCCAGGGCCTCGCGATAGGCCCCCGGCTCCTGCCAGAGCCCACGCCGCTGCGCCTCCACCAGGCGCTCGGCCATGTCGCGCAAGGCTTGCGGATTGTGCTGGCGGACGAACTCGCGGGTCTCCGCGTCGAGCAGGTAGGCGTCGGCCAGCAGCGCGTACTGGTGGTCGTCGATCAGCTCGCTGGTGGCATCGAAGGCGCACAGGTAGTCCACCGTCGCCGCCAGTTCGAAGGCGCCCTTGTAGCCGTGGCGCTTCATCCCGGCGATCCACTTCGGATTCACCGCCCGCGCCCGCACCACCCGGTTGAGTTCTTCCTTGAGCGTGCGGATGCGCGGGTTGTCCGGCTGGCTGTGGTCGCCGTGGTAACTGGCCACCGGCGCGCCGCGCAGGGTTTCCACCGCCGCCAGCATGCCGCCCTGGAACTGGTAGTAGTCGTTGGAATCGAGCAGGTCGTGCTCGCGGTTGTCCTGGTTGTGCAGCACCGCCTGCAGGCGTTCCAGGCGCTGGGCGAAGCGTTCCCGCGCCGGCGTGCCGTCGTCGGCGGCACCGTAGGCGTAGCCGCCCCAGTTCAGGTAGACCTCGGCAAGGTCGGCGCGGGTCTCCCACAGCCGCTCTTCGATTGCGCCCTGCACGCCGGCGCCGTAGGCACCCGGCTTGGCGCCGAAGATCCGCCAGCCGGCCTGCCGGCGCGCCTCCGCCGGCGCCGTACCCTGCGCCTCGAGGCGCTGGCGTTCCAGGCGTACGCGAGCGGCCAGCGGGTTCAGCTCCTCCGCCTCGTCCAGCTCGGCGACCGCCTGCACCGCCGCATCGAACAGGCGGATCAGGTTGGCGAAGGCGTCGCGGAAGAACCCGGAGACCCGCAGCGTCACGTCGACCCGCGGGCGGTCCAGCAGGGAGACCGGGAGGATCTCGAAATCGGCGACGCGCTGGCTGCCGGCCTGCCAGACCGGTCGCACGCCGAGCAGGGCCAGGGCCTGGGCGATGTCGTCGCCGCCGGTGCGCATGGTCGCCGTGCCCCACACCGAGAGGCCGAGCTGGCGCAGGTGATCGCCATGTTCCTGCAGGTGACGCTCGAGCAGCAGGTTGGCCGACTGGAAGCCGATGCGCCAGGCGGTCGGGGTCGGCAGGTTGCGCACGTCCACCGAGAAGAAGTTGCGTCCGGTGGGCAGCACATCGAGTCGCCCGCGACTCGGCGCGCCGCTCGGACCGGCCGGTACGAAGCGCCCTTCGAGGGCTGCCAGCAGTCCGTCGATCTCGGCCGCGCCACAGGCGTCCAGGGTCGGTGCCACCTGTTCGCACAAGCCGCGCAACACCTCGCCGCTGGCACGCCAGGCGGCAGGCGGCGATTCGCCGCCCAGGCAGCGTTCTATCCAGTGCAACGCCAGCAATTCCAGGCGTTCGCGGGTATCCCCGAGAGTACGCCAGGGCTCCCCGCCCCGCTCTTCCAGGCAGGCCGGCCGCGCGCCCTGCCAGGCCTCGCCCATGTCGCAGGCCAGCGGATCGAAGCCCAGGCCAAGGTCGTCCGCCAGGCTCTTCAGCAACCCGGCGTTGGCGCCCTTGCCATCGCCGCGCGGAACCCGCAGCAGCGCCAGCAGGGTATCCAGGCGCAATCGCCCGCTCGGCGATTCGCCGAACACATGCAGGCCGTCGCGGATCTGCGACTCCTTCAGGTCGCAGAGATAGGCGTCCAGCTGCGGCAGCCAGCTGTCCGGATCGTCGCTGAGCTGCAAGCCGATCTCGCGGTCGAGACGGTTGTCGCGCAGGAGGACGAGAATCTCGCCGCGCAACTGTTCGGCGCGGCGCGGGTCGAGCAGCGAGGCATCGTAGAACTCGTCGGCCAGGCGCTCCAGGTCGCGCAACGGGCCGTAGCTCTCGGCGCGGGTCAGCGGCGGCATCAGGTGGTCGATGATCACCGCCTGGGTGCGGCGCTTGGCCTGGGCGCCCTCCCCCGGGTCGTTGACGATGAACGGATAGATGTTCGGCAGCGGACCGAGCAACGCGTCCGGCCAGCATTCGGCGGACAGGCCGACTCCCTTGCCCGGCAGCCATTCCAGGTTGCCGTGCTTGCCGACGTGCAGCAGGGCATCGGCGCGGTAGGCGTGGCGCAGCCAGAAGTAGAACGCCAGGTAGCCGTGCGGCGGCACCAGGTCGGGATCGTGGTAGATCGCTGCCGGATCGAGCTGATAGCCGCGCGCCGGCTGGATGCCGACGAAGGTCAAGCCATAGCGCAGGCCGGCGACCATCATCCGCCCGTCGCGGAACATCGGGTCCTGTTGCGGCTCGCCCCAGCGCGCCAGCACCGCCTGGCGATTGCGCTCCGGCAGGCGTGCGAAGCAGGCCAGGTAGTCGTCCAGCGCCAGGCTCTGGGCGCAGGGCCGTAGGTCGAGATGCTCCAGGTCGTTGCTGACGCCGCCGAGCAACTGGCGGATCAGCTCGGTTCCGCTGGCGGGCAGTCCGTCGACCGGGTAGCCCTGCTGGCGCAGGGCACGAAGGATGTTCAGCGCCGCGGCCGGGGTGTCCAGGCCGACGCCGTTGCCGATCCGGCCATCGCGGGTCGGGTAGTTGGCCAGCACCAGCGCCACCCGTTTTTCCGCGTTTGGCTTGCGCGCCAGCTCGGCCCAACGCCGCGCCAGTTCGGCGACGAAATCCATGCGCTCGTCGTCGGCGAGGTAGCAGACCACGTCGCTCTCGCTGCGTTCGCTGCGCCAGGCCAGGCCCTTGAAACTGATCGGCCGGGTGACGATACGTCCGTCCAGCTCCGGCAGCGCCACGTGCATGGCCAGGTCGCGCGGCCCCAGGCCTTGCGGGTTGTCCAGCCAGAGCGGGCGGTTGTCCAGCGAGCAGATCGCCTGCAACACCGGCACGTCGCGACGGAACGGACGCAACTCGGGCGCCTCCGGATTGGACTGGGCGAAACCGGTGGTATTGACGATCAGCGCGGCGTCGCTGCGCTCCAGCCAGTCTTCCACCTGCGCCAGGCAGGCGCTTTCCTTGAGGCTGGCCAGCGCGATCGGCAACGGGTTGAGCCCCTGCGCCGCGAGGCGTTCGCAAAAGCGTGCGATGAAGGCGGTGTTGGCTGCCTGCAGGTGGGTGCGATAGAACAGCAACGCGACCACCGGACACCCGGCCTGCCAGTCGGCACGCCAGTGTGCCAGGGTCGCCTCGGCATGCCGTGGATGGAACAGCGCCACCCGCGGCAGCGCCTGCGGTTCGCGCCAGGCGTAGTCGCGGCCGAGGCACTGGCTGGCCAGGCAGCGGTAGAACTGCCCGGCGTTCTCAAGGCCGCCCTGGCGCAAGTATTGCCAGAAGCGCTCGGTCTGCTCTGCCGGCAGGTTGCCGAGGGCGCTCAGCTCCGGGTCGGGGCGGTCGTCGCCGGGCACCGGGATCAGCAGCGCGCCGCGCTCGGCCAGCGCCACCAGTTGCTCCACGCCGTAGCGCCAGTAGCCGATGCCGCCGTGCAGCGAAAGCAGGATCACCCGCGCGTGCCGCAGCACCTCGTCGACGTAGAGGTCCACCGAGGCGTGGTTCTGCAACTGCATGGGGTTGGCCAGGCGCAGGCTCGGGTAGTCGTCCGGCAGCGCACGGGCGGCCTCGGCCAGCAATGCGAGGTGCGAATCGCCGCTGCAGAGGATCACCAGCTCGGCGGGAGTCTGGGCCAGGTGGGCGATGCCGTCGTCGGGAACGAAGCCGCCGGGTTGGGTGCGCAACAGGTGCATGGACGTTCTACCGGTAGGACGCAAGAAGCTGGGGCCGGCGAATCGCCATCGCCGGCCCCGGCCGGGGATCACGGATCAGGCAAGCGCTGTGCGCAGCTGGTTGGCGATGGCGGCCTGGTCCAGCTCCTGGCCGATCACCACCAGCCGGGTACTGCGGGCTTCGTCGGCCAGCCACTTGCGGTCGAAATGCCTGTCGAAGCGCTTGCCGACGCCCTGCACCAACAGGCGCATGGGCTTGCCCGGAATGGCGGCGAACCCCTTGATGCGAAGTATGTCGTGACGCTCCACCAGCTCGCCGAGGGCCTCGAGCAGCGCAGCTTCCTCCACCTCGGGGAGATCGATGTGGAAGGAGTCGAACTCGTCGTGGTCGTGGTCCTCGTGGCCTTCGTGGTCGTGGTGGGTCGGCCGGCCGTCGATGTGCAGCTCGGCCTCGGCGTTGAGGCCCAGCAAGACCGGGAGCGGCAGCTCGCCCCGGCTCGCCTCGACGATCTTCACCGCCGCCGGCAGCTCCCCGGCGATCTCCGCGCGGACCCGCGCCAGGGCCTCGGCGTCGAGCTGGTCGGCCTTGTTCAGGATCACCAGGTCGGCACTGGCCAACTGGTCCTCGAACAGTTCGTGCAGCGGCGATTCATGGTCGAGGTTGGGGTCCTGGCGGCGTTGCTGGTCCACCTGCTCGGGATGGGCGGCGAAGGTGCCGGCCGCCACCGCCGGGCTGTCGACCACGGTGATCACCGCGTCGACCGTGCAGGCGTTGCGGATTTCCGGCCACTGGAAGGCCTGCACCAGCGGCTTGGGCAGGGCCAGGCCGCTGGTCTCGATGAGGATCTGGTCAAGGTCGCCGCGGCGCGCCACCAGCTCGCGCATCACCGGGAAGAACTCTTCCTGCACGGTGCAGCACAGGCAACCGTTGGCCAGCTCGAAAACGCGGCCCTGCGCCTCTTCTTCGCTGCAACCGATGGAACATTGCTTGAGGATCTCGCCGTCGATGCCGAGTTCGCCGAACTCGTTGACGATCACCGCGATGCGCCGGCCTTCGGCGTTGTCCAGCATGTGCCGGAGCAAGGTGGTCTTGCCGGCGCCGAGGAAGCCGGTGACGATGGTGACGGGGAGTTTCGCCAGGGTTTTCATGGGCAGCCCTTGTTCAGCTCGGCGGGCATGCGGACGAGTGGCGCGGACGCAGGGGCCGCGCAACGGATTCGCCACCGGATCACCCCGCCCGGTTGTATGGAAGTCTTGTCCCCGGGCATCGCGCCACGGGATCGACGAGGCAGGTCTCCTGGCTCACGGTCTGGCGTCTCCGCCGGTTCCCCGCCTTCCCGCGTCACGCAGTGGCATTGGGGAACGATCGCCGTTCACAGTTGCGGGGGCAGCCGCGGCATCGACCGCGTTCCCTCTTAGCCCCGCCGTCGCCGGCGAGGAACCTCGAACCGGCAAGGCTACGCAGTGCGCGGGCCAGGGTCAATCGGGCCGGTTGACGCCCGGCGGTCCTTCATGCTGTCCTAGGCGGGTTGTCCCAGGTGTCTCGTGCCGGCGCGCACGAGGTGAAACGGGAAGCCGGTGACGCTCTCCGAGCCAGTCCGGCGCTGCCCCCGCAACGGTAAGCGCATCGCGCGCGAGCCCGGAGACCGGCCTGGAACCTTTCGTTTGATTCACCCGCGGTGGGCGGGCGCAAGCGTGAAGCGGGCCGTCCGGGCCTGTTCCTCGTGCGTACTCCTCTGCCACGCCCATGCCAATCCAGAGGGAACGCACCATGTCCAGCAGCACCCTGGCGCACGCCAGCTCCACCACCTCCCTGTCGAAGCGACTGAGCCTGGCCATCGGCGCCGGCCTGCTCGGCGCGCTGCTGGTCTATTTCGCCGGTTTCTCGCACATCGACGCGGTACACAACGCCGCCCACGATACCCGGCACAGCTCCGGCTTCCCCTGCCACTGAGTCGCGAGAGAACCAGAATGATCAAGCGCATCGCCCAGACCGCCGGCTTCGCCGGCCTGCTCGCCGCCCTGCTGCTGACCCTGCTGCAGATTCTCTGGGTCACCCCGCTGATCCTCGAGGCGGAGACCTACGAGAAGAGCGAGCCGGTCGCGACCCAGCCCCACGAACACGCCCCCGGCGTCGCCGCCCATGTCCACGACGAGGAGGCCTGGGAGCCGGAGGACGGCTGGCAGCGTACCCTCTCCACCACCGGCGGCAACCTGGTGGTGGCGGTCGGCTTCGCCCTGATGCTCGCCGGCCTCTTCACCCTGCGCGCGCCGGGCCAGACCTGGCAGGGCCTGCTCTGGGGCCTGGCCGGCTACGCGGTGTTCTGCCTTGCGCCGTCGCTGGGCCTGCCGCCGGAGCTGCCGGGTACCGCCGCGGCCGACCTGGTGCAACGCCAGTACTGGTGGATCGCCACCGCCGCCGCCACCGCGGTGGGCCTGGCCCTGCTGGTGTTCGGCGGCAACTGGCCGCTGAAGCTGGTCGGCGCCGTCCTGCTGGCGCTGCCGCACCTGTTCGGCGCGCCGCAGCCCGAGGTCCACGCCAGCCTGGCGCCGGAAGCCCTGGCCCAGCGTTTCGTGGTCGCCTCGCTGGTCAGCAATGCGCTGTTCTGGGCCGCCCTCGGCCTGGCCGCTGCCTGGCTGTTCCGGCGCAACCGGGGCGGCGTCGACGCCTGACCGCCTGCCACCCGCGACCCTTGCCGGTCGCGGGTCCATACCATCTCCTCCGGTGCGCGCATGCCCCTGCCCATCCCCAGCCTGCTGATCGCCGGCATCGGCTGCCGCCGAGGCTGTAGCGCCGAGCATCTGCGCGCGCTGCTGGAGCGAACGCTGGGCGAACACGGGCACAGCCTGGCCGAGCTGGACGCCCTCGCCAGCATCGACGGCAAACGCGACGAACCCGGCCTGCGGCAACTGGCCACGCTGCTCGAACGCCCCGTGCATTTCCTCGCGCCCGCCGTCCTGCACGACTACGAGCCGCGCCTGCTCAGCCCCTCCGCCGTCGCGCTGCGCGAAACCGGCTGCTCCAGCGTCGCCGAGGCCGCCGCCCTGGCCCTGGCCGAACGCCTGGGCGGCGGTCGCGCCGATCTGCTCGGGGCGAAACGCAGCGACGATCGGGCGAGCATCGCCCTGGCACGTCTTCTCACCGAACGAGAACTCCCATGACCGTCTATTTCATCGGCGCCGGTCCCGGCGACCCCGACCTGATCACCGTCAAGGGGCAGCGCCTGATCCGCCAGTGCCCGGTGATCCTCTACGCCGGCTCGCTGGTTCCGCAAGCGCTGCTCGAGGGGCACCAGGCCGGCCAGGTGGTGAACACCGCCGAGCTGGACCTCGAACAGATCGTCGAGCTACTCGCGCAAGCCCATCGCCGCGGCCTCGACGTAGCCCGCGTGCATTCCGGCGATCCCTCCCTGTACGGCGCCATCGGCGAGCAGATCCGCCACCTGCGCGAACTCGGCATCCCCTATGAGATCGTCCCCGGAGTCACCGCCGCCGCCGCCTGTGCCGCCCTGCTCGGCTGCGAGCTGACCCTACCCGAAGTGTCCCAGACGCTGATCCTGACCCGCTACGCCGCACGCACGAAGATGCCGGAAGGCGAGAGCCTGGGTGACCTGGCGCGGCACCGGGCGACCCTGGCGATCCACCTGGGCGTCGCCCACCTGGCGAAGATCGTCGAGGAACTGCTGCCGCACTACGGCGCCGACTGCCCGGTCGCGGTGATCCACCGGGCCAGTTGGCCCGACCAGGAACAGGTTCGCGGCACCCTCGGCGACATCCTGCCCAAGGTCGCCGCCAGGAATTTCCGCCGCACCGCGCTGATCCTGGTCGGCGAGGTGCTGGCCGCCGAAGGCTTCGCCGACTCTTCGCTGTACCGCGCCGAGCATCGACATCTCTATCGACCCGGCGATTGAACCGCCGTCCTTAGGTTCGGCGCCGACCACCGGCAGCACGCCTAGACTCGTCGCAAGGCTTGCGACAGCGGGCCGGCACGGCTAGCGTTCAGCGCTGGCCCCTTTTTTCCTGAAGCCTTCGGACACCCATGAAACGATTCCTCCTCGGTCTGGTTCTGCTGCTGGCGGTCGCCGCCGGCGTCCTCTACTTCGTCCCGGCTACCCTCCTCGCCAGCGTACGCACCGTCGAGCGCGGCCTCGCCGGTCTCAGCGAGCACAGCGTGCAGGTCGACAACCTGGAGATCGCCTACCTGGAAGGCGGCTCGGAGAAGAACCCGACCCTGTTGCTGATCCACGGCTTCGGCGCCGACAAGGACAACTGGCTGCGCTTCGCCCGGCCGCTGACCGAGCGCTACCATGTGGTCGCCCTCGACCTGCCCGGCTTCGGCGACAGCAGCAAGCCGCAACAGGCCAGCTACGACGTCGGCACCCAGGCCGAGCGAGTCGCCAATTTCGCCGCCGCCATCGGCGTGCGCCGCCTGCACCTGGCCGGCAACTCCATGGGCGGGCACATCGCCGCGCTCTACGCGGCGCGCCATCCGGAACAGGTGCTATCGCTGGCGCTGATCGACAACGCCGGGGTAATGCCGGCGCGCAAGAGCGAACTGTTCGAGGACCTGGAGCGCGGCGAGAATCCCCTGGTGGTGCGCCAGCCGGAAGACTTCCAGAAGCTGCTCGACTTCGTGTTCGTCCAGCAACCGCCGCTGCCGGCGCCGCTCAAGCGCTACCTCGGCGAACGCGCGGTAGCTGCGTCGGCGTTCAACGCGCAGATATTCGAACAACTGCGCCAGCGCTACATCCCGCTGGAGCCGGAACTGCCGAAGATCGAGGCACCGACCCTGCTGCTATGGGGCGACCGCGACCGCGTGCTGGACGTCTCCAGCATCGAGGTGATGCGTCCGCTGCTGAAGCGGCCCAGCGTGGTGATCATGGAAAACTGCGGACACGTGCCGATGGTCGAACGCCCGGAGGAAACCGCGCAGCACTACCAGGCCTTCCTCGACGGCGTACGGAACGCCCAGGTGGCCGGTCGCTGAAAACGCGAACCGGCGCCTGGGCGCCGGTTCGGGGGAGCGGGAACCGTCGCGAGGACGGCTCGGATACAGGCCTCAGGCCTGGATCAGGTTGGCGATCTGCACGTCCGGGTTGACGTCCTGCTCGTAGTCGACCCCAGCGACCTCGAAACCGAACAGGTTGAGGAACTCGCTCTTGTAGCCGGCGAAGTCGGTCAACTCGTAAAGGTTCTCGTTGGTTACCTTGTCCCACAGCTCCTCGACACGGGACTGCACTTCCGGCTGCAGTTCCTTGTAGTCGGCACGCAGGCGGCCTTCCTCGTCGAGGCGCGGCTCGGCGCCGTACAGGCTCTCCCGGTACAGGCCGTCGACCTGCTCGATGCAACCTTCGTGGGTGCCCTGCTCCTTCATCACCTTGAACAGCAGCGACAGGTACAGCGGCATCATCGGGATCGCCGAGCTGGCCTGGGTCACCACCGCCTTGAGCACCGACACGCGCGCATCGCCGCCCAGCGGGGCGAGCTTGTCGCGGATACCGAGGACCTTCTGGTCGAGATCCTTCTTGGCCGCGCCGATGGAACCGTTCCAGTAGATGTCGTGGGTGATCTTCTCGCCCAGGTAGGTGAACGCGGTGGTCTTCGCGCCGTCGGCCAGCACGTCGGCTTCCAGCAGCGCGTCGATCCACATCTGCCAGTCCTCGCCGCCCATCACCGCAACGGTATCGGCGACTTCCTGGTCGCTGGCCGCCTCCAGGACGACGTCCTTGATCACTTCCTTGTCGGTGTCCAGGCCACGGAAGCTGACCGACTTGCCGATCGGCTTGAGGGTCGAGGAGAACACTTCGCCGCTCTTCGGATGGGTACGGCGCGGCGCGGCCAGGCTGTAGACCACCAGGTCGACCTTGCCGAGATCGCGCTTGATGGTCTCGATGGTCAACCGCTTCACCTCGTCGGAGAAAGCGTCGCCATTGATGCTGCGGGCATACAGGCCTTTCTCGTGGGCGAACTTCTCGAAGGCCGCCGAGTTGTACCAGCCGGCGGTGCCCGGCTTGCTCTCGCTGCCCGGACGCTCGAAGAACACCCCGAGGGTATCGGCGCCGGAACCGAACGCGGCGGTGATGCGGGCAGCCAGGCCATAGCCGGTGGAGGAACCGATGACCAGGACCTTCTTCGGTCCGTTGACGACGGGGCCCTTGGCCTCGACGTAGTCGATCTGTTGCTTGACGTTGGCCTCGCAGCCTGCCGGATGGGTAGTGACGCAGATGAAGCCACGCACGCGCGGTTTGATGATCATGAAAACCTCGGTTGCTAGATGCCGGAAAAGCACATTCAGGAGCTAGAGACGTCGCGCATTGTAAATGAGACACCTCCGCTTGGGCGGACCGAAGGCAGGAATCGTGACCAAAGGGTCACGCGTCGCAGCCCGGACATAAAAAAACCCGCTCCGGGGAGCGGGTCTTGTCGGCTTGGAATCGGGCTCAGACGGCCTTTTCCAGCTCCGGTACGGCGTCGAACAGGTCGGCGACCAGGCCGTAGTCGGCGACCTGGAAGATCGGCGCCTCTTCGTCCTTGTTGATCGCGACGATCACCTTCGAGTCCTTCATGCCCGCCAGGTGCTGGATGGCACCGGAGATGCCCACCGCGATGTACAGCTGCGGGGCGACGATCTTGCCGGTCTGGCCGACCTGCATGTCGTTCGGCACGAAACCGGCGTCGACCGCGGCGCGGGAAGCGCCGACTGCGGCACCCAGCTTGTCGGCCAGGGCGTAGAGGATCTTGAAGTTGTCGCCGTTCTGCATGCCGCGGCCGCCGGAGACCACGATCTTGGCAGCGGTCAGTTCCGGACGGTCGGACTTGGCCAGCTCTTCGCCGACGAAGGCGGACTTGCCGGCATCGGCCGGGCCGGAAACCTGCTCGACGGCAGCCGAACCGCCTTCGGCGGCGACGGCGTCGAAGCCGGTGGTACGCACGGTGATCACCTTGACCGCAGCCGAGGACTGCACGGTAGCGATGGCGTTACCGGCGTAGATCGGACGCTTGAAGGTGTCGGGGCTGACCACTTCGACGATCTCGGAGATCTGGTCGACGTCCAGCAGCGCGGCGACGCGCGGCAGGAAGTTCTTGCCGTTGGTGGTAGCCGGGGCCAGCACGTGGCTGTAGTTCTTGCCCAGCTCGGCGATCAGCGGCGCGACGTTTTCCGGCAGCTGGTGGGCGTAGGCGGCGTTGTCGGCGACCAGCACCTTGGAGACGCCCTCGACCTTGGCGGCGGCTTCGGCCACGGCGGCAACGTTCTGTCCGGCGACCAGCACGTGGATGTCGCCGCCAATGGCCTTGGCAGCGGCAACGGTGTTCAGGGTGGCAGCCGCCAGGGCCGCGTTGTTGTGCTCAGCGATAACCAGGATAGCCATTAGATTACCTTCGCCTCGTTCTTCAGTTTCTCTACCAGTTCAGCCACGGACTTGACCTTGATGCCAGCGGAGCGTGCAGCCGGCGCCTCGACCTTCAGGGTCTTCACGGTGGAAGCGGTGGAAACGCCCAGGGCGTCCGGGGTCACCACGTCCAGCGGCTTCTTCTTGGCTTTCATGATGTTCGGCAGCGACGCGTAGCGCGGCTCGTTCAGGCGCAGGTCGGTGGTGACGATGGCCGGCAGGTTCAGCGCGACGGTCTGCAGACCGCCATCGATCTCGCGGGTCACGTTGACCTTGTCGCCAGCGACCTCGACCTTGGAGGCGAAGGTGCCCTGGGCGTAGCCGGTCAGCGCGGCGAGCATCTGGCCGGTCTGGTTGTTGTCGCTGTCGATGGCCTGCTTGCCGAGGATCACCAGCTGCGGCTGCTCCTTGTCGACCACGGCCTTGAGCAGCTTGGCCACGGCCAGGGAGTTCAGCTCGTCGTTGCTCTCCACCAGGATCGCACGGTCAGCGCCCAGCGCCAGCGCGGTGCGCAGTTGCTCCTGGGCGGCGGTCGGGCCGACGGAGACAGCGACGATCTCGGTAGCCACGCCCTTCTCTTTCAGGCGCACGGCTTCTTCCACGGCGATTTCGCAGAAGGGGTTCATGGACATCTTGACGTTGGCGAGGTCGACGCCGGAGTTGTCCGCCTTGACGCGGACCTTGACGTTGTAGTCGACCACTCGTTTGACTGCTACAAGAACCTTCATGGATTCCTCGTTATTCTCCGGTGAATAAGGATGTCGCCAGACAGGCCTGGCCGGTGATGCTCGCCGGCCGGAAACCGACACTCTGCTAGACAGCGACCGCAAAACCGCCCGTATCTTGACCGGATCACCCTTTTCGGTCAATACGGCAAAAGGGTGGTTTCCCCCCCTCGAATGCCGATTCTATCAGGCTTCCAAAGAATTCAAACAAACGTTTGTATTGGACCTGCCCATGCAGCTATATATAATGCGCCCGCTCTGATCAGGGAAAGATCTCAGCCACCAATAAACAGATACCGTGAGCCTTGAGTAGGAGATCGATAGTGGAACGCGAATACATGGAATTCGACGTCGTCATCGTCGGCGCCGGCCCCGCCGGTCTGTCCGCCGCATGCCGACTGAAGCAGAAGGCCGCCGAAGCCGGTCAAGAGATCAGCGTCTGCGTGGTCGAGAAGGGTTCCGAAGTGGGCGCCCACATCCTCTCCGGCGCGGTGTTCGAGCCGCGCGCGCTGAACGAGCTGTTCCCCGACTGGAAGGAACTCGGCGCGCCGCTCAATACTCCGGTGACCGGCGACGACATCTACGTCCTGAAGAGCGCCGAGAGCGCTACCAAGGTGCCCAACTTCTTCGTGCCCAAGACCATGCACAACGAGGGCAACTATATCATCTCCCTGGGCAACCTCTGCCGCTGGCTGGCCCAGCAGGCCGAAGGACTGGGCGTGGAGATCTACCCGGGCTTCGCCGCCCAGGAAGCGCTGATCGACGAGAACGGCGTGGTCCGCGGCATCGTCACCGGCGACCTCGGCGTCGACCGCGAAGGCAACCCGAAAGAAGGCTACTACACCCCCGGCATGGAGCTGCGGGCCAAGTACACCCTGTTTGCCGAAGGCTGCCGCGGGCACATCGGCAAGCAACTGATCAAGAAATACAACCTGGACAGCGAGGCCGATGCCCAGCACTACGGTATCGGCATCAAGGAAATCTGGGACATCGACCCGTCCAAGCACAAGCCCGGCCTGGTGGTCCATACCGCCGGCTGGCCGCTGAACGACGAAAATACCGGCGGCTCGTTCCTCTACCACCTGGAGAACAACCAGGTGTTCGTCGGCCTGATCATCGACCTGTCCTACAGCAACCCGCACCTGTCGCCGTTCGACGAGTTCCAGCGCTACAAGCACCACCCGGTGGTCAAGCAGTACCTGGAAGGCGGCAAGCGCGTGGCCTACGGCGCCCGGGCCATCTGCAAGGGCGGCCTGAATTCGCTGCCGAAGATGGTCTTCCCCGGCGGCGCGCTGATCGGTTGCGACCTCGGCACCCTGAACTTCGCCAAGATCAAGGGCAGCCACACCGCGATGAAGTCCGGCATGCTCGCCGCCGACGCGATCGCCGAGGCCCTGGCCGCCGGCCGCGAAGGCGGCGACGAGCTGTCCAACTACGTCGATGCGTTCAAGGCCAGCTGGTTGTACGACGAACTGTTCCGCAGCCGCAACTTCGGCGCGGCCATCCACAAGTTCGGCGCTATCGGCGGCGGCGCGTTCAACTTCATCGACCAGAACATCTTCGGCGGCAAGATCCCCGTCACCCTGCATGACGACAAGCCGGACTACGCCTGCCTGAAAAAGGCCAGCGAAGCGCCGAAGATCGACTACCCGAAGCCGGACGGCAAGCTCAGCTTCGACAAGCTGTCCTCGGTGTTCCTCTCCAATACCAACCACGAGGAAGACCAGCCGATCCACCTCAAGCTGGCCGATGCGAGCATTCCGATCGAGAAGAACCTGCCGCTCTACGACGAGCCGGCCCAGCGCTACTGCCCGGCAGGCGTGTACGAAGTGGTGGCCAACGACGACGGCAGCAAGCGCTTCCAGATCAACGCGCAGAACTGCGTGCACTGCAAGACCTGCGACATCAAGGACCCGGCGCAGAACATCACCTGGGTGGCGCCGGAAGGTACCGGCGGGCCGAACTACCCCAACATGTAAGGCAAACGAAAAAGGCTCCCTCGGGAGCCTTTTTTCATGCTGCGCCTGTCAGTCCGGCTGCGGACCGATGGGAAAGAACTCGCCGTGGCTCCAGACGCCGAGCCATTCGATGCCGTCGATCCGGCGCGGCACCGCCAGCTCGACCAGTTGGTAGAACACGTTGCGATGCACCAGCGCCTCGAGGTTGTCGCGCACCCGCAGGTAGGGCGTGGGTTCCTGGGTGCGGGGGTCGATCTCGACGCGCAGCGGATGCCCGGCGTCCGCCTCGACCTCGTCCTCGACGTTGGTGGCGAAGCGCAGTACCTGCGCCCCGCCCTCGCCCTGCACCTGCAGGGTCACCGCGACGAAGGGCGCATCGTCGACGCGGATACCGACCTTTTCCACCGGAGTCACCAGGAAATAGTCGTCGCCGTCGCGGCGAATGATGCTGGAGAACAGCTTCACCATCGGCTTGCGTCCGATCGGCGTGCCCAGGTAGAACCAGCTGCCGTCGCGGGCGATGCGCATGTCGATGTCGCCGCAGAACGGCGGATTCCACAGGTGCACGGGCGGCAGGCCCTTCTTTTCGCCCCTGGGGATCTGCGCCAGCAGGTCGTTGGCCTTGCCGGTATCACTCATAGCCTGTTCCTCGACTGTTCAGGCCCAGCAATTCCTGGGCGTATTGCTCCAGCGGCGGACGCAGCAGGTCTTCCGGGGTGGCGTCGTAGAACGTCAGGAAACCGCCGCGGCTGCGAATGGTCGCGCTGTCCACCAGGAAACGGGTGCTGGTCTCGATCAGCATGACCTGGATGACACTGCGATCGCGCCCGACCCGGCCGAGTTCCTCTTCGTCTTCCCACTCCTCCCAGTTGCCGATCCTGTTGTCGCCCCGGGCGAAACGGCAGTACAGCAGGTAGTGGGCGCCGGCGGCACGCGCCTCGCGCATCGCGTCGTCCAGGCCGAGCGGCGCCTTGGCGCGGCGCACCAGCGGGAAATACTCGACGAAACCTTCGAAGGCCTGCTCGGCCACCACGTTCGGCCGCGCGTACCGGTAGCCCGGCGGCACGAACGGGCCCTGGCCGATGTAGATGAAGGAGTCGGCCTGGATCCGCCGGTTGTTGCTGCGCTGGCTGGCGCTGTGATCGAGCACCCCGGCGTCGCGCAGGTAGTAGTCGGCGCCGTCGGCCAGGTCGCTGGGCTTCATGCAGGCGGACAGGCTGCCCAGGAGGAGCATCGCCAGGGCAATACGGAACAGGTGCAACATCGGTCATCTCCCCTGCCGGCGTCGGAAAACCGGCGAATGACGAGCCGATGCAGCTTCCGCGCCATCACAGGCCACGCTGCCACTCCTGGCGCAGGGCAGCGTGCTGCGGCTGCTCGATGGCCTGGCGGACCTCGGCCAGCAGGCGCGCCTTGTCGGCACCCAGCTCGCCCTTGAGCACCAGATAGTTGGAAGCGTGGTCGCTGCGAAATACCGTGTCTTCGAGCTCCAATCCCTGCAACAGGCGTTCGACCTCGACGAACAGGGCACGCCGATCCAGCGCCTCGAAATCGGCGAAGCCAGCACGGAAACGCTGCTCGCCGGTAGGGAAACTCACCACCAGGGTCGACAGGTACTCCGGCTGGGCGGCGTTCATCAGGCGCGCGGAGTTGTCCGCGTGCTGCGCGCTCAGGGTCATTCCGCCCAGACCGTTGAGGATCATCACCGAACGACTGATCCCCGCCTCGCCAAGCTTTTCCAGCGCATCCAGGGTAGAGGAATAGGTCTCGCCCTTGTTGACCCGTGCCAGCACTTCGTCGTCGCCGGACTCGGCGCCGACATAGGCCATTCGCAGCCCGACGTCGGCCAGTTCGCGCAACTCCTCGACCGACTTCCTGCGCAGGTTGCGCGGCAGGCAGTAGCTGGATACCCGCTCCACCTCCGGCAAGTGCTCGCGAATCGCCTGCAGCACCGCGAGCAGCCGGCGGGTCGGCAATACCAGGGCGTCGCCATCGGCGAGAAACACCCGCTTGACGATCAGGCGCTCGCCGCAGCGGCGGATCTCCTCCAGTACCTCGTTCTCGTCGCGGGCGCGAAATTTCTTTTGCGGCTGGGTATACATCTCGCAAAAGCCGCATTTGTTCCAGGAACAGCCATTGGTCACCGGGAGGATCAGCGAATGCGCCTCGCTCGGGGGCCGGAACACCGGTTCGATGTAGTGGATGGGGAATTCACGGACACTCATCGGAGAACTCCTGAACGAACGTGGAGCCGCCAGCGGGACGGAGCCACCGGCGGATTCGCCGGAAATGGGCAGCCGACGTCCCGCCGGCGGATCGATGGGCGACGAGTATATCCCTGCCGGCAAAGAGTGCGCGGGGCGCAGTGACTGCGTCCCGGCACCACAGGTATCAGGCGCTGGGAGCGTCGCCTTCGCGCTTGCGCTTGTTGCCCATGCGCACGCCGATATCCATCAGGAAGTGGAAGAAACCTTCCTGGTCTTCCAGCACCTCGCGCCAGAACGGCGAGTGGTACAGCGCCACGGCGCCATGCACCAACGCCCAGGCAGCGCAATAATGGAAGTACGGCGGAACGTTCTCCAGCTTGCCGTCGGCGATACGCTCCTTGATCAGTTGGGTCAGGCGTTCGAAGTTGGAGGCGCGGATCTTGTGCAGCTCCTCGACCATCTCCGGCACCTGGCTGGTCTTCACCACCTTCTCTTCCAGGCGGTCGAACAGGCGGTAGCGCTGCGGATCGCGCATGCGGAACTCGAAGTAGGCACGCGACAGGGCTTCCTTGTCGCGGGCTACGTCTTCGGAATGGAACAGGGCGGCGAGATCGCGCTCGTAGTCCAGCATCAGGCGCAGGTAGATCTCCGCCTTGGACTTGAAGTGCTTGTAGATCGTGCCTTTGCCGATGCCGACGGCATCCGCGATCATCTCGACCGTTACGCTGTCTTCCCCCTGTTCGAGGAACAGCTTGAGGGCGGTATCGAGAATCTCCTGTTCACGGCGACGAAATTCACGAACTTTGCGAGGCTCTTTCTGCATAAAAAGACTGTCAGGTCAAAATGAGTCAAAAATCGAAGCCGCGTATTATGCCTATTCAGCACGAAAATGCACGGAACATCCGACGATGAATTGTTACCAGGACGAATTCGACCAGACCAACGGTCTGCGCTACCTCAACCACGCAGCGGTCGCACCCTGGCCTAGACGCGCCGCCGACGCGGTGAGCGCCTTCGCCCGGGAGAACGTCGCCCACGGCGCCAGCGACTATCCGGAATGGCTGAAGATAGAACATCGCCTGCGCGAGCGCCTTGCCCGACTGCTCAATGCGCGCGCCGGCAGCGACCTCGCACTGGTCAAGAACACCTCCGAGGCGCTTTCCTTCGTAGCCTTCGGCCTGGATTGGCGAGAGGGCGACCAGGTCGTCATCGGCAACGAAGAGTTCCCCTCCAATAGAGTGGTCTGGGAAGCCTTGCGCCCGCGCGGCGTCGAAGTGGTCGAGGTCAGTCTCGCCGGCGACGACCCCGAGGGCGCCCTGCTCGCCGCCTGCGGCCCACGCACCCGCCTGCTGTCGATCAGCGCGGTGCAGTACGCCAGCGGCCTGCGCCTTGACCTGGAGCGCATCGGCACGGGATGTCGCCGCCGCGGCGTGCAGTTCTGCATCGACGCGATCCAGCAGCTCGGCGCCCTGCCCTTCGACGTACAGGCCTACGATTGTGCCTTCGCCATGGCCGATGGGCACAAGTGGATGCTCGGCCCCGAAGGGCTGGGCGTCTTCTATTGCCATCCCGAGCAGCGCGAGCGCCTGGCGCTGCACGAATATGGCTGGCACATGCTGGAACATGCCCTCGATTACGAGCGTCGCGACTGGCGGCCGGCGCGCAGCGCCCGGCGCTTCGAATGCGGCAGCCCGAACATGCTCGGCGCGATGGCCCTGGAGGCCAGCCTGGGGCTGTTGGAGGAGGTCGGCATGGAGCGGGTCGGCAGAGACATCGCCGAGCGCGTCCAGTGGCTACAGGACGGTCTGTCGGGAATTCCCGGGGTACGCCTGCACAGTCCGCGGAACCCGAGCCGACGCGCGGGCATCCTGACCTTCAGCCTGGACGGCCAGGACAGCCGGACACTCTTCGAAACGCTTCGCCAGGAGCGGGTCATTTGCGCCCAGCGTGGCGGAGGTATCCGTTTTTCCCCGCACTTCTACACGAGTTCGACGGTGATCGACGACACCCTGGCGATCTTGCGCCAGGTCGCAGGCACCTAGGTGCTCAAGGACGGCGAGGGTATTCCAAATCTGTTTAAAAAACCGCCAGCCCTGTCTGGACGCCCCACGAACATGACCAATACTGAAAGGTACTGGCGCGCGGTATCTCCCCCCAAGTACCCAGCCAGTGAAGGTACCGAGGAATGCGTACCTTTGTTCCACTCCTAATGGTCTTGACCCGGATTCATCCCCCAGAACCCGGGTTTTTTTTATCCGTTTGCCGGCCTAGCGGGCCAACGGAAACAGCCGATGGAAATTGGCGGTAGTCTGCTCCGCCAGGGTTTCCAGGCTGACGTCACGCAACGTCGCGAGGAATTCGGCGACATCGCGCACGTATTCCGGCAGGTTCGGCTTGCCGCGATGGGGAATCGGCGCCAGGTAGGGCGAGTCGGTCTCCACCAGCAGCCGGTCGGCCGGTACCTGGCGAGCCACCTCGCGCAGGGCATCGGCATTGCGGAAGGTGACGATGCCGGACAGGGAAATGTAGAAGCCCAGGTCCAGCGCCGATCGCGCCATCTCCCAGTCCTCGGTGAAGCAATGCAGCACGCCGGCCTGCGGCAACGCCGCCTCGCGCAGAAGCGCCAGCGTATCGGCGCGCGCCTCGCGGGTGTGCACGATCACTGGCTTGGCGGTGATCCGCGCGGCTTCCAGGTGCAGGCGAAACGCCTCCTGCTGCAACTCGGCGGCTTCCGGTTCGTAGTGGTAGTCGAGGCCGGTCTCGCCGATCGCCACCACCCGCGGATGCGCCAGTTCGCCTAGCAGCCAGTCCAGCGCTGGCGCGCTTCCGGGCTCCAGGTCCAGCGGGTGCACGCCGACCGAACAGTGCACGTCGGCATAGCGCTCGGCCAGGGCCTTCACCGCCTGGGCATTGTCGGCGCTGACGCCGATGCAGAGGAATTGACCGACGCCACGCGCTCGCGCGGCATCCAGCGCCGCATCGAGCGAGCCGCCATGGGCGGCCAGGTCGAGGCGATCGAGGTGGCAGTGGGAATCGACCAGCATGATCCTGTCTAGCGTTACATCGTGTGGGTCGGCCGGTCCGACTTCAGCGCCCCGGCCAGGTAGGTTTCGATCTTGTTGCGGGCGGTGTTGTCACCGTCGTTGAACTGCACGCCGATGCCCGCCGCACGGTTGCCCTGAGCGCCCTTCGGGGTGATCCAGACGACCTTGCCGGCCACCGGGATCTTCTCCGGCTCTTCCATCAGGTTGAGCAGCATGAAGACCTCGTCGCCAAGCTTGTAGTTCTTGTTGGTGGGAATGAACAGCCCGCCGTTCCTGATGAACGGCATGTAGGCGGCGTAAAGCACGGACTTGTCCTTGATGGTCAAGGACAGGATGCCGTTACGCGGCCCCAGATTGGGTGGCAAACTCATGCAGGTTCCTGCCAGTCGAATATCAGCGGGATTCTAGCCCGGCCCGGGCAGGCTTGCCCACTGCACCAGCAGGGCTTCGAGAAGCAGGACACGGTTGAGGTTGGCCTTGTTCAACACTTTCTGCCGCTGTTGCAGCAGCCAGTCCTGCATGGCCAGCACCTTGGCCTGCCCGGACTTGTCGCCCAGGTACTGGATCACCTTGCGCATGTCGGCCAGCCCCAGCCCCTCCTCGTCGCGGGTCAACTGGTAGCGCAGGATGCCCAGCGTCCAGTCGCAGAACCAGTCGAACAGCAATGGCAGCGGCACGCTGTTCCAGCTTTCGGCCAGTGGGCTGGCGGCGATCTGCTGCTTGAGCAGCTTCTTCACCCCCTCGACCACCTGCGCGCGCTGCTCGCGCACACCCTGGCCGTGCAGGCGCTGGGCGGTGAGCGGCGAGCCGCCGGAAAGCGCCAACAGTTCCTCCAGGGCCTCGGCCGGCTCGTCGGGCAGGGCCCGCGCCAGCCATTCCAGACTCGCCGCCGCACCCGGCAAAGGGCAGGCCTGCTGCACGCAGCGGCTCTTGATGGTCGGCAACAGGCGGCTGGGCTGGTGGCTGATCAGCAGCAGCACGGTATCGCCCGAGGGCTCTTCGAGGCTTTTCAACAGGGCGTTGGCGGCGTTCACGTTCATCGCCTCGGCGGGCTCGAGCAACACGACCTTGCGCCCGCCCAGTTGCGCGGTCTGCACCACGAAGCCAACCAGGTCGCGGACCTGGTCGACCCGGATCGGTTTCTCCGCTTCCTCCGGCTCCAGCACGAAGTAGTCCGGATGGGTACCGGCGGCCAGCAACTGGCAGGCCTTGCACTCGCCGCATGCGCCAGCGGCGGCGGGCCGCTGGCAGAGCAGCTGGGCGGCCCAATGCTCGGCCAGGGCGCGCTTGCCGATCCCGGCGGGACCGTAGAGCAGATAGGCGTGGGCGTGCTGGGCGCGGCCGCCCAGTTGGCTCCAGAGCGCCTGCTGCCAGGGATAGATATCAGCCATTCAGACGCTCCAGCAGATTCGGCAGCAGCCGATCCAGGCCAGCCTGCACCTCGGTCAGCGGCAACCCGGCGTCGAGCACCTGGTAACGCTCCGGGGCCTGCGCGGCGCGCTGCAGGTAGGTCTGACGCACGGCCTCGAAGAAGCGTCGGTCCTCCTGCTCGAAACGGTCGAGCCGGCCACGCGCCGCCGCCCGCGCCAGGCCGATTTCCACCGGCAGGTCGAAGACCAGCGTGAGGTCGGGCCGCAGGTCGCCCTGGACGAAGCTTTCCAGCGCGGCGATGCGCACCTCCGGCAAGCCGCGCCCGCCGCCCTGGTAGGCATAGGTGGCATCGGTGAAGCGATCGCAGAGCACCACGGCCCCGCGCGCCAGTGCCGGACGGATGACCCCGGCGATATGCTGGGCCCGCGCGGCGAACATCAGCAACAGCTCGGTATCGGCGGCCATCGGCTCGTCGCTGGGCGCCAGCAGCAGCTCACGGATGCGCTCGGCGAGAGGCGTGCCGCCAGGCTCGCGGGTCAACTGCACCTCGATGCCGCGCTCGCGCAGACGCTCGGCCAGGTAGTCGCGGTTGGTGCTCTTGCCGGCCCCTTCCGGGCCCTCCAGGGTGACGAACAGGCCGGTCACACGGCACTCCTTATCTTGACTGCGCCGCTCATTGTGGCGGCGGGGTGATGGGCGCGGGGCTGGAGCGATAGTCCGAGCGACGCTTCAACTGATACTCGCGGACCGCCTTGTTGTGTTCGTCCAGGCTGCTGGAGAACACGTGGCTGCCATCGCCGCGCGCCACGAAATACAGGGTCTCGCCCTCGGCCGGATGCAGCGCGGCGCGAATAGCCTCGCGCCCGGCCAGGGCGATCGGGGTCGGCGGCATGCCCGGCACCACATAGGTATTGTAAGGGGTCGGTTCGCGCAGGTCGGCGCGGGTGATCTTGCCGTTGTAGCGCTCGCCCATGCCATAGATCACCGTCGGATCGGTCTGCAACAGCATGCCGCGCTGCAGGCGGCGGACGAAGACGCCGGCGATCTGCGAACGCTCTTCCGGCACGCCGGTTTCCTTTTCCACCAGCGAGGCCATGATCAGCGCCTGGTAGGCGTCGCGATAAGGCAGGTCCTGGCTGCGGCCATCCCATTCCTTGGCGAGGATGGTCTGCATGCGCTGGTAGGCCTTGCGCAGTATGTCGATGTCGCGCATGCCACGGGTGTAGCGGTAGGTATCGGGGAAGAAGCGCCCTTCGGCCACTTCGTCGGGCTTGCCGAGGCGCTGCATGATCTCGCCGTCGCTCAGGCCGGCCAGGGTCTGCTCCAGCTTGCCCTGCCTGGCGAGCGCTTCGCGCACCTGGCGGAAACTCCAGCCCTCGACCAGGGTCAGGCTGTACTGCACCACCTCGCCTTCGCGCCAGAGTTCCAGCAGGTCGGCGCCCTTCATCCCCGGCAAGAGGCGGTATTCGCCGCTGTGCAGGGCCTGGCCCGGCAGGTTGAAACGCCAGTAGAGGCGCAGCCAGAACGCGCCATGGAGCACCTCTTCCTGCTCCAGACGCGCGAGCATGCCGCCCGGCGTGGAGCCCGAGGAAACGTCCAGCAGGCGCTCCTCGGTCAATTGCAGGGGCTGCTCCAGCGCCCGCTGCTGCTGCCATGCAGCCAGGCCGACGCAGAGGCCAACGAACAACAGGCCACTCTCCAGCAGCACCAGCAGTTTGCGCATCAAAGTCAGAAATCCAGGTCGTCGCGAAGTTGGTCTTGCAGTTTACGGGTCAGCTCGCCGACCGGCCAGACGTGCTCGTCCAATGCCCGGACCGGCCAGATGCCGAACTGGCTGTTGCACAGAAAGACCTCGTCGGCCGTCGCCAGTTCAGCCATGGAAACATCCCGTATCGCCAGCGGGACGCCGATTCCTTCGGCGCGCTCGAGCAATTCCGCGCGCATCACTCCCGCGACGCCGCAGCGCCGCAGGTCAGGCGCCACGAGGGTGCCGTCGAGAACCAGCAGCAGGTTGCTGAACACCCCCTCCACCACCCGCTCGTGCACGTCCAGCATGAGCCCTTCGGCATGCCCGGCGTCGCCCCACTCGGCACGGGCGAGGACCTGCTCCAGGCGATTGAGGTGCTTGAGGCCGGCCAGCAGGGGCTGCTCGGCCAGGCGCGTACGGCAGGCGAACAGGCGCACGCCTTGCTGCCAGTGGCGCTCGGGATAGGCCGGACGCGGCGATCCGGAGAGGATTCGCCGCGGCGAGGCCTCGGCAGGCGGCGCGTAGCCACGCAAACCCTCGCCGCGGGTGACGATCAGCTTGGCGACACCGTCGCCCAGCGCCGCGCAGAACGCCAGCAACTCCTGGCGCAACGCTGCGGCGTCGAGAGGGATCGCCAGGCGTCGACACCCCTCTTCCAGGCGCGCCAAGTGGCGCTCCAGAAGACGCGGCGTGCCGGCGCGCACCGCCAGGGTCTCGAACAGCCCGTCGCCATAGGCCAGTCCGCGATCGCGCACGGACAGCTCGGCGGCGGGCCGGCCGTCGACCCAGTCCAGCATCAGTCGGCGAACCTGCGGAACACCAGGGTGCCGTTGGTCCCGCCGAAACCGAACGAGTTCGACAGGGCCACGTCGATCTTGCGCGGCTTGGCTTCGTGGGCCACCAGGTCGAGGTCGCAACCTTCGTCCGGGTTGTCCAGGTTGATGGTCGGCGGGGCGACCTGGTCGCGCAGAGCCAGCACGCTGAAGATCGCCTCCACCGCACCGGCGGCACCCAACAGGTGGCCGGTCATCGACTTGGTCGAACTCATCGACAGCGCATGGGCATGCTCGCCGAACACGCTCTTCACCGCGGCGATCTCGGCGATGTCGCCGGCCGGGGTGGAGGTGCCATGGGCGTTGATGTAATCGACCTGCCGAGGATCCAGGCCGGCATCGCGCAGCGCGTTCTTCATGCAGCGGGCGGCACCGGCGCCATCTTCCGGCGGCGCGGTCATGTGGAAGGCGTCGCCGCTCATGCCGAAGCCAACCAGCTCGGCATAGATCCGCGCGCCGCGGGCACGGGCGTGCTCCAGTTCTTCGAGCACCAGGGCGCCGGAACCGTCGGACAGGACGAAGCCGTCGCGATCCCGGTCCCACGGACGGCTGGCACGGGTCGGCTCGTCGTTGCGAGTGGAGAGCGCGCGAGCCGCGCCGAAACCGCCCAGGCCGAGACCGCAGGCAGCCATTTCGGAACCGCCGGCGACCATCACGTCGGCCTCGCCATAGGCGATGTTGCGAGCAGCCATGCCGATGCTGTGGGTACCGGTGGTGCAGGCGGTGGTGAGGGCGTAGTTGGGCCCCTGCAGACCCAGGTGGATCGACAGGAAGCCGGAAACCATGTTGATGATCGAACCGGGCACGAAGAACGGCGAGATGCGCCGCGGCCCCTGCTCGAACAGGGATCGGCAGTTGTTCTCGATATTGGTCAGGCCGCCGATACCGGAACCCATGGATACGCCGATACGCTCACGATTGGCGTCGGTGACCTCCAGGCCGGAATCGCGAACGGCCTGGAAGCTGGCGGCGAGACCGTACTGGATGAACAGGTCGAGCTTGCGGGCTTCCTTGGCGGACAGGTATTCCTCGACATTGAAACCCTTGACCGAACCACCGAAGCGGGTGGAATAGGCGGACAGGTCCATATGCTCGATCGGGGCGATCCCGCTGCGACCGGCGAGAATACCTTCCCAACTGCTCGGGACATCCAGGCCCAGCGGCGACAGCATGCCCATGCCAGTAATGACGACGCGTCTACGCGACACTACGACTTCCTCTTTCTCATTTCACGGGGTTGCGCCGACAGACTACCAGAGTAGGTAAGGCGCTAAAGAAAAGCCGCACGCCCTTACAGGCTGTGCGGCTTTTCCACGTCGGAAAATCCGACGACTACTTATTGCTGGTGAGCAACGATGTAGTCGATGGCTTCCTGAACGGTGGTGATCTTTTCAGCTTTCTCGTCAGGGATTTCGGTCTCGAATTCCTCTTCCAGAGCCATCACCAGCTCGACGGTGTCAAGGGAGTCGGCGCCCAGGTCTTCGACGAAGGAAGCGCTGTTGGTGACTTCTTCTTCCTTCACGCCGAGTTGTTCAGCGACGATCTTCTTAACGCGTTCTTCGATGGTGCTCATACCTTGTTTTCACTCCTATGGAAAATCCGAGCAGCTGGGCTGCGGGTAAGTGTATAGAAAGGGTTTTCTGCTTTTCAAGCTGAACGCCTCACCTTCCCACGGCCACTTCGATAATTCTATCTAATAACCCGGCTGCAATTCCGCAACGAATTCTAGACAGCGCTTATGACAGGCCCGAGAAAGGTAACGTCACATTCAGCTCATGTACATCCCACCATTGACCGGCACGGTGGCCCCGGTCACATAGGCTGCGCCGTCCGAAGCGAGGAAGCCGACCACCTTGGCGATCTCTTCCGCCTGCCCCAGGCGACCCAGCGGAATCTGGCCCAGCAGCGCTTCGCGCTGGGCTTCCGGCAGCTCGCGGGTCATGTCGGTGTCGATGAAGCCCGGCGCCACCGCATTCACGGTAATGGCACGCGAACCGACTTCCCGGGCCAGCGCACGGGTGAAGCCCTCCAGGCCGGCCTTCGCCGCGGCATAGTTGGTTTGCCCGGCATTGCCCATGGCGCCGACCACGGAACCGATGTTGATGATGCGCCCCCAGCGGGCCTTGGTCATACCGCGCAGAACGGCTTTCGACAGACGGTAGAGACTGTTCAGGTTGGTGTTGACCACATCGAACCACTCGTCGTCTTTCATGCGCACCAGCAGATTATCGCGGGTGATGCCGGCGTTATTGACCACGATCAGCGGTTGGCCGAGATGCTGCTGGATGTGCTCCAGGGTCGCGGCTACGGATTCGTCGCTGGAAACGTCCAGGACCAGGCCCGCACCCTCGACGCCATTGGCCTTGAGGGTTTCGGCGATCTTCTCGGCGCCGGACGCGCTGGTCGCGGTGCCGATGACCACGGCACCCAGGCGCCCCAGTTCCAGCGCAATCGCCTGGCCGATGCCACGGCTGGCGCCGGTTACCAATGCGACCTTACCTTGCAGACTCATGGGATTCTCTCCTTTCACTCTCTCTCAGGCCAGGGCGGCGCGCGTGGCGGCGAACGCCTCGACGCCATCCAGGCCATGGGTATTGATGCCCTTCGCACAGCGCCTGTTGAGGCCTGCCAGGACCTTGCCCGGCCCGCACTCGACCAGCTCGGTGACGCCCTTTTCCGCCAGCAGCTGGATGCTCTCCACCCAGCGAACCGGGCTGTACAGCTGTGCCAGCAGGTCGCGGCGCAGCGTATCGAGATCAGCCGGCACGGCGGCGCTGACGTTCTGCACCAGCGCAATCTTCGGCGCCTGCCACTGCAAGCTTTCGACCGAGGCAGCGAACTGCTCGGCAGCCGGACGCATCAGCTCGCAATGCGACGGCACGCTGACCGGTAGCGCCACCGCGCGCTTGGCGCCGCGCGCCTTGCACGCCTCGATGGCACGCTCAACGGCAGCCGCGGCACCGGCGATCACTACCTGCCCCGGCGCGTTGAAGTTGACCGCGCTGACCACCTCGCCCTGGGCCGCCTCGGCACAGGCCGCCAATACATCGGCGTCTTCCAGGCCAAGGATCGCGGCCATGCCGCCCTGCCCCGCCGGAACCGCCTGCTGCATCAGTTGGCCCCTACGCTCGACCAGCTTGACCGCATCGGCGAACGCCAGGCTTTCGGCCGCGACCAGCGCGGAATATTCGCCCAGGCTGTGCCCGGCGACGAACGCCGGGCGCGCGCCGCCCTCGGCCAGCCAGAGGCGCCAGAGCGCGATCGAAACCGTGAGGATGGCCGGCTGGGTCTTGTCGGTCTGGTTCAGCCGCTCTTCAGGTCCATTCTGGACCAGCGCCCAAAGGTCGTAACCGAGCGCCTCGGAGGCCTCGGCGAAGGTATCGCGCACCAGCGCCTGCTGGGCGCCCAGCTCGGCCAGCATGCCGAGGGATTGCGAACCCTGGCCGGGGAAGACGAATGCGAGGGATGCAGACATTGAATAGGTCCCTTGTGGTCTTTTGCTCGTCGGAGATAACGCGCCAGCCGCGACTGGCGCAGGAAACTGAGTGTTGGATGGCTGCCTGGACCGCCCGGTCACACATTAGAGCAGCAGATGCTCGAGACGGCCATGCAATCGTTGCGGCAGGTTTTCCCGGACTTCCAGTGCCGCGCGACGCAAGGCGCTCTGGAAACCCTCCTCGGCGGCAGACCCATGGCTTTTCACCACTATCCCCTGCAATCCGAGGAAACTGGCGCCGTTATAGCGTGCCGGAGCGATATCGCCGCGCAGCCGGCGCAGCAGCGGCAACGCCAGCGCACCGACCAGCTTCGCCGCCAGTCCATCGCGGAAGCGCTGTTCGATCCGCGCCGACACCATGGCAGCCAGGCCTTCGCTGGCCTTCAGCAGGATGTTGCCGACGAAACCGTCGCAGACCACCACGTCGGCCTCACCGCGATACAGGCCATCGCCCTCTATATATCCGCTGAAATTCAACCCCTGCGCCTTCTGCAACAGACTCGCCGCCAGCTTGACCTGCTGGTTGCCCTTGATCTCCTCGGTCCCCACGTTGAGCAGGGCGACCCGGGGCGAGACGCAGCCCAAGGCCTCTGCCGCCACCGCGCCCATCACCGCGAACTGGTAGAGATGCTCGGCACTGCAATCCACGTTGGCGCCGAGGTCGAGCAGATGACAATGCCCCTTCTCGGTCGGAACCGCCGTCACCATCGCAGGGCGGTCGATACCGGGCAGGGTCTTCAGCAGGTGCCGCGACAGCGCCATCAACGCCCCGGTATTGCCGGCGCTGACGCACGCGTGCGCCCGGCCGTCGCGGACCAGCTCCAGCGCCACGCGCATGGAGGCGTCCGGCTTGCCACGCAAGGCCTGGGAGGGACGTTCGTCTGAACCTATCACTTCGCTGGCCGCATGCACGCGCAGGCGCTGCCGGTCGAGCGACGGATAGCGGGAAAGGAGTTCTTCGAGGAGGGCAGGCTGACCGACGAGGATCAGTTGCGAAGAGGAATTCTCTGCCAGGAAGGCAATAGAGGCCGGAACAACGCAGTGGGGACCGAAGTCCCCACCCATTGCATCAATCGCGATGATTGGTGCGGACAAGGATTACTCGTCGGAGCCCTTGTCTACTACCTTACGGCCGCGATAGAAGCCGTCCGGGGATACGTGGTGGCGCAGGTGGACTTCACCGGTGCTCTTTTCCACGGACAGAGCATTGGACTCGAGCGCATCGTGGGAACGACGCATGTCACGAGCGGAACGAGACTTTTTGTTCTGCTGAACAGCCATGATTGATTAACTCCTAAACGTTTGGGTCACGCTTCAACTGTGCCAGTACGCTGAACGGATTAGGACGCTTGTCCTCGACTTCGCTCGACTCCGGCTCGTCTTCGACGACGAATCCAGCCGGGTGCTGACATACTTCGGGGTCATGGGCCGGAACGATGGGTAAGGCGAGCAACAGCTCGTCCTCGACCAGCGCCAGCAGGTCCAGGGGTTCCTCCCCCACTTCCAGCGCATCGTACCCCTTCGGCAGACCGTCGGCGGACTGACCTTCCCGAAGAATGGCGTAGGTATATTCGCCATGCACGGGAATGGCCGCCGCATCCAGGCAGCGTTGGCATACCATGCTCACCTCGGTATCGAGCTGCATATGCATGACCGCCAGCTTCTGGTGGTCGCGCTCGAAGGAAACCTTCACGCGCACCTCACCGGCATCGCTGGTCAGTTGCTCGCATACACGCGGCATATCGGCGAGCGCGTACACACCCTCGAGGGTGGCGCCGCGGTCGACCAACTTGCGCGGATCGATATGAGGTGGAATCGGCCCATTCAACATAAGCGCGCCATTATAGGGACGCCCCCGCGCCTGTCAAAGGAAATTAGCCATAAACCGCTGTAAGGACGAGTCTTTTCGTTAAAATCGGCCGCTCGCCACGGAGAACCTCATGCCCGACCTGATCCTCGCCTCCAGCTCCCCCTACCGACGCGAACTCCTGACCCGCCTGCGCCTTCCCTTCGAAAGCGCCAGCCCCGATATCGACGAAAGCCATCGCGCCGGGGAAAGTGCCGAGGAACTGGTGCGCCGCCTTTCCGCCAGCAAGGCCGAAGCGCTGGCCGGACGCTATCCGCAACACCTGGTGATCGGCTCCGACCAGGTCGCCGTACTCGACGGCGACATCCTCGGCAAGCCGCACACCCCCGAACGCGCCATCCAGCAGCTACGGGACGCCAGCGGCAAGAGCGTGACCTTCCTCACCGGACTGGCCCTCCTCAACAGCGCCAGCCGGCGCATCCAGGTGGCATGCGTGCCGTTCACCGTGCACTTCCGCCACCTCGACGAGAGCCGCATCCGCCGCTACGTCGAAGCGGAACGCCCGCTGGACTGCGCCGGCAGCTTCAAGGCGGAAGGCCTGGGCGTCAGCCTGTTCCGCGCCACCGAAGGAGAGGACGCCACCAGCCTGGTGGGCCTGCCGCTGATCCGCCTGGTCGACATGCTCCTCGAGGAAGGCGTCGAAATCCCCTGAGCCGGCATTCCCATTTCCGGCATTCCCATATAAAGAAGCCCGGCTTCAGCCGGGCTTCTTTATATAAGGAAGGGAAACGCTCTCAGCGCAGTACCGGCCCCTGCCAGCCCATCCACAGCGCGAGGCGCTCCGCCACACTGGCACCGAACTTCTTGGCGAAGCGATCGAACGGCGACTCCTGCACGGTGTAGTCCTCGATCTTCTTCTCCTTCACCACTTCGCGCGCCACATAGCTGGCATTGCCCAGACCGTCGATCAAACCGAGCTGCAATGCCTGTTCGCCGGACCAGACCAGACCCGAGAACAGCTCCGGATGCCCCTCGACCTTGAGCCGGTCGCCGCGCCCTTTTTTCACGCTGTCGATGAACTGCTTGTGGGTGGTATCCAGCACCTGCTGCCAGAACTGGGTCTCCTCGGGCTTTTGCGGCTGGAAAGGATCGAGGAACGACTTGTGCTCGCCGGAGGTATAGACGCGTCGCTCGACACCGAGCTTCTCCATGGTGCCGACGAAACCGAAGCTGGCCGCCGTCACGCCGATGGAACCGACCAGGCTGGCCTTGTCGGCGTAGATCTGGTCGGCGGCGCTGGCGATGTAGTAGGCGCCGGAGGCACCCAGGTCGCTGATCACCGCATAGACTTTGACGTTCGGGTGCTCGCCGCGCAGGCGACGAATCTCGTCATAGATATAGCCCGACTGCACCGGACTGCCGCCCGGACTGTTGATCCGCAGGACGATCCCCTTGGTACCCTCATCCTTGAACGCCGCGCGCAGGGCCGTGACGATATTGTCGGCGCTGGCCGGCTCATCGTCGGCGATCATGCCCTTCACCTCGATCAGTGCCGTGTGGCTACCGCTGCGCGAGGCCGATTTCTCCAGGCTGCCGAACGGACTGAAGGCCAGCAGCACGACAAAGAGATAGATGAAGGTCAGCGACTTGAAGAATATTCCCCAGCGCCGCGCCCGCCGCTGCTCCTGGACCCCGGCGAGAACCGCCTTCTCCAGCAGCTTCCAGCTCTTGTCGTCATTCGCCTTCGGCGTTTCCGACTTCCACTCGTCAGACATGCTCAACCACTCCTGAAACCGCCTCACGTCGAGCACCGCCCAACCAGGCGCGCAACTCGGTGAAATGCTCAACTTCCAGCCGCGGCGCATAAGGCCGCAACTGCTCCAGCGATTGGGCGCCATAGGCCACCGCAACCGAATCCATCCCCGCCCGCCGCGCCATTTCCAGGTCGAACGGCGAATCACCGATCATCAGCGCCCGCCCCGGCTCGACCCGGCAGTGCGCCAGGATCTCGTGGAGCATCAACGGGTCCGGCTTGCTGGCCGTTTCGTCGGCGCAGCGGGTGATATCGAAGAAATCGCTCCAGCCATGCCCCGCCAGCACCCGGTCCAGGCCGCGCCGACTCTTGCCGGTGGCGACCGCCAGGCGGAACCCGGCCTCGCGAAAATGCACCATGGCTTCGGCCACGCCGGGGAACAACCGCGACGGCTGCGCCTCCTGCGCCAGGTAATGCTCACTGTAGGCACGCCGGAAACGCTCGACCAGAGCAGGGTCGCCAACCTCCGGATAGAGCGAAGCGATCGCCTCGGGCAAGCCGAGGCCGATGATGCCCTTGATCCGGGTATCGTCCCGCTCCGGCAGAGCGGTTTCCCGCGCCGCCGCCTTCATCGAATCGACGATGCGCGCGATCGAGTCGACCAGGGTGCCGTCCCAATCGAATACCAGCAACGCGTAATCAGTCATTCAAACGCTCCAGCGAACGCTGCCACATCTCGTCCACCGGCGCCTCCAGCTCCAGCACCTGCCCGTCGGGCAGCGGCACGCGCAACTGCGCGGCATGCAGGAACAGGCGCTTGCCGCCCAGCTCGCGGATCTCGCGGGAGAAATCCTCGTCGCCATACTTCGGGTCGCCGGCGATGGCATGCCCGGCGTGCTTGGCATGCACGCGGATCTGGTGGGTCCGCCCGGTGATCGGGCGTGCTTCCACCAGGGTGGCGAAATCGCCGAAGCGACGCAGCACCCGGAACTCAGTCAGCGCGTCCTTGCCCTCGACGTTCACCTCTACCATTCGCTCGCCCGAACGCAGGTTGTTCTTCAGCAGCGGCGCGCGCACGTTCTTCTTGCCAGCCGGCCAGTGGCCACGGACCAGGGCGTGATAGCGCTTGTCGACGATCTTCTCGCCCCGCAGGGCCTCATGCAGGTGACGCAACATGCTGCGCTTCTTGGCGATCATCAGCAGGCCGGAGGTATCGCGATCGAGACGATGCACCAATTCGATATCCTTGGCATCGGGGCGCAACTGGCGAAACACCTCGATGACCCCGGCGCTCACGCCGCTGCCGCCATGCACGGCGATCCCGGCGGGCTTGTTGACCACGATCAGCGCCTTGTCCTCGTAGACGATCGCCGCCTCCATCCGCTCCAGCAGCCCCTGCGCCAGCGGCGCCGGCTCATCACGCTCGGCCAGGCGCAGCGGCGGCACGCGCACCTGGTCTCCGGCCTGGAGCCGATAGTCGGGCTTGATCCGCCCCTTGTTCACGCGCACTTCGCCCTTACGCAGGATGCGATAGATCAGGGTCTTGGGCGCACCCTTGAGACGGGCGATAAGGAAATTGTCGATACGTTGACCAGCCAGTTCCGGCGGCACATCGAGCAGCTGGACACCGGTGGTCGGAGAGGCGGGAGTAGTCATCCGTACATCATAACAATTTTTCATTCAATTGAAGCACTTAATCATTGCTGCTATAGTCGGGAAGCCGCCATAAGCGGCCTGGCCTGCGGATGATTGCCAACCTGCATTTCCCCCTCGCCTGCAAACACTTTGAACGGACGTCAGGCCGTCCTACAGAGGCGTTTCAGCGGAAATACGAAAATTTCCAACCCGCTAACGACTCGAAACCAAAGCCTTGAAACATGAGCCGCGACCACTTCGGTGAGCGCGAGATGCCAACCCGCTCCGGATACTGCGAGCGGCGCCCGATTCTTAAGGAACATGTGTAGGGTGGAGATGTACGGCTGTTGGACTGCGTAGCTTCTAGCTTGATCCAGACGCATTTTTCGTCCGCCTCCGACAGCCGATTCCTCCTCCTGACTCAAGTGCTTCTGAAACACAGGAAGCAGGAGACGTAGTCGCGGACCGGCACCCAGTGCCGAGCGCCGCTGGACACGGGAATGGCCCGCCATTCCTGAATACGCGCCCGAGCACCGACCGTGAGAGTCGTGTGTGCCGATCGCCGTTTCCGGTAGCCCCGGAAACCATTGGTACTACATGAAAAGAATGCTGATCAACGCGACTCAACCCGAGGAGTTGCGTGTTGCACTGGTCGACGGCCAACGCCTGTTCGACCTCGACATCGAGTCGGGCGCCCGCGAGCAGAAGAAGGCCAACATCTACAAAGGCCGCATCACTCGCGTCGAACCCAGCCTCGAAGCCGCCTTCGTCGACTTCGGCGCCGAACGCCACGGCTTCCTCCCCCTCAAAGAAATCTCCCGCGAATACTTCAAGAAATCCCCCGAAGGCCGGATCAACATCAAGGAAGTCCTGAGCGAAGGCCAGGAAGTCATCGTCCAGGTCGAGAAGGAAGAGCGCGGCAACAAGGGCGCCGCCCTGACCACCTTCATCAGCCTGGCCGGCCGTTACCTGGTGCTGATGCCGAACAACCCGCGCGCCGGCGGCATCTCCCGCCGTATCGAAGGCGAAGAACGCAACGAGCTGCGCGAGGCCCTGAACGGCCTCAACGCACCGGCCGACATGGGCCTGATCGTGCGCACCGCCGGCCTCGGCCGCAGCACCGAGGAACTGCAGTGGGACCTCGACTACCTGCTGCAACTGTGGAGCGCGATCAAGGAAGCGTCCGGCGAACGTGGCGCGCCCTTCCTGATCTACCAGGAAAGCAACGTCATCATCCGCGCCATCCGCGACTACCTGCGCCAGGACATCGGCGAAGTGCTGATCGACAGCATCGACGCCCAGGAAGAAGCCCTGAACTTCATCCGCCAGGTGATGCCGCAGTACGCCAGCAAGGTGAAGCTGTACCAGGACAGCGTTCCGCTGTTCAATCGCTTCCAGATCGAGAGCCAGATCGAGACCGCCTTCCAGCGTGAAGTGAAGCTGCCGTCCGGCGGCTCCATCGTCATCGACCCGACCGAGGCCCTGGTTTCCATCGACATCAACTCGGCGCGCGCCACCAAGGGCGGCGACATCGAGGAAACCGCCCTGCAGACCAACCTGGAAGCGGCCGAGGAAATCGCCCGCCAGCTGCGCCTGCGTGACATCGGCGGCCTGATCGTCATCGACTTCATCGACATGACCCCGGCGAAGAACCAGCGCGCCGTGGAAGAGCGTGTCCGCGAAGCCCTCGAGGCCGACCGCGCGCGCGTCCAGGTCGGTCGCATCTCGCGCTTCGGCCTGCTGGAAATGTCCCGCCAGCGCCTGCGTCCGTCCCTCGGCGAGACCAGCGGCATCGTCTGCCCGCGCTGCAACGGCCAGGGCATCATCCGCGATGTCGAGTCGCTGTCGCTGGCCATCCTGCGCCTGATCGAGGAAGAAGCCCTGAAGGACCGCACCGCGGAAGTCCGCGCCCGCGTGCCCTTCCAGGTCGCCGCCTTCCTGCTCAACGAGAAGCGCAACGCCATCACCAAGATCGAACTGCGCACCCGCGCGCGCATCTTCATCCTGCCGGACGATCATCTGGAAACCCCGCATTTCGAAGTCCAGCGTCTGCGCGATGACAGCCCCGAACTGGTTGCCGGCCAGACCAGCTACGAAATGGCCACCGTCGAGCACGAAGAAGCCCAGCCGGTCAGCTCGACCCGCACCCTGGTCCGCCAGGAAGCAGCAGTCAAGACCGTCGCTCCCCAGCAGCCCGCACCGCAACATACCGAAGCACCGGTCGAGCCGGCCAAGCCGATGCCCGAGCCGAGCCTGTTCCAGGGCCTGGTGAAGTCCCTGGTCGGCCTGTTCGCAGGCAAGGATCAACCTGCCGCCAAGCCTGCTGAAACCAGCAAGCCGGCTGCCGAGCGCCAAACCCGCCAGGACGAGCGTCGCAACGGCCGCCAGCAGAACCGCCGCCGCGATGGCCGCGATGGCAATCGCCGCGACGAAGAGCGCAAGCCCCGCGAGGAACGCGCAGAGCGCCAACCGCGCGAAGAGCGCGCCGAACGCCCGAACCGCGAAGAGCGCAGCGAACGCCGCCGCGAAGAGCGCGCCGAGCGCCCGGCTCGCGAGGAGCGCCAGCCGCGCGAAGGCCGTGAAGAGCGCGCCGAGCGGACGCCCCGCGAAGAACGCCAGCCGCGCGAAGGCCGCGAAGGTCGCGAGGAACGCAGCGAACGCCGCCGCGAAGAGCGCGCCGAACGCCCGGCTCGCGAAGAGCGCCAACCCCGCGAAGGCCGTGAAGAACGCGCCGAGCGCCCGGCCCGCGAAGAGCGCCAGCCGCGCGAGGATCGCCAGGCTCGCGACGCCGCGGCCCTGGAAGCCGAGGCGCTGCCGAACGACGAGAGCCTGGAGCAGGACGAGCAGGACGATACCGATGGCGAGCGCCCGCGCCGCCGCTCCCGCGGCCAGCGTCGTCGCAGCAACCGCCGCGAACGCCAGCGCGAGGTCAGCGGCGAGCTGGAAGGCAGCGAGGCGACCGATAACGCCGCCGCGCCGCTGAACACCGTCGCAGCCGCCGCTGCTGCCGGTATCGCTGTCGCCAGCGAAGCCGTAGAAGCAAACGTGGAGCAAGCCCCGGCCACTACCAGCGAGGCTGCCAGCGAAACCACGGCAAGCGATGAAACCAACGCACCGACCAGCGAAGCCGTCGAAACCCAGGGCGCGGACAGCGAGGCCAATGCCGGCGAAACCGCCGACATCGAAGCGCCGGTGACCGTCAGCGTGGTCCGGGACGAAGCCGACCAGAGCACCCTGCTGGTCGCGCAAGTCACTGAAGAAGCTCCCTTCGCCAGCGAAAGCGTGGAAAGCCGCGAAGACGCCGAGAGCGCCGTGCAACCGGCAACGGAAGCGGCCGAAGAAGTTGCCGCCCCGGCGCCCGTCGAGGTAGCAGCCCCTAGCGAGCCCGCAGCCACCGAGGAGCCGACCCCGGCCATCGCGGCGGTGCCGGCCAACGCGACTGGCCGTGCCCTCAACGACCCACGGGAAAAACGTCGCCTGCAACGCGAAGCCGAGCGTCTGGCACGCGAAGCCGCAGCAGCAGCCGAAGCGGCAGCTCAGGCCGCTCCCGCCGTCGAGGAGATCCCGGCTGTAGCGAGCGAGGAAGCGTCGGCCCAGGAGGAACCTGCTGCACCCCAGGCTGAAGAAATCGCCCAGGCCGACGTTCCGTCTCAGGCGGACGAAGCCCAGGAAGCGGTACAGGCCGAGCCTGAAGCTTCCGGCGAAGACGCCGCCGACACGGAGCACGCGAAAAAGACCGAGGAAAGCGAAACCTCGCGCCCGCATGCCTGAGTGACAGGCTGAAAAAAGGGGATGCCATGGCATCCCCTTTTTTTGCGCGCCATTCCGCGGCACTCCGGCATACCGCCCGTCATGACCAGAGCCGCCGAACACGCACAATGAAAAAGGGATGCCGCCGGCATCCCTTTTTCATTCTCCAGCCGCACCCTCAGTAGAGATTGGGTTCAGGCTCCAATTCGACGCCGAAACGCCGACGGACGTCCTCCTGGATACGCTCGGCCAATGCCCGGACCTGGGCACCAGTGGCGCCGCCATGGTTGACCAGGACCAGCGCCTGCTGCGCGTGTACCCCCACCGGGCCATCGCGGAAACCCTTCCAGCCGCCCTTGTCGATGAGCCAGCCTGCAGCCAGCTTCAGCCGACCGTCCGCCTGCGGATAGCCGACCAGATCCGGGAAGGCCTGACGCAAGCGTTCGGCCTGCGCCGCATCCACCAGCGGGTTCTTGAAGAAGCTGCCAGCATTGCCCAATACGGCGGGGTCGGGCAGCTTCTCCCGGCGAATGGCGCAGATTACCCGGCTTACGTCCCTGGCCGTCGGACTGGCGATGCCCTCCTCCTCCAGGCGCTGGCGTACCGGCCCGTAGTCCAGGTGCAGCCTCTCCCGCCGCGTCAGGCGCAGGCGCACGCGGAGGATCAGCCAGCGATCCGGCTCCTGCTTGAACAGGCTATCGCGGTAGCCGAAACGGCAGGCCTGGCGATCGAACTCACGCAGGGTTCCATCCTGGCGATCCAACGCCGTCAGACTGTCGAAGACGTCCTTCAGCTCCACGCCATAGGCGCCGATGTTCTGCATCGGCGCCGCACCCACGGTGCCGGGAATCAGGCTGAGATTTTCCAGACCGGCCAGGCCCCGTTCCAGGCTCCATTGCACGAATGGGTCCCAGGCCTCGCCCGCCTCCGCCTCGACCAGCACCGAATCCGCGGCATCGGAAACAATTCGCCGCCCCTGGCTGGCCATGCGCAATACCAGCGCCTCGACGTCACGGGTCAGCAGCAGGTTGCTGCCACCACCGATCACCAGCAGCGGCAATCCACGCTCCCGAGCCAGGGCCAGGGCTTCGCGCACATCAGCCTCGTCCCGGGCGTGGGCCAGCAGGCGGGCGCGCACGTCGATGCCGAAGGTGTTATAGGGCTTCAGCGAGCAATGCTCTTGCAGTTCCAGGCTCACAGTCGCCCCTTGGCTTCGATCAACAGACGGTCGCAGGCATGTTCGATCAGGTCGAGGACCTGCTCGAAGCCTTCTTCGCCGCCATAGTAGGGATCGGGTACTTCGTCCCGCTCGGATCCGTAGCGACGCAGGAACAGATCCAGTTCGGCGGCACCGCGCCCGGCACGCAGGGTCTCGAGGTCGGCCAGGTTGGACAGGTCCATGGCCAGGATCAGGTCATGGCAGGAGAAATCCTCGATGCCGACCTGGCGTCCACGCAGTGCCGACAGATCGTAGCCGCGCCTTTGCGCGGCAAGGCGGGTGCGCTGGTCAGGTGCCTTGCCGACATGCCAGCCGGCGGTGCCGGCGGAATCGACATGAATACGGGAGGCCAGCCCGGCCTCCTCGACCTTGCGCCGGAACACGCCTTCGGCGGTGGGCGACCGGCAGATGTTGCCCAGGCAGACGAACAGGACGCGCATCAGTCCCCCAGCACGCGGCGAACGCGTTCGAGGTCTTCCGGCGTATCCACGCCCGGAAGCATGGTTTCGCGGGCATCGGCCACATGGATTCGCACCCCGTGCCAGAGCGCGCGCAATTGCTCGAGGCTTTCGGCGTTCTCCAGCCA
Organism: Pseudomonas sp. CP-1; assembly: GCF_021213715.1. Lineage (NCBI taxonomy): Bacteria > Pseudomonadati > Pseudomonadota > Gammaproteobacteria > Pseudomonadales > Pseudomonadaceae > Pseudomonas > Pseudomonas sp. CP-1. The sequence continues at coordinate 121,507 of NZ_JAJQKY010000006.1, forward strand.
GCACGGTCCCCAGGCGACGAAATCGGCAAGGAAACCCACGCGATAGGCGTAGATGCCGATGTGGCGACGATAGGGCACGCCCTCCGGCAGGCTGTCGCGATCGCGGGCGAAGGCGTCGCGAGCCCAGGGCAAGGGCGCACGACTGAAAGTCAGGGCCAGGCCGTCGATGTCGGTGGCGACCTTGACCACGTTCGGATTGAACAGCGCGGAGACCTCATGGATCGGCTCGGCCAGGGTAGCGATGGCGGCTTCCGGGTGCGCCGCCAGGTTGGCCGCCACCTGATCGATGAGCGCAGGGGGGATCAGCGGCTCGTCGCCCTGGACGTTGACCACGATGGCATCGCTGGCCAGGCCGAGCCGGGAAGCGACTTCCTCCAGGCGATCGGTGCCGGAGTTGTGCTCGGCACGCGTCAGCAGCGCCTCGGCGCCGAACCCCTGGCACGCCGCCAGGATGCGTTCGTCGTCGGTGGCGACGACCACGCGGCTGGCGGCGCTCTTGCGGGCCTGATTCCAGACACGCTGGATCATTGGCTGGCCGGCGATATCCTGCAATGGCTTGCCGGGCAGACGAGTGGAGGCGTAGCGGGCGGGAATGACGACAGTGAACGCCTGGGTCATTACTTGTCCAGCCGCTCGTCCACGTTCAGGGAGCGAGCCTCGCTCTCCAGCATCACCGGGATGCCGTCGCGGATCGGATAGGCCAGGCCGGCCTGCTTGCTGATCAGTTCAGTCTTGTCTTCGCTGAGCACCAGCGGGCCCTTGGTCAACGGGCAGGCAAGAATATCGAGGAGTTTCGGGTCCATGGCGGAGTCCTTCATACAATGGCGGCACGGCCGCCGGTCAGCGCGCCAGGAGATGCTCGAGTCGGGCGTCGAACCAGGCGACGAATGCAGGGGAAGGCACCGCATCGACCGCCAGGTACCACCAGTCGGCCGCTGCGAAAGCCCGGCATTTAACGGCATCCTTCTCGGTCATCAGCAGCGGCAGCGGCGGGCTGAACGCCAGTTCGGCCGCCGTGTAGGTCGCGTGATCCGGGAAGGCATGCGGAATCGCTCGCCAGTGTAGCGCCTCGAGCGTCCTGAAGAAACGCTGCGGATTGCCGATCCCGGCCAGGGCGTGGACTTCCTGGCCCGCGGGAAAATGCTCCAGCGGTCGGCGCTCGCCGCTCTGCAGGTTGATCAGCGCAGTAGGCTGCAAGCGGAATGCGTAACCGCCGTCAGGATCCTCGTCGGCGCCGTTGTAAAGCAGCGCGTCGACGCTTTGCAGACGCTCCGCCGGTTCGCGCAACGGACCGGCCGGCAGGCAACGACCATTGCCGAGACCGCGCGCGGCATCGATCAGCACCAGCTCCAGATCGCGCGCCAGGCGGTAGTGCTGCAAGCCATCGTCGCAGAGGACCAGGTCCAACTGCTCTTCGGCGAGCAGCGCCTGCAGGGCGCGCGGACGATCCGGGTCGATCATCAGCGGCACGCCGCTGCGCCGGACGATCATCAGCGGTTCGTCGCCGGCCTCCGCGGCGTCCTGCTCGGCCCGCACCCGCCACGGCGTGGTGGGCGGCCGGGCACCATAGCCGCGGCTGATCACGCCAACCCGCAAGCCGCGAGCCCTGCAGTGCTCGATCATCCAGAGGATCATCGGCGTCTTGCCGGTTCCGCCGACGGTGATGTTGCCTACCACCAGCACCGGCAGCGGTGCCCGGTAGGCGGGCTTGCGCCCGGACAGGAAGTCCGCCCGGCGGCCGTTCGCCACCCGACGATAGAGAGCCTCCAACGGACGCAGCAGCGCCAGCGCCGGATGCCCCTGGTACCAGGCGGCGAGCAGTCGCTCGGAGAACGACATCAGGGCTTGGCCGCCGTGTTCTCGACCGTGGTGATGCGCAGGTGGACGAAGCCCAGCTTGCCCGCTGCGTCCATCGCCGTGACCACCGACTGGTGGGTGGACTTGGCATCGGCGCTGATCACCACCGGCAGGTTGTTGTCGCCCGCCGATTCACGCTGCATCGCCGCCATCAGGGTGGCCAGGTCGCTCTTGGCCAGCGCCTGCCCGTTCAAGGCGTAGTGCCCCTCGGCATCCACCGAGAGTTCCAGTTGCTTCTGCTCGGTGCCGGCGGTTTCGCCGCTCTCCGCCGATGGCAGCTCGATGTTGAGCTGCTCGGGGCGGGTGAAGGTGGTACTGACCACGAAGAACAGCAGCAGGACGAAGATCACGTCGATCAGCGACGCCAGGTTGATGAAGACGTCTTCACGGGCGGCACCCGCCCGTCTGCGGCGGAATTTCACGCTTTGCCTTCCTCGACGTAGTCGACTTCACGATCGCCCTGCACCACTTCCACCAGCTTGATGGCCTCCTGCTCCATGGCGATCACCAGTTCGTCGACCCGCCGCAGCAGGTAGCGATGGAAGAACACCGCCGGAATCGCCACCAGCAGGCCGGCGGCGGTGGTGATCAATGCCTTGGAGATGCCCGCGGCAAGCATCGGCGAGTTGGCCATGCCGTTGTCCATGAAGGCGCCGAAGATCTGGATCATGCCGAACACCGTACCCAGCAGGCCCAGCAGCGGCGCCATCGCGGCGATGGTGCCGAGGGCGTTGAGGTAGCGCTCCAGCTCGTGGATGACACCGGAAGCAGCCTCCTCGATGCACTCCTTCATGATCTCGCGACCGTGCTTGGAGTTGGCCAGGCCGGCGGCGAGGATCTCTCCCAGCGGCGAGTTGGCGCGCAGGTCCTTGAGCTTCTGGGCGCTCAGTTGCTTGCCCTTGATCTGCTTCCACACCTGGCCGAGCAGCTCGGGCGGCGCGACGCGGCTCTTGCGCAGCGTCCACAGGCGCTCCGCGACGATGGCGGTGGCGGCGATCGAACTCAGAATGATCGGCAGCATCATCCAGCCGCCGGCTTGAACCAGTTCCCACACAGTGGCATATCCCCGAAAAAAAAGTGGCGCCACTCTAGCACAGCGACCATTTTCCGCCGACCGCCACGGTTCTCATTTTTCCCGCCAGAAGTGCGCCGAATCACGCTCCCGGCGTGCGCCGCCACGGCTTCCGAGGAGAAACGTCAGGGCACCGTCGCGTGCCGTGTCGTGGACCTGCGCGGCGACCCTTGCGTAACGCTCCATCACTTCGCCATGGGGATGGCCGAAGGCGTTGCGCCAACCTCGCGAGACCAGCACATGGCGAGGCCGCGTACGCAACACGAAGGCGACTCCGGAGGAACTGCGGCTGCCATGATGCGGCGCCAGCAACCAGTCGACCCGGGGATCGGCCTGTCGCGCCAGCCAGGCATGCTCGGCCGCACGCGAGATGTCCCCGGTCAGCAGCAGGACTTCGCCATCGGCCTCGACCCTCAGCACGCAGGAGCGGTCGTTGCTGTCGCCGGCCTGCGCCCATGCCCACTGTTCGAAAACCACGCCATCCCAGGACCAGCGCCGCTCGTCGCAGCTGACCGCGAACAACGGCGAAGGCAGGCGCGCGGGTTCGCCGCTGACCAGCCAACCCGGCGGGAATCGGGAAGCGACCGTAGGAGCACCGCCTGCATGGTCGTTGTCGGCATGGCTCAGCAACAGGCCGTCCAGGCGCCGCAGGTCCAGGCTGCGCAGCACCGGCACCACCACCCGCTCGCCCATGTCGAACGCCCCCTGCCGCGCACCGCTGTCATAGAGCAAGGCATGCTCCCGGGTACGCACCAGCACGGCCAGCCCCTGGCCGACGTCCAGCACCCGCACTTCCGCCCGCCCCCATTCGACAGGCGGCGATGACGGCAACAACGCCGGCAGTAGCAACGCGGCACCGAGGGCACGCAACGGCAAGCCAGCCGGCGCCAGCCAGCAGAGCGCGCCGAGCATGCCCAGCGCTACGCTCCAGGCCGCTGCGGCGGGTGGCTGCCAGGCCTCGGCCAGGCCCGCCAGCAGGCCAAGCGCACGAAACAGCAGGTCCAGCGAAACGCCAGCGGCGCGAAGCAGCCCCTCGCCCAGCCCGGGCACCCATAGCAGCAGGCTCCCCGCCAGGGCCGGAGGCACTACCAGCAGTTCGATCCAAGGCACCGCCAGCAGGTTGGCCGGCGCTCCGCTCAGGCTCAACGGCAGGCCCAGCGCCAGCAGCGGCATCGCCAGCCCCAGCGCCATCCCCCACTGCGCCCGCCCCCAGGCCGCCCACCAGCGCCAGCGCCCAAGGCGCCCGGCGAACAGCCAGAGCAGCAGGGCAACCGCCAGGAACGACAGCCAGAACCCCGCCTGCAGGCTGGCCAGCGGCTCGACCAGCAAGACCAGCACCAGCGTTGCCAGCAGCGGGGTCAGCAAGCCCAGGTGGCGGAAACGCAGGCGCCAGACCAGCGCCAGGCTGACCATCAGGCAAGCACGCCGCACCGGGACCTCGAAACCCGCCATCAACCCGTAGCTCCAGGCACCAAGCAAACCCAGGGCGCAGGCACAGGGCAGCCAGGGCAGGCGCCGCGGCCAGCAGCCCAGGCGATGCAAGGCCGCCACCAGGCCATAGAGCATCCCCGCCAGCAACGAGATATGCGAACCGGAGATGACCATCAGATGCACGGTGCCGGTGTCCTGGAACATGCGCCACTCGGCCGCACTCAATCCCGAGCCATCCCCCAGCACCAGCGCCGCCAGGGCGGCGCCGCGCCCCTGTGCGTCGACCGCCAGCAGGCGTTGGCGCCAGGCATCGCGCCAGGCATCCAGGCCGCTGGCCAGCTGCAGGCGTTGGCCCGCCTTCACCGTGCCCACGGCACCGACCCGCTGCGCCAACAACCAGGCCTCGTAGTCGAAACCCGCCGCGTTCACCAGGCCGCGGGGGCGTTTCAGGGTCACCGCCAGGCGCCAGCGTTCGCCGCCCATCAGCGGCGGCGCGCCGCGCCAGCTCAGGCGCAGACGCTCGGGAAGAAGCACGCCCCGCGCAGCGCTGACCTCCTCCAGCCGGAAGCGCGTGACGCCCTCGCCGCTCGCCGGCAGATCGACCACACGCCCCTCCAGCCAAAGGGTGCGACCATCCAGCTCGGCGACGAGGCGTCCGTCCAGGGCGACTTGCGCCGAGCCGCAGGCCCAGGCGAACCCGAGCAGGAACAACCCCAGCCGGTACAGCCGGCCGAACAGCAGCAACAGTCCGGCGGCGGCCATGCCCAGCAGCCAGCCGACCGACGGCAATTCCGCCAGGAAGCGCAGGGCCAGCAGCCCCGCGGCGAGGGCTGACAATCCCAGGCGCATGAACGGTTCCTCCCATCCCCGTGGCGTGCCCTCCGCTCCCCGACATGTCACATGGGGTCATACAATGGGCAACGAAATCCTGTCATCTTGCTTGGCATAATACGCAAGCCTATATCCACCGAGAGCCCACATGCCGCGTCGCCTGTTCAAGCGCTACATGCCCGATCCGGAAAGCATCCGCTCGCAGAAGTCGCTGCGCTTTCTCGGCAAGTTGACGCACGATCCCAACCTTTGGCATCTCAATCGCCACTCGGTATCGCGCGCCATGGCCGCCGGGCTGTTCGCCGCCTTCATCCCGATGCCGATGCAGATGCTGCTGGCGGCCGGTCTGGCGGTGTGGATTCGGAGCAATCTGCCAATCTCCGTCGGATTGGTCTGGCTGACCAATCCGATCACGATGCCCCCGGTCTTCTATTGCACCTACAAGCTGGGCGCCTGGTTGATGCAGGTGCCGCCGCGCACCCTGCCGGACCATCTCACCTGGGAATGGATCAGCCAGGAGCTGTCCAGCCTCTGGCAGCCCTTCCTGCTCGGTTCGGTGGTGTGCGGCATCATCGCCGCCATCCTCGGCTACGCGCTGACGATGCTCTACTGGCGCTGGTGGGTGCAGCGCAGTTGGAGCCGACGCTGCCGGCAACGTCGCGAGCGGGTCGCCGCGAAGTGATCCGCCGGACATGAAAAAGCCGCCTCGAAGGCGGCTTTTTCTTGGGCCTTGTCCGCCCCATGCGGGGACAGGCGCAGGCCTTCTCGCTCACTCGTAGCGCAGCGACTCGGCCGGTTGTGTCCGCGCCGCGCGCCAGGATGGGTACAGGGTGGCGAGGAAGCTCATCAGCAATGCAGCGCTGCAGATCAGCACCACGTCCAGCACCTGCAGGTCGGAAGGCAGGTAGTTGATGAAGTACACGTCCGAGCTGAAGACCTTGTGCCCGACCAGCCGCTCGATGCGGTCGATCATCCCGGTGATGTTCAACGCCGCGAACACCCCGAGCACCCCGCCGATGACCGTCCCGATCACGCCGATGACGGTGCCCTGGACCATGAAGATCGCCATGATCTGCCTCGGCGTGGCGCCGAGGGTACGAAGAATCGCGATGTCGGTGCGCTTGTCGGCGACCACCATGATCAGGGTGGCGATGATGTTGAAGGCGGCGACCGCGATGATCAGCAGCAGGAGCAGGCCGATCATGGTCTTTTCCATCTTCATCGCGTTGAACAGGCTGCCCTGGGTCCTGGTCCAGTCGCTGGACCTGAAGCCCTGCCCCAACTCCTTGACCACCTTGGCGGCGACCTGCGGCGACTGGTAGAGATCCTTCAGTTCCAGGCGCACGCTCGGCACCTGGCCCGGTTGCAGGCGCAGCAACTGGCCGGCATCGGCGATGTCGATCAGCGCCAGCGAGTTGTCCAGTTCGGCGCCGACCTTGAACAGGGCGACGATGGTGAAGCGCTGCATGCGCGGAGTGATGCCGCCCGGCGCACTGGTGGCTTCCGGGACGATCAGGGTCAGCTTGTCGCCGACATTGACATGGAAGCGCCGCGCGGTGATCTCGCCGAGGACGATGCCGAACTCGCCAGGCTTGAGATCGTCCAGGCTGCCCTGGACGATGTGCTCGCCGATGATGGAAACCTTGCGCTCCTCCTGCGGGTCGATGCCGTTGACCAGCACCGGCAGCATGTTGCCCTTGTACGACAGCATGCCCTGCAGTTCGGCGAACGGCGCCGCGCCGACCACCTCGCGGTGCCGCAGCGCCGCGTTGGCGACGGTCTGCCAGTCGTCCAGCGGCTGCGTCGCGCTGATAGTGGCATGCGGCACCATGCCGAGGATCCGCGTGCGCATTTCCTTCTGGAAGCCGTTCATCACCGAGAGCACGATGATCATCGCCAGCACGCCCAGCGCCAGGCCGATCATCGAGGTCAGCGAGATGAACGAGATGTAGTGGTTGCGGCGTTTGGCGCGGGTGTAGCGCAGGCCTATGAAGAACGGTAACGGTCTGAACATGTCGCGGATGCACCGAGTCGATGGGGGATTCGCCGGACGGGAGCGGACGGCGGGCACGCCGTCGCCCCGCTACGCGGCGATCAGTCGGCCTTCTTCCAGGCGCAGGATGCGATCCATGTGCCCGGCCAGCTGGAGATCGTGGGTTACCACCAGGAACGAGGTCTGCAACGAACGGCTCAGTTCCAGCATCAGCTCCTGGATACCCTGGGCGGTATGCTGGTCGAGGTTGCCGGTGGGCTCGTCGAGCAGTACCAGCTGCGGACGGTTGACCAGCGCGCGGGCGATCGCCACCCGCTGGCGCTCGCCGCCGGACAGCTCGGCCGGCTTGTGCGACAGGCGATGCCCCAACCCGACCCGCTCCAGCAGCTCGGCCGCCCGCTGGCGGGCTTCGGCGATCGGCGTGCGGCCGATCAACAGCGGCATGCAGACGTTCTCCAGAGCGGTGAACTCCGGCAACAGGTGGTGGAACTGGTAGACGAAGCCCAACGCGCGGTTGCGCAGCAGCCCGCGGGCCGTCTCGTTCAGCGCCGAGAGTTCCTCGCCGGCGAGCCAGACGCTGCCGGCGGAGGGCGTGTCCAGGCCGCCGAGCATGTTCAGCAAGGTGCTCTTGCCCGAACCGGAGCTGCCGACGATAGCCACCCGCTCCCCAGGCAGCAGGTTCAACTCGACACCGGACAGCACCTGCACCGATTGCGGCCCCTCGTCGTAGCTCTTGCTCAGGTTGCGGCAACTCAGCACCGACTTGTCATTCATAACGCAAAGCCTCCGCAGGCTGGGTGCGAGCCGCACGCCAGGCTGGATACAAAGTGGCGAAGAAGCTGAGGACCAGGGCCGCGCCGCAGACCAGCACGACATCGTCGAGCATCAGTTGCGACGGCAGGTAATCGATGAAGTACACGTCGGACGCGAGGAACTGGTGGCCCAGCAGCTTTTCCAGGGCGGAAATCCAGGCGCTGACGTTGAGTGCCGCGACCACCCCGAGGACCCCGCCGACCAGCGTGCCGATCACCCCGATCACCGTACCCTGGACCATGAAGGTAGCCATGATCTGCCCCGGCGTGGCGCCGAGGGTACGAAGGATGGCGATGTCCGACTTCTTGTCGGTGACCACCATCACCAGGGTGGAAATGATGTTGAACGCGGCGACCGCGACGATCAGCAGCAGCAACAGGCCGATCATGGTCTTTTCCATGCGGATGGCCTGGTACAGGTTGCCGTGGCTGCGCGTCCAGTCGCGGGCGTAGAAGTCATTGTCGGTCAGGGTCCGGGCGATCTCCCAGGCCACCCGCGGCGCCTGGAACAGGTCGTCGAGCTTCAGGCGCAGCCCCTGTACCTGGTTGGTCTTCCAGCGCTGCAGGCGCGCGGCGTCTTCCAGGTGGATCAGCGACAGGCCGCCATCCAGTTCGCCGGCGCCGACGCGGAAGGTGCCGACCACGGTGAAACGCTTCATCCGCGGGAACACCCCGGCCGGGGTGACCGCCACCTCGGGGAGGATCAGGGTGACCTTGTCGCCGATGCCGACGCCAAGCTTCTGCGCCGCCAGTTGGCCGATGACGATGCCGAAGCCGCCGGCCTTGAGTTCCGCCAGCGAGCCCTGCTTGAAGAAATCGGGAATGATCGAGACCTTGGCCTCTTCCAGCGGATCGACCGCATCGACCATCACCGTCTGCACCGCGCCATTGGCGCTGAGCATGCCCTGCATCTGGGTGAACGGCGCTACCGCGCTGACATGCTCGTGGGCCTTGACCTTCTCGGCCAGGGCGCGCCAGTCATCGATGGGCTGGTACGACTCGACGGTGGCCTGCGGCACCATGCCGAGGATGCGGGTACGCATCTCGCGATCGAAGCCGTTCATCACCGAGAGCACCACGATCATCACCAGCACGCCCAGTGCCAGGCCGATCATCGAGGTCAGCGAAATGAAGGAGACGAAATGGCTGCGACGTTTGGCCCGCGTATAGCGCGTGCCGATGAAAACGGACAGGGGTCTGAACATGTCGCCCTTAGCTGGCAGAAAATGGATGCGTCGGGATGGCGAAGTGGCGAGGCATCGCCGGCGGCCTTACACTCTGACCATCACTGCCGCCGTGGGTTCGCCATGTCCACTCGTGACGCGGATGACCGCCGCGAATACTACCGTATCGAAGATACCCTCGCACTGGAATTTCGCCCTGCCGGGGCCGTCGAAGACGGCCTGGAGAGCGAGCCGGGGGCCACCCTGTTCAGCCTGCTCAGCGACCTCCACCTGATGGATTACGAGTCGCAGCACCTGCTGCGCCACATCAGCGAACGCGACCGCACGCTGGCCAACTACCTGAAGGTGATGAACAAGCGCATCGACCTGCTTGGCCAGGTCATGGTGCAGAGCCTGCTCAAGGAGATCGGCGAACCGCGCAAGGTCAGCCTGTCCGAGGGGGGCGTCAGCTTCCGCCACGACCGCGCATTGCCGGTCGGCCAATTGCTCGTCCTGCGCATGGTCCTGTTGCCGCAGGGGTTCGGCCTCGAACTGCGGGCCCGGGTAATCCACGCCCAGCCACACGACGACGAATTCGAGATCGGCACCGAGTTCGAAGCGTTGAGCGACGCACAGCGCCAGTTGCTGGCCCGGCATATCCTCCAGAAGCAGGCCCAGCAGCGCCGCCTGGCACGGGCCGGACAAGGCCCGCTCGGCGAGCCGGGCCAACCTTCTTCGACCTGAGATGTACCGATGCTCCGTTCGCTACTGCTGTGCTCCCTCCTCCTCGCCCCGCCGCTGTTCGCCGACACCCTGAGCATTCCGCTGGGCGCCCAGGGCGATACCCGGGTCGCCCTGCCCGCGCGCGGCGAAAGCCGCGAAGCCGTGCTGCAACGCTTCGGCCTGGCCGACGAGGAACATCCCGCGGTCGGCCAGCCGCCCATCGTGCGCTGGGATTACCGCGACTTCTCGGTATATTTCGAAAGCGGCCGGGTGATCGACAGCGTTCGCCATCATCGGCCGCGGAATCCCGCGCAACCCTCGAACAAGGAGCCACAGTGACTCTCATCTATGGACATCGCGGCGCCAAGGGCGAAGCGCCGGAAAACACCCTGGCCAGCTTCCAGCGCTGCCTGGAGCATGGCGTCAACCGTTGCGAACTGGACCTGCACCTGTCCCGCGACGGCGAACTGATGGTGATCCACGACCCGACCCTGAAGCGCACCACCGGCCGCCGCGGCAAGGTCGCCGAACACGACGCGGCCACCCTGGTCACCTACGACGCGCGCGAAGGCGGCCCCGGCTGGGTACGGCCGACGCCGATCCCGCGGCTGGAGGAGTTGTTCGAGAAGTGCCCGTTCGAGCACTGGCAACTGGAAGTGAAGAGCGCCTCGCGCGAACGCGCGGCGCGGACGGTAACGCGGATCAGGGAGCTGACCGAGCGCTTCGGCAACCGCGACAAGGTCACCGTCACCAGCGGTTCGCGGACCGTGCTCAAGGCCCTCAACGAACTGACCCCGGAGCTGTCGCGCGGGCTGGTCGCCGAATACGCCTGGCTCGACCCGCTGAAGGTCGCCCAGCACTATGGCTGTGCCCTGCTCGCCCTGAACTGGACCCTATGCACCCCGGAACGCCTGCTCAAGGCCCAGCGCCAGGGGCTTCACGTCTCGGTGTGGACGGTCAACGAACCGGCGCTGATGCGCCGGCTCGCCGACTTCGGCGTGGACAGCCTGATCACAGACTTTCCCGGTTTGGCCAGCGCCACCCTCGGGAATCGCTGAGCACATCCCCTCCGGCCGGCTCAGGCCGCCGGCCGGAGTCCTTCAAAAAAGCCGGTTGAGGCCGTCGAACGCCGCTACCCGATAGGCTTCCGCCATGGTCGGGTAGTTGAAGGTGGTGTTGACGAAGTACTTCAGGGTATTCAGCTCGCCCGGCTGGTTCATGATCGCCTGGCCGATGTGGACGATTTCCGAAGCCTGGTCGCCGAAGCAGTGCACGCCGAGGATCTCCAGGGTCTCGCGATGGAACAGGATCTTCAGCATGCCCACCGGCTCGTTGGAAATCTGCGCCCGGGCCATGCCCTTGAAGAACGCCTTGCCCACTTCGTAGGGAATCTTCGCCGCGGTCAGTTCGCTTTCGTTCTTGCCGATCGAGCTGATCTCCGGAATGGTGTAGATGCCGGTCGGCACATCGTTGACGAAGCGCCAGCTGTCGCTCTCGACGATGTTGCCGGCGGCCGAGCGGCCCTGGTCGTAGGCAGCGCTGGCCAGGCTCGGCCAGCCGATCACGTCGCCGGCGGCGAAGATGTTGCTCACCGAAGTGCGGTAGTTCTCGTCCACCTCGATCTGGCCACGGCTGTTGACCTTGATGCCGACGTTCTCCAGGCCGAGCTTGTCGGTATTGCCGGTCCGGCCGTTGCACCAGAGCAGCGCGTCCGCCTTGATCTTCTTGCCCGACTTCAGGTGCAGGATGACACCGTTGTCCAGCCCCTCGACGCGCTCGTACTCCTCGTTGTGGCGGATCAGCACGTTGTTGTTGCGCAGGTGGTAGCTCAGCGCATCGGAAATCTCGTCATCGAGGAAGCTGAGCAACTGGTCGCGCGTATCGATCAGGTCCACCAGCACGCCCAGGCCGCTGAAGATCGACGCGTATTCGCAGCCGATCACCCCGGCTCCGTAGATGATCAGCCGGCGCGGGGTGTGGCTCAGGGACAGGATGGTGTCGCTGTCGTAGACCCGCGGGTGGTTGAAATTGATGTCCGAAGGACGATACGGGCGCGAGCCGGTGGCGATCACGAACTGGTCGGCGACCAGGCGCTCCACCGCACCGCTCGGCGTCACCACTTCGACGGTGCGTTCGTCGACGAAGCTGGCGGTGCCGGTGAACATGTCGATGCGATTGCGCGCGTAGTAGCCGGTACGCGAGGCGACCTGCTTGGAGATCACCCGGTCGGCGCTCTTCAGCACGTCGGGAAAGGAGAACCAGCGCGGCTCGCCGATCTGGCGGAACATCGGGTTGGTGTTGAACTCGATGATCTGCTTCACCGAGTGGCGCAGGGCCTTGGAAGGAATGGTGCCGAGGTGCGTGCAGTTGCCTCCGACCACGCGACGGCTGTCGACTACCGCCAGCTTGCGTCCGTACTTGGAGGCGTTCATCGCCGCCCCTTCGCCCGCCGGACCCGTGCCCAAAATCACCACGTCGTAGTTGTAGACAGCCATGCGTACTCCTCAGAACAGGCCGAGGCGCCCACTGGCGCCTCCGGCAAAGCCGCTGCACAACATGTGCGCGGCGGATCGATTCGATCATCGGGTCGGTGCGAACGACGGCATTCGCCGGGCAAGGCTCGGTCCGACCTCGAGGCGGGCATATGTTACGCCCCGTGCGAAATGTCGCACATTAGCGTTTGGTCGCGTCGTAGGCGAGTTTTCCGGGCACTACAGATTCGTCGCGGTTGGCTTCCTCGCATTTCTGCCGGTCGCCGCCGCAGATCGAGCACTCCTTCTCGATCCCCAGGTTGGCGATGCCGCCGCAGGAACCGGCGATCGGCTTGCGGCCCATGATGACCCCGATGGACATGCCGAAGACCACCAGCAGCATGATGACGAAGACCAGTAGCCAGGTCATGGACGTTCTCCTTGGTTGCCGAACAGTTGCTCGTAGCGTGGCGTGGTGCGGCTGTCGAAACCGTTGCCCTGGCGACTGACGAACAGCGCCGCCAGTCGGTGCTTCTCGGCGAAACGGTAGCCCTCTTCCGGACCGAGCACCATCAGCAGGGTCGACAGGCCGTCGGCGTTGCGCGTCGACGGATCGATCACCGTGACCGAAGCCAAGTGATGGTCGATCGGCGCGCCGGTGCGCGGGTCGAAGGTGTGCGAATAGCGCTGGCCGTTCTCTTCGAAATAGTTGCGGTAATCGCCCGAGGTCGAGACGCCGTAGCCGTCCAGCGCCAGTACCTGCTGGGCGACCCGCTGGCCCTCGCGCGGCGCTTCGATAGCGATGCGCCAGGGCGTGCCGTCCGGCTTGCGCCCTTCGGCTTTCAACTCGCCGGTGATTTCCGCCAGGTAGCTGCGCACGCCAAGCTCCTTCAGGCGTTCGCCTACCGCGTCCACCGTATAGCCAGCGGCGATGCTGTCGAAGTCCAGCTGTACGGCGGCGTCCTTGCACAGGCGCTGGCCGTCGATGCGCAGGTGTCGATGGCCGACGTCACGGCGCACCGCGGCGATCTGCTCGGCGCTGGGAACCTTCTCCACCCGCGCCTGCGGACCGAAGCCCCAGAGGTTCATCAGCGGCTCGACGGTCATGTCGAAGGCGCCCTGGCTCTGTTCCGACAACTCGCCGCCGTAGCGCAGCAACTCCAGCATCGGTGGCGGCAGCTCCATGCAGGACTGCGCCGGCAGCGCATTGAAACGCGAGACCAGGGAATCGTCGCGGTAGGTGGACATCTGCCGGTCGACCTCGGCGAGGATCGCCTCCACCGCGGCTTTCGCCGTCTGGACGTCGGGCGCCGAGGCGCCGCGCACGTACTTGATCGAATAGGTGCTGCCCATGGTCGGGCCGCCGAAGCTTTCCAGGGTGTCGCCGCAACCGGCCAGGACCAGCGCCAGCGCTGCCAGTCCGGCCATGGCAAGCGGACGGAAACGCTCAGCCACCGAAATCGTCCAGCAGGATATTCTCGCGCTCCACGCCCAGGTCGGTGAGCATCTTGATCACCGCGGCATTCATCATCGGCGGGCCGCACATGTAGAACTCGCAGTCCTCGGGCGCCGGGTGGTCCTTCAGGTAGTTCTCGAACAGCACGTTGTGGATGAAACCGGTCAGGCCGGTCCAGTTGTCCTCCGGCTGCGGGTCGGACAGCGCCAGGTGCCACTGGAAGTTGGGGTTCTCCGCCTGCAGCTGGTCGTACTCCTCGGTATAGAAGGCCTCGCGCAGCGAGCGCGCGCCGTACCAGAAGCTGATCTTGCGGTTCGACTTGAGCCGGCGCAACTGGTCGAAGATGTGCGAACGCATCGGCGCCATGCCGGCGCCGCCGCCGATGAAGACCATCTCGGCCTCGGTGTCCTTGGCGAAGAACTCGCCGAACGGCCCGTACACGGTGACCTTGTCGCCCGGCTTGAGGTTGAACACCCAGGACGACATCTGCCCCGGCGGCAGGTCGCTGCCCGGCGGCGGCGAGGCGATGCGGATGTTGAACTTGACCACGCCCTTCTCTTCCGGGTAGTTGGCCATCGAGTAGGCGCGGATCACCGTCTCGTCGACCTTCGACACGTAGCGCCACATGTTGAACTTGTCCCAGTCGCCGCGATATTCCGGCTGGATATCGAAGTCCTTGTACTCGACCACGTGCGGCGGGCATTCCAGCTGCACGTAGCCGCCGGCACGAAAGTCCACGCTCTCGCCGTCCGGCAGGCGCAGGGTGAGTTCCTTGATGAAGGTGGCGACGTTGGGGTTGGACTCCACCGTGCACTCCCATTTCTTCACCCCGAAGACCTCTTCAGGCACGCGGATCTGCATATCCTGCTTGACCGGGGTCTGGCACGACAGGCGCCAGCCTTCCTTCGCCTGGCGCCGGGTGAAGTGCGACTCCTCGGTCGGCAGCATCTCGCCGCCGCCCTCGACCACCACGCATTTGCACTGCGCGCAGGTGCCGCCGCCGCCGCAGGCGGAAGACAGGAACACGTTGTTCGCCGCCAGGGTTTGCAGCAGCTTGCCGCCGGCCGGCACGGTCAGGCTGTGCTCGCCGTTGATCTGGATGGTCACGTCGCCACTCGACACCAGCTTGGCGCGGGCGACCAGGATGATCGCCACCAGGCCCAGGACGATGGCGGTGAACATGCCGATGGCCAGGAAAATCTCGAATCCGATCACGGGCCTCTCCTTACAACTGCACGCCGGAGAACGACATGAAGCCCAACGACATCAGGCCGATGGTGATGAAGGTGATCCCCAGGCCCTGCAGGCCCTCGGGGACGTCGCTGTACTTGAGCTTCTCGCGGATACCCGCCAGCGCGGCGATCGCCAGCGCCCAGGAAAAGCCCGAGCCGACGCCGTACACCGTGCTCTCGGCAAGGTTGTAGTCGCGCTCGACCATGAACAGCGAGCCGGCCATGATCGCGCAGTTCACCGTGATCAGCGGCAGGAACACGCCCAGCGCGTTGTAGAGGCTGGGTACGTACTTGTCGAGGAGCATCTCGAGGATCTGCACGATGGCGGCGATCACCCCGATGTAGCTGAGCAGGCCGAGGAAGCTCAGGTCCACCTCGGGCAGCCCGGCCCAGGCCAGCGCGCCGTCCTTGAGCAGGTAGGTGTAGATCAGGTTGTTGGCCGGCACGGTGATGGTCTGCACCACGATCACCGCGATACCCAGGCCGATGGCGGTCTCCACCTTCTTCGAGATGGCGATGAAGGTACACATGCCGAGGAAGAACGCCAGCGCCATGTTCTCGACGAACACGGCCTTCACGAACAGGCTGATGTAGTGCTCCATCAGTAAGCCTCCTTGCTGGATACCTGCGGGGCCATCTTGTAGGTCGGGGCCTCGACCTGGTCTTTCTTCCAGGTCCGCAGGGCCCAGATGATCAGGCCGATCAGGAAGAACGCCGAAGGCGGCAGCAGGAGCAGGCCGTTCGGCTGGTACCAGCCGCCATCGTTGACCGTCGGCAACACGCTGATGCCGTAGAGCTTGCCGGCGCCGAACAGCTCGCGGACGAAGCCGAGCACCAGCAGCATGGCGCTGTAGCCGAGACCGTTGCCGATGCCGTCGAAGAACGACACGAGCGGCGGGTTGGCCATGGCGAAGGCTTCGGCGCGGCCCATCACGATGCAGTTGGTGATGATCAGCCCGACGAACACCGAGAGCTGCTTGCTCAGGCTATAGGCATAGGCCTTGAGCACCTGGTCGACGACGATCACCAGCGAGGCGATGATCACCATCTGCACGATCATCCGGATCGAGCTGGGAATCTGCCGGCGGATCATCGAGATGAACAGGTTGGAGAAGCCGGTCACCAGGGTCAGGGCGATGGCCATGACGGTAGCGGTCTTCAGGTTCGAGGTTACCGCCAGCGCCGAGCAGATCCCGAGGATCTGCAGGCCGATCGGATTGTTCTGGAAGACCGGATTGAACAGGACTTCGCGGATCGTGGGTTGAGCAGCCATCACGCCTCCCCTTTGCGCAGATTGGCGAGGAAGGCGTCGAAACCGTCCTTGCCGAGCCAGAAATGCAGCAGGTTGTCGACACCCTTGCTGGTCAGGGTGGCGCCGGCCAGGCCGTCGACCTGGTGGGTCGCCTTCGCCGATTGCGGGTCCACCGAGCCCTTGATGATCTGTACGGCAAGATCGCCCTGGGCGTCGTAGAGGGTCTTGCCGACCCACAGCGCCTTCCATTTCGGATTGTCGACCTCACCGCCGAGACCGGGGGTCTCGCCATGCTGGTAGAAGCCGAAGCCGGCGACCGTATTGAGGTCGCCCTTGAGCGCCAGGAAGCCGTACAGGGTCGACCACAGACCGTAGCCGCGCACCGGCAGGATCAGGGTGTCGAGCTTGCCGTCGGTCTCCACCAGGTAGACCGTGGTGTAGCGCTCGCGGCGCTTGATCGAGGCGATGTCCTCGGCGGCGGGCAGCGCATCCGACAGCGCCGGGTCCTTGGCCGCTTTCAGCGGGTCGTAGCCGAGCGGGTCCTGGGCATCGCTGAAGGTGCCGCTCTGCAGGTCGACCACCTTGGCGGTGATGCGACTGTCGAACAGCGCCTTGACCTCTTTGCCGGACATGCCCGGCTCGCCGAGACCGGCGATGGCGAGGATGCTGCGCTGCTTGTCGAGCAGGCGGTTTTCCGCCTGGGTCGGCTTCAGCGCCACCGCCGCGCCGGCGACGAACACCGAGCTGACCAGGCACACCACCAGGGCTACCAGCAGTGTGCGGGTGGTGGATTCTTGATTAGCCATTGCGCGCCAGCCTCCGCTTGATGTTGGCCTGAACGACGAAATGGTCGATCAGCGGTGCGAACAGGTTGGCGAACAGGATCGCCAGCATCATGCCTTCCGGGAACGCCGGGTTGACCACCCGGATCAGCATGACCATCACTCCGATCAGGGCGCCGAACAGCCACTTGCCGGTATCGGTCATGGACGCCGAGACCGGGTCGGTGGCCATGAAGATCATGCCGAAGGCGAAGCCGCCGGTGACCAGGTGCCAATACCAGGGCATGGCGAACATCGGGTTGCTGGCCGAGCCGATGGCGTTGAACAGGTAGCTCATGGCGACCATCCCCAGCATCACCCCGGCGACGATGCGCCAGGAGGCGATGCGGGTCAGCAGCAGCACGGCGCCGCCGATGAAGATCGCCAGGGTGCTGGTCTCGCCCATCGAACCCTGCATGTGGCCGAGGAAGGCATCCATCCAGGTCAGGCCGTGGCCGAGGATGTTGTCCACCCCGCCGGCGGCGGCCAGGCTCAGCGAGGTGGCGCCGGCGAAGCCGTCCACCGAGGTCCATACCGCGTCGCCGGACATCTGCGCCGGGTAGGCGAAGAACAGGAAGGCCCGGCCGACCAGTGCCGGATTGAGGAAGTTCTTCCCGGTGCCGCCGAACACTTCCTTGCCCAGCACCACGCCGAAGCTGATCCCCAGGGCTACCTGCCACAGCGGGACGGACGGCGGCAGGGTCAGGGCGAACAGCACCGAGGTGACGAAGAAGCCTTCGTTGACCTCGTGGCGGCGGATGCTGGCGAACAGCACCTCCCAGAAACCGCCGACGATGAAGGTGGTCAGGTACACCGGCAGGAAGTACGCGGCGCCCTGGACCAGGCAATCCCACAGGCTGTTCGGGTCGAACCCGGCCAGCGCGCCGATCAGGGCGAAGCGCCAGCCATCCTGGGCGCTCAACAGGTCGGGGCTCTGGGCGAAGATCAGGTTGGCCTGGTGGCCGACGTTGTACATGCCGAAGAACATCGCCGGGAAGGTGCACAGCCAGACGATGATCATCATGCGCTTCAGGTCGATGCCGTCGCGCACGTGTGCAGTGGTGCGGGTGACGCTGCCGGGACGATAGAGGAAGGTGTCCACGGCCTCGTACAGCGGGTACCACTTCTCGTAGCGCCCGCCCTTCTCGAAATGATGCTCGACCTTGTCGAGCAGGTTACGCAAACCCATGGCTCAGCCCTCCTGCTCGATGCGTGCCAGGTTGTCCCGCAGAATCGGGCCGTATTCGTACTTGCCGGCGCAGACGTAGCTGCACAGCGCCAGGTCCTCTTCGTCGAGTTCCAGGGCGCCGAGCTTCTGGGCCATTTCCGTGTCGCCGACGATCAGGTAGCGCAGCAGTTGGGTCGGCAGGATATCCAGCGGCATCACCGCCTCGTAATTGCCTACCGGCACCATCGCCCGCGGGCTGCCGTTGGTGCTGGTGGTGAAGGCGAAACGCTTGCCGCCGAGCAGCCTGGAGACGAACACGTTGAGCAGCGAATGCTTTTCCACCCCGGCGCGCAGGTAGTGGAGGAACTCACGCTGGTCGCCCTCCTTGAGACAGGACAACTGCAGGTGGTAGCGCCCCAGGTAGGCGTAGGCGCCATGGGCGGTGCGACCGCCCAGCACGGAGCCGGAGATCAGCCGGTTGTTGCCCGGCTGCAGCTGGCCGGCGGCCAGTTCGTCGAGGTTGGCGCCCAAGCGGGTGCGCACCAGACGCGGCTTTTCCACCACCGGACCGGCCAGGGCGATCACCCGCTCGGTCCACAATTGCCCGGTCGTGAACAGCTTGCCGATGGCGATCACGTCCTGGTAGTTCAGGTTCCACACGCTCTTGCCGGCACCCACCGGGTCGAGGAAGTGGATATGGGTGCCGGGCAGGCCCGCCGGATGCGGACCGGCGAAGGCTTGCGCGGTCACGCCGGAGAGCGCCTCGCCGGGTAGCGAAACGCCTTCCGCCTTGCACAGGAACACCCGGGCCAGGCGCCCGAGCACCGTCAGCCCGGCCTGGAAGGCCTCGCCCTGCTCCGCGATAACCACCTGCGGATCGGCGGCCAGCGGCTGAGTATCGATGGCAGTGACGAAAATCGAACTAGGGCTGGACTCGGGATCGGGCACCTTGCTGAACGGCCGGGTCCGCAGCGCGGTCCACAGGCCCGACTGCAACAGGTTGTCGCGGACCTGCTCGGCGCTCAGCGTGGCGAGTTGGTCCGCGGGATAACGGGCGAACTCCAGTTGCTCGTCGCCGTCGAGATCGATGACCACCGATTGCAGGACGCGCTTCTCGCCACGATGGATGGCACTGACCACACCGGCGCCGGGTGCGGTATAGCTGACGGAGGGATTCTTCTTGTCGGTGAACAGCGCCTGCCCCAGCTTCACCCGGTCGCCTACCTGCACCGCCATGGTCGGCTTCATGCCGTGGTAGTCGAAACCGATCAACGCCACGCTGCGTACCGGGCGTGCTGCCTCGATGCGCTGTTCGGGGGCGCCGCTGATGGGCAGGTCCAGGCCACGTTTTATCTTGATCATGTCTAGTGCCTAGTGGTCGTGGACAGAAAAGACGAGGCCCAAGTCAGAAAATGACCATCATCGCGCACAACGTACTGAATTGGCACGATTGATGAATGGCCCCGCAAGGTAACTCCGGGATTATAAAGAGCCACCTCCCCGGGAGCCACCCAAGCCGCACACCGGGCCTTGAAACGCGTAACAGAAAACGACAGAAAAACTTGCCCGTGCGAAATGAAAAACGGGAGCCGAAGCTCCCGTCCCGCGCCACCCGCAGGCTCAGGCCTGCTGGCCGAGCCCGCGCCTTTCCGCCAGCGACAGCTTGACCCGGTAGCACAACCACATCAGCAGCAGCCAGAATGGGATGGCGTACACCGAGATGTTGATCCCGGGGATCATCAGCATGATGCCAAGGATGAACACCACGAAGGCCAGGCACAGGTAGTTGCTGAACGGCGACCAGAGTGCCTTGAAGAAGGTGTCCACGCCCTGCCGCTTCATCGCCGCGCGGAACTTCAAGTGCGACAGGCTGATCATCGCCCAGTTGATCACCAGCGCCGCCACCACCAGCGACATCAGCAGTTCCAGCGCCTTGTGCGGCAATACGTAGTTGACGATCACGCAGAGGAAGGTGATCAGCGCCGAGACCAGGATCGACAGCACCGGCACGCCCCGGCGGTCCACCGACATCAGCACCTTCGGCGCGTCGCCCTGGGCGGCCAGGCCGTAGAGCATCCGGCTGTTGCAGTAGACGCCGCTGTTGTAGACCGACAATGCCGCGGTGAGGACTACGAAGTTGAGGATGTTGGCC
Organism: Pseudomonas sp. CP-1; assembly: GCF_021213715.1. Lineage (NCBI taxonomy): Bacteria > Pseudomonadati > Pseudomonadota > Gammaproteobacteria > Pseudomonadales > Pseudomonadaceae > Pseudomonas > Pseudomonas sp. CP-1. The sequence goes on from NZ_JAJQKY010000006.1 coordinate 141,941, forward strand.
GCGGTGCCGCTGCCGATCAACGAGAAGATCTGCACGAACGGGCTGCCACTGTAGTCGTCGCCGGAAGCGTTGATGGTCTCCACCAACTGGTCCCATGGATACAGCGAGAGCAGCACCGCCAGGGCGCCGATATAGAAGATGAGGATCCGGTAGATCACCTGGTTGATCGCCTTGGGAATCACCTTCCTCGGCTCGGACGCCTCGGCGGCGGTGATGCCCACCAGCTCCAGGCCACCGAAGGAGAACATGATGATCGCCAGGGTCATCACCAGGCCGCTGAGGCCGTTGGGGAAGAAGCCGCCGCGGTCCCACAGGTTGCTCACCGAGGCTTGCGGCCCGCCACCGCCGCCGACCAGCAGGTAGATACCGAGCAGGATCATGCCGATGATCGCCGCTACCTTGATGATCGCGAACCAGAACTCGGTCTCGCCGAAGGCTTTCACGTTGGCCAGGTTGATCGCGTTGATCAGCACGAAAAACGCCGCCGCCGTGGCCCAGGTCGGCACGTCAGGCCACCAGTACTGGATGTACTTGCCCACCGCGGTCAGCTCCGACATGCCCACCAGGATGTACAGCACCCAGTAGTTCCAGCCGGAGAGGAAACCGGCGAAGCCGCCCCAGTACTTGTGTGCGAAGTGGCTGAAGGAGCCGGCCACCGGCTCCTCGACGATCATCTCGCCGAGCTGGCGCATGATCAGGAAGGCGATGAAGCCGCCAATGGCGTAACCGAGGATCATCGACGGGCCGGCCGTCTTGATGACGCCCGCCGAGCCGAGGAACAGCCCGGTGCCGATCGCCCCGCCCAGCGCGATCAACTGGATGTGGCGATTCTTCAGGCCACGCTTCAGCTCGCCCTGGTGCAGATGTTGACCATCCATTGAAAAACCCTAAATCGAAGTGAGTAGTTTCTTGTTCTGGTTATCCACAGAAATGAAAAACGGGAGCCCGAGAGCTCCCGTTTTCCTCTACGCCTCGCGCATCAACGCGGGAAGGCCGGCGGGTTGACCCCAGCCATGTCTTCCATCACGCGCACTACCTGGCAGCTGTAGCCGAACTCGTTGTCGTACCACACGTACAGGACGACACGGTTGTCGTTGCAGATGGTCGCCTCGGCGTCCACCACGCCGGCATGGCGCGAACCGACGAAGTCGGTGGAAACCACTTCCTGGGAGCTGACGAAGTCGATCTGCTTCTGCAGGTCCGAGTGCATGGCCATCTGGCGCAGGTACTCGTTGATCTCTTCGCGGGTGGTGGCCTTTTCCAGGTTCAGGTTGAGGATCGCCATGGACACGTTCGGCGTCGGCACGCGGATCGCATTGCCGGTCAGCTTGCCTTTCAGCACCGGCAGGGCCTTGGCCGCGGCGGTGGCGGCACCGGTCTCGGTGATCACCATGTTCAGCGGCGCGCTGCGGCCACGACGACTGCCCTTGTGGAAGTTGTCGATCAGGTTCTGGTCGTTGGTGTACGAGTGGACGGTCTCGACGTGACCGTTGACGATGCCGTACTGGTCGTTGACGGCCTTCAGCACCGGCACGATGGCGTTGGTGGTGCAGGAGGCGGCCGAGATGATCTTGTCGTCGGCGCCGATGTCGGTGTGGTTGATACCGTGCACGATGTTCTTCAGCGCACCCTTGCCCGGAGCGGTAAGGACCACGCGATCGATCCCCGGGCACTTCAGGTGCTGGCCGAGGCCTTCGGCGTCGCGCCACTTGCCGGTGTTGTCGACCAGCAGGGCGTTCTTGATGCCGTACTGGGTGTAGTCGATCGACGCCGGGTCGTTGGAGTAGATCACCTGGATCAGGTTGCCGTTGGCGGTCAGCGTGTTGTTTTCTTCGTCGATGGTGATGGTGCCGTCGAACGGACCATGCACCGAGTCCCGACGCAGCAGGCTGGCCCGCTTGACCAGGTCGTTCTCGGCGCCCTTGCGCACGACGATCGCGCGCAGGCGCAGGCCGTCGCCGCCGCCGGTCTTCTCGATCAGGATACGCGCCAGCAGGCGACCGATGCGGCCGAAGCCGTAGAGCACGACGTCGGTGCCTTCGCGGGCATCGCCGTTCTGCTTGCCGGCCACTTCGGCCAGCTCGGCCTTGACGAAGTCCTCGATGCTGCGGCCGTTACCTTCTGCCTTGAACTTGGCGACCATCTTGCCCAGATCGACGGAAGCGGCGCCCAGCTTGAGCTCGCTCATCGCCTTGAGGATCGGGAACGTCTCGTGAACCGACAGCTCGGCGTCATCAGCCATGCGATGACGGGCGAAACGATGCGCCTTCATGATCGCGATCACCGAGCGGTTGATCAGACCACGGCCATGGATCGAGGTCACCACATTGTTATTGCGGTAGAGCTGGCCAATCAGCGGGATCATGGCTTCCGCGATGGCTTCACGATCGATCCATTCACCGAGACACTGGTCGGGCTTCTGAGTCACGGGCAATACCTTCCACATGTAGGGGATGAAAAAAGGGGCTACATTATGACCGCGCCGGCCAGGCTCGGCAATCTGCAGCAGTCGGAAGACTGACATCCAGCAGTCGGGAAAGTTACAATCTGGCGGGTCAAATTCCCGACCGGAGCCCAGCTTGCCCGTGTCCGTACTGCGTCTTCCCAGCCTGCCGGCCAGCGCCGGCAAGCAACACTGGGGCAACCTCCCCGGTGCCGCGCTGAGCCTGGCTGTCGCCGAGGCCGCCAGTTCCGCCAAGCGCTTCACCTTGCTGCTGACCGCCGACAGCCAGAATGCCGAACGCCTGGAACAGGAACTGCGGTTCTTCGCCCCCGACCTGCCGGTATTGCATTTCCCCGATTGGGAAACCCTGCCCTACGACGTCTTTTCGCCGCACCAGGACATCATTTCCCAGCGCATCGCCGCCCTCTACCAGTTGCCGCAGCTCAAGCACGGCGTGCTGGTGGTGCCGATCTCCACCGCCCTGCACCGCCTGGCGCCGACCCGCTTCCTGCTCGGCAGCAGCCTGGTCCTCGACGTCGGCCAGAAACTCGACGTCGAGCGGATGCGCCTGCGCCTGGAAGGCGCCGGCTACCGCTGCGTCGACACGGTCTACGAGCACGGCGAGTTCGCCGTCCGCGGCGCACTGATCGACCTGTTCCCGATGGGCAGCGAGTTGCCCTTCCGTATCGACCTGTTCGACGACGAGATCGAGACCCTGCGCACCTTCGACCCGGAGACCCAGCGCTCCATCGACAAGGTCGAGTCGATCCGCCTGCTGCCGGCACGCGAATTCCCCCTGAACAAGGAAGCGGTCACCGGTTTCCGCGGCCGCTTCCGCGAGCGCTTCGACGTCGACTACCGGCGCTGCCCGATCTACCAGGACCTCGCCAGCGGTTTGACACCCTCGGGAATCGAGTACTACCTGCCGCTGTTCTTCGAGGAAACCGCGACCCTCTTCGACTACCTGCCGCAAGACACCCAGGTGTTCTCCCTGCCCGGCATCGAACAGGCCGCCGAGCAGTTCTGGAATGACGTACGCAGCCGCTACGAGGACCGCCGGGTCGATCCGGAACGGCCATTGCTGCCGCCGGCGGAAGTGTTCCTTCCGGTGGAAGACTGCTTCGCCCGGCTGAAGAACTGGCCACGGGTGGTCGCCAGCCAGGAGGACGTCGAGCCGGGCGTCGGGCGCGAGCGCTTCCCGGCCCTGCCGCTGCCGAACCTGGCGATCGAAGCCAAGGCCGCCGAGCCGCTGGCCGCGCTGCGCCGGTTCATCGAGGAGTTCCCCGGCCGCGTACTGTTCTGCGCCGAATCGCCCGGACGCCGGGAAGTCCTGCTGGAGCTGCTGGCCCGACTGAAGCTGCGCCCCGAGGAAGTCGACGGCTGGCCGGCCTTCCTCGCCAGCCAGGCACGCCTGGCGATCAGCATCGCGCCGCTGGACGAGGGCCTGCTGCTGGACCATCCGGCACTCGCCCTGGTCGCCGAAAGCCCGCTGTTCGGCCAGCGCGTCATGCAGCGCCGGCGCCGGGAAAAGACCCGCGACGGCGGCGACGCGGTGATCAAGAACCTCACCGAGCTGCGCGAAGGCGCGCCGGTGGTGCACATCGACCATGGCGTCGGCCGCTACCTGGGCCTGATCACCCTCGAGGTGGACAACCAGCAGGCGGAATTCCTCATGCTGCAATACGCCGAGGACGCCAAGCTCTACGTGCCGGTCGCCAACCTGCACCTGATCGCCCGCTACACCGGCGCCGACGACGCCCTGGCGCCGCTGCACCGGCTCGGCTCGGAAACCTGGCAGAAGGCCAAGCGCAAGGCCGCCGAACAAGTTCGCGACGTCGCCGCCGAACTGCTCGACATCTACGCCCGCCGCGCCGCCCGCGAAGGCTTCGCGTTCAAGGATCCGCAGGCCGACTACGCGACCTTCTCGGCCGGCTTCCCGTTCGAGGAGACGCCGGACCAGCAAAGCGCCATCGAGGCGGTGGTCGCCGACATGCTCGCGCCCAGGCCCATGGACCGCCTGGTCTGCGGCGACGTCGGCTTCGGCAAGACCGAAGTGGCGATGCGCGCGGCGTTCGTCGCCGTGCATAGCGGCAAGCAGGTGGCGGTGCTGGTGCCCACCACCCTGCTCGCCCAGCAGCACTACAACAGCTTCCGCGACCGCTTCGCCGACTGGCCGGTGAGCGTCGAGGTGATGAGCCGCTTCAAGAGCGCCAAGGAAGTCGAGAACGCCGCGCGGCTACTGGCCGAAGGCAAGATCGACATCCTCATCGGGACCCACAAGCTGCTCCAGGAAGACGTGAAGTTCGCCAACCTGGGGTTGGTCGTGATCGACGAGGAACACCGCTTCGGGGTGCGCCAGAAGGAGCAGCTCAAGGCCCTGCGCAGCGAAGTGGATATCCTCACCCTCACCGCCACGCCGATCCCGCGGACCCTGAACATGGCCGTCTCCGGCATGCGCGACCTGTCCATCATCGCCACGCCGCCGGCGCGCCGCCTGTCGGTGCGCACCTTCGTCATGGAGCAGCAGAACGCGGTGATCAAGGAAGCGCTGCTCCGCGAACTGCTGCGCGGCGGCCAGGTGTACTACCTGCACAACGAAGTGAAGACCATCGAGAAGTGCGCCCGCGACCTCGCCGAACTGGTCCCGGAGGCGCGCATCGGCATCGGCCACGGACAGATGCACGAGCGCGAGCTGGAACAGGTGATGAGCGACTTCTACCACAAGCGCTTCAACGTGCTGGTGGCCTCGACCATCATCGAGACCGGCATCGACGTGCCCAGCGCCAACACCATCCTCATCGAGCGCGCCGACAAGTTCGGCCTGGCCCAGTTGCACCAGTTGCGCGGCCGCGTCGGTCGCAGCCACCACCAGGCCTACGCCTACCTGCTGACACCGCCGCGCCGACAGATGACCCCGGACGCCGAGAAACGCCTGGAAGCCATCGCCAACGCCCAGGACCTGGGCGCCGGCTTCGTCCTCGCCACCCACGACCTGGAGATCCGCGGCGCCGGCGAGTTGCTCGGCGACGGCCAGAGCGGGCAGATCCAGGCGGTCGGCTTCACCCTCTACATGGAAATGCTCGAACGGGCGGTGAAGGCCATCCGCAAGGGCGAGCAGCCGAACCTCGAGCAGCCGCTGGGCGGTGGGCCGGAGGTCAACCTGCGGGTGCCTGCGCTGATCCCCGAGGATTACCTGCCCGACGTGCATGCCCGGCTGATCCTCTACAAGCGCATCGCCAACGCCCCTGACGAGGAAGGTTTGCGCGAGTTGCAGGTGGAGATGATCGACCGTTTCGGGCTCCTGCCCGATCCGGCGAAGAACCTGATGCGCCTGACCCTTCTGAAGCTGCAGGCGGAAAAACTTGGAATCCTCAAGGTCGATGCCGGACCGCAGGGCGGTCGTATAGAATTCGCCGCCGATACCCAGGTCGACCCGCTGGTACTGATCAAGCTGATCCAGGGCCAGCCGAACCGCTACAAGTTCGAAGGCGCAACCCTGTTCCGCTTCCAGGTGCCCATGGAACGACCGGAAGAACGCTTCAATACCCTGGAGGCGCTGTTCGAGCGCCTGACACCGCAAACCACCTAAGGATTAGCCTATGCGCTTGTTCCGTTGCCTTGCCCTGCTGCTCTCACTGGCCGCCCCCGCGGCATTCGCCGGCGGTCCCTACCAGGTGGAACTGGTGGTGTTCCGCCAGGCCGGCGATGCCGTGCCGTCCAGCCAGCCGGCGCCGGACGACTGGGCCACCGGCGCACAGCCGCTGGCCAGCGACGCCCTGCGCGCCACCGCGCTCGACAACCAGCTCGCCAAGCTCAGCCAGGACAACGGCTACACCGTGCTGCTGCACAAGGCCTGGCGCCAGGACATCGGCGAGACCCCGGTGAAGATCGCCCTCAGCGAAGGCCAGGAACAGGATCATCATTTCCCGGTGGAAGGTACGCTGACCCTCAGCCAGGTGCGCTTCGTCGACATGGAGGCCGATTTCTGGGTCAATCGCTTCGGCGACGACGGTTTCCTCGCCGGCAGCCAGCACATCAGGCAGGGCACGCGGCTGAAGAATGGCGAACTGACCTATCTCGACCATCCGAGCCTGGGCATCCTGATCAAGGTGGTGCCGGTCGGCGCCCGTCCCGCCGCCCCCAATCCCATGGAAATGGAAGAACAGCAGGCACCGGCGGACGCGCCTCCCGTCGAAGGCGGTTTCGACGCCGCACCTCCTGCGCAATAGCGAAAAAGGCCGCAATAGCGGCCTTTTTTTTCGTTGCGATGGCCGCCTAGCCGGCCAGGACCCGCGCCAACACCTCGCGCACCTTGCCGATGCCATCGTGCAACGCCTGTTCGATTTCGGCCATGGTGATGATCCCCGCCGACTTCCCCGCCGCGGGATTGACCACCAGCGCCAGGCAGGCGTAGGGCAGGTCCAGCTCGCGGGCCAGTGCTGCCTCGGGCATGCCGGTCATGCCGACGATATCGTTGCCGTCCCGCTCCAACCGGGCGATTTCCGCCACCGTTTCCAGGCGCGGCCCTTGGGTGCAGGCGTAGACCCCATGGCTGCTGTGCGCCAGCCCCAACGCACGCAATGCCTCGATCAGGCGCTGGCGCAACGGCTCGTCATAGGGGTGGCTGAAATCGATATGGGTGACATGCTCGATATCGCCGGCGAAATAGGTGTGCTCGCGTCCCGAGGTGTAGTCGATCAACTGGTGCGGCACGCACAGGTGCCCCGTTCCCATCGCCGCATGGATGCCACCCACCGCGTTCACCGCGATCACCGCCTCGGCACCCGCCTGCTTCAGCGCCCAGAGATTGGCGCGGTAGTTCACCTGGTGCGGCGGGAAGCGGTGCGGATGACCGTGACGCGCCAGGAACAGCACCTCGCGCCCGGCGTAGCGGCCACGCTGGAGCGGCGCGGACGGCGCGCCATACGGCGTTTCGATCGGCAGGGACTCGCTCAGCGTCAGCCCTTCCAGCTGGGTCAGGCCGGTTCCTCCGATAATCGCGTAGACACTCATCGACAGCTCCCTCAATCAATCAGTTGCGCGGCGCGCAACGCGGACAGTGCTTCCAGCCAGCGCGGCTGCTGGCGATAGTCGGTATTCGCGTAGCCCTTGCCGCGCATGCGTTGCAGACGCGACGGCGGGGTCACCTTCAGGCGTTGCAGGGCAGCCAGGGCCAGCTCGGCGGAAGCCCGGTCGTTGCACACCAGACCCATGTCGCAGCCCGCGGCCAGGGCGGCCTCGATGCGGCTGGCGGCGTCGCCGACCACATGGGCGCCGGCCATCGACAGGTCGTCGCTGAAGATCACCCCGTCGAACTTCAGCTCGCCGCGCAGGATCTCCTGCAACCAGCGCCGGGAAAAGCCGGCGGGCTGCGGGTCGACCTGCGGATAGATGACATGGGCCGGCATCAGCGCGTCGAGCTGTCCGGCCAGGCGGGCGAACGGAACCAGGTCGCTGCGCCGGATTTCCTCGAGGCTGCGCGCGTCTTCGGGAATCGCCACATGGGAGTCGGCCTCGGCCCAGCCGTGACCGGGAAAATGCTTGCCGGTGGCGGCCATCCCGGCGGCATGCATGCCGCGAATGAAAGCACCGGCAAGCAGCGCGGCACGCTCCGGGTCGCCCTCGAAGGCGCGGCTACCGACCACGGCGCTGCGCTGGTGATCGAGATCCAGCACCGGCGCGAAACTCAGGTCGAGGCCTACCGCCTGCACCTCGGTCGCCATCAGCCAGCCACAGTGCTCAGCCAACTCTTCGGCATTGGGGTTGTCGGCGATCGCGCGCATCGCCGGCAGGCGCACGAAGCCCTGGCGCAGGCGCTGCACGCGCCCTCCTTCCTGGTCGACGGCCAGCAACAGGTCGGGGCGGATAGCGCGAATGGCCGCACACAGTTCGCGAACCTGGGCAGGATGCTCGATGTTGCGAGCGAAGATGATCAGCCCGCCCACCTCGGGGTGGCGCAGGATTTGGCGGTCCTCGGCGGTCAGCCAGGTGCCGCCGATGTCGAGCATCAGAGAGCCTTGCATGAAGAGTCCTATGGCCTGGAAATCAGCGAAGCCCGCCGTCACGGGCCTCAGACAGCGCACACTGTACTGCACCCGGCAGAAAGACTTAAGTCCCGGGGCGGTACCGCGCGCCTGCCAATGGAGCCGGCCCGGCGCATGGAGTTCCGCCCGGAGCACAGAGAAAGGGGAAAGGAAAACGGCGCCCTCGGGCGCCGTCTGCAATCAGGCCTTGGCGGGCGTCTTGTTCCGCGGGCGCAGTTGCGCCCCGGCCAGCAGCGGATCGTCGATGCCGCTCTCGGCGCGCATGCCGGCGGCGAAGAACGGCACCATCAGGTGCATCACCTGCTCGGTGGAAGTGTTCACGCCGAAATCGGTTTCCGCCATCGCCCGCAGGGCCTTGATCCCCGACATGCTGAAGGCGGCCGCGCCGAGCATGAAGTGCACGCGCCAGAACAGCTCGATGGGCGGCAGCTTCGGCGCCGCCTCGTTGACCAGCAGCATGTAGCGCCGGAAGACCTTGCCGTAGACCTCTTCCAGGTACTTGCGCAGGTGCCCCTGGCTCTGGCTGAAGGCCAGGCCGAGCAAGCGCATGAAGATCGACAGGTCGTTGCCGCTGCGCGGCTTCACCGCCATCGCCTGGGACACCAGCAGGTGCAGGAGGTCCTCCAGGGTGGCGTGCTGGGCCTCGGGCTTGGCCTGGCGACGATCCAGCTCCTTCTCCAGGCTGGCGCAGAATGGCCCGAGGAAGCGCGAGAACACCGCCTGGATCAGCGCCTTCTTCGAACCGAAGTGATAATTCACCGCCGCCAGGTTGACCCCGGCCTTGCTGGTGATCAGACGCAACGAGGTTTCGGCGAAGCCTTTTTCCGCGAACAGCTGTTCCGCCGCATCGAGAATGCGTTCGACGGTTTCCGACTGGGCCATGGTTTCTCCGCCTGACAAACACTTGTTTGAAACATACGTTTCAGCCACATCCCTTGTCAAGCGGCAGATGACGCACCAGTCAGGAAAATTACAGAGAAGTCCCGAAAAACGGAAGCAAGACACTGGCCAACTTCATCGTGACGCAGGACGAAATGTCATGCGGAAAATCATTGCCACGCCTCGCTCACTGTATATAATCCCAGTCACTGGATAAAAACACAGAGCGACGACATGCAGAAGCTGACGCCCCGCCAAGCCGAGATCCTCTCCTTCATCAAGCGCTGCCTGGAAGACCACGGCTTTCCGCCGACCCGGGCGGAAATCGCCCAGGAACTCGGCTTCAAGTCGCCGAACGCCGCCGAGGAGCACCTCAAGGCGCTAGCGCGCAAGGGCGCCATCGAAATGACTCCGGGCGCCTCTCGCGGCATCCGCATTCCCGGCTTCGAACCGCATGCCGCCAACGACGATGAGGGCCTGCCGGTGATCGGACGGGTCGCCGCCGGCGCACCGATCCTCGCCGAACAGAACATCGAGGAATCCTGCCGGATCAATCCCGCCTTCTTCAATCCTCGCGCCGACTACCTGTTGCGCGTGCGCGGCATGAGCATGAAGGACATCGGCATTCTCGACGGCGACCTGCTGGCCGTCCACGTCACCCGCGAAGCGCGCAACGGCCAGGTGGTGGTCGCGCGGATCGGCGAGGAGGTCACGGTGAAACGCTTCAAGCGCGAAGGCAGCAAGGTCTGGCTGCTGGCGGAAAACCCTGAGTTCGCTCCGATCGAAGTCGATCTGAAGGAGCAGGAACTGATCATCGAAGGCTTGAGCGTCGGCGTGATCCGACGCTGACAGGAGATACCATGCAGACCTCCCACTCGCTGCCCAGCGCCCAGTTGCCACTGTTCCAGGAAGCGTTCTGGGCCAGCAACGGCGCTCCCTTGCTCGACGATGTCATCGACAGCCCTTCCAGCGCCTCCATCGAGGAACCCGCTGCCTTTAGCGAACTTTCGCTCAGCGGCCTGCCAGGGCACTGCCTGACCCTGCTCGCACCGATTCTCCGCGAGCTCAGCGAGGAACAGGATGCCCGCTGGCTGACCCTGATCGCTCCGCCGGCGAGCCTGACCCATGAATGGCTGCGCCGCGCCGGCCTGAACCGCGAGCGCATCCTGCTACTGCAGGCGAAGGACAACGCCGCTGCCCTGGCGCTCAGTTGCGAGGCCTTGCGCCTGGGCCGCAGCCACACCGTGGTCAGTTGGCTGGAACCGCTGAGCAGGGCGGCGCGCAAGCAACTGTCCCGCGCCGCCCAACTGGGCCAAGCACAGAGCCTGAATATTCGTCTGGGTTGAAAAAACGGCGGGGGACAGCGTTCAGTGCAGGACGCGGGGGCCTTCGTCGTGTTCCATCTCACCCTCGGCAAGACGACCGGCCATTTGCACGCCGACATTGAACATGGCCTTGGCCACTTCGACATGCTGGCCTTGCAGGAAATTCTTCGCGTCCCCGGAGAACTCCAGGGTCACCAACGCCTCCTCGTCATCGGCGCGACGCAGCACGATGCGCCCGTCGGGCATTTCTACGATTTCAAGGAAGGATGTTGGCATGACAGACGCTCTCTACGAAGACGCGACATTGTAACAGCCCATCCAGTGCATCCCTAGCCCGCATCCGCCTTCCGGTTCCGCTCTCGCGCCTGTAACGGCGGTTCCAGAGCGCCCGGACGGCATCCGCTAAATTTTTTTGCTGGCAAATCAACCGAGTGGAACGGTAGGAAAATTTCCTACCGCTGATCGGCGAATGACGACGGCGTTACAGCTCCGTCAAGCTCTCGCGAAAACGCAGGACCAGTTGCTTCAGCGACTGCCGCCATTCCTCGAGGGTCTCGCGAGAAAGCAAGGGGGCGTCTTCGTCGATACTCACGGCAACGATCAACGGTGTGCTGGGGTCGATCTTCGCTGCCTTGGTCGGTCGCGGCGGCAGGAACAGCTCGGAGTAGGCGCCCAGCAACTGGCCCAGCCAGGTTTCCGGCTGCGACGCCAACTCCACCAGCTCAGCCAGCTCGGGGCTGGGCGCGGCCGCCAGCACTTCGGCATTCAGCAATGCATCCACGCGAGGAGCGGCAGCCTGCGGCAGACGGTAGTAACCGGCGATCTCATGGCATACACCGAGCACTGCGCCATAAAGGTGGAACAGCGCCGATTCGCGCTCCCCCTGGATGATCGCCTGGGCATTCATCGCCCGCTCGGCATCGGCTCGCTTCCAGGCCTCCAGAGCCAACCCGGCGAAATACAGCTTCTGGTTGGTGCGGGTATAAAGCTCTTGGGCCATGCCGGTACTCCCGGTTAAAACTGGAAGGAATGCGGAGCGCAGGCCAGGTCAGCGCCCGGCCTTCGCGCAGTATAAGCGTGCCCCATGCAAGCGGGCGCGCCATCCATCAGCGCTTGTCTTCGACCTTCCACTTGCCGCCATCGTAGAAGGCGCGCCAGCCGGTGGGCTTGCCATCGACCTCGGACTGCACGTATTGCTCCTTGGTCTTGCGGCTGAAACGGATCACCGCGGGACGGCCGTCTGGGTCTTTCTGCGGGGCGTCGCAGAGGTAATGGTACTTGGGATCCAGCTCGGCCTTGTGCGGGATGATCTCGCTCACCAACGGCGCGCGGGTCTCGCGGTTCTTCGGGAACTGGCTGGCGGCCAGGAACATGCCCGAAGCGCCGTCGCGCAGCACGTAGATATCGTCCACCTTCTCGCACTTCAATTCAGGCATGCGGATGGCGTCCATCTTCGGCGGCGCCGCCTCGCCATTCTTCAGCAGCTTGCGGGTGTTCTTGCAGGTCGGATTGGTGCAACCGAAGAACTTGCCGAAACGGCCGGTCTTCAACTGCATCTCGCTGCCACACTTGTCGCATTCCAGGCTCGGCCCTTCGTAGCCCTTGATCCGGTACTGGCCTTCCTCGATCTCGTAGCCCGGACAGTCGGGATTGTTGCCGCAGATATGCAGCTTGTGTTTCTCGTCCAGCAGGTAGGCGTCCATCGCGGTACTGCAGATCGGGCAGCGATGCTTGCCACGCAACACCCGCGACTCGGACTCGCCCTCGTCGTCCGCGGCGATCTCGTCGCCGGGAATCAGGTTGACGGTCGCCTTGCAACGTTCCTTCGGCGGCAGGCTGTAGCCCGAGCAGCCGAGGAACACGCCGGTGGAGGCGGTACGAATCATCATCGGCCGGCCGCACTCGCGGCAGGGAATGTTGGTCAGGGTCGGCTGGTTGGCGCGCATCCCCTTCTCGCTGACTTCGGCCACCTCGAGCTTCTTCTTGAAATCGCCGTAGAACTCGTCGAGCAGGTGCTTCCAGTCGCGCTCGCCCTGGGCCACGTCGTCGAGATGCTCCTCCATCCCGGCGGTGAAACCGTAGTCCATCAGGTTGGCGAAGCTCTCGTTGAGCCGATCGGTGACGATGTCGCCCATCTTCTCCGCATAGAAGCGGCGGTTGTGGGTGGTTACGTAGCCGCGCTCCTGGATGGTGGAGATGATCGCCGCGTAGGTCGAGGGGCGGCCGATACCGCGCTTCTCCAGTTCCTTGACCAGGCTCGCTTCGGAGTAGCGCGCCGGCGGCTTGGTGAAGTGCTGGCTCGGATCGAGCTTGATCAGCTTGAGGTTCTCGCCTTCCTTCATTTCCGGCAGGACGTCGTCCTCGCCCGGCTTGCTCTGCTGCGGCAGTACCCGGGTATAACCGTCGAACTTGAGGATGCGGCCCTTGGCGCGCAGCTCGAAATCGCCGGCGGTGACGCTCACGCTGGTCGAGAGGTATTCGGCCGGGGTCATCTGGCACGCCACGAACTGGCGCCAGATCAGGTCGTACAGGCGCTCGGCGTCGCGCTCCATGCCGGACAGCTGGGTCGGCTTGAGGTTGACGTCGGAAGGACGGATCGCCTCGTGCGCTTCCTGGGCGCCCTCCTTGCTCGAGTAGACGTTGGCCTTGCCCGGCAGGTACTTCTGGCCGAACTCGTCTTCGATGAAACCGCGGACCATGCCAATGGCATCGGCCGACAGGTTGGTCGAGTCGGTACGCATGTAGGTGATGTAGCCGGCCTCGTAGAGACGCTGGGCCATCATCATGGTCTTCTTCACCCCGAAGCCCAGGCGGTTGCTCGCCGCCTGCTGCAGGGTGGAAGTGATGAACGGCGCCGAGGGTCGGCTGGAGGTCGGCCGGTCCTCGCGCTTGGCGACGCTATAGGCCGACGCCTTGAGCTTTTCCAGGGCCGCCATGGCCTGGGCTTCGTTGAGCGGCTTGAAGGCCTCGCCCTTCTCGCGGGTAACCTCGAAGCGCACGTTGGCGCCCTTGGCGGTACCGAGGTCGGCATGCACTTCCCAGTACTCTTCCGGGACGAAGGCGCGGATCTCGCGTTCGCGCTCCACCACCAGCTTCACCGCTACCGACTGCACGCGACCGGCGGACAACCCGCGGGCAATCTTCTGCCAGAGCAGCGGCGAGACCATGTAGCCGACCACGCGGTCGAGGAAACGCCGCGCCTGCTGGGCGTTCACCCGGTTGATATCGAGCTCGCCGGGCTGGGAGAAGGCCTCCTGAATGGCCTTCTTGGTGATTTCGTTGAATACCACGCGTTTGTAGCGGCTTTCGTCACCGCCGATGGCTTCCCGCAGGTGCCAGGCGATGGCCTCCCCTTCGCGGTCCAAGTCGGTCGCGAGATAGACGGTGTCGGCGTCCTTGGCCAGGCGGCGCAGCTCGTCGATGACCTTTTCCTTGCCGGGCAGGATCTCGTACTTGGCCTTCCAGCCATGCTCGGGGTCGACCCCCATGCGCGAGACCAGTTGGCGCCTGGCCTTCTCCTTCGGTGACAGCGCCGGCGCCTCGGAGGCGCTCTTGCGGCCCTTGGCCGCCGGCTCCTTGGAACTCGACGAACCACTGGTGGGCAGGTCACGGATGTGGCCGATGCTCGACTTCACCACGTACTGGCTACCCAGGTACTTGTTGATGGTCTTGGCCTTGGCCGGGGATTCCACGATGACCAGCGATTTACCCATGGATCGGAAGGTTCCTGCGTCGAAAAGATGAATATAAAGAAGGGAGCGACTAGCGCGGCACCGCTATATATAGTGGCGAACGAGCCAAGGTCAAGCGCGGTCTTCCCCGCCGGGAGCTTTCTGCAAGCCCAGGGGATCGGCCTCGGGACTCACCAGGACGAAGCGCGGCACCCACTCGCCATCGACCTCCACGGCCTCGGTGAACATCTCCAGCGGACGCACCCAGAGACCGAATTCGCCGTACAGCGCCTGGTAGATCACCAGCGCCTCTTCCGTCTCCGAATGCCGCGCGACACCCAGGACCCGGTAGTTCTGTCCCTTGTAATGACGATAGAGCCCAGCCTGCAGGTCCATGTTCCTTACCTTGTCTCGAAAATCGGAAAACAACGGCACAATGCCGACATACAACAGCCCGGTATAGGCACGGATCGCACAATAGGCAAACCCGCGCTCCCGGGGCGTCATTCGCTCGATGCAGCCGGAAACGACTGACACTGAAAAACGAAAGCCGGGGCACGAGGCCCCGGCTTTCCCCTTCGACGAACGCTTAGACGCGCTCGAAGACGGTGGTGATACCCTGTCCCAGGCCCACGCACATGGTGGACACGCCAAGGGTACCGCCGTTCTGCTTCATCACGTTCAACAGGGTGCCGGAAATGCGTGCACCGGAGCAACCGAACGGGTGACCCAGGGCAATGGCGCCGCCGTGGAGGTTGACCTTCTCGTCCATCTTGTCGAGCAGCTTGAGGTCCTTCAGCACCGGCAGGGCCTGGGCGGCGAAGGCTTCGTTGAGTTCGACGAAATCGATGTCGGCGATGGTCAGGCCGGCGCGCTTGAGCGCCTTGTTGGTCGACGGCACCGGGCCGTAGCCCATGATCGCCGGGTCGACACCCGCCACGGCCATGGAGCGGATCACCGCCATCGGCTGGATGCCCAGGTCCTGGGCGCGCTGGGCCGACATCACGATCATGCAGGAGGCACCGTCGGTGATCTGCGAGGAGGTCCCCGCGGTCACGGTGCCGCCTTTCGGATTGAACGCCGGCTTCAACTCGGCCAGGGTCTCGACGGTGGTTTCCGGACGAATGGTCTCGTCGAAGTCGAAGACTTTCAGGAAACCGTTCTCGTCATACCCTTCCATCGGGATGATCTCGTCCTTGAACTTGCCTTCCTGGGTGGCCTTCCAGGCCAGTTGGTGCGAACGCGCGCCGAACTTGTCCTGCGCCTCACGGCTGATACCGTGCATCTTGCCGAGCATTTCCGCGGTCAGGCCCATCATGCCCGAGGCCTTGGCGGCGTACAGGGACAGGTGCGGGTTCGGGTCGACGCCATGCATCATGCCGACGTGGCCCATGTGCTCCACGCCGCCGATGACGAATACATCGCCATTGCCGGTCTGGATCGCCTGGGCGGCGGTGTGCAGCGCGCTCATCGACGAACCGCACAGGCGGCTGACGGTCTGCGCGGCGCTGGTGTGCGGGATCTGGGTCATCAGCGACGCCATGCGCGCGATGTTCCAGCCCTGTTCCAGGGTCTGGTTGACGCAGCCCCAGATCACGTCTTCCACTTCGGCCGGGTCGACCTTCGGGTTACGCTCCAGCAGCTTGCTGATCAGGTGCGCCGACATGGTCTCGGCGCGGGTGTTGCGGTGCATGCCACCCTTGGAACGACCCATCGGGGTGCGGCCGAAGTCGACAATGACGACGTCTCTCGGATTCAGGCTCATAAATTCACTCTCGCTCTAGTCGTTCCGCGATTAACCGAAGAATTTCTGACCGTTCTTGGCCATTTCACGCAGCTTCGCGGTCGGGTGGTACAGCGCGCCCAGCTCGGCGTACTTGTCGGCCAGGGCCACGAACTCGGCGACACCGATCGAATCGATGTAGCGCAGAGCACCACCACGGAAGGGCGGGAAGCCGATGCCGTAGATCAGGCCCATATCGGCCTCGGCAGCGGTCTCGACGATGCCGTCTTCCAGGCAACGCACGGTTTCCAGGCACAGCGGGATCATCATGAAGTTGACGATGTCCTCGTCGGTCACTTCGCGCTGCTCGACCACGATCGGCTTGAGCACTTCGTAGGCCTGCGGATCGGTGACCTTCTTCGGCTTGCCGCGCTTGTCGGTCTCGTAGGCGTAGAAGCCCTTGCCGTTCTTCTGGCCCAGGCGGTTGGCCTCGTACATCACGTCGACGGCGGTCTTGCCCTCGACCGCCATGCGGTCCGGGAAGCCCTCGGCCATGACGTCGCGGCCATGGTGGCCGGTGTCGATGCCGACCACGTCGGACAGGTAGGCCGGGCCCATGGGCCAGCCAAACTTCTCCATCACCTTGTCGATGCGCACGAAGTCGACGCCGAAGCTCAGCAGCTTGGCGAAGCCGCCGAAGTACGGGAACAGCACACGGTTGACCAGGAAGCCGGGGCAATCGTTGACCACGATCGGGCTCTTGCCCATCTTCTTGGCGTAGGCGACGGTGGTGGCGATGGCGGTTTCACCGGTCTTCTCGCCACGGATCACTTCCACCAGCGGCATCATGTGCACCGGGTTGAAGAAATGCATGCCGCAGAAGTTTTCCGGACGCTTCAGCGCCTGGGCCAGCAGGCTGATGGAGATGGTCGAGGTGTTGGAGGCGATGATCGCGTCTTCCTTCACCGCGCCTTCCACTTCGGCGAGCACGGCTTGCTTGACCTTGGGGTTCTCGACGACGGCTTCGACGACGATGTCGACGTTGCCGAAGTCGCCATAGGACATGGTCGGACGGATGCCATTGAGCGCCTCGGCCATCTTCGCCGGGGTCAGGCGACCCTTCTCGACGCGCTTGCCGAGCAGCTTGGCGGCCTCGTTCAGGCCCATCTGGATACCCTCTTCGCGGATATCCTTCATCAGGATCGGGGTGCCCTTGAGCGCCGACTGATAGGCGATACCGCCGCCCATGATGCCGGCGCCGAGCACGGCGGCCAGTTTCACGTCCTTGGCGACTTCGTCGTATTTCTTGGCTTTCTTCTTCAGTTCCTGGTCATTCAGGAACAGGCCGATCAGGCTCTGCGCGACCGAGGTCTTGGCCAGCTTGACGAAGCCGGCGGCTTCGACTTCCAGTGCCTTGTCGCGGCCGAAGTTGGCGGCCTTCTGGATGCTCTTGATGGCTTCCACCGGCGCCGGGTAGTTCGGACCGGCCTGGCCGGCGACGAAGCCCTTGGCGGTTTCGAAGGCCATCATCTGCTCGATTGCATTCAGCTTCAGCTTTTCCAGCTTCGGCTGGCGCCGTGCCTTGTGGTCCAGCTCGCCGGCGACGGCGCGCTTGGCCAGGTCCAGGGCTGCGGCCTGCAGTTGCTCGGGAGCGACCACGGCGTCGACGGCGCCGACCTTCAGGGCGTCCTCGGCCTTGTTTTCCTTGCCCGAGGCGATCCACTCGACGGCGTTATCGCAGCCGATCAGGCGCGGCAGGCGGACGGTGCCGCCGAAGCCCGGGTAGATGCCCAGCTTGACTTCCGGCAGGCCGACCTTGGCGGTCGCGCTCATCACGCGGAAGTCCGCGGCCAGGCACATCTCCAGGCCGCCGCCGAGGGCGATGCCGTTGATCGCGGCAACGGTGGGTACGTCCAGGTCTTCGAAGTCGCTGAAGATCTTGTTGGCTTCGAGGTTGCCCGCCATCAGTTCCTCGTCGGGCAGCTGGAAGTTGTCAACGAACTCGGTGATGTCGGCACCAACGATGAACACGTCCTTGCCGCTGGTCACGATCACGCCCTTGACCGATGCATCGGCCTTGATCGCATCGACTGCCGCACGCAACTCACTGAGGGTGAGACGGTTGAACTTGTTGACGGACTCGCCCTTGAGATCGAAATTCAACTCGACGATGCCGCCCTCAAGAGGCTTAACCGTGATGGCTTTACCTTGGTAAATCATCAACTGATCTCCACGCTATTATGGAAGCTTGAACTTACACATCGGACGCCGTGTCGGGACCCTTTCGGCAACCGCCGAGCATAGTCCCAAACCCTTCGGCACACCCGCCGACGCGATAACCGGGTCTCTATTGTCGAGGCCTGCGCGAGGCAAACGCTCGATTCATACGCCCGTTTGACTTGGGTGCGCACACATTCCGGCAAAAGCCGGGAATTGTCAATCAGCCATCCGGAAAACACCTGCCCTCCTCCAGGCCCTCTGCGCAGGGCCATTCAGCCAGCCTCTGTCGGACCATTCAGATGTTCGATGATCGGCGCCGTGGGCGCTTGTCCCGGTGCGGAAAGGCAGGCTAGAGTCGCCGCAGATCGCCATGCGCGATCGGCCACGGGCCGTTACAAAAGAACAACAAGAAGGCCTCCAGGGCCACATGGAGATGGAACCCATGATCTGCCGTCCGTTCACTCTTTGTCTGGCCCTGCTCGGCCTGCTGAGCCTCCCCGTCTTCGCGGCAGGGACCGCCGATGACCTGCTCGCCCTGCACCAGATGCGGCTCGCCACGCAGAAATCCCTGAACGCCTTCTTCATGTACGTCGGCCAGGAAGGCGATCAACGCTACGCCAGCCTGATCGAAAGCTCGACGCAGACGGCGGAAGCCCGCCTGCAGCGACTCGACGGCGTGAACGGCAGCGAATCCCGGCGCCTGCTGGGCCAGCTTCGCGAGCAATGGCGGGACTATGCGCAAGACCTCGACAAGCTGACCGGCGCGGTGCGCAACAAGGGCTACAGCGACCTGCAACCGGTCGCCGACCTGGCACGGCGCAACCAGCAACTGATGGACCTCGGCGGCCAGTTGTATCGCAGCCTGCAACGGGAAAACGCCGCCACGGTGCCGACGCTCACCGAGCAGAGCCGCGAACAGAGCCTGCTGATGCAGGACATTGCTCTGGACTATGCCTCACGCAACGCGTCGGTGGGCGCCAGCTTCTTCGGCGGCGGCGAGGAGCGTCCACTGGACGACCTGGCCAGCCGCTTTTCGGTCAACCTGTTGAAGCTGCAGCAGGCGCCGCAGAACGACGAGGAGATCGCCAGGGCGCTGCGCAGCGTGGCGATCAAGTGGCACTACATCGAGAAGTCCCTGCGCAACTACAACCAGAACAGCGTGCCGTTCCTGGTCAACAAGAATGCAGACCGGATCATCGATGGCCTGGAGAAGGTCGCCGCGCTGTATGCCGCGCGCAACCAATGAACCTCGGCGCGCCGCCTCAGGCGCGCTGGCGGAGAAACTCGGCGATGCGCCCGAGGTCGGCGCTATCGCCGCGCTCGCCCCAATACAGGGCAAGGAACTGGGCGGTCGCCTCCACCTTGTAGACATCCCCGGGGAGGCTGCGCAGGGCGTCCAGCAACTCATCGTCCGCGCACGGCTCGCGCCACTGGTTCAGCCACTGGGCCGGGGTATTCTGCCAATAGCACCAGGCCTCCCGGCCGCGTCGGCGCGGGCAGTGGAACTGCGCGCAGGACGTCGGCGGAGCGCTCTCCAGCCAATGCGGCCAATCCTGGCGCGCGAGCTGCATGGCCAGGCCGAGACGGCGCGCCTCGAGGCGCAGGGCCATCTTGCCGCGCTGCCTGTTGGACGGCATCAGCCAGGCCAGGGGACTGAGCATGACAGCCAGCAGCAGGATCACCAGCCAAGTGGTCATAAGGAACGGACACTCGAAAAACGGTTAAGGCATTTGCCTCGATCCACGCGCGCAGGCAGGATCGGTCGCAGTCGCCAAGAGAGGCGCAGTTTACAGGCGAATGCGACCACGGCGGAGCAGCTTTTTGCCCAGCGCAACGGAACAGGTTCCACGCGCGGCGCGAAAGTCCATAATGAAAACACTATCCCCTTCTGGGAGGAGACGTTCATGCCCTATCAACACATTCTGGTCGCCGTCGACCTGACCGACGAATGCGACCCGGTGATGAAGCGTGCGGCGGCCCTGGCCACCAGCAACCAGGCCCGGCTCTCGGTGGTGCATGTGGTCGAGCCCATGGCCATGGCCTTCGGTGGGGACGTGCCGATGGACCTGTCGATGTTGCAGCAGCAGCAGTTCGACCAGGCCCGTGAACGCCTGGATGCCTTCGCCGTGCGCTATCCGGACCTCGGCAGCGAGCAGCGCCACCTGGTCTACGGGCAACCGCGCCAGGAAATCCACCGCCTCGCCGCGGAACAGGCCTGCGACCTGATCGTGGTCGGCAGCCACGGTCGCCACGGCCTGGCGCTGCTGCTCGGTTCCACTGCCAACGACGTGCTGCACGGCGCGCCCTGCGACGTGCTCGCGGTGCACCTGAAGAAAGCCTGATCTCTCCCCGCTCGGCCGGGGCCTGCGCCTCAGCCGAGCGTTTCCTCGGCGCTCATCACCAGCGGGCGGATCTTCTGCAACTGGGTTTCCAGCGAATAGCTGATGCTCGACGACAGCGAGAAGAAGGTCAGGAACGCCTTCAGGTTGGAATCGCTGACACAGGTGTCGTGGATTCGCTGCCAGAACGCCTGGTTGACCAGTTGCAACTGCTGGAACAGCCTCACCAGCCCTTTCAGTTCCCAATCGGCATGCCGCCCCTCGCGGAAGTTGAAGTACTGGCGCATCAGGTACAGCGGCACCACCCGCAGCACGAACTCCTGGTTGCTGGCGAACGGCAAGTGCTGCATGGCCATCGGCCTCAGCGGCGCCAGCAGCGGACAGGCGCTGCTGGCCATGATCAAGCCGATCAGCGCGCGCAGTCCTTCCTCCAGGCCCGCCTGCTTGATGTACTCGCGCTCCGGCGTGCGCACGCAGATGCCGGCCTTGCGGAACGCCGGCAGGTTGCGGAAATCCTCGATCACCCCATGCAGGTCGACCGCCGCCGGACAATGGCTATAGCGTTCGCGATCGAGCGGGCAGTTGCTGCAGCGATTGTGCTCCAGGCGCGTCCAGCGCGGCGCCGCGGAGGCCGCCTGCGGGTCGTAGTGCCGCTCCAGCTCGATGCGATAGTTGAGCTGATGCTGGTCGTCCAGCGTGATGCGGTACTCGATTGCCATGGACTGATCCTTTCTCGGGAGACGGCCGGCCCGTCAATGACGCCAGCCAGAGGGACCGACGGAGGACTGCACCCACCGCCGGCAAGGCCCGCAAGGATCATCGAGATGAGCCGCTATCACATTGATGCAGCTCACTTTTTCGAAATGGATCAGTCTTCCAGTTCAGCCCAGCGTTCGAGCAAGGCATCGAGTTCCTGCTGCAACGCGTCCAGCCGCGCCAGGGTTTCGCGCTGCTCGTCCTGCGGGCGCAGATAGAAATCCTGCTCCGCGATGGTTTCCTGGACACCCGCCAGCTCCGCCTCGACCGCGTCGATCTGCCCGGGCAAGGCCTCCAGCTCGCGCTGCAACTTGTAGCTGAGCTTTTTCTTCGCCGGCGCCTCGCTCGGCGCCGCGGCAGCCGGAACGGATTCGGCGGCGGGCGCCAACGCGGTATTCAGCTCGGCCTTGCCGCTCTTCGACTCGCTCACGCCGAGCAGGCGCGGCGTGCCCCCTTGGCGCAGCCAGTCCTGGTAGCCACCGACGAATTCGCGAACCTTGCCCTCGCCCTCGAAGACCAGGGTGCTGGTCACCACGTTGTCGAGGAAGGCCCGATCGTGGCTGACCATCAGCACGGTGCCCTGGAAGCCGAGCAGGACTTCCTCCAGCAGTTCCAGGGTTTCCACGTCGAGGTCGTTGGTCGGTTCGTCGAGCACCAGCAGGTTGGCCGGCTTGCTGAACAGCTTGGCCAGCAGCAGGCGCGCGCGCTCGCCGCCGGACAACGCCTTCACCGGGGTGCGGGCGCGCTGCGGACTGAACAGGAAGTCGCCGAGATAGCTGAGCACATGCCGGTTCTGGCCGTCGATGGTGATGAACTCGCGGCCTTCGGAGATATTGTCGATCACCGTCTGCTCGGGTTCGAGCTGATGGCGCAACTGGTCGAAGTAGGCCACTTCCAGCTTGGTGCCCACCTCGATCTTGCCCGAGGTCGGCTGCAGGTCGCCAAGCAGCAGCTTGAGCAAGGTGGTCTTGCCGGTACCGTTGGCGCCGAGCAGGCCGATACGGTCGCCGCGCTGCAGGACCATGGAGAAGTCGCGTACCAGCGGCTGGCCGCCGGGATGGGCGAAGCTGACGTGCTCCACCACGATCACCTGCTTGCCGGACTTGTCCGCGCTTTCCAGCTGGAAGCTGGCCTTGCCCTGGCGCTCGCGGCGCTCGGCGCGTTCGCGACGCATTTCCTTCAGTGCCCGAACCCGCCCTTCGTTGCGCGTGCGGCGGGCCTTGATGCCCTGGCGGATCCACACTTCTTCCTGGGCCAGGCGCTTGTCGAACAATGCGTTGGCGGCTTCTTCGGCGGCCAGTTGCTGTTCCTTGTGCACCAGGAAACTGGCGTAGTCGCCGTTCCAGTCGATCAGGTGGCCACGATCCAGCTCGAGGATGCGGGTCGCCAGGGATTGCAGGAAGGCGCGGTCGTGGGTAATGAACAGCACCGCGCCGTTGAAGCCCAGCAGCGCTTCCTCGAGCCAGGCGATGGCGCCGATGTCCAGGTGGTTGGTCGGTTCGTCGAGCAGCAGCAGGTCCGGCTCGGCGACCAGCGCCTGGGCCAGCAGCACGCGCCGACGCCAGCCGCCGGAGAGTTCGGCGAGGGTCTTGTCGGCCGGCAACTGCAGGCGGCTGAGGGTGCTGTCCACCAGTTGCTGCAGGCGCCAGCCATCGCGCGCCTCGAGTTCCTGCTGGACCCGCGAGAGGCGCGCCAGGTCGTCGTCGGTATGGATGTTCAGGCTCAGGTGGTGGTACTCGGCGAGCAGCTTGCCGACTTCCGCCAGGCCTTCGGCCACCACGTCGAACACTGTCCGTTCGTCGGCACGCGGCAGTTCCTGGGGCAATTCGCCGATCTTCAGCGCCGGTGCGCGCCAGACTTCGCCGTCGTCGGCCTGCTGTTCGCCCTTGACCACCTTGAACAGGCTGGACTTGCCGGTACCGTTGCGCCCGATCACGCAGACCCGCTCGCCACGGCCGATCTGCCACGACACCTTGTCCAGCAAGGGAGTGGTGCCAAAGGCAAGGGATACATCGGTGAACTTGAGCAGGGTCATGGGCGCCTCCGGAAACAGGGCGCGCATTTTACGCCGGATAGGCATCGGATGGCACGGCGCTTTCACCGCCATGCCGCAACGGCTAAGCTTAGGCGAGCCATCCGCCCGGCTTCGGGCGCGCCCCGCGACAGCGGTCGCGCGCCGGTCCCGCGAGCGGTCGAAACGCCCGTAGGCAGCCGTTGCGGACCTGCCGACGTTACCCGACATCACCTGCCCGGATAAGTCATGCGCGGTCGCCTGTTCACTCTCGTTTCCTGCCTTTTGCTCAGTATTTCCTCCGTCGACGCGGTCCACGCCGCTTCCCTGACCGAACAACGCCGTCTCTACGACCAGGCCAAGGCCGCCCTGGCCAAGGGCAACAGCGCGCCCTACATGGCCTCGCGCAGCGCCCTGCGCGATTACCCGCTGGAACCCTACCTGGCCTACGACGAGCTGACCCACCGGCTGAAGACCGCCAGCAACGAGGAGGTCGAGCGCTTCCTCACCGAACACGGCGACCTGCCGCAGATCGGCTGGCTGAAACTGCGCTGGCTGCGCCTGCTGGCCGATCGCGGCGACTGGAAGACCTTCGTCAACTACTACGATCCGAAGCTGAACTTCACCGAACTCGACTGCCTGTATGGCCAGTACCAGCTGGGCCACGGCCAGAAGGCCGAAGGTTACGCCACCAGCGAACGCCTGTGGCTGGTCGGCAAGTCGCAGCCGGCTGCCTGCGATACCCTGTTCGGCCTCTGGCAGGGCGAAGGCCAGCTCACCGAGGAAAAGGTCTGGAAACGCCTCAAGCTGGCCGCCGAAGCGCGCAACTACAGCCTCGCCTCGCACCTCGCGCAGCGCCTGCCGACCCTTGGCAACCAGGGCGCGCTGATGGTCAGCGTGGCGCAGAACCCCGCCCAGCTGAGCCAGACCGGCCGCTTCAGCCAGCGCGACCATGCCACCGCCGACGTGGTCGGTCTCGGCCTGCGCCGCCTGGCGCGGCAGGACCCGGAAAAGGCCCTGAGCCTGCTCGACTACTACAGCTCGGCGCTACCCTTCTCCAGCGACGAGAAGGTCGCCATCGCCCGCGAGATCGGTCTCAGCCTGGCCAAGCGCTTCGATCCGCGCGCACTGCCGCTGATGACCCAGTACGATCCCGGCCTGCGCGACAACACCGTCACCGAATGGCGCACCCGCCTGCTGCTGCGCCTGGGCCGCTGGGACGAAGCCTATGCGCTGACCCGCAAGCTGCCCCAGGATCTCGCCGCCACCAGCCGCTGGCGCTATTGGCAGGCACGCAGCCTGCAACTGGCACAGCCGAACAGCAAGGAGCCGATCGCGCTGTACCAGAAGCTCGCCGGCGAGCGCGACTTCTACGGTTTCCTCGCCGCCGACCGCCTGAGCGTGCCGTACAAGCTCGGCAACCGCCCTGCGCACATCGACCCGCGCGTCCTGCAACGCGTACGCAACGCCGCCAGCACGCGCCGGGCCATGGAGTTCTTCAACCGTGGCGAAGTGATCAACGCCCGCCGCGAGTGGTACCACGCCGCGCGCCTGTTCGATCGCGACGAGCTGATCGCCCAGGCCAGGCTGGCCTACGACATGCAGTGGTATTTCCCGGCGATCCGCTCGATCAGCCAGGCGCAGTACTGGGACGACCTGGACATCCGCTTCCCGATGGCGCATCGCGCCACCCTGGTGCGCGAAGCGAAGAACCGCGGCCTGCACTCCAGTTGGATCTTCGCCATCACCCGGCAGGAAAGCGCGTTCATGTCCGATGCCCGTTCCGGAGTCGGCGCCACCGGGCTGATGCAGCTGATGCCCGGCACCGCCAAGGAGACCTCGCGCAAGTTCGGCATCCCGCTGGCCTCGACCCAGCAACTGATCGTGCCCGACGTCAACATCCGCCTCGGCGCCGCCTACCTGAGCCAGGTGCATGGCCAGTTCAACGGCAACCGGGTACTCGCCTCGGCCGCCTACAACGCCGGTCCGGGCCGCGTCCGCCAGTGGCTGAAAGATACCCGCCACCTGGCCTTCGACGTGTGGATCGAGACCATTCCGTTCGACGAGACTCGCCAGTACGTGCAGAACGTGCTGTCCTATGCGGTGATCTACGGGCAGAAGCTCAATGCGCCGCAGCCCATCGTCGACTGGCACGAACGCTACTTCGACGATCTCTGACCCCCAACCCGGCCCGGACGCCCGGGCCTTTCCAGTACCTTGAAAAGGACCTCAAGATGAACAAGCCCCTCGCCACCGCCCTGCTCGCCGCCTCCAGCCTGCTGCTCGCCGACGGCGCCCTGGCCGCCGACGCCTGCGGTACGCCGCGCAACGCCTTCGACAGCGTGTACTGCCGCAGCGGCGAGTTTTCCCAGGCCGACCGCGAGCTGAACCAGCAGTTCGGCACCCTGCGCAAGCACCTGAACGACGGCCAGAAAGCCCTGCTGAAGAAGAGCCAGATCGCCTGGATCAAGGAGCGCGACGCGGCCTGCAGCGAAAGCAAGGACAACGGTTATTTCGTCAATCTCGACTGCGCCACCGAGAAGACCCGCCAGCGCCTCGACTTCCTCCGCGAACGCGAGCGCGAGTGCCTGAGCACCGGTTGCGTCGACGCCAAGCTCTGATCGCCGGCAATGGCCGCCCGCCGCAACGGCGGGCGACCGTTCCTCAGTCGAGGATTTCCACCGGCATCCCCACCTCCAGGCTGCCCTGTCCCAGCGCAATCAGGTTCTGCCCGAACAGCACCGCGCCATCCTTTTCCCGGTAGGTCTTCAGGGTCGTCAGCGGCTCGCGGTCCTCGTTGCGCTCGCCGGTCGCCGGATCCAGGGTGGTGAGGATGCAGCGGGAACAGGGCTTGGCCACGACGAACTCGACCGAGCCGATGCGGATGCGTTTCCAGCCGTCCTCGGCGAACGCGGCACTGCCTTCCACCACCAGGTTGGGACGGAAGCGCAGCATCTCCAGCGGCCGGCCGACCCGCTGGCTGAGGTCGTCGAGCGAAGCCTGGCCGATCAGCAGCAGCGGGAAGCCGTCGGCGAAATGCACCTTCTGCCCCGGCTCGGCGTAGCCGGTATCGACCTGCCGCGCGCGCGCCTCGGGAATGTGCACCAGGCGCGTCGGGCGGCCGAGGAAGCGCGTCAGCCAGTCCGCTGCGGCGTCGCCGGCATCCGGCGCCTGCAAGGTATCGCGCCAGACCGTGACGCCACGCAGGTTGGCGTCGGCTGCCGGTACTTCGAGGCTCAGCTCGGACATCCCCGGCGCATTCAGCCGCAGGACCTCCGGCGCCGCCCAGCGCGCCTGGATACGCCCCAGCTGCGGCAGCAGGCGCTGGGTGAAGAAACGTCCGGTTTCGGTGTCCACCGCCATCCAGCGTCGGTCGCCGACCACGCCCAGCGCATCGAGCGCGACGCGCTCCAGGGACTCGGCGGCGGAAGACTTGATCGGATAGCGGTACAGCGCGGAGAGACGGAACATGGAACCAGCATCCTTGGTGGAAAGATGCTGTTATACGGTGTCGCGGGAAAGGCCGACAAGACACAGACGCCACTCCAGGCAGCGGATCAGTCGGCCCCGCCCTCAGTCCTCGCGCGGCGGCTCGCGCAACAACGGCGAACCGGCCGGCAAGTGCACGCGCAGCGCGCCCGGGGAAACCGAGAAACGCAGCTTGCGTCCTTCCAGCGGCTCGCCGTCGAGATTGACGTCGAGACCTTCCGCCGCCTCCACTTCCAGCCATGGCACCCGCGCGCGGACGAACAGGCTTTCCACTCCGTTGCCACCGCCGAGCAGGGTGCCCAGGGTACCGACCATGTCCTGCGGCGTCGGCAGGATGCTCACGTCCAGCAGGCCGTCGTCCACTCGCGCTTGCGGACACAGTACGTGCCCGCCGCCGGCCTGGCGCCCGTTACCGATGCCCAGGGCGAGGAACTCGCCTTCCCACTGGAAGTCCGGGGCGCTGAAACGGCCCTGGGCGGCATGCACTTCGGAAAAACGGGTCAACCCGGTCAACAGGTAGGCGGCACCGCCGAGAACCTTCTTCAGGTCCTCCGAGGTATTCGCCGTGACCTTCGAACCGAAGCCGCCAGTGGCCATGTTGAGGAACAGCTTGCCGTTCACCTCGCCCAGGTCGATCGGCCGCGCCGTCTGGTCGAGCAGCGCCAGCGCCGCGGCCGGTTCCAGGGGAATCCCGGCGGCGCGGGCGAAATCGTTGGCGGTGCCCAGCGGCAGGATCGCCAGGCTCGCCTCGCCTCGCCCGCGCGCCAGCGCTTCGGCCACCTCGCGCAGCGTGCCGTCGCCACCGCCGGCGACCAGCGTCGCATAGCCGGCCGCCAGCGCCTCCTCGACGATGCGCCGGGCGTCGCCGTCCTCCCAGGTTACCCGGACCGCCAGCGCCCGTCCGGCCTCGCGCTGCGCCGCGACCGCGGCACGAACCTCTTCGTTGCCCGCCTGCTTGCCATGCAGGACCAGCAGAACCTTGTCCTTGTCCATCGAACCGAACCCCTCGTCGTGGCCTTGTCTTTGCCTATTGACCGCGTATCCGGGACGGAAGTGCGGCGCCCGGTTCAGGCAGGGTAGCCGGTAATCTCGCGAATGCTGCGGTAGAGCGGGCGCAACTGGCGATACATGCGCAGGTAGACCTCGCCATAGAGCCGCTGGTAAATCTGCCGGGCCTCCGCCTGGGGCAGGAAAACCCGGCCGACGCGGGTCATCCCGGCCACCGCGCTGGCGACGTCCGGATAGAGGCCGAGCCCCACCGCGCAGTCGATCGCCGCACCCAGGCCGGACGCCTCGTAGACATGCGGGCGCTCGGCCGGCAGGCCGAAGATGTCGGCGGTGAGCTGCATCGCCGCGTCGCTCTGCGAGCCGCCGCCGGCCACGCGCAGGCGCACGATCGGCGTGCCCGAACGCTTCTCGATGCGCTCCTTGCCCTGGCGCAGGGCATAGGCCAGGCCCTCGAGGATGGCCCGGTAGATGTGCGCCCGGGTATGCACGTCGCCGAAACCGATCATCGCCCCCTTGGCCTCCAGTCCCGGTTCGCGGATTCCCGGCGACCAGTAGGGTTGCAGGGTCAGGCCCATCGAGCCGGGCGGCACGCCGTTGACCAGTTCGTCGAACAGTTGCTCCGGCTCGACCCCCTGCTCGCGCGCCTGCTGCATCTCGCGCAAGCCGAACTCGCGCTTGAACCAGCTG
This sequence comes from Pseudomonas sp. CP-1, assembly GCF_021213715.1. Lineage (NCBI taxonomy): Bacteria > Pseudomonadati > Pseudomonadota > Gammaproteobacteria > Pseudomonadales > Pseudomonadaceae > Pseudomonas > Pseudomonas sp. CP-1. The sequence goes on from NZ_JAJQKY010000006.1 coordinate 170,536, forward strand.
ACCATCCAGTAGCCGCGATAGATCATCACCTCGGTATTGAAATGATCGGGAATCGCCGCCGGATAGGGTGGAATCAGCGGCACGGTTTCCAGGTAGCGGGCGCGAGTGGTGTTGATGGTCGCCGTGGTGCCGTAGGAGAGGCAGGCGATGGTGGGCTCCAGCGCACCTGCGCCGAGCACCTCGCAGGCCTTGTCGGCCCCCGCGGCGATCAACGGCAGGCCTTGCGGAATGCCGGTGTGCCTGCTGGCCTCGGCGCTGATCTCGCCGAGCCGCTCGCCCGGCTTGAACAGCTCCGGCAACTGCTCGCGGCGTACCGCCAGCGCCTGCCATTTCCAGTCGCGCGGGGCGGCCCAGCGCAGGCGCTTGTAGTCGAACGGCAGGTAGGCTACGCAGCACCCCACCGAATCGACGAAACGGCCGGTCAGGCGGTGGCTGAGAAAGCCGGAAAGCAGCAACACCTTGTCGGTCTTCGCGGCGATCTCCGGCTGCTCCTGGGCCACCCAGTTGACCTCGGCCTGGGCGCGGAAATGCTCCACCGCGCCCTCGGCGCCGACCAGCTTGAACAGCCAGCCCCACGGCCCCCTGATGCGCTCGCGGACCTCCGCCCGGCGCTGGTCGAGCCAGAGGATCGCCGGACGCAACGGCCTGCCCTCGGCATCGACGTGGATCACCGTACCGCGCTGGGTGGTCAGCGACACCCCGCGGATGAGCCCGCGATCGATGTCCACCTGGTCCCAGAGCCGCCGACAGGCCTCGCCGAGCATCGCCCAGTAGTACTCGGGGTCCTGTTCGGCCCAGCCCGGATGCTTCGAGTAGTAGGCCTCCAGCTCCACCTTGCCCTTGCCCAGCAGGTTGCCCTGCAGGTCGAACAGCAGGGCGCGCACGCTCTGGGTGCCATTGTCGATCGCCAGCAGATAGTTCTTGTCGTTCATCTCGTTCTCGTCTCGGCTGGTCAGACGGGCAGGCTGTAGTGCCGGCGCCAGAGGTCCAGATAGGCCTGTTGCTCACGTTCCCAGCGCGGGTCGTCCCAGCCCAGGCGCGCTTGGCAGAGTGCGCGGATACGCGGCAGGTATGCCGCGCCGCCTCCGGGCAACAGCAGGCCGAGGCGGGTGCGGCGCAACAGCAGGTCGTCGAGATGCAGCACCATTTCCGCCTCGGCGGCGAACGCCAGTTCGGCCCAGAGCGTTTCGCTGGCACCCACGCAGTCCGTTCCCAGGGTGTCCACCAGCCGCTTGAGGCGGACCAGGTCGCGTCCGTAGCGACCGGCCAGGCGGCGTCGCTGGCCACTGCCGAGCCCGTCGATGAGCGGACCTTCGCAGGCGCCGAAGACCGCCGCGCCATCGTCCGTGACCGTGCGCCCGAGCAGCGGCGCGCAGGCTTGTAGCACCTCCACCGCCAGCGGCCGGAAGGTGGTCAGCTTGCCGCCGGCCAGGGTCACGCAGCCCGGCTCGCGCCAGAGCACATGCTCGCGTTTCTCGTCGGAAGGCTTGCCGCTGTCGTCGCCGCTGCTGACCACCGGTCGCACGCCGGCCCAGGTCGACAGCACGTCGCGCGCCTCGATGGCGGCGGCGGGAAACTGCTGGGCGCAGGCCGCCAGCAGGTAGTCGAGTTCGGCGCGGCTGATCCGCGCGTCCTCCCCAAGGCCGTCGCGATGGTCGAGATCGGTGGTGCCGACCACCGTCGCACCCTCCCAGGGGAACACGAACACCGGTCGCCGGTCCGTGGCGTGCATGAAGCTGAAGGCATGGGCCACCGGCAGGCGCCAGGCCGGCAGCAATAGATGGCTACCGCGCAGCGGGCGGATGTGCTCGCTTCCGCCGGGCTGGCGCAACTCATCGGCCCAGGCCCCGGTGGCCACCGCCAGGGCACGGCAGCGAAAGTCGAGAAGCTCGCCGCTCTCGCGGTCCTCGGCGCGCAGGCCGACCACCTGGCCGCCCTCGCGCAGCAATTCGCGCACACGCATGCCGTTGAATGCCTCGCCGCCGTCGTGACGCGCCTCGGCCAGCACCCGCAGCACCAGGCGCGCATCGTCGGTCACCGCATCGAAGAATCGCGTGCCGCCGAGCAGCCGTTGTTCCTTCAGGCCCGGCGCCAGGTAGCGCAACGCGGCGGCGTCGTAGAAACGGTGGTTGCGCCGCCCGGCAAGGGCGTCGTAGACGCTCAGCAGGCCGCCGAATAGCCGCGGGCCGGGAAAGCCGCCGCGGTAGTGGGCCATCACGAAGCTCAACGGCTCCACCAGCCCAGGCGCCTCGCCGAGCAGGCGCTGGCGCTCGCGCACCGAGTCGCGGGTCAGCCGCCACTGGCCCTTGGCGATGTAGCGCAGGCCGCCATGGACCATCTTCGACGAGCGGCTCGAGGTGCCCCAGGCGAAGTCCCGCTGCTCCAGCAGCAGGCAGCGCCAGCCGCGCCGCGCGGCTTCGCGGAGGATGCCGGCACCGCTGATGCCGCCGCCGACCACGATCAGGTCCCACTCCTGCCCCGCCAGCGCCGGCAGGCGGCGGCGACGCCACTCCTCGTTCCAGGCTGAAGTCATTCCGCTCAGTCCTGCAGCAGGGTGCCGCGGTTGAGCCGCCCGGCCGGGTCGAAGTGACCGGCCATGGCACGCAGCGCGGCGACGCCCAGTTCGCCCTTCTCGCGGGGCAGGTAGGGTGCGTGGTCCTTGCCGACGCCATGCTGGTGGCTGATGGTGCCGCGATTGTCGACGATCGCCTGGCTGGCCGCATGCTTGAGACGCTTCCAGCGCTCCAGCGTCGCCGCATAGCTCGCGGCCGGACGGAACACGTAGGTGGTATAGATGCTCGACCCCTCGCCATAGACATGCGAGAGGTGGGTGAACACATGGACCCTCTCGCCCTCGGCGGCCAGGCCGTCGCGCAGGCTGGCCTCGATCTTCTGCAGCAGGCCGTCGACGTTGCTCCAGTCGGTGGCGGTCTCCAGGGTGTCCACGGCGTAGCCCGCCTGCCACAGGGCCTCGCGCAGGTAGGGGAAGCGGAAGCGGTTCTGCGCCCACTTGCGCCCCAGCAGGGTGCCGGTGAAGACCCCGCCGAAGCGTTTCAGCAAGGCCTTCGCCTGGCTCAACGACAATCCGTTCTGCCGACGGTTGCCAGTCACGCCGAAGGTCAGCATGCACTTGCCCTCGCCCGCGCCGCGCAGTGCCAGGTATTTCTCCAGCCAGGCGATCTGTCCGGGATGGCCGGCCAGGGCCAGTTGGGTCATGGTTTCCACGGCGTTGGACAGGCGCAGCATCGACAGCGGCACGCGCGCCTGGGCCAGCTCGCGGGTGGCTTGCTGGGCCTGCTGCCAGTTCGGCAGGAAGACGCTGTAGAAGCGCTCGTCCTCGGCCAGCGGCGAGACCCGCACCTTCACCGAGGAAATGATCCCGAAGCGTCCCTCAGAGCCCAGCACCAGTTCGCGCAGGTCCGGTCCCGCCGCGGATGCCGGGAAGGTAGCGATTTCAAGCGGCCCGGCGAAGGTCTCCAGGGTCCCGCCGGCGAAAAGTTGTTCGATCCGCCCGTAGCGCAGCGACTGCTGGCCACTGGAGCGGCTGGCGACCCAGCCACCGAGGGTCGACAACTCCCAGGACTGCGGGAAATGCCCGAGCGTGTAGCCCAGCGCACGCAACTGGCTCTCCACCTGCGGGCCGGCGGCGCCGGGGCCGAAGGTCGCGACCAGGCTCTCGCGGTCCAGATCGAGCAGGCGGTTCATACGCTCCAGCGAGACCGTCAGTACCGGCCGCCGCGAGGCTTGCGGATTGATATGGCCGGCCACGGAAGTACCGCCGCCATAGGGAATCAGTTGCAGGTCGCGGGAGTCGGCCAGGGCCAGCAACTCGCGGATCTGCTCGGCGGTTTCCGGATAGGCCACGGCGTCCGGGTAGACGCCGAAGTCGCCCTCGCGCATCGCCAGCCAGTCCGGCAGGCTCTGCCCGCGGGCATGCAGCAGACGCTCACGGGGGTCGATGCTGTAGCGCGGATCGGCCTCCAGGCGCGACGCCGGGACCTTCGCCAGCGCCGCCTCCAGGCTGGCGTCCGGCAAGCGTGCGCCCTGCCCGACCAGTTCCGCCAGGAACCCACGGGCGCTGTCCGGCAATTCGACCACGGTGCTTTCTTCGCCCCAGCCATTCCAACGACGCATGAACCTCTCCCCTCGCTTGTCGCGGCAACCTGTTTATCGGAACCTTTCTGGCTGCCTATACTAGCCAGCCGCCCTCGCCTGTCACTGTCGGATCGAGACACTCCCTGTGACCGATCAAGACAGCCGGCACGCACGCCGGACGGCCTGTTCCACCCGCCACGACAAGAACAACGACCATGCAGACCCTTGGCTCCACCTCGGTTCCGGCCCTGCTGAAGTACCTGCGCCACGCCGAACGGCTCGGCCTGGACATCGCCCCTGCCCTGGCCGCCGCCGGCCTCCAGGCCGACCAGCTCAACGACAATCGCCAGCGCCTGCCGGGCGAAGCCCACGAGCGCCTGCTCGGCTATTTCTGCGAGCATTCCGGCGATCCCCTGTTCGGCCTGCATTCGGCGCGCTTCGTCCAGCCCGGCTCCTGGAGCGTGCTCGGCTACATCGCGATGAACTGCGCCACCCTGGGCGAGGCCATGAGCCGCATCACGCCCTACGAGAAGCTGGTCGGCGACATGGGCACCAGCCGCATCGAGGCGGCCGGCGGGGAGGTCCGGCTGATCTGGAACTGCCGCCACCAGACACCCCTGGTACGGCGCCACATGGTCGAGCACGTCCTGGCTTCCTGGGTCCTCTACGCGCGCTGGATAGCCGACCTGGAAGGTTCGCCGGACGAGGTCTGGCTGGAACACGACCTGCCGGACGGAACCCGCGTGGAAGACTACGAGACCTTCTTCGGCTGTCCGGTGCGCTTCACCCAACCCTGTTCGGCGCTGCTGGTACCACTGGACTACCTGGCGCTGCCGCTGCGCCAGGCCGACGCGACGCTGCTGCGCACCCTGGAAGAACATGCCCTGGCGCTGATGGCCGAGCTGGACGATGACGAGCCGCTGCCGCTGCGGGTGAAGAACGCCCTGCGCCAGCTACTCAAGGACGGCCTGCCGCGCAAGGAACGGGTGGCGGAGAAGTTCGGCATGACCGTACGCACCCTGCAACGCCACCTGCAGCAAGCCGGCAGCAGCTACCAGCAGACCCTCGACGAACTGCGCCGCGAACTGGCCGAGCACTACCTGCTGCATAGCGAGCTGCCGATCCAGGACATCGCCCAGTACCTGGGCTTCACCGAGTCCCGCTCGTTCCATCGCAGTTTCAAGGGCTGGACCGGGCAGACGCCCGGCGAGTACCGGCAACGGCGGAAGGAGCCGGCGGCGCAATGAGAACGGCGGCCATCCGGCCACCGTCGGCTCAGTCGAGCAGTTCGCTCAGCGGAATGAACGCCACGCCCTCGCCTTCCACGAGGGTACGTCCCTCGCGGACCTCCACCAGCCCCTCGGCCCAGGAAGCGCTGCGCAGTACCCCGGAACTCTGGTTCGGATAGAGCACCGCGCGGCCCTGCTCCAGGCGACCACGCAGGTACTCGCGACGCTGCCCCGCCTTGGTCCAGGCGAAGCCGGCCGGTACCTCCACCCGCAGCGGCGCGACCTGCGCCACGCCGAGCCGGCGCAGCAGGTAGGGACGCGCCAGCAGGGCGAAGGTGACCAGGGTTGAAGCCGGATTGCCCGGCAGGCCGATCACCGGGATGCCCTGGAACTGGCCGACGGTCAGCGGCTTGCCGGGTTTTATCGCCAGCTTCCAGAGGGTCAGCTCGCCGGCTTCGCGCAGCGCCATGCCGAGGAAGTCGGCCTCGCCCACCGATACGCCGCCAGTGGAAAGGATAAGGTCCACCCCGGCCAACCCGGCCAGGCGCTCGCGGGTACGTGCCAGGTCGTCGGGAAGGATACCGGCGTCGAGCACGTCGCAGCCCAGGCGTTGCAGCCAATCCTTGAGCAACGGACGGTTGCTGTTGTAGATCTGCCCGGCCTGCAGCGGCTGGCCCGCCTCGACCAGCTCGTCGCCGGTGGACAGCAGCGCCACCCGCGGCTTGCGTCGCACCTCCAGGGTCGCGCAGCCGAACGAAGCCGCCAGCCCCAGTTCGATGGAGCGCAGGCGCGTGCCGGCCGGCAGGACCAGGTCGCCCTGGCGGATTTCCTGGCCACGCGGGCGCACATGCTGGCCCGCGCGCAACGGCTGGGTGAAGCGCACGCGGCCATCGTCGAGCGCTTCGGCGTTTTCCTGCATCTCTACCAGGTCGGCGCCTTCCGGCAGCGGCGCACCGGTGAAGATCCGCGCACAGGTACCCGCTTGCAGCGGCTCCGGCGCCTGTCCGGCAAAGATCTTCTGGCTGACCGGCAGTGGCTCGCCGTTCCAGTCGGCGAGGCGCAAGGCGTAGCCGTCCATGGCGCTGTTCGGCCACGGCGGCAGGTCCAGGCCGGCCAGCAGGTCGACCGCCAGCACGCGGCCGCCAGCCTGCTCCAGGGGCACCTGCTCACACGTATCGATAGGCGTTTGCGCGGCCAGTTCGAGGAGCCGTTCCAGCGCCGTCTCGACCGGCATCAGCCCCGGCTGTTCGCAGCAGCCGCTCACCCGCGGCTCTCGCAGGGCGCCGCCTGTTTCAGGTGCGGGACGAAGTTGCACGGGCGATGACGGGCGTCCAGTTGCTCGACGAGGATGCCTTCCCAGGCAGTGCGGCAGGCATTGGTGGAGCCCGGCAGGCAACAGACCAGGGTACCGTTGGAAAGCCCGGCCAGGGCCCGCGACTGGATGGTGGAGGTACCGATGTCGGCCAGCGAAATCTGCCGGAACAGCTCGCCGAAGCCGTCCACCTGCTTGTCCAGCAGGCAGGCCACCGCTTCCGGGGTGCTGTCGCGGCCGGTGAAACCGGTGCCGCCGGTGATCAGCACGACCTGCACGCTGTCCTCGGCGATCCAGGTCGCGACCTGTGCGCGGATCCGGTACAGGTCATCCTTCAGCAGCACGCGAGCGGCCAGGTTGTGCCCGGCCTCGGTCAGGCGGTCGACGAACAACTGGCCTGAGGTATCGGTTTCCAGGGTGCGGGTATCGCTGACGGTCAGGACGGCGATGTTCAACGGCACGAATGCCGTTTCGGCCTTGTGGCTCATGGGGTTGGCCCTTGCTTGTGGACGTGATCGCGGTGTTATATCACAGGCCCGACACGGAGACCCCAGATGCCCGATAGCGCCCTGCCCCCCTGCTCCATCCTTCTCCTGGCGGGAGGCCGCGGCCAGCGCATGGGCGGTCGCGACAAGGGCCTGATCGAGTGGCAGGGCCTGCCCCTGATCGCCCACCTGCATCGCCTGGTGCGCCCACTCACCGATGACCTGATCGTCTCCTGCAACCGCAACCAGGAACGCTATGCGGCCTATGCCGACCGCCTGGTGAGCGACGACAGCCGAGACTTCCCCGGCCCGCTCGCCGGCATCCGCGCCGGCCTGGCGGTGGCCCGGCATCCCTGGCTGCTGGTGCTGCCCTGCGACGCGCCGCGCATCGACCGCGCCTTGCTGGAAACCCTGCTGCAGGCCGCCGGCCGCACACCGGCGCGCCCCTGGATGCTGCGCTGCGGCGGCCAGTGGGAACCGCTGTTCAGCCTGATCCCGACGCACCTGGCCGAAGAGATAGAACACGCCTGGCGCCAGGGCGACCGTAGCCCACGCCACGTCCTGTTGCCGCTTGGCGCGGAGGCCATCGAGCTGGCCGCGGGCGATCCGCGGCTGGCCAACCTGAACACCCCCGAGCTGTTGGCTAATCACCGCGAACTGAAGTAAAACGGAAGGGACGTCGAGTCGAATTTTCTCGAAGGTGGGGGGAACACTCGTTTTTAGGGGGGAACTCTTCCTAGAACTCGTCTGTCAGAAACTCGTAACTTCAAAGTCTGACCGCACAGGAGAACTGCGCAATGATCAAGCGGATGCTACCCGCCCTCCTCCTCGCCGTAGGCCTCGGCGCCCTCGCGGGTTGTTCCAGCCCTACCGTGATCACCCTCAACGACGGACGTGAAATCCAGGCCGTAGACACCCCTTCCTATGACGAGGATTCCGGCTTCTACGAGTTCGAACAGCTCGACGGCAAGCGCGCCCGCGTGAACAAGGACCAGGTCCGCACCGTCAAGGAACTCTGATACCGTCGCGTAACAGGTTTTCCTGAAGACCCCGTCGACTCGAACGAGCGACGGGGTCTTTGCTTTTCCGCCCGGGGAAACCGGGGCTCGAAAAAAAGTTCATCTAACCCCTTGTGTACCAAAACTTTTTCTGTAGAATGCGCCCCAACAAAACGGAGCGTAGCGCAGCTTGGTAGCGCGTCTCGTTCGGGACGAGAAGGTCGCTGGTTCGAATCCAGTCGCTCCGACCATATCCCGAAAAACCCGCCTCAACGGCGGGTTTTTTATTGCCTGCGATTCGGTCTTTCTCACAGGGTACGCAGGTAGGCCACCAGGTCGCCCTTCTCTTCCGCGGACAGCTTGCGCTCCAGCACCAGGTTGAAGAACTCCACCGTGTCCTCCAGGGTCAGCAGGCGGTCGTCGTGCAGGTACGGCGGCGAATCCTTGATCCCGCGCAACGGGAAGGTCTTGATCGGCCCGTCGGCGGACGCCATCACGCCATTGACCAGTTTCGGATCGTAGAAGCGCTCCACCTTCAGGTTGTGCATCAGGTTGTCGGTGAAGTAAGGCGGCGCATGACACCCGGCGCAGGCCGCCTTGCCGTAGAACAGCTTTTCGCCACGCAATTCCTGCTCGCTGGCCTTGCCCGGATCGAGCCGCCCCTCCACATCCAGCTTCGGTGCCGGGGGGAAGTCCAGCAGCGCCTGGAACTCACCCATGAAATGCACCTGACTGCCACGCTCGAGCACGTTCACCCCCTTCTTGGTGGCGATTACCGGATCGCCGTCGAAGTAGGCGGCGCGCTGCTCGAACTCGGTGAAGTCCTCGACGGTCTTCAGCGCCCTCTGCGAGCCGAACAGCCGCTGGATGTTCACCCCGCGCAGCGTCGGCGTGTCGATGCGGTGGCGGAACGGCTGCGGGCGCACGTCGCCGGCCAGGTGGGTAGCGGCATTGGTGTGGCCGTTCGCATGGCAGTCGAAGCAGGCCACGCCGCGGCTCGGATGCTCGCTACGGCGATCGTCGGTGAGGTTGAACTGCTGCTGCGGAAAGGCCGTTAGCAGCAGGCGCAGCCCTTCCAGTTGCTTGGGATTGAGAATCCCGTTGAACAGCTCGAAATAGTTGTCGATGGTCACCAGCTTGCCCTTGGACACATCGCCCAGGTCAGGCCGGGTGGTAAGGAACATCGGTGCCGGGAATTCCGGCAGGAAGTGGTCCGGCAGGTCGTAGTCGAGGTCGAAACGGGTCAGGTCGCGGCTTTCCTGGCGCTTGATCTCGTCGATGAGGAACTTGGGAAAGACCATCCCGCCCTCCGCATGGTTGGGGTGTGGCAGCGGCAGGAAGCCGCCGGGGAACAGCCCCTGCTTGCGGATTTCCTCGGGGCTCAGCCTGGCCAGCTCCTCCCAGCTGGTGCCGGCCGGCAGCTTCACCCGGCCCCCTTCCTGCAGCGGCTTGCCGCGCGTCATGCTGGCACCCTTGGCCGGCCTGTCGCTGAGATCGTAACGCTGCTCGAGAAGCGTCTTGTGGGCCTGCTCGATCGACGGCTTGTTCGCCGTCATGCGCTTCATGATGGTGGCGAAGTCCTCGTTGATCACCACCGGCGAATAGCTGGAAGTCTTGCTTGGCTGCTCATCCCCCGCGACCACGGCGGATTGCAGCCCCAGGGCGAGCGGCATGACCCAGAGGGCATGGCGCGTCCAGGCGGGCGTTTTCATCAGGCGTCCTCTTTCGTTATGAGGAAACGCCGAGCCTCGTCGTCCCGACCCCACACCCCGGCGGTCCGCGACAGCGGACCGAACGACCTGCGACGCGTCCTGCGCCACGCGGGTTCCCGGCTGTTTCCAGTCAGTCCTGAAGGGAACTCAGGGTTTATCCATCGCCCTTAGGCCTAGCCGAACGCAGCCTGCCGAGCCAATAGGCTCAGGCTATGAAAACCATTGAGAAACGCCTATGCATCGCTTCGCCAGCATCGCCGAAGCCAGGCACCGCGCGGCATGGGGGAAGGAAGCGGAACGCAGTCCGGTTTGCGCATAGCGCGCGGGGTTACCAGCGGTGCCGCGCTTAGCGCGAATGAATAGGCATCAGCGGCTGAGGAAGGCTGCGACCTGCTCGGCCTCGAACGGCCAGTTCAGCTCGGCGCCATTGTCGCAGCGGCGCAGCACCGGGATCCGCAGGCCATAGCGCTCGACCCAGGCTTCGTCGTCGGCGATGTCCACCAGTTCGACCAGCAGGCCATGTTCGACGAAGGGCATCAGCACCGCCTCCGCGACTTCGCAGAGGTGGCAACCGAGGGTTCCGAAGAGTTGGCATTCCGGGGGCATCGAAAGGACCTGTGCAGTGTTTCGCGGCGATGGTAGCACCCGCGCTCAGATGCCAGCGACCTGCAACAGACTTTCGGCCGCCTGCCGGGCCTCGCGGGCCTGGTCCGCCGGCCCGTGGATGTGCGCCATCACCAGGGCGCCCTCCATCAGGTATTGCAACTGCCGCGCAAGCAGTGCCGCCGAACGCACGCCCAGGCGCTCCAGCTGGCGCTGGAAGTAGGCTTCGACGAAGGCCTTTTGCTCGGCCGCCTGGCGGTGGATCGGATGCGAGCGCTCATGGAACTCGGCGGCGGCATGGATGAAGGCACAGCCACGGAACGCCTCGTCCTGGAGAAACTCCTGCAGACCATCGAACACCGCCAGGATCGCCGCGCGCGGCTGCAACCGTGCCTCGGCTTCGAGCATGCGTTCGGCGGTGCGCTGCCGACGCACCTCCAGGGCGGCCATGATCAGTTCGTCCTTCGAGCGAAAGTGTTTGTACAGCGTCATCTTCGCCACGCCGGATTCGGCCAGGATGCGGTCGATGCCGGTGGCGTGGTAACCCTCGCGATAGAACAGGTCGACGGCGGTGCTGAGCAGTTGCTCGCGTTTGCGGGATGTCATGGAAAGCCTCCTGAGCGGCCCATTATGCGCGACCCTGCCGCCCCCTTGAACCGCTCTGCGTCGCTCCCCGGACGAATACCGACGGAAAAAGGCGAACGCGTGCCTTGAAATATACAGACCTGTCTGTCTAATATCCAGACACCAATACCCGCCTGGAACCCTCAGATGAAACTCCATGACCTGGATCTCTCCGGCAACGCCTACAAGGTCCGCCTGTTCCTCTCCCTCATCGGCCGCGAGGCGACGCTGCGGCCGGTCGATTTCCTCAACCGCGAGCACAAGACCCAAGCCTTCCTCCGCATGAATCCCCGCGGGCAGATCCCAGTGCTGGAAGACGGCGAGCTGCAACTGGGCGACTCCCATGCCATCCTCGTCTATCTGGCGCGACGCCATGCCGATCCCGTGTGGTATCCGCTCGACCCCGTCAGCCAGGGCCGAATCGCCTACTGGCTCAGCTATTCGGCCAACGAGGTGCAGAACGGTCCGGCCAGCGCCCGGCTGATCGCCCGCTTCGACCTGCCGCTGGATCGCGAGCAGACCCACCAGCGAGGCCTGGAAGTGCTGCGCCTGGTCGAGCGGCACCTGGCCGAGCATCGCTGGCTGGCCCAGGGCGAACAGCCGAGCATCGCCGACGTGGCCCTCTACCCCTACCTGGCCCTGGCCCCCGAGGGCGGCCTGGCGCTGGACCACTACCCGGCGCTGAACGCCTGGATCGCCCGCATCCGCGCGCTGCCCGGCTACATCCCGATGCCCGGCCTGTAGCTCGACAGGAGGCAGCATGAGCCAGGAACAGAGCCCCTTCCACGCCGGCGAACTGGCGATCCAGGAACGCGCCGGCGTTCGCGAGCAGGTCGCCGGCTTCGGCAGCCGCGCGATCCGCACCTTCATGCCGGACCAGCATCGGGAGTTCTTCGCCCTGCTACCGCTGTTGCTGGTGGGCAGCCTCGACGCCGACGGCTACCCCAGCGCCTCGGTGCTCTGGGGCCCCCCCGGCTTCGCCCGTTCGCCGGAACCGACCCGCCTGCGCATCGACAGCCTGCCGCAAGCGGACGATCCGCTGGCGGCCAATCTCGAGGCCGGCACCCGCCTCGGCATCCTCGGCCTGGAATGGCCGACCCGCCGCCGCAACCGCATGAATGGACGGGTCCTGGCGCGGGACGGAAAGGGTTTCACGGTCGGCGTCGAGCAGTCCTTCGGCAACTGTCCCAAGTACATCCAGGCGCGCAGCCATCAGCCCGTCTCCAGGATCGCAAGTCCCGCGTTGCAGGGCGAAGGACTCGATCCGCGCTGGCTGTCGCTGGTCTCGCGCAGCGCTACGCTGTTCATCGCCAGCCAGCATGCCGACCCACTCAGGGGCGGCGTCGACGTCTCCCATCGGGGCGGGCCGCCGGGTTTTCTCCGGCTCGGCGCGGATGGCCGCCTGTGGTTGCCCGACTACGCCGGCAACCGCCTGTTCAATACCCTCGGCAACCTGCTCCAGGAGCCTCGCTGCGGCCTCCTGTTCATCGATTTCGACAACGGCGACCTGCTGCACCTGCACGCCGAGGCCGAGCTGTTCTGGCCGGGTTCGCAGCCATCCATCCCCTGGCCCGCCGGCGCCGAGCGCCTGCTGGCGTTGCGCCCCGCAGGCTGGCGCTGGCGGCGCGGCCGCCTGCCGCTGGCATTCGGCGAGCCCCAGCCATCCCCTTTTCTTCCTGCCGGTGAATCTTGATGCCTTTCCTGTATCGCCTTGCCTCGTTGTTGATCGCCCTCCTCGTCCTGCCGGTGCAGGCGGCGGAAATGCGAGTCGCCCTGTTGCGCACCTCGGGAGTGGAAACCCTCGATGCGCTCACCGTCGACGGCGGCTCCTGGGTGCGCCGGGTGCCGCTCAGCCATACCGCGGTGCTGATCGAGCACCATGCCGCCACCCTGCTCTTCGACACTGGCCTGGGGCGCGACATCGACGCCCAGTTCCGCGCCGACATGCCCTGGTGGGCGGCGCCGCTGTTCGCTTACCAGAAAGTCGCCCCGGCGCGCGACCAACTGGACGCCGCCGGTATCCGCGTCGATCGCATCCTGCTGTCCCACGCACACTGGGATCACGCCTCGGGCCTGGTCGACTTCCCCGAAGTACCGGTCTGGGCACCCTACGAGGAGATCACCTTCAGCCGCATCGCCACCCCGCCGGCCGCCTTCCCCAGCCAATTCCGCCATGGCGTGCGCTGGCGACCTTACAGCTTCGATCCGCAGCCGTTCATGGGCTTCGACGAAAGCCTCGACCTGTTTGGCGACGGCCGCCTGGTGCTGGTCCCCCTGCCCGGCCATACGCCCGGCTCGGTCGGTCTGTTCGTCACCCTCGACAGCGGGCGCCGGCTGTTCTTCAGCGGCGACACCAGTTGGCGACTCGAAGGCGTCGAAGGCCCACGGCAGAAGTTCTTCGCCGGCCGCGCCCTGGTCGATCGCGATCCCGCGCGCACCCTCGCGCAACTGGCGAAGATCCGCCTGCTGCTCCGCAGCGACCCGCGCCTGAGCGTGATTCCGGCGCACGATGCGCGGGTCCAGGCCGCCCTGGGCTACTTCCCGCACTGGCTGGAATAGCGGGAAAGCCCGTCCTAGACAGGGTTCGTGCCAATTCGCGGCCACCCTCGACTAATGTCTAACAGTGGCCGTCTTCCTGTAGTGCTTAAGTAACCGGGCTGTCACAGGCCGACGTGGCGTCACGCCGCCGCCATCGGCCTGCCCCAAGCGCTCGAGGAGACAATAACAATGAGCATGACCCCGATCGCCCGTGCCGTGGCTTTTGCCGCGCTGGGTTCCAGCATTACCGTCCCAACCCTGGCCCATGCCGAGTTCATCAAGGACAGCAAGGCCAGCATCGAACTCCGCAACTTCTACTTCAACCGTGATTTCCGCCAGGAAGGCGCCAGCCAGTCCAAGGCCGAGGAATGGGCCCAGGGCTTCCTCCTGCGCTACGAGTCCGGCTACACCGAGGGCACCATCGGTTTCGGCGTCGACGCCATCGGCCTGCTCGGGGTGAAGCTCGACTCCAGCCCCGACCGCAGCGGCACCGGCCTGCTCAAGCGCGACCGCGAGACCGGCCGCGCCCAGGACGACTATGGCGAGGCAGGGATCACCGCCAAGCTGCGGGCGTCGAAGAGCACCCTGAAGATCGGCACCCTGACCCCCAAGCTGCCGGTGATCATGCCCAACGACAGCCGCCTGCTGCCGCAGACCTTCCAGGGCGGCGCGCTGAACTCCATGGAGATCGACGGCCTGACCCTCGACGCCGGGCGCCTGAAGAAGGTCAACCAGCGCGACTCCTCGGACAACGAGGACATGACCATCACCGGCGGCGGCAAGCGCAACATCGTGGTCCGTTCCGGGCTGACCTCGGACAAGTTCGACTTCGCCGGCGGCAGCTACAAGTGGACCGACAACCTCAGCACCAGCTACCACTACGGCAAGCTCGACAACTTCTACAAGCAGCATTACCTCGGCCTGGTGCACACCCTGCCGATCGCCGACAAGCAGTCGCTGAAATCCGACATCCGCTGGGCGCGCTCCACCGACGACGGTTCCAGCAACGTCGACAACAAGGCGCTCAACGCCATGTTCACCTACAGCCTCGGCTACCACGCCTTCGGCGTCGGCTACCAGAAGATGAGCGGCGACACCGGCTTCGCCTACATCAACGGCGCCGACCCCTACCTGGTGAACTTCATCCAGATCGGCGACTTCGCCAACAAGGACGAGAAATCCTGGCAAGCGCGCTACGACTACAACTTCGCCGGCGTCGGCATTCCCGGCCTGACCTTCATGACCCGCTACGTCAAGGGCGACAACATCGACCTGCTGACCACCTCGGGCGAAGGCAAGGAATGGGAACGCGACATGGACATCGCCTACGTGTTCCAGAGCGGCCCGTTGAAGAACCTCGGGGTGAAGTGGCGCAACGCGACCATGCGCACCAACTACACCAACGACTACGACGAAAATCGCCTGATCGTCAGCTACACGCTGCCGCTCTGGTAACGGCAGGCCCCGCGGATAGCCGCGCTACGGCCATCCGCCCCTTCCCAGAGCCCCGCGGCGGAACGAAGAGGCCACCCTTGGGTGGCCTCTTTCATGGCGGGATGCCTCGCTCGCAGCGTGCAGGACGGATAGCGCCTGGGGCGTTATCCGCCGATACCCCACCGGACCAAGGAAGTCCGCCCCCTCATTCGTGGCTGATCGCGCCGATCTTGTGGATCGACAGGTCCGCGCCGTAGTACTCCTCCTCCTGGCTCAAGCGGATGCCCAGCAGCGCCTTCATCAGCCCATAGACCAACAGGCCGCCGGCGAAAGCCACCGTCACCCCCAGCAGGCTGCCGAGCGCCTGGCTGGCCAGGCTCACCCCGCCGAGCCCACCCAATGCCTGCTGGCCAAAGATGCCGCAGGCAATCCCGCCCCAGACCCCGCAAAGACCGTGCAACGGCCAGACACCGAGGACGTCGTCGATCTTCCAGCGCACCTGGGTCGCGGTGAACGCCCAGACGAACAGGGCCCCCGCCACCAGGCCGGTAGCCAGCGCGCCGATCGGATGCATCAGGTCGGAACCGGCGCACACCGCCACCAACCCGGCCAGCGGACCGTTGTGCAGGAAGCCCGGGTCGTTGCGGCCGATCAGCAGCGACGCCATGGTGCCGCCAACCATCGCCAGCAAGGAGTTGACCGCCACCAGCCCGCTGACCCCGGCGAGGGTCTGGGCGCTCATCACGTTGAAGCCGAACCAGCCGATGATCAGGATCCACGACCCCAACGCCAGGAACGGGATGCTCGACGGCGCCATCGCCACCAGCTTGCCGTCGCGATAGCGACCGTTGCGGCTGCCCAGCAATAGCACCGCCGCCAATGCCAGCCAGCCGCCCAGCGCATGCACCACCACGGAGCCGGCGAAATCGTGGAAGGGCGCGCCGAACTCCAACTTCAGCCATTCCTGCAAGCCGAAATTGCCGTTCCACACCAAGCCTTCGAAGAACGGGTACACGAAGGCCACGATCAGCGCCGTGGCGCACAACTGCGGGCCGAACCGGGCACGCTCGGCGATGCCGCCGGAAATGATCGCCGGGATTGCCGCGGCGAAGGTCAGCAGGAAGAAGAACTTCACCAGCGCATAGCCACTGTCCACGGTCAGCGCCGCTGCCGGGTGGAAGAAGGTCACGCCGTAGGCGATCCAGTAGCCGACGAAGAAATAGGCCAGCGCCGAGATGGCGAAGTCGGACAGGATCTTCGACAACGCGTTGACCTGGTTCTTCAGGCGCACGGTGCCCACCTCGAGGAAGGCGAAGCCGGCGTGCATCGCCAGCACCATCACCGCTCCGAGCAGGATGAACAGGGTATTGGAGCCGTGGATCAGGACTTGCACCGCACTATTCAAGTTATCCATGGATTGAGGCAGCCTTCGCGCGTAGAGAGAAAGCACCAGAAACGCCCACGCCCGTCCTTCAACGCACCATGACGAAGCAGTAGTCGTCGTGCGAACCGCCGCTTTTCTTCGGCGGACGTTTCGCAAGGTGCCTGAGGCAGCATGGAAAGCTCCCGGACTTTCCTTGATTTTCATTGGGTTGGACGTTCATCCCGAAGTACCCTCCGGGAGCGCCTGGCGCCCTCGCAAGGGGCATTCCGGCCGACGTGCGCACCAGGGAATTGCAAGCGCCATACCAGTTCGCGCCCCGTTGCGAGGCAGCCGGATGGGCGTCATCTCGCCGCAGCCGCGCCGACAGGCACGCTGTGGCAGTCTTTAATGAAAGGAGCGCCGGGAGCGACCGGCAACGCGCGGAAATTACCCATCGGTTGAACCTTCCGCCCCGCGCTCGGCTCGAAAAAAACACACCCCATGACCAGAGGAGCTCGTCATGCCCCGCAAGACCACTGCAAACGCTGCAAAGGATGAACTGTTGGCTGAATTCCAGGCACTGGTCGCCGATACCGAGAAACTCCTGCAAAGCACCGCCGACGTGGCGGGCGACCAGGCGGAAGAAATCCGCGGCAAGATCCACGACAGCCTCAAGCGCGCTCGCGATACCTTGCGCGACACCAAGGACTCGCTGAAGGACAACGTCCGCGAACGCAGCCAGGCCGCGGTAGACGCCACCGAGGTGTACGTCGGCGAACACCCCTGGCAGAGCATCGGCATCGCCGCCGGCGTCGGCTTCCTGCTTGGCCTGTTGGTCAGCCGGCGCTGAGCCATGAGCGAAGGAAAGGACCCGGCGGACGGCCGCCCCTCCCTGCGGCGCTTCGGCGCCGCCTTCCTCGGCCTGTTGCACGGTCACGTCGAGCTGTTCGGCATCGAGCTGCAGGAACAGAAGGCCAACACCCTGCGCCTGCTGCTGTTCGCCGGGCTGGCCCTGGTATTCGCCCTGCTCCTGCTGGTCGGCCTGTCGCTGCTGGTGCTGATCGTGTTCTGGGACACCAACCGGCTCGCAGCGGCGCTCGGGTTGTGCCTGTTCTACGTGATCGGCTCGCTGTTCTGCGGCTGGCGCCTGTACCAGTCGATCAACGACGAAAGCTCGCCGTTCAGCGCCACCCTGGAAGAACTGGCCAACGACCGCGAGCGACTGCTGCCATGACAAGGAAACGCGCATGAGCCAACTACCGGTGAACGCGACCGGCCTGTCGCGTCGCGAATTGCGCAAGGCGGTGATCCGCCTGCGCCTGGAAATGCAGCGCCAGCAATTGCGCCGCGAAAGCCAACTGCTGGTGCAACCCTTCCGCCAGGCCCAGGGGCTGGGCCACAACCTCAGCCAGCAACTGTTCGGCGGTGGCAATGCGGCGCTCTGGGGCGCCGGCGGAGCCGCACTGCTGGGCGTACTGCTTGGCAAGGGCGGACGCTGGCAGCGTCTGCTGCGCCTGGGCGTCGCCCTGGCCCCGCTGTTGCTCGGCCTGCGCACGCGGAAAGGCCGTTGAAGGATGCGCCGACCGGCAACGGTCGGCGCCCTCCGTTTCCCCAACGCGACGATTGAGCTTGCCGAGGCAAACCGTTAGCGTGTCCGCATCGCCTCAGCGCATCCCTGGAATTCCCGATGGACTGGCAGACCCTGCTCACCCGCGAACGGCTCGGAAAGCCGGTACACAGCAACGATGAACTGGGCCGCAGCGCCTTCCACAAGGACCATGACCGGATCATCTTCTCCGGCGCGTTTCGCCGCCTCGGACGCAAGACCCAGGTCCATCCGGTCTCCAGCAACGATCACATCCACACCCGCCTGACCCACTCCCTGGAAGTCGCCTGCGTCGGCCGCTCGCTGGGCATGCGGGTCGGCGAGATCCTCCGCGAGGAACTACCCGAGTGGTGCGACCCCAGCGACCTCGGGGTCATCGTCCAGTCGGCCTGCCTGGCCCACGACATCGGCAACCCACCGTTCGGGCACTCCGGCGAAGACGCGATCCGCAACTGGTTCCAGCAAGCCGCCGGACGTGGCTGGCTGGACGAGATGAGCGACGCCGAGCGTTCCGACTTTCTCCACTTCGAAGGCAACGCCCAGGGCTTCCGGGTCCTCACCCAACTGGAATACCACCAGTTCGACGGCGGCACGCGGTTGACCTACGCCACCCTGGGTACCTACCTGAAGTACCCCTGGACCTCGCGCCACGCCGAAGCGCTGGGCTACAAGAAGCACAAGTTCGGCTGCTACCAGAGCGAACTGCCGCTGCTCGAGCAGATCACCCATAAGCTCGGCATGCCGCAACTCGACGACGAGCGCTGGGCTCGCCATCCGCTGGTCTACCTGATGGAAGCGGCGGACGACATCTGCTACGGCCTGATCGACCTCGAAGACGGCCTGGAAATGGAGCTGCTCGAATACAGCGAGGTCGAGGCGCTGTTGCTCGGCCTGGTCGGCGACGACCTGCCCGACACCTATCGCCAACTCGGCCCCAGGGACTCCCGCCGGCGCAAGCTGGCGATCCTCCGCGGCAAGGCCATCGAGCACCTGACCAATGCCGCCGCCCGTGCCTTCGTCGACCAGCAGCAGGCCCTGCTCGCCGGGCAGCTTGCCGGCGACCTGGTGGAACACATGCACGGCCCGGCCAAGCTCTGCGTGCAGCGGGCCAAGGCCATCGCGCGGGAAAAGATCTTCCAGGACAAGCGCAAGACCCTCCACGAGATCGGCGCCTACACCACTCTGGAGATCCTCCTCAACGCCTTCTGTGGCGCCGCGCTGGAGCAATACGGCGGGCATACGCCGTCGTTCAAGAACCGGCGCATCCTCGACCTGCTCGGACGCAACGCGCCCGACCCGCAGTGGCCGCTGTACCGCGCCTTTCTCCAGGTGATCGATTTCATTGCCGGCATGACCGACAGCTACGCCACGGAAATGGCCCGGGAAATGACCGGACGCTCGAGCCCCTCCTGAACGGAAGGGCTCATACCGCAGCGGCCGCCAACTGCTCCTGGAGTTCCTCCTGCAACGCCTCCAGGGCCAGCCGGAGTCTTTCGCCAGGCGCCTGCAGGCACTCCCCGTCGCTACCTCGCCGGCAGGCGTCCTCCAGGGCCTCGCAGGCCTCCAGCAGGGTACGCGCCCCGATCATCCGCGCGGCGCCCTTGATGCGGTGGGCATGCTCGGCGAGCCTGGCCCTGTCGCCCTCGCGCAGGAGGATGGCAAGGCGCTGGAGGTCCTGACGGTTGCTGCCTAGCAGGGTCTCCAGCAGTTCGCGCAGCCGTTCCGGGCGGCCGCCGCCGAGGCTGCTGAGAGCGTCCGCGTCATAGAGCCCCCGGGGCTGCGCGGCGTCGCGGCCGAAAGAGGTCGCGAGGTAGTTGCGCAGGGTCTCCAGGCCGAGCGGCTTGAACAGGCAATCATCCATGCCCGCGTCGCGACAGCGCTGTACCTCGTCCGGCTCGGCGTCGGCGGTATAGCCGAGGATCAGGATCGGCGCGCGCCGCTCGCACCGTTCCTGGATGCGTATCCTGCGTGCCAACTGATAGCCGTTCAGGCGCGGCATGTTGCAGTCGCTGATCAGCACCTCGAAGCGCTCGTCGGCCCAGAGTTCCAGCGCCACCTGGCCATCCTCCGCTTCCGCCACCCGGTGGCCGAGAAATTCCAGTTGCTGGCGCAGCAGTACCCGGTTGGGCGGATAGTCGTCGGCGATGAGGATATGCAGGCGGCGAGACGGCTCCATGGATGCTGCCAGCGGGTCCTGGCCGGATTCAGGCATTTTCGGCCCGCACTGGCGCAAGAGCAGGTCGAGCGACACCCGGGTGCCTTTGCCCGGCTCGCTGTGCATCTCGACATCGCCGCCCATGAGGTCCACCAACTTCCGACAGATCGCCAGCCCAAGGCCGGTCCCGCCCTGCACCGTGCGTCCCTTGGCCACCTGGATGAAAGGCTGGAACAGGCGCGCCTGGTCCGCCGGAGCGATACCGATACCGGAATCCTCCACGTCCACCCGGACGATCGCCCTCCCCTCGTCCAGGCTCCTTTCCTGGAGACGGATCGTCACCTGTCCCCGCTCGGTGAACTTGATCGCATTGCTCACCAGGTTGGAGAGCACCTGCTTGAAGCGCAGGGGATCGATCAGCACGTCCCGTCCTGGGGCATCGTCCAGCTCCACAACGAGCCTCAGGCCTTTCTGCCGGGCCAGGCCTTCGAACATGCGGCGCACCGACTCCACGACATGGCGCAGGCGAACCCGCTCGGGCGTGAGGGTCAGGTGGCCGGACTCGATCTTGGCGACGTCGAGGATGTCGCCGATGAGCAGTTGCAGCGACCCCGCAGCCTCGTAGGCGACCTCCAGCGAGGCGCGTTCGCGCTGCTCCGGCGCCAGGCGCTGCAGGACCAGTTCGAGGATACCGATGACCGCATTCATCGGCGTACGGATCTCGTGGCTCATGGTCGCCAGGAAGACGCTCTTCGCCCGATTCGCCTCGTCCGCCTGGCGCATCGCCTCGCGCAACTGGCGGGCCAGGCGCTCCCGTTCGGTGATGTCGATCCAGCCGTTCATCAGGCCGAGCACCCGTCCCTGGCGATCCCTGTAGGGCGTGACCCAATGGTGGATCTCCAGCAATTGCCCGCCGATGCGCACCGCCATGTCGGTGAAGCTCGCCGTTCCTCCCCGAGCCACCGCCAGGCACTGCTGGTGCATGAGCCGTGCCTTGCTGCCCTCGACCCAGTCGGAATCGGTCAACAGGGTGCCGCGGGCCTGCTCACGGGTCATCCGCAGGCTTTCCAGGTAATTGCGGTTGCAGGCCAGCAGGCGACCGTCGAGCGTGCGGATGCTCACCGGGTAGGGAATCCCGTCGACCAGCGCCTGCTTCAATGCCAGGCGGCCGCTCAGGTCGGCTTCGGTACGTTGCCAACGCCTGAGCCTGAGCTGCAGGACGGTATTCCAGCCCAGGCATCCGACGCAGACCAGGCAGGCCACCAGCAGGCCGAGCACCAGGCTGGAAGGGGATGGCGAGCGCAGCCCGTCGGCAGCCTGGCGTAGCGGCGCTTCGTCGACCACATCGGCGTCCCCCGGACGATCCGGAGCGGGAATCCGGAGCATGGAAGCATATTCGCCAGCCGTCGCCCTCGCCGGAACGGCATATCCCGCCATGCAGGCGAATATGAGAAGCAGGCCGAGCATGCACGCACTGCGTTTCTGGAACTTCATTCGGTTCCGGCCCTTAGATAAGCGTATTGCGTTTGGCGAACTCGATGAGATCCACCAGCGAGCCGGCGTTCAACTTCAACAACAAGCGCGCCTTGTAAGTGCTGACGGTCTTGTTGCTGATAAACATCTGCTCGGATATCTGCTTGTTCGAATAACCCTGGCTGAGGTATTGCAATACCGATACTTCGCGATCGGACAGGCGTCCGAGCAATTCCACATCGTCGGAATAGGCGCCCTGTTGCACAGGACGCATGGCCGAGCTGGGAAAGTAACTGTATCCCGAGGCGACCGCATTCACCGCCGTCACCAGTTCGGCCAGTCCGCCCTGCTTGCAGACGAACCCGGCGGCGCCCGCCTGCATGCTGCGCAGGGCGAAGAGCGAGGCGCTCTGGCCGGTCAGGACGAGGATCTTCAGGGGCAACGCCAGCACCATCAGGCGGCTGATGACCTCGAGGCCGTCCAGCCTGGGAATGCCGATATCGAGGATGACCAGGTCCGGCTTCAGCTCCCGCCCGAGGCTGATGGCATCCACGCCATTATCGGTATCGCCGACGATCTGGTGCCCTTCGGCTTCCAGCAACATCTTCATGGCCATGCGAATCACGGGATGATCGTCGACTATCAGGATACGGCTCATTGTCTGATTTCCTTGCCAATAAAAATTCAGAAAAAATTCTCCTGAGCAAGATATAGACGGGAGCCATATTGTCGAGATATTCGATGGCAACTCATATACTTTAAGGAATATTCTCACGGAAACTTAATTTATTTCTTACGGCGAATTCAAAACCTCGTATATTGCCAAGCAATTGGCCTGGTTATCTGCATGAAAAACACCCGCATATATACGCGCTCTCCCGGCTCGTTATCTGCCAGAGCGAGTTGAATAGTTCGTCAGGGGCTTCGGAGTAATGCTATCCGCATGTACGGCCACAAGCCGCCGACATGCCTTCGGCAGGGCAAAGGGAAGCACGACGGGCGCCGGGCCAGATAGCGCCGGAGCAGGATTGAAAGGGAGGGAAGACGCGACCGCCATCCTCGGGCGGGATGGCGGCGCTATCGCTTAGAGCTTCGACAGGACAGGCTGTTCCGGGTACCAGGCGTCGACCAACGCGCCGACCTCGACGCTGGCCAGTTCCGGTTGCTGCTTCAACCAGGCCTCGATCAGGGCCCGCTGCTCTTCATTGACCGAGCCACGGCGCGCCAGGCAGACGAAACCGAATTCGTCGCAGCCGCCATAGGTCAGTTCGTTGGCTTCGATCGCCTGATCGATGAAGCGCAACATGAAAGCGTTCACCGCATCGGCATCCACGCCTTCCTTGTAGTGGAAGTTCAATTCGAAACCCAGCTCCTGGAATTCATCGACGCACAATTTCTTGCGCAGGCGGCGGGAACGATTAGTAGCCATGGCGGCATCTCCTGGATTGACGCTCCATTGGCGGAGCCTCGCATTACAGACAGTAGCCGACGCCGCTGGAGCCGCGGGCGAACCCCGGCAAGCTCCGCGCGGCGCGGCCGGATTGCCGGCGCACTCTACCAGTTCCGACCATTCGGCGATATGACGGCGAACTCCGCGAAACTCCAGCGCATCGTTATCCGCCTTGCGGCATAATGAGCAAGACGGCCTCTTCGCGTGATGCCCGTCTCTTTTTTCAGGTTCGCTTCGTTTTTCATCTTCATTTCATTTTCTACCCTCCGTCTTCAAGGGTTCTTCATTAATGTTCAAGTCGCTGCGTACTCTTGCCTTCGCCACGCTCCTGCCTTTCGCCCTTCCCACCCTCGCCCAGGTCAACGCCACCCTGCCGGCCAACGTGCAGAAAGCCCTGCAGACCAACAAGCTGACCGGCAACGATCTGTCGCTGGTGCTGATTCCGCTCGACGGCCCGGGCAACCCCACCTACTACAACGCCGACGTATCGGTGAACCCGGCCTCGACCATGAAGCTGTTCACCACCTATGCCGCCCTGGAAATGCTCGGCCCGACCTACCAGTGGAAGACCGAGTTCTACACCGACGGCCAGCTCAAGAACGGAGTGCTCAACGGCAACCTCTACCTCAAGGGCGGCGGCGATCCGAAACTGAACATGGAGAAGCTCTGGCTGCTGATGCGCGACCTGCGCGCCAATGGCGTGACCAAGGTCACCGGTGACCTGGTACTCGACCGCAGCTACTTCAACATCCCGCAGTTGCCGGTATTCAACGACGACGGCGGCGACGACACCAAGCCGTTCCTGGTCGGTCCGGACTCGCTGCTGGTCAACCTGAAGAGCGTGCGCATGGTGGTGCGCACCGACGGCAACAAGGTCAACGTGCAGATGGACCCGCCGCTGGCCAACGTACGCATCGACAACCAGGTGAAGATGACCGCGCCGGCCACCTGCCCGGCCTGGCCGAAGCTGCGCTTCAGCCCGGTGACCCAGTTCGACGGCACCACCCTGCTGGCCACCGGACAGATTCCCCAGGGCTGTAGCGCGCAGACCTACATGTCGCTGCTCGACCACCCGGGCTACACCGCCGGCGCGGTGCGCGGCATCTGGCAGGAACTGGGCGGCAGCATCCTCGGCAAGGACCGCCAGGGCAGCGTACCGCGCAACGCCACGCTGATCGCCAAGGCCTTCTCGCCAGACCTGGTCGAGATCATCCGCGACATCAACAAATACAGTAACAACACCATGGCCCGGCAGTTGTTCCTCTCCATCGGCGCGCAGTTCCGCAACAGCGCCGACGGCGACGACGCCCAGGCCGCGCAGCGGGTGGTGCGGCAGTGGCTGGCGCGCAAGGGCATCACCGCACCGCGCCTGGTGATGGAGAACGGCTCGGGACTGTCGCGCCAGGAACGGGTCAGCGCCCGTGAGATGGCGGCGATGCTGCAAGCCGCCTGGCACAGCCCCTATGCAGCGGAGTACATCTCCTCGCTGCCGCTGGCCGGCCTCGACGGCACCATGCGCAAACGCCTGCGGCGCACCGCACTGGTCGGCGAGGCGCACGTGAAGACCGGCACCCTCAACACCGTGCGCGCCCTCGCCGGCTTCAGCCGCGACGCCAGCGGCCACAACTGGGTGGTGGTGGCGATCCTCAACAGCCCGCGGCCGTGGGGCGCTTCGGCGATCCTCGACCAGGTACTGCTGAGCCTGCACGCGCGGAAATAAGGCGCAGTACGAAAAAAAAGGCCGCCAGCGGTTGCCCGCCGGCGGCCTTTTGCATGAATGCCGCTCGCCTCAGCGAACGGTGATTCTCCAGGCCCGATGGATCTTCGGATTACGCGCGAAATCCGGATCGAGGGTTTCGCCAGTGATCTCTTCGACCGCATAGCGGGCCTGCACGCTCTCGTCCAGTTCGAACTTGCGGAAGTTGTTGGAGAAATACAGCACCCCGCCCGGCGCCAGCCGCGCCATGGCCAGGTCGAGCAGTTCGACGTGGTCGCGCTGCACGTCGAATACGCCTTCCATGCGCTTGGAGTTGGAGAAGGTCGGCGGGTCGATGAAGATCAGTTCGTACTGGCCATCGTCTTCCCGCAACCACTCCATCACGTCGCCGTGCACCAGGCGCTGCTTGTCGGAAAAGCCGTTGAGCGACAGGTTGCGCCGCGCCCAGTCCAGGTAGGTCTTCGACAGGTCGACGCTGGTGGTGCTGCGCGCGCCGCCCCTGGCCGCATGTACGGTGGCCGTGGCGGTATAGCAGAACAGGTTGAGGAAGCGCTTGCCGGCCGCCTCCTTCTGGATGCGCAGGCGCATCGGCCGGTGATCGAGGAACAGCCCGGTATCCAGGTAATCGGTCAGGTTCACCAGCAGGCGCACATCGCCCTCGCCCACCTCGAGGAACTTGCCCTCGCTGCTCTGCCGTTCGTACTGCTTCTTGCCGGCCTGGCGCTCGCGGCGCTTGACCACCACCCGCTCCTGGGCAACGCCCAGGGTCTGCGGAATCGCCGCCAGGGCGTCGAACAGGCGCGCCTGGGCTTTTGCCGGATCGATCGACTTGGGCGCGGCGTACTCCTGGACGTGAACCCAATCGCCGTAGATATCCACCGCCAGGGCATACTCCGGCATGTCGGCGTCATACAGGCGATAGCACTCGATCTTGTCGCGGCGCGCCCATTTGCCCAGTTGCCGGAGGTTCTTCTGCAGGCGATTGGCGAACATCTGCCCGCCCTCGCTCAGCCGTGCCGGCTCGCTCGGCGCCCGCGCCAGGCCTTCGTCGTTGCGTTCGCCACGCTCGCCGGTGACGAACTGGCGCGGCTCGACCTGGATCATCAGCAGCTTGCAGGCCAGCGCGCCGTTCCAGAACGCGTATTGCTTATGGCTGCGGATACCCATGCGCTTGCCCAGTTCCGGCGCCCCGGTGAACACCCCGGCGCTCCAGCCGATGCAGCTCTGGCGCAGGCGCTCGCCGAGGTTCTGGTAGAGATACAGCAGGCTGGCTTCGTCGCCGAGGCGCTCGCCATAGGGCGGGTTGCAGATCACCAGGCCGGTCTGGCCCTTGTCCGGGCGCGGCTCGAAAGTCGCCAGTTCGCCCTGGTAGATCTTCACCCAGTCGGCCACTCCGGCACGCTCGATATTGTTGCGCGCCGGCTGGATCAGGCGCGGATCGGCCTCGTAGCCGCGAATCCACAACGGCGGCCTGGCCAGGCCGGCCGCCGCGCGCTGCTGGGCTTCCTCGTGGAGCTTGCGCCACAGCGCCGGCACGTGCCCCAGCCAATTGCTGAAGCCCCAGCGCTCGCGCCTGAGGTTCGGCGCGATATCGGCAGCCATCAGCGCCGCCTCGACCAGGAAGGTGCCGACGCCGCACATCGGGTCGGCCAGGGCACCGCCCTCGGCGGCGATCTTCGGCCAGCCGGCACGGATCAACACCGCCGCCGCCAGGTTCTCCTTCAGCGGCGCGGCGCCCTGCTGCAGACGATAGCCGCGCTGGTGCAGGCTATGCCCGGAGAGGTCCAGGGAAAGGGTCGCCTGGCCGCGGTCGAGGTGCAGGTGGACGCGCACGTCCGGATTGACCTTGTCCACCGACGGGCGTCGGCCGGAGCGCTCGCGCAGGTTGTCGACGATCGCATCCTTGACCTTCAGCGCCCCGAAATGGGTGTTGTCGATGCCCGAGCCCTTGCCGCTGAACTCCACCGCCAGCGTGCCGCCGGCGTCCAGGTGGTCTTCCCAGTTCACCGCGTGGACCGCCATGTACATGGACTCGGCGTTCTCCACCGGGAATCGCGCCAGCACCAGCAAGACCCGGTTGGCCAGGCGCGACCACAGGCAGAGGCGATAGGCCACCTCCAGGCTGCCCTGCCCGCGCACCGCCGACACCTGGGCGCGCGCCTCGTCCAGGCCGAGCCCCTGCGCCTCTTCGAGGAGCAGGCTTTCCAGGCCTTTCGGGCAGGTCAGAAACAATTCGTAAACATCAGCCATATCGCCTTCCCGGGCCGTAGCCCTTGTCAGTGGAAGCACCCTCATGGGCACTTCTTTGGCACCAGGTGCCGTGGTTCGATTGCCGGAACGCTCCCGGCGTTGCTCGCTGCGACCCCGAGTCGCAGTCTGGGCGACCCTTCGTCGGAATGCGAGGAAATCTCAATTGGTGGGGGTGCAAATCGTTATAAGGCGCAACCCCGCGACCCTGCGGCGTTAGCGCCGGAAACCAGGCGTCATGAGCCTGCAACATATGGCCCTATCGACGAAAGCGTTAAGTCTTTATGACAAATCGGTCATTCACACGCCTGAACGCTTTGGTTAGAACTCCAGTTAATCCGCCACCGCAACGGTGTCGGGCGAGGGTCGTCACGCCGGCAACGACCCCTTTCGGCGAAAGCTTCGCCAGGCCTCCCCTGGGGGCCAACGGGACATAACAGTCAACAAGTGAGGGCAACACCCTATGAGAAGACTTAAGCGTGATCCGTTGGAAAGAGCCTTCTTGCGTGGTTATCAGAACGGCATAACCGGTAAATCTCGTGATCTTTGTCCGTTCACCCATCCTACGACGCGGCAGTCCTGGCTCAACGGCTGGCGCGAGGGCCGTGGCGACAACTGGGACGGCCTCACTGGCACGGCCGGCTTACAACGTCTCAATCAACTCCAGCACGTGTAAGCGACAACACGGATAGCACCGATTTCCCCAAGGCACGCCCCATCCGGGCGGCGGGCGCAAGCCCAAGGGCTCCGCAAGGGGCCCTTTTCAATTCCGCCGCGGCAATGCGGCGATGGCGTCCACCGCTTCGCGGATCAACGCCGGTCCCTTGTAGATGAAACCCGAATAGATCTGCACCAGGCTCGCCCCGGCGGCGATCTTCTCCGCCGCGTGCGCGCCCTCGGTGATACCGCCGGCGGCGATGATCGGCAGCCGTCCGCCCAGCTCGCCGGCCAGCACCTTCACCGTGTGCGTGCTCTTCTCCCGCACCGGCGCGCCGGACAGGCCACCCGCCTCGTCGCCATGCGGCATGCCTTCCACACCTTCGCGGCCGAGAGTGGTATTGGTCGCGATCACCGCGTCCATCCCCGCCTCGACCAGCGCCGCGGCGACCAGCGCGGTCTCTTCGTCGGTCATGTCCGGGGCGATCTTGATCGCCAGCGGTACCCGCCGGCCATGCCGCAGCGCCAGCGCTTCCTGGCGCTGGCGCAGTGCCTCCAGCAGTTGCTTGAGCGAATCGCCGAACTGCAGGCTGCGCAGGCCGGGCGTGTTCGGCGAGCTGACGTTGACGGTGACGTAACTGGCGTCGGCGTAGACCTTGTCCAGGCAGATCAGGTAGTCGTCGACCGCGCGCTCCACCGGGGTATCGAAGTTCTTGCCGATGTTGATCCCCAGTACGCCGCGATACTTCGCCGCGCGCACCCGTGCCAGCAGGTGGTCGACGCCGTGGTTGTTGAAGCCCATGCGATTGATGATCGCGTTGGCTTGCGGCAGGCGGAACAGGCGCGGCTTGGGATTGCCCGGCTGCGGTCGCGGAGTGACGGTGCCGATCTCGATGAAGCCGAAACCGAGCTGGCCGAACCCGTCGATGGCGTCGCCGTTCTTGTCCAGGCCCGCGGCCAGCCCCACCGGATTGGGAAACTCCAGGCCCAGCACAGAGACCGGCAGGCTGGCCGGCTCGGGCGTCAGCAGGCGGTTCAGGCCCAGGCGACCGCCGGCCCCGATCAGGTCGATGGACAGTTCGTGGGAGGTTTCCGGGGACAGTTTGAACAGCAGCTGGCGGGCCAGGGTGTACATGGTCGGGTATCGGTCGGCAGAATGAAGGGTGCCGATTATAGCCGCCGAGCGCCCGCTCAGGCGAGGCGTTGCAGCGCCAGCAGGCGACCATCCTCGCTGAAATCGAGGCGGAACGTGCCATGCACGCCATCGTGGCCGATGAACGGACGCAGGTGATGGGCCGGCAGGTTCACCCGGCGACCGTCGCGGCTGCGCAGCAGGACCCGATTGGCCCTGCCGCCGTAGATGGCCTGCAGGCGTTCGCCGGACAGGGCGATATCCATGATGAGACTGGGCATGGAGCCCCCCGCTTGAATGAACCACGACAGCTTGCCACAAACCACGCGGTTGAATGTCACGCCCGAACCTGTGCTTCAATGGACGGACCGTCGCCGTCCCCTCCCGCCCCTTTCCGCGTCGGTCGCCGAGCCCGAGGAGCCCTCCGTCGATCATGAGTTCCAACTCGCGTAGCAACAGCACCTTCACCGGTCGCCTTTCCGCACTCGCCAACCGCCTGCGCCTGGGTGCCGCGCGAAGCGATGGCCGGGAGCTGCGCGAACGGGCGGCCGCCCTCGAGCTGCCGTTCCAGCCATTGCGACGGCCGGAGCCGAGCGTCTGGTGGCAGGCCGGACCGCCCCTGCACACCCTGGTCGATCTGCCGCGCGGCGCGCTGTCCGGCCCGGTCCAGGAAGACAAGGCGGAAGCCCACGCGGTCCTCAAGCGCCTGGTGCGGGTCAGTCACTCCACCCTGGAGTCGGTCGACCTGAAGACCATCGAAGGCGTATGCAGCCGCGAGATCCTCGTCCAGACACCTTGCCCACGCCTGGAAGACCTGGCCACGGCCGAGGTCTGCCGGGGCGTACGGATCATCAGCTACAAGGATTTCGTCAAGGCCCTGAGCCTGGCCCTGCCGCGTTTCACCAACGGCGACAGCATCCGCCTGCGCCAGGCCGCCTGGCACGGCGAGCGCCTGTTCTGGGCGGGCGAACGTCAGGCCTGCGCCTTCGCCGCGGCGATCGTCTACGCCCGCCGCCGCGAACTGGAACTGAAGCTGCCGGCACACCTGGAACGCTACGAACTGGAGCCCGGCGCGCTGGACGAACTGGAACAGCGCTACCACATGCTGCGGATTCCGACCCAGGCCTGGTCCGAGCCGACCTTCATGAGCCTGCTGCTGGATACCGGCCTGCCCTATGCGCGACTCGCCCTGTTCACCCCGGAAACCCCGGAGTGCCTGTTGCTGCCCCGCAACGACGAACGCGCCGATGCCCTCGGCGAAGGTCTGCGGGCGGCTGGCGCGGCAGACGTGGTGAAGTATCTGAAGCAACTGTAGGCAACCGGCCAGGACTGGCCAGCTCGCGCCCTGACGTGCATCCTCCAGCAGACCCACACAGGAGCGATCGCATGTCCCTACCCCGCCTCAGTCTCTGTCTCGCCCTCGCCTGCGGGCCGGCGCTGGCCAGCCAGGCGCCGGTCTACGGCGAACGCCTGGAAGGCTTCGACTACGCCTATCCGGTGCATTATCTGGACTTCACCTCCCAGGGCCAGCCGCTGAGCATGGCCTACCTCGACGTCGCGCCGAAGAAAGCCAACGGCCGCACCATCCTGCTCATGCACGGCAAGAATTTCTGCGCCGGGACCTGGGAGCGCACCATCGACGTGCTCGCCGACGCCGGCTACCGGGTGATCGCCGTCGACCAGGTCGGCTTCTGCAAGTCGAGCAAGCCGGCCCATTACCAGTACAGCTTCCAGCAACTGGCAGCCAACACCCACGCCCTGCTGGAACGGCTCGGCGTCGCCCGGGCCAGCGTGATCGGCCATTCCATGGGCGGCATGCTCGCTACCCGCTACGCCCTGCTCTACCCGCGGCAGGTCGAACGACTGGTGCTGGTCAACCCCATCGGTCTGGAGGACTGGAAGGCCCTGGGCGTGCCCTGGCGCAGTATCGACGACTGGTACAGGCGCGACTTGCAGATCAGCGCCGAAGGCATTCGCCAATACCAGCAAGCCACCTACTACGCCGGCGAATGGCGCCCCGAGTTCGATCGCTGGGTACAGATGCAGGCCGGCATGTATCGCGGCAAGGGGCGCGAGTCGGTGGCCTGGAACTCGGCGCTGACCTACGACATGATCTTCACCCAGCCGGTGGTCTACGAACTGGACCGGTTGCAGATGCCGACCCTGCTGCTGATCGGCGAGAAAGACAACACCGCCATCGGCAAGGACGCCGCGCCGGCAGAACTGAAAGCCAGGCTGGGCAACTACGCGCAACTGGGCAAGGACGCCGCCCGACGGATTCCCCAGGCGACCCTGGTGGAATTCCCCGACCTTGGCCATACCCCGCAAATACAGGCTCCGGAACGCTTCCACCAGGCACTGCTGAAGGGTCTGCAAACCCAGCCCTGAACCATCCACCGGCGGCGCTCTCGCCATCGGCTTCGCCGCGCCTTGCCCGGCGTCAACACCGATGCCTGCCGCCGGCGTTTCACTGCACTGGCTGCGCGACGACGCGTGGCTCGCGTCGCGCAAGCCCACCCACGCCGCGGCCGTTCCCATCCACATGGAGGTTCATCGTGTTCCCTTGCCAACCCCGTTCGCTACTCGCCGGCGTCCTGCTGGCGAGCGCCCTGCCCGCTCACGCGGAGCTGCCCCACGCGCCCGCCTACATCGATGACAGCGCCTACCCGGCCGCGGCCCGCCAGCGCATCCTGCCACCGATGTTCGAGCAGAAGCTGGGCAGCCTGCGCTACCTCGCCAAGCCCGGCGACCCCTTGATCACCCAGGCCGAGAGCAGCGACTTCCAGCGCACCAGCGACTACCGCGAGACCCGCGCCTACCTGGAGAAACTGGTAGCCGCCTCCTCCGGCCGCATCGCCCTGCGCGAGTTGCCCGAGCGCAGCGCCGAGGGTCACCCGATGCTGCTGGTGACCGCCTCCACCGAGGCCGACAAGTCCGCCGCCGGCCTGAAGCGCTCCGCCAAGCCGACCTTGCTGGTGGAAGCCGAGATCCATCCCGGCGAGGCCAACGGCAAGGACGCCATGTTCATGCTGCTGCGCGACATGAGCGCTGCCGACCGCCCGCTCGCCGGGCTGCTGGAGAAGATCAACCTGCTGTTCATCCCGGTGGTCAACGTCGACGGCGACCTGCGCCGCAGCGCCTACGGGCGGATCAACCAGAACGGCCCGCGGGAGACCGGCTGGCGGGTGAACGGCCGCAATCTCAATCTCAACCGCGACTTCACCAAGCTCGACAGCGCGGAGATCCGCAACGTCGCCTGGGTGTTCAACCACTACGAACTGAGCTTCTTCGCCGACACTCACTCCACCGACGGCGCCATGTATCCCTACGACAGCTCCTACTGCCACAACGGCAACGGCTGGTCACCGGCGAGCAGCGCGTGGATGGACCAGGTCATGCGCAAGCCGGTGTACCAGGCGCTGGAAAGCCTCGGGCACATGGTCCATGAATGCATCAGCCTGAACGACAACCAGGATCCGACCCAGGGCTACTACCCCTACCGCACCGACCTGGCGCGCTTCTCCAACCAGTACGGCGACATCCGCAACGTGCCGTCGATCCTCATCGAGCAACACGCCCTGCATCCGTACAAGACCCAGGTGCTGGGCAACTACGTGATGCTCAAGGCGATGTTCGAGGTGATCGGCGAGCAGGCTGCCAGCCTGCGCCAGGCCATCGCCAGCGACCGCGAGCGCCTGCTGCGGCAGAAGGAGGTGATCCTCACCTGGAAGCCGGGCGAGGCCGCCGAGACGCCGTTCGTGGTCGGCGACTACCGCTACGAGCAATCGCCGGTCACCGGGGCCCGCACCATCGTCTGGAGCAACCGGCCGAAGACGCTGAAACTGCCGGTGACCGACAACGGCGTACCCGACCTGGTGGTGCCGCGTCCCCAGCGTTTCATCCTCCCGGCGCAGTGGCACGAAGTGATCGCCCGGATCAAGGCCCACGGCATCCGCTACACCACCCTGGAGCGTCCGACCGAAATCGCCGTGACCCTGTACCGCATGGACGACATCAAGCTCGCCGATGGCTTCGAACCGGATCGCGTGCAAGGCAACCGGATTCCGGGCTACGAAGGTCGCCTGCTGGTCAGCGGCACGCCGAAGCCGTTCCAGCGCTTGCAGACCTTCCCGGCCGGCTCGCTGTCGATCGACACCGCCCAGCCGCTGGGCGTCCTGGCCATCGACCTGCTGCAACCGCAGAGTCCGGATTCGTTCTGGTCCTGGGGCTTCTTCAATTCCACCCTGGTGGCCGCCGAGGAGCCGGAGGAATACGTGATGGAGCCGATGGCGCGCAAGATGCTGGCGGAAGACCCGGCGCTGAAGGCCGCCTTCGACAAACGCCTGCGCGAGGACAAGGCCTTCGCCGCCGATCCGCAGGCGCGCCTGCAATGGTTCTACCAGCGCACGCCGTTCTACGACGTGAACGCCTTCGTCTATCCGGTAGGAGTGGTGTTCTGAGGCCCACCTGGGGCTGACGGCGGATAACGCTGCGCGTTATTCGCCCTACCGCTGGGCTTCGGGAGCCCCGTTCCCTCTCCCGCTTGCGGGAGAGGGAGCCGGTCTCAGGTACCGTCGGTGGGTGTGGGCAGGTTGCTTCTCGGCTTGCGCTTGCGCCTGGGTTTCAGTGGTTTTTCAGGTGGCGGCGACAGTTCCCGCTTGCGCAGCTTCTTGAGGATTTCCCGATGCTTCTCGCGCCAGGCCGGCACGTCGAGGCCGTGGAGTTCGAGCAGCTCGGGGTTGCGCTCCACCAGATAGACCGCCGCTTCCTGGGCGGCCTCGGCGATCTTCCAGGCGATCGACTGCGGTTCGATGCTGCCTTCATAGGCGATCCAGTCGCTGAACTCCGGAAAGGTCCCGCAGACCTTCTCGAAATCCTCGTCGTGCATGCGCTGCCGGCCACTCTCGATGTTCTCCAGGCGTTTGGGATCCATGCCGACCACTTCGGAAAACTGCGGTCGGTTCAACCCCGTCAGCCCGCGCAACCCGAACAGGCGCTCGCCGGCGCGAAACAGGCAGCGCTTCCTCACTACATAGACCATGTACAGATACTTCCCTTCGTTTCTGGCGCGATGCGCCTCAGTCGCCCTTGCCGCTCGCGGGCGTTTTCCTCTTCCGCTGGCGCCTGGGTTCCGGCGGCTCTTCCAGGGGCGCCGGCTCCGCCTCCGGCGCCTGTTCCGCCGCCAACAGCGCCTCGCGTATCTCGCGGTGGCGTTCGCGCCAGGCCTGCATGTCGATGCCGTGCCGCTCCAGCAGCACCGGGTTGCGCTCAACCAGGTAGACCGCGGCCGCCTGCGCCGAGTCGGCGACCTTCCAGGCGATCGACTGCGGCTCGATGCTGCCTTCATAGGCGATCCAGTCGCTGAACTCCGGGAAGGTTCCGCAGACCTTCTCGAAGTCCTCGTCGTGCATGCGCTGCAGCTCGTTCTCGATGTTCTCCAGGCGCTTGGCCGTCATCCCCACCAACTCGGCGAACTGCGGACGGCTCAAGCCCATCAGCTCGCGCAGGGCGCGCAAGCGCTTGCCAGCAGTGAACAAACGTCGATTCTTTACCATGTGTAGTCCGCGTCTGATGGTTCCCTATGCATATTGATTCACTAACTGTTAGTAGATCAATATGAATCCAAGCCCTCTAGACCGAGGGTTCCCCTCCAACATCGGACCATGGTGCAGGACGCCTGATGAAAGTGGAAGAACTCCCCCAAGAGGGTTTCGCCGAATGCCCCCGCTATATAACCCTGATGCGTTTCGCCTTCCTGACCGGCCTCAGCGACCGGCCGGACCTGCTCTATGCCTGGATAGAGAGCGGCGACCTGCCGATGCGAACCTTCGGTACGCAACGCCTGGTGGATATGCAGAAGCTGCAAAAACGCATCGAGGAAGCAAAAAAAGGGGCCGATTCAACCGGGTGAATCGGCCCTTTCTGAAAGACCCTGCCGCCGGCGAAACCCCTCAGCGATTGAGCATGAAGGTCTCGTACTCCAGGTCGTCCAGCGCGGTGGTCAGGCGGTACAGCCCGACCAGCACGCAGACCAGCAGCGACAGGGTGAAGCCGTAGCCGAAGAAGCTCGGCCCGAGCAGCAGGCTGACGAAGGTCAGGACGCCGTTGACGATCACGAACAGCACGCAGAGTTCGAGGACGATGCGGCGCTTGTCCAGGTAGAAGAAGACGTTGAGCAAGGCCATGAACACTACCTGGATGCTCACCCCGATCAGGTCGATGTAGAACAGCGGCAGGTAGTAGCGGGAAATTCCCAGCCAGCCGAGCAGTTGCGGCGCCAGCAGGAACAGCAGGACCACCGCCAGCCCCTGCACCTTGCAGATTTCCAGCAGGCCCTGGCGGATGGCGAGGATCATCTGCTCCTTGAGCAGGCCGATGTGCTGCAGGGTCTCGCCGCCGCGGATCGCCTCGTAGACCCGCTCGTACCACTCGGCGAAGTCGGTCTCGATGCGCACCAGGAACACCGCCATGCCGGGAATGATCGACAGGTAGGCGAGGAAGATCGGCAGGTCGTAGAGGATCGAGGCGCGCAGCGGGCCGATCACCAGGTCCGAGGTGGAGGGGTTGAACCAGAAGATGAACTTGTCGATCCAGATCCCCAGGTTGTAGCAGAGGCCGGTCAGCAGCAGGCTGACGAAGACCTGCCGGCGGTCGAGGAAGTCGAAGGCCACCATGCGCCTGGCCGGGTACTCGCGGAGGATGTCGTAGAGGAAGACGAACAGCAGGCTGGCGTGGCCGATCAGCAATGCCAGCAGCAGGCCGTCCATCTGCATGAAACGCAGCAGGTAGGCACAGGCGACCATCAGCGCGTAGCCGATGAACATCACCAGCAGGATGCGTTTGTAGGCCTTCATTCCCGACAGGAAGATGATCACCAGCCACAGGTTGCAGAGCACCACGAAGTTGGCCATCACCAGCAGGCGGTAGGCGAACGGCTCATCGAACAGGGTCGCCAGCAATATCGCCGAGAGCAGGCCCGCCGCCAACGTCACCAGCAACAGCACGCCCACCAGGTTGGGCAGGATCGCCTCGTGCTTGCGCTCGAACAGGCGATCGGAAATGAAGCGGGTGAAGAACAGTTGCAGTCCCCCGGTGAAGATCAGCGACAGCGCCATCAGGTAGGTCACCGTGATCAGGAACTGCCGGACCAGCACGTCCGGCACCACCACGCCGAGGCTCAGCACGCCGATCAGCATCACGCTGACGATCGACAGCACCCAGGGACCGGAGCTGATCAGCCCGGCGTAGAGGTAGGCGCGCAGGGTCGCCGTATAGGAATCGCGGGAAAGGATCTTCCGCAGTTCGAAGCCGATGCCGGCCATGTCATGCAATCTCCGTGGCTTCGCGGTACAGCCCGCGGTAACGTCCGAGCATCAGCGCCTCGGTGTAGTAGCGTTCGACCCGTTGCAGGCCGACCGCCTGGGCCGCCTGCCAGCGCTGCGGATTGCGCAGCAGGGCGAGGATCGCCCGCGAAGTGGCCTGCGGGTCGGCGATCGCCACCACCTCCCCGGCGCGACCCAGGGCGCGATCTTCGGCGTCGGCGCCTTCGATCAGTTCGCGGCAGGAGCCGACGTCGCTGCTCACCACCGGGGCGCCGGCAGCCCAGGCTTCGAGGATCACCAGCGGCTGCGCTTCGCTGATCGAGGTGAGGACCATCAGGCCGAGTTGCGGCAGGACCTCGCCGATCCGACGGAAACCGAGGAACTTCACCTTGTCCTGCAGGCCGAGGCTGGCCACCAGGCTGCGGCATTCGCTGGCATAGTCCGGATCTTCCTCCTCCGGACCGACGATCCAGCCCTCCGCCTCCGGCATCGCGCTGACCACCCCGCGCATGGCGCGGATGAAGGTCTTCACGTCCTTGATCGGCACTACCCGGCCGACCAGCCCGACCACCGGCGGAATCCCCGGCGGCCGCCGTTCGAGGGCGCCGGCCCAGGCATCGAGGTCGATGCCGTTGGGGATCACCCGGGTGCGCCGTGGCTCGGCGCCATCGAGTACCTGGCGCTGGCGGTTGCCTTCGTAGAGGGCGACGATCGGATTGGCGGCGCGATAGGTGAGCAGGCCGACACGCTCGAAGAAGCGGATCCACAAGCGACGGATGTAGCTGACCTCGGCATCCAGTCCGGTACTCAGCTGCTCGTCGGGGTTCTCCGCGATCCAGTTGGCCTGGGCCAGGTCGATCTTGCGCTCCTTGGTGTAGATGCCGTGCTCGCTGAGCAGGTAGCGGCAGCCCCAGCGACGTTGCAGGATGCAGCCCAGCAGGCCGGCGTAGCCGGTGGAGATCGAGTGCAGCATGCGCGCCCGCGGCATCCGCCGGGCCGCCTCGGCGAGCATGAACACCGGCGCCTGCATCGAGCGCAGGGTCCAGAAGTAATTGACGAAGGACGGATCGGTGCAATAGCGCTCGTAGCCTGCGGTGATCGCCTCCCAACTGGCCTTGCTGTGGAGAAAGTCCTCGCGGCCGATGCGGCCCTCGGCGAGCAGGTCGAGCAGCGCATCGCCCTCCTCCACGTCCGGCGTCTCCGGGTAGTGGAAGAAACGGTGCAGATCGCGCAACGCCTTTTCGGTCTCGCTACTGCCCTGTCGCGTCTGCGGGTTCGGCGAACTCCAGGCGGTTTCCAGGAAGTGTTCCTCGATGTGCAGCACATTGTCCGGGATCGGGTAGTGGCGCTTGCCGTAGGCATCCTTCTGGCCGCCGATGAAGAACACCGAGAAGGTCAGGTCGGGGAGACCGAGGATCAACTGGTTGACCCAGCTGGAGACGCCGCCGCGGACATAGGGCCAGGTGCCCTCCAGCAGCAGGCAGACATCGGCGACGGGCGCCGTCGGAGCGGTGTGTTCGGTCATGTCCAGTATCTCGCCAGGGCCGCGAAGGGCGGCCGTTGCAGCATGTCGTCGGGCATTCCGGCGAGAAGCCGGGGGATGTCCCGGTAGCGCCGCTGGAAGAACGCCACCTCGGCGCGGAACGGCGCCAGCTGGGCACTATCGATTCCCGCCTCCTCGGCGGCCTGGAGCGCGCGTCCGGCATCCTCCAGGCGGCCTTGTTCGAGGGCGATGCGCCCGGCCAGCAGATGCAGGTCGGCCGAGGGTGTGCCGCGCAGCGCCTGGTCGGTATGCTCGCGCGCCTGCTCGAGGATGTGCTCCAGCACGCTGCCCTGGGCCAACCCCAGGTAGGCCAGTTCCCAGTACCAGCGCGCCAGGGTCCCGTGCAACGCGCCGCGTCGCGCCGGCGTGGCGCCGGCGAGGCGGCCTAGGGCGGCCTCGATGCGCTGGTTGATCCGGCTTTCCTTCTGGTCGAGCATCGAGTAGGCCAGCAGGCGGACGTCGTCGGCAGGGTCGCGCAGGGCCAGCTTGAGGATCGGGATCGCTTCCTTGCCGGGCATCCGCCGGGTGGCGAAGATCGCCGTGAGCCGCTGGTTCGGGTCCGGCGCATGGCGCAGGACGTCCTGCAGGCCGCCGTCGCTGAACATCATGTCGAGGCGCTTTTCCTTCGGCCGGAACGGCAGCTCGGGGACGCCCATCGCCTGCCAGGCCTGCTCGCCACGCTGGCGCGGCAGGTACAGCGCCGGGAATACCGCCGCAGCGACGCCGACCGCTCCGATCAGCGGCACGAAGAAGGCCAGGCTGAAGAGGAACAGCGGGCTCCACGGCAGCGGGAACTTGTAGCGCCGCGGCAGCAGCAGCCATACGCCGACGCACAGCAGCGCGCTGCCCAGGCCGTGGGCGAACAGGTAGAGCGCCAGCGCCTGGCCGAACGGCAGGTCGGCGAAGACGCTCGCCCAACTGCTCAGCTCGAACAGGAAGGCGCCGCTAAACAGCCACTTGCTGATCATTCAGGCCGCACTCGTTGAAAAGGAAATGTCCCAGCGCCTGCCGATCGTTGCCGGCGTCCAGTTCGTACTGGCGGATGCGCACGCCCAGCGACTCCAGCTCGCGGGCCTGGCCGAAGCGTTCGGCGAAGAGAATCCTCAGGCGCTGCAGATACCCCTGGGAGCCTTCGGCGGAAGTCAGCGGCAACAACACCAGCAGGACCCGCCGGCCCTCGTCGTTGCGCAGTCGCAACTGCACGTCGAGGCCACGCTGGCTGCCTTCCAGCAGACGCTGGACCTCTTCGCCGTAGCGCGCATCGGTCAACTCGAAGGCATACAGGCAGGCCGGCAACCCATGGTCGCGGGCGTCCAGCAGGGAGCGCTTGAGGTACTGGGAGAAGCGCTGGGCGTCGATGTCGGCCAGTTGCAGTGCGCGACGGTCGCTCTGCAGCAAGTCGGCGATGTGCCCGGCGAGGATCGCCAGCAGGCTGAAGGTACGTTCGTTGAAGACGAAGAACGGCATCTGCTCCACCGCCAGCAGGGCGAGGATCCGCCCATCGGTGTCGACCAGCGGCACGCACACCTGCAGCGCGCTGTGCGCACGCTGCTCGCCGCGCTCCAGCAGTTCCTGGCGCACGCTGACCAGTTCGCCGCGCTCCAGGCAGGTGCGCACCAGCAGATCGTCGGCGTCCAGCGCCGGCATCTCGCCGAGCGTCGCCAAGGGTTGCGGCTCCGGGGTGCGGTCGTGGCGCACCCGGTAGAGTCCGGCGATGCGCAGCGAACCGTACTGGGCCAGCAGCGCCAGCACGGTTTCCGCCAGCGCATCGAGCGGTGCCTCCTCGCTCGGCAGCTCGCGCAGCAGTTGTCGCAGACCGAGCAGCGAACTGCGCAGGCTCTGGTCGTTGCCGGCGACCCGCTGTTCCAGGCGATCATGGGAGATGCGCAGGATGTGATGGGCGCGGGTGAATTCGTCGAGGCGCAACTGGCGGTACTCGTTCGCCAGCTCCAGGCGCTCCAGGCGGCGTTCCCAGATGTCGCGGAACTCGCCCACCAACATGGCGCAGAGCAGCACGCCGACGATGAAGGCCGCCGGTACCTGGGCATAGGCCTCGACGCCCTGGACGCGAAACGCGAACAGCGCCGCCACCAGCAGCGCCGCGCTGGCCAACCCGCGGACGAAGCCGTAGCGCATGCCCAGCAACAGGGGCGCGACGATCACCCAGGGAAAGGTGGCGTTGACCTGCAGCGGGTCGTCCGGGCTGAACCACCAGCCCAGGCCCAGCGCGAGCGCGCTGATGACCAGCGTCTCGACCCAGGAGACACTGCCGCTGGCGCGCGGTGCGAGGGTGAAATCCTTGTGCGCGGACATCGCCGTCACTCGAGCCGCAGGTCGCCGACCAGCTCGCGCAGAACTTTCTGCGCGGCGCCCGCCAGGCTTTCCCGGGACCAGCCGGCGCGCGCCCCGCTGGTGCTCCAGAGCACCCGCCCGGAGGCCGGCTCCAGCACCTGCAGGCTGACGCCCACCGCCGGCTCGCCGTCGAGGCCGTTCTTGTACTGCCACTCCTCGACGCTGCCGGTGACCACGTAGGCCAGCTTCTGCTGGCGTGCCCAGTCCAGCGCGCGCTGCTGGCGCTCGCGGTCGTCGACCAGTTGCAGGTCGCCTTGCGGCTGAGCCGGGTACAGGCGCGGCCGCACGCCCTCCTCGGCCAGCACGCTGAGCAGGATCTGCTCGGCACGCTCGCCGGCCTGCGGCGCCTGGGAGTAATTGAGCAGCGGCACCAGGCCCCACTGCGCGCCGCGCGCCAGCGGCGTAGCGCTTTCGCTGGTGAAGCTGGAGCAGCCCGCCATGAACAGGGCGACGGCCGCGAGAGCCAGGCAGCGGATGGATTGCATGTTGTGTTCCTCCTGTTGAATTCCGTATCCGGGCCGCGTTCAGCGGCCGAAGCGCGTGCTGTAGGTCACCCCGAGCGTGCCGCCGGCATCGCCGCCGCCCCCCTGGGGAGCCGACTGGTAGCCGAAGGTGAACGCCAGTTCGTCGTCGCCCAGCAGCTCCATGCCGATGCCGAGATCGATGCCGTAGTTGAACTCCTTCTCTGTCCACTGCCAGCCGGCCAGGGTGTCGACGATCCAGGTGTATTGCGGACGGCTGCGGTTCAGCGCGCCAGGGAAGCCACGGCGCCAGGTGCTGCCGAGGTAGACCTGGCCATAGCGGTCCTGCAGCAGGTCCTGGCTGCGCGCGCCATCGAGCACCAGCGCACCGCCATGGGCCGCCAGCAGGTCGTCCGGCACGCGGTTCTCCAGGCGATTGCGCTGGTAGTCGATGCCGCCGCGCAGTTGCCAGGCCGGGCCGTCGAAGAACAGTGTGTGGGCCCATTCCAGGGACAGCGCCTCGCCGTTGCCGAGGTCGTCGCCCTGGCGGGTGGAGAAGCGGTTGTGCGCCAGCGACCAGCTCAACTGGTCGCGCCCGCTGAGGGTGTGGCGGCCGCCGAGCCGTAGGCTGTCGCGCATGCCGAGGGCTCGCATCAGGCCGGTCTCGTCGGTCTCGCGGTGCCAATCGAGGCCCGCTTCCAGTTCGTCGCGCGAGCTCAGCCGCCAATTGCGCAGCAACCCCAGACCGTGGCGGTCCTCGTCGTCGCGCCAGCTGCCATCGAGCGTCGCCGCGGCGAAGCCATCGGCCAGTTCGCGCCGCAACGTCAGCCTGGCGTTGCGTTCGCTACCGAGGAGCGAACTATCCAGTGCGTCGCCGCGATAGCGACCGCTGCCCAGCGCCAGGTCGGCGTACCAGTCGTCGCCGAGGTGGCGCGCCGCGCGCAGCGTCGGTCCCTTGAAGTCGAGACCGCCGAAGTCGCGCTTGTTCCAACCCAGTTGCAGGCCCTGGGGCGTGCGTTCGAGGATTTCCGCCGCCTGCCGCCGCAGCTGCTCGCGGTTGTCGCGCGAGTGGCCGTCGCCCAGTGCGCCCAGGGCCTCGCCCAGCGCTTCGCCGCCATGGCCGAGACGCACCAGCGCCTCGACCCGCTGCGCCGGATCCAGCTCGCCGCGCTCCAGCAGGCGTTGCAGGGCGGCGCGATTCTGGCTGCGCAGGGCGGCCTGGATCTCTTCGTTGCGCCCGATCTTCAGGCCCCGGCCGCGCGCCCAGGCCAGCCAGTCATCCTTCAGCGGCTCCTGGTTGGTGGCGGCGAGCTGGTCGAGGAACTGCTCGAACCACAGCTGCAGCATCGCCGGCTCGCCATTCCAGGCCCGCCGCGCCTCGCCCTGGGCGAGCAGCGGCCCCTGGGCCACGGCGAGCAGGCGTAGGTAGG
Source organism: Pseudomonas sp. CP-1 (assembly GCF_021213715.1). Lineage (NCBI taxonomy): Bacteria > Pseudomonadati > Pseudomonadota > Gammaproteobacteria > Pseudomonadales > Pseudomonadaceae > Pseudomonas > Pseudomonas sp. CP-1. The sequence continues at coordinate 212,474 of NZ_JAJQKY010000006.1, forward strand.
CGGCGAAGCTGTCCGGGGTGGCCCTGACCGCCTCGCGGTCGAGCCGCCGGAGCAGTAGTCGGCGCAGGCGCAGGGCCTTGTCCTGGTAGCCGCTGGCATCCAGTGCGTCGGCGTAGGCGGCCTGCACCAGCCAGTCGTTGGGATTGGACTTGAGGTACAGGCGGAACCAGGCCAGCGCCTGGTCGTTACGCTCGAGCAGCAGGCTGGCGCTGGCGAACGGCAGCCACAGCGTGCTGTCCCGCAGCGCCAGGCCATGCCACTGCGCCAACAGGGGCGCCAGGCTGTCGCGACGGCCACGGTCGATGTAGAACCAGAGCAGGCGTTCGCGCACCAGGTTCTCGCCGGGGAAACGCACCAGGGCTTCCCGGTACAGACGCTCGGCGACGTCGCCATGGCCTTCCTGTTCCGCCAGCCGCGCCCTGGCCACCCAGTAATAGGGGCTGCCCTGCGCTTCCGGCAGGCCTTCGGCCTCGGCCAGCAGGCTCTTCAGGGCCGGCCAGTCGTGGAGGTTCTCCGCCAGTTGCAGGGCGCTGGCCAGGCGCCGCGGATCGCGGCTGCGCTGCCAACTGCCGATAAGCACCTGCAAGGCCTGCTTCGGATTGCTGTCCCGGTACAGGGCGATCAACTGGTCCTCGTCGCTGCTGTTCAGGCGGATGTCCAGGGCCAGCATGCGCTCGTAGGCGGCGCGGGCATCGTCGTCCTGCTCCAGGGCCCAGGCCAGCGCCGCGCGCAGGCGCCAGAACTCCGGCTCGCGGATCGCGCGGGTATCCACGCCGGCGAGGACCTTCCAGGCCTGGCGCGGATCGAACAGGTTCCAGTGGGTTTCCGCCCACTGCATGCGTTCCTTGACGCTCAGCGGGAAATGCCGGGCCATCCGCGCCCAGACCCCGGTCTCTTCCTGCAACTGCTGGGTGTGTTCGAGGATCTGCTGCAAGCGCTGCCAGGCCAGGCGCTGTTTCGGATAACCCTGCACGTAGCCGCGCAGCCATGCCTCGCCCTCTTCCGGCGTGCCGCGGGTTTCATGGCTGTAGACCAGCGCATCGAGTTCCTCGTCGGTCATCTGTCGCTGCGCGCCGATGGGCGCCAGCAGCTCGATGGCGCTGTCGAAATCGAACATCTGCAGCGACAGGCGCCAGGCATGCTCGCGCAGGGCCGGGTCATCGGCGCCGGCCAGCAGTTGCTTCCACAGGCCCAGGGCCTGCGGGCCGTTGCCGGTCCATTCGCCAAGGCGCGCGAGATCGGCCAGCAGCGTCCTGTCCTGCGGGCGCAGGGCCAGCAGCTCCTGGCCGACCTCCCAGGCCCGCTCGATCCGCCCGGCGGCCATGTTCAGGCGCAGGTCGGCGGCCAGCGCCTCATGGTCCTCGGGGCGCAATTCGCGCCAGCGCCGGATGAAGCGTTCGGCCAGGTCGTAGCGCTGGCTGCCTTCGGCGGCGCGTACGCCCTCGGCGAGCCAGGCCAGGGTCGATTCATCCTCCGGCAAGGCGTCCAGCCGCTCGTCCAGCAACAACGCCGCCTGTTCGCCGCGCTCGCCAGCGAGCAGGCTGGCGAAGGCCTGGCGCAGATAGGCCAGGCGCTTCGCCGGCTCGGTTTGCGCTTCGGCCAGTTGCCGCTGGATGTCCGCCGCCGGCAGCGGCTCGCCGGAAGCCAGGTACCAGCGCGCCGCCTCGTCCAGCCAGCGCTGCCGGCCCTGCGGGTCGCGGCCGGCCAGTTCGGCAAAGGTCCGCGCCGCCAGGTCCGGCGCGTCCAGGGCCAGGGCATGACGGGCAAGTCGTTCGAGCATGGCGTCGTTCAACGAAACATGCTCGATCTTGCGCAGGCGCTCCAGCAATCGGCGCGTCTGCTCCTCATCCATGCCCTCGGGCCTGGCCAGGGCGCCGAGGATGTCCAGTTCCACCTCGTAGAACGGCGTTGCCAGGCGGTCCTTGCCGCGCAGAAGGGCGAGGTGATGACGCGCCTGCTCGAAGTCGCCGAGCTTGACCAGCAGGTCGATCAGGGTCAGGCGCAGCGCGTCGTTCTCCGGGTGCGCCTGCAACAGCAGTTCGGCGTAGTTCACCGAGACCGCGTCGGGCTCGCCATCGCCGCTGGGCATGAATACTTCTTCGCTGTTGAAGGTCAGCCACAGCACCAGCGCCACCCCGAGAGCGACCGGCAGCAGGGCCCAGGGATTCAGCAGGCGCGCCTTGGGATGCTTGTCAGCGGCAGGCGAGTTGGCCATCGCGCACCTGCTCCATCGGCAACTCGAACGTCCACAGGCCGTTGCCGGCCTTTCCCGGGAAGGCCTTGCCGGCCGCGCTAAGCCGGCAATCGCCCGCCGCGCGCACCACCAGGCGCAACGGCAGGTGCCCGGCGAAGGCGAACTCGACGCGGCCATCGTCGCGGTAGCGCCAGTGCTTCAGCGGCAGGTTGGCCTCCTCCAGCGCCGGCCGCGGATCGCGGCTGTCGCGCAGGACCAGGTGCGCATTCGCCGCACTCAGGTGTACATAGCGCCCCTGGGGCAGGTCGCGCACGCCCGCGACTCCCGTGGAGCGAGCGAGGTCCGGCCAACCCAGCGCCGGGTCCAGGCGCAGGGTGCGCAGGGCGGCGAAGCCACGCAGTTGCCAGCTGCCATCGGCACGCTTGGCCAGGCTGGCGCGATGCAGGCCTTCCAGGCGCGGGATGTAGTCGCTCATCCACAGCGACAACGGATGCTCCGCCTGCATCGCCGCGTAGATCTGGTGCATGGTGCGGATCGAGGCCTGCTTGGTCCCCGAATAGAAGTGGTAGTAGAGGTGCAGGCCGCGCAGGCGGCGCGGGCTGTCAGTCAGGGCGAAGGTATCGATGACGCCGCGGAAGCCGTAGTACGGCCCCTGCCAGAGATTGGTGTAGACGTTCTCGTTGATGATCGGCGCGTAGTACTGCACGCCGCCGCGGGTGGGCCGGATCAGCGGGTAGAGTCCGGTCAGCGAGGGAAAGGCCCGGGTCAGCGCGGTATTGCCGCCGTTGACGTTCATCAGCCCGGCGTCGTAGGCGAGCTTGATGGTGGCGGCGTCGGGCAGCGCGTCGCCGGACCAGAAGATCATCTTCACCGGCTTCCGCGGGGTGGTCAGGCGCTGCTCGATGTAGTCGCGGGCCCCGATCACCTCGCGTACGAAGTCGACCTTGTCGTAGCCCGGGATGGCCATCTTGTAGCCATACTGGGCCTCGAAGTTCTCGCCCTGCTCGGCCAGTTGCGGCTGCCAGAAGAACGGATGGCTGAAGGTATGGCTGGCGACCTCGACCTTGTCGTCGGCGAAAATGCGCCGGGCGATCGGCTCCAGCTCCCTGGCCAGGTGCGGGTACATGCCCTTCGGCCCGACCTCGCCTTCGATCACCGAGACCGAGGTGAGGAACGGATAGGGCTTGATGAAGTCCTCCAGCACCTGCTGGCCGGCATAGGGACTGCCGGGCACCTCGGCACGGGAGACGAAGCCGTCGCCATCGATGTGCACGGTGGCGATGCGCCGGCCATTCTCGGTGGTCGCGTCGGGACTCGGCAGCGGCGCAAGGCGCAAGGCCTTGCGCAGGAAAGCGAACGGATCGAGGATCCAGCGCCGGTGCTCGCTACCCTCCTCCAGCACATAGGGCGCCAGGGCGAAGCCGCCCCAGTCGGCGGTCGCCACCGGCACGTACTCCTTGCCGTCGCCCTTGAGCTTGAGCGCCGGGGCCACCCGCGCCGGGTCGAGTACGGTGAGCGCCGGCAGGTCGCGGATCCGGATCACCAGCGGCGCCTCGAAGGCGCCCAACAGCGCCTGGTCGTGGGTCTCGGTGCTCGGCTTGACCTTGAGCTTCTGCGACAGCCGGCGAATACCCAGGCGCTGCAACAGGCCGTCGTTCTCGGTGGGCAGGCCGGCGAGGAACGCCACCGGCACCTTTTCGTCGAGACGCGCAGCGATCCAGTTGTCGAAGGCGTCGCTGGCCAGCGGCGGTCCACTGGTCATCCAGGTGACTACCCCGGCGTAGAGACCGCTCAGCGGACGTTCGGGCAGCGGCTGGTCGGTGGGCAGGTAGTCGACCCGATAACCGAGGTATTCGAGCAGGCCGCCGAGGTAGACGTGGCCGGGGCTCAGGGTCAGGTCGCCCTCGCGCGGATCGTAGAGCAGCGCGATGCGCCGCGGTTGCACCTCGACGTCGCTCACCCCCAGGTAGTCCAGCGCCGGGGTGCTGACGAACGGCACGTAGCCTTCGCTACGCAGGCGCGCAGCGAGCGCGCGCGCCTCGTCGCGCCGCTCCGGCGGCAGGTAGTCGATGGCGACGATGGGCATGCCCTGGGCGCGCAGGGCATCCAGGTGACCCTTCAGCCAATCGCGATCGTCCTGGGGCACCTCGCGGTATTGCCCGGCAGCGGCGTCCCAACCGGCATGGATCGACTCCACGGCCACCGCCGACGCGACGCCGGGCAACTCCGGCAGCACTTCGAAACCGCGATTGAAAAACAGCTTGAGGCCCGGCTCCTGGCGATGCAGCTGGGCGAGGAAACTGGCCAGCGCCCGGCGCTGGCCCTCGCGGCGCTCCTCGGCCTGTAGCTGGAAGCTGTCCAGGGTATCGAGGAACAGGCCGGCGTAGCCCTGTTTGCGCAGCTCCGCGGCGCGCTTGAGCAGGTGCGCCCGCCAGCTCGGCGCGGCGAGGTCCATTACCTGGCTGTTCCAGGCTTGGTTGCGGACCGCGCTCTTGCCCCGGGCCAGGCCGCTATCGGCGATGGCGGCGGCGTCGCCGTCGAACTCGCCGACCGACAGATAGGCGAAGGGCGTGCTGCCCTGCTCTTTCAGATACCCGACATCGGCCGGCTTGAGGTGCGCCGCCTCAAGCACCACCCAGTCGAACTGGGAAAGCTCGGCCAGCGGCGGCCGCTCGGCGTACCAGAACGCCACGCTGGACGGCCCGCCGGCAGCCCCTGCGGCAGCGCCGGCACAAAGCGCCAGCGCCAGGCCGGCAAGCCAGGCGAGCGGGCGTTCGATGGGTCGAAGGATGTTACGGCGGGACGGCAGACGCAGCACGGCGATTCCTTTCTTGCTGAACCGCATGCCCAGCCTACGCGGCAGGGTCGATACCGACCGAAGCGGCAGGTCGGGAGCATGGATGCGGTTTCCGATGGCAACGTCGAATCCCTGACAGTGCGGGCACGGCCAAAGCAGCCGCAGGCGATTAACGTCAATCTAATGACTAAATATGCTAATTGCTAATTTTTTAAGCGGAAACTGTCAATTTTTAGGCACATACAGGACGCCATGGTGTCCTTTTGCCTGCTCTTGCCTCCCGCGTGACCGCCGCGACGTCATCGGAAAACTCACCGGGCGGGGAAGGAAGTACGGGCTGCCGGGGGTTTATGCGATCGACAGGATCCCGGCCAAGGCATACGAAGCGGAGAAGTCATAGATCCATATGAACCTATTAATAGAGTTTCTAATAACTAAATATTTATTAAATCTGTGAGTCAGGTTGTCCTTTCCGGGCTAACGCCGGGCGCCGGACATTTGTCGCCGCGCAGCGCCTCAGCCACCGCAAACACCGCAGGTTTTCGCCGCGCCAGAATGAAAGAGCCCCGCACTCAGGCGGGGCTCTTGCTTGCCGTCAGTCCGGTCGCATCAGGGGATGCAGACACCGTGCTGGCTGCTCTGCGCCAGGTCCATCAGCTCGCGGTTGGCCACGGCGTACATGGCGTAGTCGGTACCCGACGCGGCACGCAGTTCGACCAGCATCGCCCGCCAGCGCTCGACCAGCGGCAGGTGTTGTTCCAGCCACAGGCCGACGCGCGCCTCGACCTCCTTCGGTCCGTCCTGCATCTGCAACACCGAGACGGTGATCGCCCGCTGCTGCCAGTCGAGGTCGTCGCGGAACGCCTCGCGGGCCAGCGCCTGCCAGTTGTTCTCCACCGGCAGGTTGGTGATCTGCTGCAGGTACCAGGTCAGGTCCAGCGCACTGCCCACGGCGAAATAGGCCTTGGCCACTTCCGCGGTGTCCTGGCCGGTCACGTCGGACGCCTCGATGATCGGCAGCAGCGTATACAGGTGGCTGGTGCCGGCCACCATGCGTGCCAGCAGTTCCGGCACGCCGGCGTCGACGTAGGTCTGGTAGCGCGCCTGCCACAGCTCGCGGGTCGGCCCTTCGAGCAGCTCGTTGAGCTTCAGGCCGAGGGCGGCGATGCGCGGGCCGAAGTGGGCCACGTCGCGCGCCGCGTCCAGCTCGTTGCGGCGGCTGCGGAGGAACCAGCGGGTGGCGCGGCGACCGAGACGCATCAGTTCGTCCATCAGGGTCAGCTGGATATCAGCGGGCACCTGGTAGTCGAGGTTCTCGATCTGGCGGAACCAGTGCGGCAGGTGGAACACGTCGCGAACGATCACGTAGGCCCCGGCGACGTTGGCCGCGCTCATGCCGGTGGACTCCTTCAGGCGCTGCACGAAGGTGATGCCCATGTGGTTGACCAGGTCGTTGGCGATCTGCGTGCTGACGATCTCGCGCTTCAGGCGATGGCGGCGCATGGCGTCGCCGAACTTCTCCGCCAGCAATGCCGGGAAGGCGGTCTCCATGTCGCGGGTCAGGTAGTCGTCGTCCGGCACCAGCGATTTCAGCAGCGATTCCTTGAGGTCGATCTTGCTGTAGGAGATCAGCACCGACAGCTCGGCGCGGGTCAGCCCCTGGCCGGCACTGATGCGTTCCGCCAGCTCCTCGTCGGAAGGCAGGAACTCCAGGGCGCGATCGAGCTTGCCACGCGCCTCGAGATCGCCCATCAGCCGCTTGTACTCGGCGATCCGCTCGCGGGCGCGACGTTGCGCCAGGGACAGCGCCTGGGTCTGCTTGTAGTTGTTGCCCAGCACCAGGGCGCCGACCGCGTCGGTCATCTTCACCAGCAGCGCGTTGCGCTGCTTCTCGGTCATGTCGCCGGCCTGCACCACTTCGTTGAGCAGGATCTTGATGTTGACCTCATGGTCGGAGCAGTCCACGCCGCCGGCGTTGTCGATGAAGTCGGTATTGTTGGCGCCGCCGTGCAGGCCGAACTCGACCCGCGCCAGTTGGGTCATGCCCAGGTTGCCGCCCTCGCCCACCACCTTCGCGCGCAGCTCGCGGCCGTCGACGCGCAGACCGTCGTTGGCCTTGTCGCCGACATCGGCGTGGGTTTCCTTGCTCGACTTCACGTAGGTGCCGATCCCGCCGTTCCAGAGCAGGTCGACCGGCGCCTTGAGCAGCGCGTGGATCAGCTCGGTGGGCGCCAGCCTGTCGGCCTGGATGTCGAAGCGCGCCTGCATTTCCGGGGTGATGGCGATGCTCTTGGCGCTGCGCAGGAAGATCCCGCCGCCGGCGGAGATCAGCTTGGCGTCGTAGTCGGCCCAGCTCGAACGCGGCAGGTTGAACAGGCGCTGGCGCTCGACGAAGCTGCTGGCGGCGTCCGGGTTCGGGTCGATGAAGATATGCATGTGGTTGAAAGCGGCCACCAGTTGCAGCTTGTCCGACATCAGCAGGCCGTTGCCGAACACGTCGCCGGCCATGTCGCCGATGCCGATGACGCTGATGTTGTCCTTCTGCACGTCGATGCCGCGCTCGCGGAAATGCCGCTGCACGCTGACCCAGGCGCCCTTGGCGGTAATCCCCATGCCCTTGTGGTCGTAGCCGGCGGAGCCGCCCGAGGCGAAGGCGTCGCCGAGCCAGAAACCGTACTCGGCGGCGATGCCGTTGGCGATGTCGGAGAAGGTCGCCGTGCCCTTGTCCGCGGCGACCACCAGGTAGGGATCGTCCTCGTCGTGGCGGACCACGTTGGCCGGCGGCACCACTTCGCCTTCCTTGAGGTTGTCGGTGATATCGAGCAGGCCGGAAATGAAGATCCGGTAGCAGGCGATCGCCTCGGCCTGGATCTCGTCGCGGCTACCGCCAAGCGGCAGGCGGCGCGGGACGAAGCCGCCCTTGGCGCCGACCGGCACGATCACCGCGTTCTTCACCTGCTGGGCCTTGACCAGGCCGAGCACCTCGGTGCGGAAGTCCTCCTCGCGGTCCGACCAGCGCAAGCCGCCGCGGGCCACCTTGCCGCCGCGCAGGTGCACGCCCTCGACGCGCGGCGAGTAGACGAAGATCTCGTACTTGGGCACCGGCCTGGGCAGCTCCGGGATGGCCTTCGGGTTGAACTTGAAGCTGAAGTAGCTCTTGTTCTGGCCGTTGCCGTCGGGCTGGTAGAAGTTGGTCCGCAGGGTCGCCTTGATCAGGTCGAGGTAGCGCCGCAGGATGCGGTCCTCGTTGAGCACCTGGACTTCGTCGAGGGCACCGAGGATCGCCTGCTCCAGCTTCTGTTGCTTGTCTTCCAGGTCTTCCGCGGTGAGTTTGCGCGCCAGGTAGAAGCGGGTCTTGAACAGCCGCACCAGCTCGCGGGCGATGTCGGTGTGGGCATTCAGCGCACTGGCGATGTAGCCGAGGTCGAAGCCCAGGCGGATCTGCTTCAGGTAACGCGCGTAGGCACGCAGCAGGGCGACGTCGCGCCACGGCAGGTTGGCGGTCAGCACCAGGCGGTTGAAGGCGTCGTTCTCGGCGTCGCCGCTGACGATGTGGACGAAGGCGTCCTGGAGGATCTCGTTGAGCTGCTGGATGTCCACGTCCAGCCCTTCGGCGTAGGTGAAGGCGAAGTCGTGGATCCAGTATTCGCGGCCGTTCTGGTGGCGCAGGCGGTAGGGGAATTCGCCGAGCACGCGCAGGCCGAGGTTCTCCAGGATCGGCAGGACGTCGGACAGGGCCAGCGGGGTGTCGGCGTGGTACAGCTTGCAGTGCAGTTGCTGCTCGCCCTGCGCCAGCGGCTGGTAGAAGCTCATCACCAGCGGGCGCTGCTCGGACAGGCTGAGCAGGTGCTGCAGGTCGACCACCGCGAAGTGCGGGGCGAAGCGCTCGCGATAGCCGGCCGGGAAGCCTTTCGGGAAGTCGGCCAGGACGTTGGTGCCCTTGGCCTCGCCGAGGTTTTCCACCACCAGGCTGCTGTAGTCGTCCTGCCAGGAACGGCAGGCCTGGATCACTTCTTCCTCCAGGCGCGCCGGGTCGATGTCGATGCGCGACTTCGGGTCGACGCGGAGGATGAACTGCACGCGGGCCAGCACCGACTCGGAGAAGAAAGTCCAGAACTCGCAGTCGCTGGCTTGCAGGCGCTCCATCAGGACCTGCTGGATCTTCAGGCGCGTCTCGGTGGAATACACGTCGCGCGGCACGTAGGCCAGGCAGTAGCAGAAGCGACCGTAGGGGTCCTTGCGCAGGAACACGCGGATCTTGTTGCGCTCCTGGATGCGGACGATCGCCAGGGCGGTGCTGAACAGCTCGTCCACCGGGGTCTGGAACAGGTCGTCGCGCGGCAGCACTTCCAGCACCTGGGCGAGTTCCTTGCCGAGGTGGGCCTTGGTGTCGAAACCGGAGCGCCGCATCACTTCGGCGACCTTGCCGCGGATGAAGGGAATGTCGTTGACGCTCTCGTTGTACACCGAGGAGGTGAACAGGCCCATGAAGCGGCACTCGCGGATCACCCGGCCCTTGCCGTCCAGCTCGCGGATCGACACGTAGTCCGGGTAGGCTGGGCGGTGCACACGGCTCGGATGGGCAGCCTTGGCGAAGGACAGCAGGACCGGTTCGCGCAGGTAGGCGACGGCATAGTCCTCGATGTGCAGGTCATCCTTGCTCAGGCCGGCACGCAGCAGACGGGTAAGGCCGAGGAAGGATTTCTCGTCGTAGACCATGCGCCCGCCGTCGGCCTCGTCGGCGACGCTGAATTCCTCGTAGCCGAGGAAGGTGAAGTGGTTGTCCAGCAGCCATTCGAGATAGCTGCGCACTTCCTTCAGTTCCTCCGCCGGCACCTTCAGCTTGGCCTTGCCAAGCCAGGTCAGCAGTTCGCGGGCCTTGGCCTTCATCGGTTCGAAGTCGGCGACGGTCACGCGCACTTCGCCGAGCACCTCCAGGAGGGCCTTCTCCAGCGCCCGCAGTTCGCCGGCGTGGGCACAGCGGTCGATCTCCAGGTACATCAGCGATTCCTGGCTGACGTCCTTGCCCTGGCTACCCTTGGGCAGGATTTCCTTCAGCTCGCCCTTGGCCGAGCGGCGCACGCTGAGGACGTTGGTCTGCAGGGTATGGATGCTGTAGCCGCGACGGTTCAGTTCCATGCGCACCGAGTCGACCAGGAACGGCAGGTCCGGGTGCAGCACTTCCACCGCGGTGTGGGTGGATTGCCAGCCGTGCTTCTCGTAGTCGGGGTTGTATACGCGGACTTCGGGCTGGTCGCGGTCGAAGCGCTCCAGCAGGCGCCAGGCGGAAAGGGTGCAACCGACCAGGTCGGAAAGCCGACGCTGGGTCAGTTCATCGAGGGAGATCAGGCTGAAGAACTGTTCGGCGAACAGCGTGACTTGTGGTAACGCCTTGTCGCCGAGGTGCTGCGCCAGTGCCGTCTGCAGTTGATGCTGGAAATCGGCTTTGCTGGCCGCGGTGAAGAACGCCATGGTTGTACTCCGCTTGGCTTGTTATTTCATGGAGGCGAGCGGTTCGCGGGAAAGGTCGCGAGCAACGCACCTTCGGACCGACCCTCGCTGCGTCCATGAAGTTCAGCAGAAGCTGAGCATTAATCCAGGCAGGCAGGCGCACAGCAAAGGCTGACCGGGAACCGCCCTTTTTCGGCGAGCGACCCGCCGGTCATATCCGACAGAGCTTAACGAGCCGGCAAGGCAAAACACTTACCGTGCTGCGACATATTCGTTCACCCCGGGAGCATCGGCTCACTGCACCGGCAGGAAATGCATGAACAGCAGTCCCTGGGCGTAGTTCACGCTGATCCGCCGGTAGCGTTCGCCGAGCACCTCGGCGAGCAGGTCCAGGCGCGCGACGATCTTGGCGAACTCGCGGGCGTAGCTGAGGTTGCTGGCGTCGTCGGTGAGGGCGTTGGAAAGCAGCAACGGGGCACCCTTGTCGTCCTTGCGGGTAGCCAGCATCCAGGTGGCGACCTCGACGTTGCGCGCGGCGTTGTAGACGTACTGCGCGTCGATTCCCTGATAGACGTAGAACTCGGTGCGCCCGCCATGGGCGGTGATCAGCATGCTGGCCAGGGAGTAGATGAAGGCACCGACGCGGTCGCCCTTGAACGCCGGATCGAGGGAGTAGGACAGCGCGGCGATGTCGCGGCGGCCGCCCAGGTCGCTGAGTTCGCGGTTCTGCTCGATGGCCCGGCGGATCGCCAGCTCGGCGTCGGCCTGGCTCGGCAGGCCGGTCTTCTTCCATTCGGCGGGATTGCGCTTGTACAGCTTCCAGAGCAACTGGTAGAGGCTTTGCAGGTTGTCGCGCATGGCCAGGGTGGCCATGCGATCGGCATCGGTCTGGAGGAATTCGCCGGCGCGCATCGAACCCTGGCTGGTGTCCTCGCCGGCGGCGTTGCGCGGCGCGTTCGAACATCCGCTGGCGAGCGCGCCGAGCAGCAACAGCAGCCCGCCGACCCAGCGCCGCCACCCACGCCGGGCGCGGCCCTCCCCCTTGCGCCGGGCAAGCCCCGGCAATGTCGCTCCTGACAAACGCTCTGTCCATTCGCTGTTCGCATCGCGGAAACCGACCCGCCTGAGCCGGCGAAGTTCCCCGGGCGCGTCGATCCGCCACGCTTCGCGAGGCAGGTCACGGCGAGAGGCGGAGGCTTTTCACCGGCATACCCGCGCGGGTTCACGAATAGGCGCGGCACGAGCGTCGGAGAGTACGCTAGGCAGTCGCCGTGCGCTAACATGTGCGGGATCGGGGGGCCGTCATCCGCCGCAGAGCGGAGCCTTCTCCCCGCCCGCGCGCGCCGGCCTCGCCGTGCGCCACCGAGCGACACCCCAGCAGGCCTTGGAACCGGTAGTCCAGACAATGAGCAACGAGCCAGAAAGCACGCAGCACAAGAGCGCCCTGCAGGGACTGAAGGGCTACCTGTCGAGCCAGATCCTCGGCCAGGAAAAACTCGTCGACCGCCTGCTGATCGCGCTGCTAGCCGACGGCCACCTGCTGGTGGAAGGCGCGCCGGGACTGGCCAAGACCAAGGCCATCAAGGACCTCGCCGAAGGCCTCGAAGCCGAGTTCCACCGTATCCAGTTCACTCCCGACCTGCTCCCCGCCGACATCACCGGCACCGAGATCTACCGTCCGGAGACCGGCACCTTCGTGTTCCAGCAAGGCCCGATCTTCCATCACCTGGTGCTGGCCGACGAGATCAACCGCGCCCCGGCCAAGGTGCAATCGGCGCTGCTCGAAGCCATGGCCGAGCGCCAGGTTTCGGTCGGCCGCAGCACCTACGACCTGCCACAGCTGTTCCTGGTGATGGCGACACAGAACCCGATCGAGCAGGAAGGTACCTACCCGTTGCCGGAAGCCCAGCTCGACCGCTTCCTCATGCACGTCAAGATCGGCTACCCGGAGGCCTCGGTGGAACGCCGCATCCTCCAGCAGGCGCGTGGCGAGGCACTGAACGGCGAGGCCCGGCCGGAGCGCAGGGTGACCCAGGAAACCATCTTCGCCGCGCGCCAGGAAATCCTCGGCCTGTACATGGCCGACGCGGTGGAGGAATACCTGGTGCAACTGATCATGGCCACCCGCACCCCGGCCAAGCACGACGCGGAACTCGCCGAATGGATCTCCTACGGCGCCAGCCCGCGCGGCTCCATCGCCCTCGACCGCTGCGCGCGCGCCCACGCCTGGCTGGGCGGACGCGACTTCGTCAGCCCCGAGGACATCCAGGCGGTGCTGTTCGACGTGCTGCGCCATCGCCTGATCCTGACCTTCGAGGCGGAAGCCGCCGGCATCGACCAGGACCGGGTCGTGCAGCGCATCCTCGACGTGGTCGCCGTGGCCTGAGGCCGCCGCCATGCTGAGCGCCGCCCCTGGCGTCGAACTGGGCCTCGACGAGCTTCTGGAAATGCGCCACCGGCTCCACGAAGCGCGCCTGTTCTCCTCGCAGAACCGCCGCAGCCCGCTGGTCGGCCTGCATCACTCGCGCCTGCGCGGACGCGGCGTGGACTTCGACCAGGTGCGCATCTACCAGCCCGGCGACGACGTACGGACCATCGACTGGCGCGTCACCGCGCGCACCCGCGAGCCGCACACCAAGCTGTTCCACGAGGAACGCGAGCGACCGGTGTTCGTCCTGGTCGAACAGAGCCAGCGCCTGTTCTTCGGCTCCGGCCTGTGCTTCAAGGCGGTGCTGGCGGCACGCGCGGCGGCCTTCATCGGCTGGTCGGCGCTGGCCCACAACGACCGTATCGGCGGCCTGGTATTCAGCGACCGCGACTGCCACGAAATCAAGCCGCGACGCAGCAAGCACAGCCTGCTGCAACTGTTCAACCAGCTATTGCGGGCCAATCGCGAGCTGCGCGAGACGCCGGCCGAGCGACCTGGCGAACTGTTCGGCCTGGCCCTGCGCCGCGCCCGCGAAGTGCTGCGCCCGGGCAGCCTGATCCTGGTGCTGTGCGACGAGCGCACCCTCAATGACGTCGCCGAGCAGCAACTCAGCCTGATCGCACGCCATACCGACCTGGTGCTGCTGCCGCTGTCCGACCCGCTCGACCATGCCCTCCCCGCCGCCGGACTGCTGCGCTTCCGCGAAGGCGCCGCCGACCTCGAGCTGGACACCCACGCCGACGAGCTGCGCCAGGCCTATCGCGAGCTGGCCGAGGCGCGCCGCGCGCGCTGGCAGCGGCTGGCCCAGCGACTGGGCGTGCCGCTGCTGCCGCTGTCGACCCAGGAAGACCTGGTGGAGCAGTTGCGGGACCTGCTGGAACAACACCAGCCGGGGTATCGCGCATGAACCCGCTCGACCGGCTGGAACCGCTTATCGCCCCCCCGCCCATCGGCTGGTGGCCGCCGGCGCCCGGCTGGTGGCTGCTGGCCGCCCTGCTGCCGTTGCTCGGTTGGGGGCTCTGGCGACTGCGCCGGCACCTGCCGCGGCGCACCATCGCCACCCGCGGCGAAGCGCCGCTGGATCCGCTGCGCGAAGCGGCCCTGGCCGAACTGGCCGCGCTTGCCAAGCCCTACGGCAGGGCTTCCGCCGGGCCCTGGCTGCAAGCCATCAACGGCCTGCTCAAGCGGGTCTGCAGGGCGCGCTGGCCAGATAGCGGCAGCCACGCCCTCAGCGGCCGCGCCTGGCTGGCGTTCCTCGACAACCGTTGCCCGGCCGCCGGCCTGACCCGCTGGATGATCCTGGTGGAAGGCGGCTACCGTGCCGACTGCACCCTCGACGACAAGGCCGTGGACGGCCTCGACGCCGCCGTCGCCACCTGGATTCGCAAGCATGTTTGAGTTCGCCTGGCCCTGGGTCTTCGCCCTCGCCCCGTTGCCCTGGCTGCTGCGCCTGGTGCTGCCGGCCGCCGACAGCGGCGAGGCGGCGCTCAAGGTGAGCTTCCTCGACGAACTCGAAAGCCTCGCCGGACGCCGTGCCCGCGCACGCCTGCCGGCCTGGCGGCAGCAGGTGCGCTTCGCCCTGCTCTGGTTCCTCCTGCTGCTCGCCGCGGCCCGCCCGCAGTGGGTCGGCGAACCCCTGCCGCTCCCCGCCAGCGGCCGTGACCTGCTGCTCGCGGTGGATGTCTCCGGCTCCATGGACTACCGCGACATGCGCTGGCAGGACGACGAGATCAGCCGCCTGGAACTGATCAAGAAACTCTTCGGCGACTTCATCGAAGACCGTCGTGGCGACCGCGTCGGCCTGATCCTGTTCGGCAGCCAGGCCTACCTGCAGGCGCCGCTGACCTTCGACCGGCACACCGTGCGGGTCTGGCTGGACGAGGCGCAGATCGGCATCGCCGGCAAGAACACCGCGATCGGCGACGCCATCGGCCTGGCGGTCAAGCGCCTGCGCCAGCGGCCCGCGGAAAGCCGGGTGCTGGTGCTGATCACCGACGGCGCCAACACCGGCGGACAGATAGCCCCGCAGATCGCCGCGCAACTGGCCGCCGAGCAACAGGTGAAGATCTACACCATCGGCGTCGGCGCCGACCCGCAGCAGGGCGGCGTGCCCGGCCTGTTCGGCTTCAACCCGGGGCTCGATCTCGACGAGCCGACCCTGCGCGGTATCGCCGAGATCACTGGCGGCGAATACTTCCGCGCGCGATCCAGCGCCGAGCTGGAAAGCATTTCCGCGACCCTCGATCGCCTCGAACCGGTCGCCCAGCAGACTACCCGGGCGCGCCCGGCCCTGGCGCTGTACAGTTGGCCGCTGGCCGCCGCCCTCGGCCTGAGCGTGCTGCTGGTGGCGCTGGAACTCTGGCCACGGGAAAACCGGACCTGGCCGCGCCGCCGTTCCGGGAGGCAACCATGAACCTGTTGCTGGACGCCTGGCCGCACTGGCTGCGCCCCTACTGGCTGCTGCTGGCGCCGCTGCTTGGCTGGTTGCTGTGGAAGCTGCTGCATCGCCAGCGTCGTGCCGGACGCTGGCAATTGCTGCTGCCGACGGCCTTCCAGCCCTGGCTGCTGGTCGGCGGCGCCGGGCGGCAGAACCGCATGCCCTGGATCTGCCTCGGCATCGCCTGGCTGCTGGCCCTGCTGGCCTTGCTCGGGCCCAGTTGGCAGCAACTGGAACAGCCCTCGATGAAGCGTAGCGACCCGCTGGTGGCGATCCTCCAGCTGACTCCCGGGATGCTTGCCGGCGACCTGTCGCCGACCCGCCTGGAACAGGCCCGGCGCAAGCTGCTCGACCTGCTTCGCACGCGCAACGACGCGCAGACCGCGATCGTCGTCTACGCCGGCAGCGCGCATACCCTGGTGCCGCTGTCGGACGACCAGCTCACCGCGCGCAACCTGCTCGACGCCCTGAAACCTTCGATCATGCCCGAGCCCGGCCAGCGCGCCGACCTCGCGGTGCGCCAGGCCCTCGACCTGCTGGAACAGGGCGCCCAGGGCCGCGGCCGCCTGCTGCTGCTGACCAGCGGGCTGAGCGAACCCGAGCGCCAGGGCATCCGCAGCGCCCTCGAGCACCGGGCGGCGCGCCTCGCCGTGCTCGGCGTCGGCACGCCGAAGGGCGCTCCGGTGCAGCAGGAGGATGGCAGCTTCCTCAAGGACGATCAGGGCGGCATCCTCCTGCCCAGGCTCGACGAAAGCGGGCTGCGCCGCTTCGCCGTGGAGATCGGCGCCGGCTACCAGCGCCTGCGGCCGAACGACCGCGACCTCGACAGCCTCGGCCTGCTGGCCCGCGGCGGCACGCTGGAGGAAGACCGCGAGAACGCCCTGCTGCGCTTGCAGCGCTGGGCCGACCAGGGGTACTGGCTGCTCCTGCCGCTGCTCCTGCTGGCCGCCTGTGCCGGACGGCGCGGCTGGCTGTTCTGCCTGCCGCTGTTGATGCTGAGCCTGCCGCAACCGGCCATGGCCTTCCAGTTCGAAGACCTCTGGCTGCGTCCGGACCAGCAAGGCCAGCGCCTGTTGCAACGGGGCCAGGCGGACGAGGCGGCGAAGCGCTTCGAGGACTTCCGCTGGAAAGGCCTGTCGCTCTACCAGGCCCGCGACTACGCCGCCGCGGCCCAGGCCTTCGCCCAGGGCGACCAGGCCGACGATCACTACAACCGTGGCAACGCCCTGGCCCGCCAGGGCGAACTGGAAGCCGCCGTCGACGCCTACGAACAAGCCCTGGAGCGCCAGCCGCAACTGGTCGCCGCGCAACGCAACAAGGCCCTGGTCGAGGAACTGCTGCGCCAGCGCCAGGAACAGGCGGCGCAGCAGCAGGCCGGCGAGAACAAGGAACAGCGCCAGGAAGCGAGCCAGCAGAGCCCGCCATCCGGAAGCAGCCAGCGGCCGCCGCGCGATGCGGCGACCGTCGATGCGCAGAAGGCCCAGGCCGCGGCGCCCTCGACCAGCCTGCCGGAAGACGAAGGCGAGAAGACCGCCGGAGCACCCGGCCAAGCGCAGCCGCAGCCCGACGCCGAGGACGAGCGGACGGGTGACGAGGAAGCCGACGACGGACTCGACGACGAACGTCGCCAGGCCCTCGAGCAATGGCTGCGACAGATTCCCGACGATCCCGCCGAGTTGCTGCGGCGCAAGTTCTGGTACCAACAGCAGCAACGCCAGGAAGCCACGCCATGATCCGCCTGTTCTGCAGCCTGCTTCTCGCGCTCCTCTGCGTCTCCGCCCACGCCAGCTTCAGCGCCAGCGTCGATCGCGCCCGCCTGACCGAAGGGGAAAGCGTCGAACTGACGCTGGAATCGGACGACCCGACCCTCTTCGGCAAGCCCGACCTGAGCCCGCTGGACGCCCTCTTCGAGGTCCTCGGCACGCGCCAGGTCAACCGTCTCGCCACGCAGAACGGTCGGGCCCAGGCCACCACCCGCTGGATCGTCACCCTCCTGCCGAAGCAGAGCGGCTACGTGGCGATCCCGCCGATCAGCCTCGGCGCCAGCAGCACCCAGCCGATCAGGCTGCACGTACTGGAGGCGCGCGACCGCGCCAAGAGCAGCAAGCTGGCGCCGGTCTTCATCGATGCCAGCGTCGACCAGGAGAAGGTCTACGTGCAGGCCCAGGCGATCCTCACCCTGCGCATCTACCACTCGGTATCGCTATACGACGACAGCAGCCTGACCCCGCTGACGATGAACGACGCGAAGGTCGAACAGCTCGGCGAGGCGCGTACCTACGAGAAGGAGATCAACGGCATCCGCCACGGCGTGATCGAGGTGCGCTACGCGATCTTCCCGCAGAAGAGCGGCACCCTGGAGATTCCTGCGCAAGCCTTCAGCGCGACCCTGGTCGACCGTGGCAGCGACGACTACAACCCCTTCGGCCCGCGCCCCGGCCGGCAGATGCGGGTGACTTCGCCGAGCATCCCGCTGCAGGTCCGGCCCAAGCCTGCCGACTATCCGGCCGACGCGCCCTGGATGCCGGCCCGCGCGCTGAGCATCAGCGAAAGCTGGAGCCCGCAGCCGGAGCAGGCGCAGGTCGGCGAATCGCTGACGCGCAATGTGCTGCTGAAGGTCGAGGGGCTTTCCGGCACCCAGCTTCCGCCGTTGCCGCTGCCCGACGTGCAAGGCCTGCGGCGCTACCCGGACCAACCGCAGCTGGCCGACCAGAGCACCGACCAGGGCCTCATCGGCAGTCGCGAGGAACGCGAGGCGCTGGTGCCCGAGCAGGCCGGGCGCATCGAGTTGCCGGCGCTCGAAGTGGTCTGGTGGAACACCCGCGAAGACCGCCTGGAGCGCACCAGCCTGCCACCGCGCACCCTGGAAGTGGCCGCCGCGCCGCAGGCCGAGGCGGAGCCGCCGGCAGCGGCGCTGCCGCTCGGCGAACGCCTGGAACCGACGCTGTGGCCCTGGCAACTGGCTACCGCCGTGCTGGCCCTGACCACCCTGCTCGGCTTCGGCCTCTGGTGGCGCGCCCGCCAGCTGCCGGCGGTGATCCGCGCCGCAGCCAACGGCCCGAGCAGCCGCAGCCTGCTCGACGAGCTGCGCCGCGCCTGCCTGGCCAACGATCCCCAGGCGACCCGCCAGGCCCTGGACGCCTGGGCTCGTCAGCAACCCGATACCCTGGCCGACATGGCGGCCCGCTTCGTACCGCTGTCCGACGCCCTGGATGGCCTCAACGGCGCGCTGTACAGCGAGAGCGGCCATTCCTGGCAGGGCGAGGACCTGTGGCGGGCGATCCGCGCCCTGCCCACCACGGAACAAGCGCCGGCGGGAGCGGTCGACAATGGCGGCCTGCCACCGCTCTATCCGCGCTGAACGGCGCTATGGTTAGGACTGGCACGACATTCCGATTCCGCAAGAGGGCCCGCATGCGCTTCCGTACCCTGTACCTCGTCCTGTGCGGCCTGCTCCTGGGCCACGCCGCGACGGCCGCCGAACCGCCGACCGCGCCCACGCCGCCGACGCAGCCGGCCGAAGGGCCGGGCGGCGCGGCCTATCGCCATGCCAGCGTGCATCAGTGGCACTTCGGCGAAGGCGCTCGCGAATACTGGGTGTTCACCCCCGAGCAACCGGTCCCCGGCAACGCTCCGCTGGTGATCTTCCTGCACGGCTGGAGCGTGATGCAGCCGGACCTCTACCGCGCCTGGATCGACCATATCGTTCGCCGCGGCATGGTGGTGGTCTACCCGCGCTACCAGCCGGACCTGAAGACGCCCAACGCAGACTTCCTCGACAATGCCGCCGGCGCCCTCGGCGACGCTCTCAGGCGCCTGCAGGCCGGCGAGCTGGGGGTGCGCCCGCGGCTGAACCAGGTCGCCTACCTCGGCCACTCCGCCGGCGGACTGCTCGCCGCCAACCTGGCGGCCGCCAGCGAACGCCTGAAGCTGCCGGCGGCGAAGGCGCTGATGGTGGTCGAGCCCGGCAAGAGCCAGGGCAAGCGCTGGGACGGCGTGGCCCAGGAACGCCTGTCGGGGCTGGCCAAGGGTACCCTGCTGCTGGCGGTCTGCGGCGACGAGGACAGCCACGTGGCCTGCACCGACGCCAAGCGCATCTACCGCCAGAGCCGGCACATTCCGCCCAGCGACAAGAACCTCCTGCTGCTGCGCAGCGATCGCCACGGCGCTCCGCCGCTGCTGGCCAACCACGCGGCGCCCACCGCGCCGGTATTCGGCCCGCAGTATCCGAAGGAAGAAGACAGCGACTGGTTGCTCGACCGCGTCGAGAAGCGCCTCGAAGTCCAGCAGGCCGAAGGCCGCTATACCGGCCACGACCCGCTGGTGATCGACGCCCTCGACTGGTACGGCACCTGGAAGCTGTTCGATGGCCTCACCGACGCGGCGTTCTACAACCGCAACCGCCAGTACGCCCTGGGCGCTACGCCGGAGCAGACCGGCATGGGCCAGTGGAGCGACGGCACCCCGGTGAAGCCAATCAAGGTGCTCAAGTAGCCAGCGCTAGAAGTCGTAGCTCAGGCGCAGGTTGACGGCGCTGCCGCCGACCCGCTCGCCTTTCGTCCCCTGCAGCTCCAGGCTGCCCTGCAACGGACCGCGGCGGGCGTGCAGCGCCATCCCCGCACTGAACAGGTCGCGCCCCCGATGGGCCGAAACCTGCTTCAGGTCGACGCCCTGCAGGCTAGCCTCGGTGTGGCTCGCCGGCACTCCCAGGGCACGCTCGTAGCCCAGGTTCAGCTCCGGCTCCAGCGACCAGTCGGCCACCCGCAGGCTGCGCGCGACGCTCAGTTCCAGGGTGGCGAAGGTCGCATCCCTGGCCGCGCGGTCGACGTCCAGCGCCAGCTCGCTGTGCTTTTCGCGGAAACCTTTCCATTCCGTGCGGGTCGCCAGCAGGCCGACCCGCGGCTCGACCCGCCAATCGTCCTTGCGCCAGCGGTAGCCGCTCTTGACGCTGGCGTGGTAGAGCCAGCCCTCGCTGTCGCCCTTGGCCGTGGCAAAGCCCGGCAGGCGCCGCTTGCTGGCGGCGTCGAGGTAGCCGGCGCCGAGCATGGCACTGACGTAACCGCCCTGTTCCAGGCTGTCGAAGGCGTGTAGCAAGCCCACGGCGAGCTGGGTGATGTCCAGCTCGACCTTGCCGCCGGCGCTGTTGATCCGTCCCTTGGTCTGCGCCAGCGTCGCGCCGCCCTGGGTTCGTTCGTCGAGCGCCTGGACCAGGCCCAGGGCAATGCCGTCGCTACGCTCGCGACTGCCGCTGACGCCTGAGCGCCCCTCGTTGCGCAAGCCGGAAGCGAGCCCCTGGAACCACAACCGCGGCGCCTGCCCGGGCTGCGCCCAGGAAAGCTCGCCGAACATCGCGCGATCCACTTGCGACGGCTGCCGACTCAGGTAGGCCAGGCTGTCGGCATACACCTGGCCGCCGGCGCTGCGTGGCAGGCCAGCGAGATCGCCGCGCGCCAGGCTGGCCTGCAGCCAATCGTTGTAGGCGCCGGGGCGCAGGGCGATGGGCCGGTCACGGAGCGCGTTCAACGCCGCCGCGGAACGCCCGGCGTTGCCTTGTAGGTTGACCTGCCCCGGCAGGTCGAGCGGAGCCAGGGCCAGGGCGATGCCATCCGCAGCGAAGCGCAAGTCGTGGCGCAGGCCCCGCGCGGCCAGGCCCGGCGCCTGTTGCAAGGCATCGAAACCGCCCTGGTAGGTGGCGCCCCGCGCGACCGTCAGGAACTTCTGCCCCGCCCCCGCCGCATCGGCCGCCGTCAGTTGCAGCCGCCCGCCCAACCGGGCGAAAGCAGCCGCGCCGTCGAGGCGAATCGGCGGTTGCCCGCCCAGCGCCACCCGGGTCGTGCTCGACGGCGACAGTTCGAGCGAGCGGGTGAAACTCGGCGCGCCCGCGAGGCGGTCGGCGGCGAGCACACCGTCGATCCGGGTCGGCGCGGCAATGGTGCCGCCGCCGCCCAGCTCGCCGGCCCGGGCTACCCTCAACCCCGGTCCTTCGAGCGTGCCGTCCACCACCAGGCGCCCGCCGCGAACCTCGCTGGCGGCAGAGAACCGGTTGCGCCCGGCGAGCGCCAGTTCGCCGGCCTCGACCGCGACCCCGGCGAAACGGTTATCGCCCGACAGCCGCAGCGCGCCGCTGCCGGCCTTGCCAAGCATGCCACCGGCGCGGATGTCGTTGTTCCAGGCATCCCTGGCATTCCAGCCGCCGCGCGCCGCGTCCAGCGTCACCCGCTGATCGCCGAACAGCTGGCCTGGTCCACGTACCGCCCGGGCCAGGTCCAGCAACCCCCAGCCGAAACGCGCGTCGACCCCAGGCTCGCCAAGATCGACGGCGGTGCTCAACATGGTCATCCGCACCTGCGCCATGTCCATGTAGGGAAAACGCTCGGCCAGCAATGCCGCGCTGGCGCTGACTAGCGGCGTGGCGTAGGAGGTACCGCTCTGGTCGGCATAGGTGTAGGTCAAGCGTTCGGCCGAGGCACCGTTCGCCGCGGCCACGTACATGTCGCCGGGCGCCGCCAGGCACCAGTCTTTCGTCACCCCGCACTGGTTGGAGTAGTCGGTGAGGTCGCGGTCCGGACCCAGCGCGACCACGCTGAGGAAACCGCTTTCCAGTCCGGGCATGAAGCGCGGCAAGGTGGCGAGCAAGCCGGGCTGCGCGCGGCTTTCGTTGCCGGCTGCGAACACCAGCAGGCGCCCGTCGCGCACGCCGTCGGCCAGGGCATTCAGGTAGGGATGCGGCGCTGCGGGATCGATCGCCGCATAAGCGGCATCCACCGCGGCGGCGTCATTGCCGATAGGATCGTCGTTGTAGCTGTTGTTGATGATCCGTACCGTCGGCGCGCCCCGGTAGAGGGTGCTCAGGGCGCCATGGACGAGTTCCTCGCTGCCCGGTTGCAGCAGGCTGGCCTGGCTCGCTGCTTCGTCTTGTTCCTCCTCTATGTCGGCATCCTCGTCATCGGCTTCGTCGCTGGGCCTGATTTGCGTCTGGAAAAGCCCGACCTTCGGCGCCACGCCACCACGATAGGTGAAATCGGCAATGACCTCCGGCCTGGCCGCGATGATTCCGCTGACATTCGCGCCATGGCTGGCGACCTGGATTTCTCCGCTTTGCTCATCGCGATCGAAGAGCGGCCGGGAGGGATCGGCGATCGCTTCCTCGCCGTCGATGGCCACTCGGTTGGCCAGCGGAGTGATCGCCTGGCCGGCGAACGCCGGATGCTGCGGAAGGAAACCGCCATCGATCACCCCGACATCCACGCCTTTGCCGGTCAGGCCCAACGCGCGCGCGACCGGCACGCCGATGAAGTCCTGCTCCCAGCCGCTGGACCGGGCTTCGGCCAACGCACAGGGCGACAGCGATAGCGAAACGCCCAGCGGCACCAGTGTGCGTATCCCGCACTTTCGAACATCCTTCCAACGCGTCGTCCGCGACATGGCAAAAAATCCCCCAAAAACGAAAGGCACCCGCACTCTTCGCGGATGGCACCCGGCAATAGCCTGGCGGCTAGCGTTCCGAGCAGGCGCACGCTAGCTCCCGGGGGGTTAAAAAAGGCTTAACGCGGACACGCCGACGGGAGCGGCACGGGGTCACAGCGGAGGCGCAAACCGGGTGGGCAACTGGACAGCCCGCGCCCCGATCGACGAACATCGCTGCCCGACTCGCGAAAACCGCCGACCGCCCGCCTCTCCCGAACCGCCCATGGCGCGACGGCCATCCACCGCCAGTCGACCAGCCCATTCGTCACGCGACCCAGGCCATGCATATCCACGTACTCGTCGTCGAAGACAACTTCGATCTCGCCGGCACCGTCATCGACTACCTCGAGGCCGCCGGGGTGGTCTGCGATCACGCCCGCGACGGCCAGGCCGGCCTCAACCTGGCGCGCGCCAACCGCTACGACGTGATCCTGCTGGACATCATGCTGCCGCGCATCAACGGCCGGCAGGTCTGTCGCCAGCTGCGCGAAGCCGGCCTGCAGACCCCGGTACTCATGCTCACCGCCCTGGATACCCTGCAGGACAAGCTCGACGGCTTCGACGCCGGCGCCGACGACTATCTGCTCAAGCCCTTCGAACTGCCGGAGCTGCTGGTCCGCCTGCAAGCCCTCAGCCGGCGCCGCAGCGGCCAGGCCCAGCGCCTGCAGGTCGACGACCTGGTGATGGACCTCGACAGCCGCCAGGCCAGCCGCGGCGGCACGCCCCTGGCGCTGTCCCCCACCGCCTGGAAGATCCTCGAGTGCCTGATGCGCGCCAGCCCCGCGCTGGTCACCCGCGAGCAGCTGGGGCGCAGCGTCTGGGGCGACGAGCCGCCGGAAAGCAACACCCTCAACGTGCACATGCACCACCTGCGCAGCACCGTCGACAAGGGGTTCGCCACCCCTCTGATCCATACCCTGCACAGCGTCGGCTTCCAACTGGAGCGCAAATGAAACGCGGCCTGAGCCTGATCCCCATCGTCGGTGGCGGCGTCAGCCTGATCCTCGCCGGGGTGCTGCTGGTCTACACGCGCATGCTCGGCGACTACGGCGAGACCGGCGCCCTCTACCTGCTCAGCATGATGATGGAAGAGGAAGGGCTGTACTTCGCCCAGCGCTACCAGGAAGACCCGGCTACGCCGGCGCCGGACAGCTACTACTTCAAGGGCAGCGTCGGCACCGCGGGGCTGCCGCCGAAACTCAGGGAGATGCTCGACACCCCACCCTACAAGAGCATCGGCGCCATGCAACTGCTCGGCAACTGGGACGACGATGACGAAGAGGAGGATGACGACGCGCCCAGCGACGATGCCTACGTGGTGGTCCGCCAGCCACTGGCCGACGGCAAGACGCTCTACCTCTACGACAACGACGCCGCCGGCAGCATCGACACGCCGCTGTCCGACGCCATCATCGACGCCCGCGTCAGGCAGACCTGGATCGTCACCCTATCGGTCACCCTGCCTTCGCTGGCCGCCGTCGGCCTGCTGGTCTGGTTCATCGTCGCGCCGTTGCGCAAGCTGACGCGCTGGTCGATGACCCTCGATGACCTCGCCCCGGACAGCCAGCGGCCGCGCTTCAACTACCGCGAACTCAACGTGCTGGCGGATACCCTGTGGAACAGCGTGACCCGGATCAAGGACTTCAGCCAGCGCGAGGAGCGCTTCCTGCGCTACGCCAGCCATGAGCTGCGCACCCCGCTGGCGGTGATCGGCATGAACCTGGAGCTGCTCGACCAACCCGGCCGCGCGCCCTCCCCGCATGCCTTGCAACGCATCCGCCGCTCGGCGCTGGGCATGCAGCAGATGACCGAGACCCTGCTCTGGCTCAGCCGCGAGAGCGGCGAACTGCGCGACGACGGACACATCGAGGTCGGCCGCCTGCTGGAGGAACTGCTCGAGGAACAGCAGGCGCTGAGCCAGCGCCGCGGCCTGACCTTCCACCTCGACGTGGAGCCACACAGCCTGCCGCAGACCCGCGCACGGATCATCATCGGCAACCTGCTGCGCAACGCCCTGCAGTACAGCGACGAGGGCGTGGTGGAAATCGTCGTGCGCGACCGCAGCCTGCTGATCAGCAACCCCATCGGCGCGGCCCAGGGCACGGAGGAGTCGATGGCGTTCGGTTATGGCCTGGGCCTCGACCTGGTCCAGCGCCTGTGCCAGAAGAGCGGCTGGCGCCTGCATTACAGCAGCGACGAGCAGCGCTTCCGCTGCGAGCTGCTGTTCCCCGCCACACCGGACTGAAGCGCGGCGGCCTTCCTCCGCGCGAAAAAAACCGCGGCCGGGGCCGCGGTCTTGGCGAGGCTCGGTGCGACTCAGTGAGCGAACAGCGAGGCCTTCCTGGCCTGCAGCTTGGCCGGGTTGATCAGGAAACGCGCCAGGGCCGGCAGCAGCCAGAGGGCGCCGAACATGTTCCAGAGCAGCATGAAGGTCAGCATCAGGCCCATGTCGGCCTGGAACTTGATCGCCGAGAAGATCCAGGTGGCCACGCCGATCGCCAGGCACAGGCCGGTGAACAGCACCGCCTTGCCGGTGGAGCGGAGGGTCTCGTAGTAGGCCTCCTGCAACGGCAGGCCCATGCGCAGGAAAGACTCCAGGCGGGTGTAGATGTAGATCCCGTAGTCCACCCCGATGCCGACGCCGAGGGCGATCACCGGCAGGGTCGCGACCTTCACGCCGATGCCCAGCGCCGCCATCAGCGCGTTGCCCAGCACCGAGGTGAGGATCAGCGGCAGGACGATGCAGAGGGTCGCGGCGAAGGAACGGAAGGTGATCATGCACATGGCCGCCACGCAGATGTACACCAGCACCAGGATGATCAGTTCGGACTGCTTGATCACCTCGTTGGTGGCGGCCTCGATCCCGGCGTTGCCGGCGGCCAGCTGGAACTGCAGGTCGTCCTTGTCGTTCTCCGCGGCGAAGGCCTGCACCGCCGCCACCGCGCGGTCGAGGGTCTCGGCCTTGTGGTCGTTGAGGAAGACCAGCAGCGGCGCCAGCGAGCAGTCGGTGTTGTAGAGACCGTCGGCACGGGCGATGGAGTTGTTCAGCACGTCCTGGTTGCGCGACAGGGTCTCCCATTTCAGGTTGCCTTCGTTCATCCCCTTGATCACCTGCTTGGACACGGTGACCATCGAGATCGCCGACTGCACGCCCTCGGTGTTCTCCAGCTTCCAGGCCAGCTCGTCCATGGCCGCCAGGGCCTGGTGGGTGGAGCAGCCTTCCGGGGAGGTCTTGACCATCACCACCAGCACGTCCGAACTGGTCGAGTAGTTGCGGATGATGAAGTCGTTGTCGAGGTTGTAGCGCGAGTCGGGACGCAGTTCCGGCGCGCCCTGGTCGAGGTCGCCGATCTTCAGGTGCTTGCCGTACCAGAGGCCGCCGCCGAGCATCAGCAGGGCGATGGCGATGGACACCGGGGCCACCTTCGGGCTGGCGAAGTTCGACAGCAGGCGCCAGAACGGGTGCTCGCGCACCGCGTCGTCCTTGCTGCGCTGTACCGCCTTCTTGCTGATGCCGATGTAGGAGATCGCCACGGGCAGCAGGATCAGGTTGGTGAAGACGATCACCGCCACGCCGATCGAGGCGCCGATGGCCAGCTCGCGGATCACCCCGATGTCGATCACCAGCAGGGTGATGAAGCCGACGGCGTCGGCGAGGATCGCGATCATCCCCGGCAGGAACAGTTGGCGGAAGGTCAGCCGCGCCGCCATCAGCGCATTGTCGGCGCCGCTGGACTGCAAGGCGATGCCATTGATCTTCTGCACGCCGTGGGAAATACCGATGGCGAAGATCAGGAACGGCACCAGCATCGAATAGGGATCGAGGCCGAAACCGACCAGGTTGAGCAGGCCGAGCTGCCAGAGCACCGCCACCAGGGTGGTGATCAGCACGGCGATGGTGCTGCGGATGCACTTGGTGAACCAGTACAGCAGGACCAGGGTGATCAGCAGGCAGATACCGAAGAAGCCGACCACCATCACCAGCCCGTCGATCAGGTCGCCGACCTTCTTCGCGAAGCCGACGATGTGCACCTTCACGTTGGGGTTCTGCAACTGGTACTTGTCGCGGATCTTCTCTTCCAGCTCATGGGAGAACTGGCGGTAGTCGAGCTTGATCAGTTCGCTCTGGTTCTTCGGATTCGGGTACATCTCCAGCAGCGGTACGTCGACGATGCTCGACTTGAAGTTGTTCGCCACCAGGCGGCCGATCTGCCCGGACTTGAGCACGTTGTTGCGCAGTTCCTCCAGCGCCCGCGGCGAACCGTCGTAGGTCTGCGGGATCACCTCACCGCCGGCGAAGCCTTCCTCGGTCACTTCGGTCCAGCGCACGCTGGGGCTCCACAACGACTTCAGGCCGGAACGGTCGACGCCGGGGATGTAGAACACCTCGTCATGGATCTGCCGGAGCGTCTCCATGTACTCCTTGGTGAAGATGTCGCCGTTCACCGCCTCCACCGAGATGCGCACGGTGTTGCCGAGGTTGGCCAGGTCGTTGCGGTGCTCGAGCATTTTCTGGATGAACGGGTGCTCCAGCGGGATCATCTTCTCGAAGCTGGTGGACGGCCGCACCTGGGTGGCCTGGTAGAACAGGAAGACGCTGACCAGCAGGCAGAGGAAGATCACCACCGGCCGGTTGTTGAAGATCAGGCGTTCGAGCAGGCTCGCCTTGTTTTGCTGATGCTGGTTCATGGCACTCATGCGACCCCCGCCTTATTGTTGTTGTTCGAGCGCGGCACCGTTCGCCGCAGCGAGGTGCACGCCGCCCTGGCCGACCAGGATCAGGTGGCCGTCGCCGGTGGCGCTGACGCCGGCCAGGGACAGCCGGTCGGGACGGTTGAACACGCTGAAGCTGCGCCCGCCGTCGGTGCTTTCGAGGACGCTGCCGCCGTGGCCGACCACGACGATCCGCCCGTCCGCCAGCAGCGCGCCGTCGGAGAGACCGAATTCCAGGTCGCCGGACGCCGCCTTCAGCGGTATCTCTTCCCAGCTGTCGCCGAAATCGGCGGAGCGGAACAGGTGGCCGCGCAGGCCGTAGACCAGCACGCCGCCCGCATCGGCGGTACCGATGGCGCCGAACAGCGAGCCCTCGTAGGGGCCTTCGAGTTTTTCCCAGGTGGCGCCCCAGTCCTTCGAGCGGAACAGACTGCCGGCTTCGCCGACCACCAGCAGGCCGTTGTCCTTGACCGCGGCGATGGCGTTGAGGTGGAACTGGTCCTCGTTGTCCAGGCGCTCGCTGACGTCTTCCCAGTGCTGGCCGCCGTCGCGGGTCTCCAGCAGCGCGCCATAGGCACCGACGGCCAGGCCGTGCTGTTCGTCGGCGAACCAGATGTCCAGCAACGGCGCTTCGCGGCCGAGGTCCTCGAACTGCCTGGTCCAGGTGCTGCCGGCGTCGTCGCTGACGAGGATCTGCGCATCGTGCCCGACCGCCCAGCCCTTGCGCTCGTTGACGAAGAACACCGAGGTGAGCAACTGGCGGGTCGGCACCTTGGCCTGGGTCCAGGTCTTGCCGTCGTCGTCGGAGAGCAGGATATGCCCACGGTCGCCGACCGCGACCAGCCGCTTGCCGGCATGGGCGACGCTGAGCAGCAGGCTGCTGGCGGCCTTCGGCGATTCCACGGCGAATTGCGGCGGCGCGGCGGTTGGCGTCGACTCGGCCAGGACCGGGGTCGCGGCGAAGGTCAGAAGAGAAAGCGCCCCGAGAAACGACAGGGCCCTGCTGGCCAGGGGCGATCTGGAAGGAATGGCCGGATGCCGCGAAGCGTCCGCGGATTGGCCGGGCGAAGTGCGCCACGTCATGGGCTCACGCATGGATACCGTCCCCGTTGTTGTTATTAGTGGTTCGTGGTGAGCGTTATATAGCCAGCGTTTGGCGACGGAGACAATTGAAGCCACGTTATCTTTTGTTAAGCGTGTAAGCCGTCTGTAACGGGGGATCGGCGCCGCCCTCCTCCCCGGAGGGAAGCGGTCGGCGCCGGCGAGCGGAGCGATCAGCGGGTGCCGCGGCGGCGCAGGGCCGAGGGCTTGAAGTAGGAGTCGTCCGGTATCGCCTGGGTGAAGTCGATGGTACCCGGCTCCTCGTTGTCCAGGTTCTGCACGTGGTAGCGACGCGCCTGCAGGTCGTGGAACACGTCCAGCGCGCTCCAGGTGTACGGCAGGTCGTAGAAGTTCTTCAGGTAGGCCATGGACACCCGCCACAGTTCGCCGCGACCGTCGTACTGGTCGACCACCGCCGCGCTCCAGCTGTCCTCGTCGAGGTACAGGGTGCGCTTGGAGTAGATATGCCGCGCGCCCGGCTTCAGGGTGCCTTCCACCACCCACACGCGGTGCAGTTCGTAGCGGGTGTATTGCGGATCGAGATGGCCCGGCTTGAGCAGTTCCTCGTACTTCACCTCGGGGCTGCTGACCTTGTAGTTGTTGTAGGGAATGTAGATTTCCTTCTTGCCCAGCAGCTTCCAGTCATAGCGGTCCGGCGCGCCGTTGAACATGTCGGTGTCGTCGGCGGTGCGCAGGCCGTCGGCGGCGGCGATCGGCGTGTCGTAGGCAAGGTTCGGCGCACGCCGCACACGGCGCTGGCCGGCGTTGTAGCCCCAGGCCTGGCGCGGCTCCTTGACCTGGTCGAGGGTCTCGTGCACCAGCACCGCGCCGCCGGCCAGGCGCGCCGGGCTCTTGGTGAACGACAGGTAGTAGAACATCAGGTTGTTCAGGTCGGCGAAGCTGCCGCCCTTGAGGTAGTACTTGAACAGCGCTTCCTGCTGCGAGGTCACCAGCGAGTA
Organism: Pseudomonas sp. CP-1; assembly: GCF_021213715.1. Lineage (NCBI taxonomy): Bacteria > Pseudomonadati > Pseudomonadota > Gammaproteobacteria > Pseudomonadales > Pseudomonadaceae > Pseudomonas > Pseudomonas sp. CP-1. The sequence continues at coordinate 242,021 of NZ_JAJQKY010000006.1, forward strand.
GCTACCGTTGCGCTGTACCGCGACTTCCGAGGCGCGGCGCACGACATAGGTGCCGCGGTAGCGGGCGACATGGTTCCACAGCGCCTCCACGCCGCTCTTCGGAATCGGGAACGGCACCCCGCCATAGGCGTCGGCGAACCCGTTGCCGCCGTCCAGCAGCCTGGCGCTGGTGGCATTGGCGAAGGTGTTGTCGTACAGCCACTGCGGCGCCGAGCCGGAACGGCGACTGGGGTAGACCGGCATCCGGAAGCTGTCCGGGTAGGTCTTGAACAGCGCCAGCTGACCCGGGGTCAGGTGTTCCCTGTACTGCTCCAGGTTGGCCTTGTCGATGGTGAACAGCGGCTTGTCCGCGGCGAACGGGTCCGGGTGGTGCTGGCCCGGCTTGTAGCCGGCCGGCGCCTGGGTGATGCCGCCGGTCCAGGCGGGAATGCTGCCGGCGGCGTTGCCGGCCTTCTCCGCGCCCAGCGGGGTGAGGCTCGACTTCAGTTGCGCCGCCTCGCCGGCGGAAACGCCGGCCAGCGCGCCGCCGCTGCCCAGTGCCAGCGCCAGGGAAGCGCCGATCAGCAGGTGCTTGTTCAACATGAGGGTTCTCCGTGTGAGGTGCCGGGCGCTCGCGGCGCCCGTGTCGTTATCGGTTCGGTCAGAAGGAATACTTGACGGTCAGGCCGATATTGTCGCGGTCGCGGATGTTGTTGTTCTGTCCGCCGCCGTAGAACTCGGTGTACTGCAGTTCGCCTTCCAGGCTGTTCAGGTAGGTGGCCTTGACCCCCAGGGTGTAGGCCTTGCGACCTTCGATGAAGTTGCCGGTCTGGTAGGAGTTGCCTTCGAAGTCGTCCTTGTAGACCACGTAGGGCGACACGTTGACCCCGGCGAACACGTCGTTCCAGGTGCCGCTGAGCAGCAGCGTGTAGCCGTAGGCGTTGCGGTTCACCTGGTCGCCACGGTCGCCGCCGGAAACGTACGAGCTGTTGCCGCGCCCGGCGTAGTAGCGGGTGCTGCCGTCATAGGCGGTGTACTTCAGGCTGCTGCCGCGCAGGTGTTCCGAGGCCAACTCGGCGACGCCGGTCAACGAGTCGAAGCTCAGTGACGGGCCGAAGTTGTAGATGGTCCCGAGGGAGGTGTTGAACGCCTCGACCCGCTCGTAGTTGTGGATCTGCCCGCCGAGGCCGACCATCTGCCCGCCGACGTTGATCTGCCCGCCGTTGGCGGCTTCCGCCGCACCGTGGGCGAGGTCACCGATCAGGTCGTTGGTGGCGGCGATGCCGATCGGCAGGTTCGGCCGATAGGCCAGCTCGCCGAACACCGAGGCGTCGCCCACCGTGGTGTTGAAGCTGAAGCCGTACATGCGGATGTCTTCGGCGAACTCGCGGCGGGCATTGATGTTGCCCATCACGTCGGCGGTCACCAGGCCGTTGGCCAGGGCTTCGGCGAGGTTGCCGGCGATCGGCCGCAGGGTGTTGGCCAGCGCCGCCAGGTCGGCCCCGGCATAGTCGCCGATGTCGGCGTACAGGGTCGGCTCCTTGGAGTGGTAGTTGACGAAGTAGAAGCCGAACTCGGTGCTGTTCAGTTCCTCGGCGATGTAGCGGAAGGCCACGCCGAACTGGCCGTCGTTGCGCGCGTTGATGTCCTTGCCGATGGACGACACCTTCATCACGTTGCCGTAGGCCGGGGTCACGCCGTTGGCATAGAGGCCGGTGTTCTTCAGCGCGCCGCTGAGCAGCGGATTGTTGCCCAGCGCCTGGTACAGGCCGATAACGTTGCCGAAGCCGGGCACCGGGGTGTCCAGCGCGGTGCCGGTGAAGTCGCTGTAGCCGGTGTTGCCGCCGTCGGCGAACAGGTCGGTCTCGGAGAAGAAGGTTCCGACCGGGTCGAGGCGGGTTTCCTTCCAGTTCCACTGGTAGAAGGTTTCCATCGACAGGTTGTCGGTCAGGCCGATGTTGAAGCTCAGCGCTTCCACCGGCATCAGCACTTCCTTGAGCTCGGAACCGGGCAGGCGGTACTTGGCGGCGTCCACCGGGTTGGTGGTGTTGACCCCGCCACGGTAGAAGATGCCCTCGCCCCAGTTGAACACCTGGCGGCCGAAGCGCGCGCTCAGCGGCATGTTGCCGATGTCCCAACTGCCGTAGACGTAGGCGTCGAGGATTTCCGCCTTGTGCCCGGCGATGTCGCGGGTCTGGCTGGTGAAACGGTCGTCGTGGGGATAGCTCTGGCTCGGCTGCGATGGATCGTTGTGACTGTAGTAGTCGTTGCGCTTGTCCATGATCTGGGTGTCATAGAACGCCGTGCCGCGAATGAACACGCCATAGTTGCGCCAGGTCGCCTCCAGGTCCGAGGTGATCTTGTAGACCTCGGAAACCAGGCCGGTATCGAAGTTGCGGTTGCCGTCGTTGGTGTTGATGTCGTTGTTGCTCTTGTCCTGCCCCTGCACCCGCCACAGGGTGCCGTAGGACAGGGTGGTATCGAGCGAACCGGACACCTCGTTGTCGAGGAAGCTGAATTCGACGGCCTGGGCCTGGCCGCCCAGCAGCGGCAGCAGCCCGGCGAAGGCGAAGCCGGCCCGGGCCGGCGCGGAGCGCAGCCGGGGCTGGCGGTTGGGGATGTACATCGGGAACTCACTCCATGTGGTCATGCGTTGGGCGCCGCCACTGCGGGCGGTTCGCCGTTCGGCCGTTTCTCTGCGGCCTTGTTATGGGTGGTCGCGGCGTCACCGGCCTCGCGTCGACGAAAGGGAACCGCGCGACGAGGCAGTGCAACCGGGATGCCAATTCAACGGAATCCTCCAGGGAATTCAATGGATTGCGACAAAAACAGGACTTCCTGCCAGATGACTGTTCATTCACTGACCAGAAAACAGGAAGTGTCCGACAAAACGCGCCAGGCGAATGTCGCCGGTGGCGCGAAAAGTCCCTTCGCAGAGCCTGCGCAGGGTGGTTCGCGAAACACGATTAAGCGGGCTCCATCAATGGAAAACAGTGAAGCGATTCCCAGAAGTAACAAAGGGCGTTACCAGCCAGTGGCCAGTAACACCCTCTTCTGGGAGAAGCTGGCGGATCAGGCCAGGCTCTTGCTCACCACTTCGTAGACGTCGCTGGACAGCTCGCCGGAGGCCAGGATGCGTTCCAGCTCGCCGCGCATCAGCGCTTGCCGCGCCTCGTCGTACTTGCGCCAGCGGGTCAGCGGCACCAGCAGGCGCGAGGCGATCTGCGGGTTGAGTGCGTTGAGCACGATCACCTGGTCGGCGAGGAAGCGATAGCCGGCGCCGTCAGGACGATGGAAGTTGACCAGGTTCTGGTTGGCGAACGCGCCGATCAGCGCGCGCACCTTGTTCGGGTTCTTCAGGGTGAAGGCCGGGTGCTGCATCAGCGCCTGGACCCGCTCCAGCCCGCCCGGCAGCGGCGAGCCGGCCTGCACGCTGAACCACTGGTCCATCACCAGCGGGTCGTCCTTGAAGTAGTCGGCGAACATGGCCAGGGCCTTGCCCTTCTCCGCCTCGAAGCCGGAGTTGACCAGCACCGCCAGGGCGGTCAGGCGCTCGGTCATGTTGTCGCAGCCTTCGTACTGCTCCAGGCAGGCGGCGAGGATTTCCTCCCGGCCCGACAGCGACAGGTAGGACAGCGCGATATTCTGCAGGCTGCGCCGGGCGATGTGCGAGGCCTCGGCGAGGTAGGCGGTGTCGCGGGAAATCTTGCGGTTGGCCTGGTAACGCTGCCACAGCGGCTCGAACAGCGCTTCGCCGATACGCTGGCGGGCGAATTCGCGGGCGGCATGGATCGCGTCGACATCGGCGACTTCGCTGATCTCGGTGAGATAGGCCTCGCTGGGCAGCGAGAGCATCTCGGCGACCATCGCCTGGTCCAGCGCCTCGTCCGCCAGGAGGGTGCGGTAGGCCTCGATCAGGCGCGGGTCGAGTACCAGTTGCGCGCCGCGCTGGTGCTGGCCGATCAGCTCCTGCAGGACCTGCACCGAAAGCTGTTGGCCGGCCTCCCAGCGGTTGAAGCCGTCGCTGTCGTGCTGCATGAGGAACAGCAACTGGTCGCGGCTGTAGGGGAAGCTCAGTTTCACCGGCGCGGAGAAGCCGCGCAGCAGCGATGGCAGCGGCTGCTCCGGCACCTCGACGAAGACGAAGCGCTGCTCGGCCTCGGTCACCGCCAGCACACGGTTGCCGCCCTGGGCCGCGGCCTCGCCTTCCAGGCGCAGCGGAAGTTCGTGGCCCTGGCCGTCGAGCAGGCCCAGCTCCAGCGGGATGACGAAGGGTTCCTTGCTCGGCTGGCCGGGAGTCGGCGGGCAGCTCTGGCGCACCGTCAGGGTGTAGCGGCGGGCGGCGGCGTCGTACTCGCCTTCCACCGCCAGGCGCGGAGTGCCGGACTGGCTGTACCAGCGCTTGAACTGGGTCAGGTCGACGCCATTGGCGTCTTCCATGGCCTTGACGAAATCGTCGCAGGTCACCGCCTGGCCGTCGTGGCGCTGGAAGTACAGGTCCGAGCCCTTGCGGAAGCCTTCGGCGCCGAGCAGGGTGTGGATCATCCGCACCACTTCCGAGCCCTTCTCGTAGACGGTCAGGGTGTAGAAGTTGGAAATCTCGATGAACGAGTCGGGGCGCACCGGATGCGCCATCGGCCCGGCGTCCTCGGCGAACTGGTTGGTGCGCAGGAAGGCGACGTCCTCGACGCGCTTGACCGTGCGCGAGTTCATGTCGGCGGAGAATTCCGAGTCGCGGAATACGGTGAAGCCTTCCTTGAGCGACAGCTGGAACCAGTCGCGGCAGGTCACCCGGTTGCCCGACCAGTTGTGGAAATACTCATGCGCCACCACGCCCTCGACCCGCTGGTGGGCGGCGTCGGTGGCGGTTTCGGCGCGGGCCAGGACGCAACTGGAGTTGAAGATGTTGAGGCCCTTGTTCTCCATCGCGCCCATGTTGAAGTCGTTGACCGCGACGATCATGAAGATGTCCAGGTCGTACTCGCGGCCGTAGACCTCCTCGTCCCAGCGCATCGACTTCTTCAGGCTGTCCATGGCGTGCTGGACCTTGTCGATGTTCTCCGGCTCGACGTAGATGCGCAGCGCCACGTCGCGCTGGCTCATGGTGCGGAAGCTGTCCTCGACGCACCAGAGGTCGCCGGCGACCAGGGCGAACAGGTAGGCCGGCTTCTTGAACGGGTCTTCCCAGGTCGCCCAGTGCCGGCCGTTGCCTTCGGAACCGCTGGCCACCGGGTTGCCGTTGGAGAGCAGCACCGGGTAGCGCTGCTGTTCGGCACTGACGGTGGTGGTGAAGCGACTCATCACGTCGGGACGGTCGAGGTAATAGGTGATCTTGCGGAAACCCTCGGCCTCGCACTGGGTGCAGAACATCTTGCCGGACTTGTACAGGCCTTCCAGCGCGGTGTTGCTCTCCGGATGGATACGCACCGTGCTCCTGAGGACGAACTCGGCCTGCCGCGGTTGCACCCCGAGCTGCTCGTCGTCCAGCTGGTAGTCGTCCGCGCCGAGCGCCTGGCCGTCCAGTTCGAGCGCCAGCAGCTCCAGTTGCTGGCCATGCAGCAACAGCGGCGGCAGGCCGGCGCCGCGCTCGGGGTTGCGCCGCAACTTCAGCTCGGCGTGTACCAGGCTGTGGTCTTCGAACAGTTCGAACTTCAGGTGGGTCTCGTCGATCAGGTAGTCCGGCGCCTGATAGTCCTTGAGGTGGATGACTTTCGGTTGCTCGGTGCGCATGGCTTGTGGCCCTTCTGCTCAGTGATGCACGGCGATCTGGTAGGCCGTGTATTTGCGAATGTTGATCACCCCGGTGTCGAGGATCAGGTACTGGCCCTTGATACCGCGAAGCGTGCCTTCGACGATAGGCGTTTTTTCCAGGTCGAGGCTGGCGACCTTGCTCGGGTAGGCCTCGACCGGGTAGGCGATCTCGAGCGGATCGAGGTCGATAACCGGTTGGATCGCCTGCAGGCCGAAACGTTGCTGCAATTCGCGCAGGCCGTCGGCGCACTGGTCGAACAACTGCTCGCGGACTGCCGCCAGATCGACCGGCTCGGCCTCGCCCTTGAGCATGGCCCGCCAATTGGTGCGGTCGGCGACCTGGCTGCGCAGCAGGTCTTCCACCAGGCCGGACTGCTGGCGGGTGGCCACGCGCAGGATCGGCAGCGCCTGGCGCGCGCCCTGGTCGATCCAGCGGGTGGGAATCTGGCTGGCGCGGGTGATGCCGACCTTCACCCCGGAGGAGTTGGCCAGGTACACCACGTGGTCGGTCATGCAGAACCGCTCGCCCCACTCCGGTTCGCGGCAGGTGCCCTGCTCGTAGTGGCACTTCTCCGGGCTGACGATGCAACTGTCGCACTGCGCCAGCCGGGTGAAGCAGGGATAGCAATAGCCCTGGCTGAAACTCTTCTTCGTCTTGCGGCCGCAATGGGTGCAGAAGATGCTGCCGAGGTACTCCAGGCGCAGCGGCCGGCCGATCAGCGGGTTCACCGCGACTTCGCGGTCGTCGAGGCGGAAGGCGTATTGCACGGGAGCATTGCTTTCCAGGCGCGCCGTCATCTTGCTCAGCGCGCCGCGGGCGATTTCTTCCATCAGTGCACGGAGTCCGACTTGAACAGGATGTTCGGGATCGGCTCGTCGGAATGCGAGGAGCAGTGCTGCGGGCCCATGTAGCCGGTGCGCTCCTCCTCGGGGAGGTTCTGCAGCTCCCAGGCGATCACCGCCTGCAGGCAGAGTTCCTTCTGCTCCTGGGTCAGCTTGCGGCCGTCCGGCCACTTGCCGATCTCGATGGCCAGCTTGAGGTTCTGGTAGATCTCAGGAGTGATGTTCTCGATCGCTTGATTGAAGGACGACATGGCCGGCTCCGGTGAAAAGGCGTACCGGCCATTCTACCGGGCCGGGGCCGGCGGCGCACATCGAAGCTGCCGCAGCCCCTCGCTCAACGGCGACGCCGCGCCAGCAGGCCGCCCAGCAAACCGCTGAGGCAACCGACCAGCAGCCCGCCAACGTGCGCGCCGTTGGCGATGGAGCCGAAGCCGAGCAGGTCGATCACCCCGGACAGGCACACCAGCAGCCAGATCAGCATCATCGCCACGACGCCCCTGGGCAGGCGATAGGCCTGGTTCGGCGCCAGGTACTGGAAGATCCAGCAGTGCCCGAGCAGGCCATAGAGCACCCCGGACAACCCGCCGAACAGGCTGGCGCCGCTCACCGCGTACTGCACCACGTTGGACACCAGGCCGAACAACAGGGTCAGGCCGAGCAGCATCGGACGGCCCTGGCGGAATTCGATGCGCCGGCCCAGCTCCCAGAACCACATGGCGTTCATCGCCAGGTGCAGCCAGCTGAAGTGGATCAGCATCGGCGTGAACAGCCGCCACCATTGACCCGCCGCCAGGCTCTCGGCCAACGGCGTGAACAGCGCGTACTGGCCCTGGATACGGAAGTCCTGGAAGGTCAGCCAGCGCATCGTCGCGAAGTTGTCGCCAAGGTAGGTGACGGCGGCGACGACGAAGGTCAGCAGCAACACCGCGGCGGTCATCGGGCTCATCCGCAGTTGCCGGACGAAACCCTGCCCCGCCGGTCGCGGCGCGGCCTCCAGGGTCGCCTGCGGATCGCCTTCGGGATAACGCCGGTACAACTCGCGGACCTGCTCGGCGAGCCGCTCGTCGGGCACCCAGAGGACCTGCTGGCCGGATTCCTCGCTGACCCGGTGCGGCACGTTCAGACGCCGCAGCAGGCCGACGAAGCCGGCCAGGTCGACCGACAGGGGAAACTTCAGGACCTGCACCGCGCTCACTCGTCAGCCTCCGGCCGCTTCACTTCGACCCAGACGAACTTGTGCCGGTCCAGGCGGGTTTCCTCATCCAGGCGGTAGGCCGCCAGCTTGCCGTACATCACCGCGCTGTAGTCCAGGCAGGCCAGGTTCGGCCGGATCGGCGCCGGCGTGCCGCGTCGCCAGTAGTGGCCGACGAACAACAGCGGTTCGTCGGCGCCGTAGGTCAGCAGGCTGGACTTCTGCTCCTCGCTGAGCGGCTCGCGGGCGATCGCTTCGGGCAACGCGTCGGGCTGGAAGACGATATCGCCGTAGGTGCGCGGCGCCTCGTCCTCGACCCAGAACTTGGTGCGGAAGAAGGCGCGCGTATAGCCATCGCTGCTGGTCAGCGTGGCACCGTGCGGCAGGCGCATGTCGGTACCGCGCAGCAGGCGGTTGCAGGCCAGGTCGGCGAAGCTGCCGGGCTCCGCCGACTCCTGCAGGAAGGCTTCGCTGATCCGCCCGTCGGGGAACTGCCGGCGCAGGGTCGCGATCAGTTCGCCGTCCCAGCAGGCATGGACCATGCGGAAGCGCCCGGCATCGAGGAACAGCGGCAGTTGCTGGAACCAGCCGAGGAAGTCGCGCCAGTCGGCGTCGTGGCCCTCGAACTGCTCGAGGGTCTCCTTGATCAGCCGGGCATGCCGCGGCGTATGCTCGCGGACGTACTGGCGGCCGCTGCCGGGCGCCGCCGGGGTGCTCCAGCCGAGCGCGTTGAATTCGTGGTTGCCCATGATGCACAGCGCCTCGCCGGCGTCGACCATCGCGTGCACCCTGTGCAGGGCCTCGCGGATGCGCGGGCCGCGGTCGACGATGTCGCCGAGGAACAACGCCTGGCGCCGCGGATGGCGCCAGACGCCGCCCTGCAGGCGGTAGCCGAGCAGGTCGAGGAGGCGGTCCAGGGTATGCGCGCAGCCGTGGACATCGCCGATCAGGTCGTAGCCACGTCCGGGGTCGAGTTGCATCAGTCGCCTCCGCCCAGGCGGCTGCCCCAGCCGAGCTTGGTCCGGCAGATCTCGTAGTAGTTGTGGTCGATGGGGTGGATCAGGCGCAGCTTCTGCGGCTTCTTGCTGATCGTCACGGTATCGCCGGGGGCGCAGGTGAAATGGTTCTGCCCGTCGCAGGAGACCTGCGGGTAGATCTGCATGTTCGGCGACACGACGATCTTCAGCTCGCTGTTGCCGTCCACCACGATCGGGCGGCTGGAAAGCATGTGCGGGTACATCGGCACGATGACGATGGCATCCAGCTTCGGATGCATGATCGGACCGCCGGCGGACAGCGCGTAGGCGGTGGAACCGGTGGGCGTGGCGACGATCAGGCCGTCGGCCTTCTGGCTGCAGACGAACTGGCCGTCGATATACAGCTCGAACTCGATCATCCGGGTCGACTTGCCCGGGTGCAGGACCACGTCGTTGAGCGCATCGCCCTGCCCCATCGAGTCGATACCGCGACGCACCTGGGCATCGAGGAGGAAGCGGCTCTCGACGATGTACTGGCCGTCCAGCACCTCGCCGACCTTGGCCTCCAGTTCATCCGGGCGGATGTCGGTGAGGAAGCCCAGGCTACCGCGGTTGATCCCCAGCACCGGCACCTTGTGCCGGGCCAGCGCGCGGGCCGCGCCGAGCATGCTGCCATCGCCGCCGACCACCACCACCAGGTCGCAGATCTCACCCATGATCTTCCGCGAGCAGGTCTGCAGGCCGTGTCCGGGCAGGACTTCGGCGATGGTGTCCTCGAGGATCACATGCAGGTGGCGATCGATCAGGAATTTCTTCAGCCGGCGGATGGTATCCAGCACCTGGGTGCTGCCGAGGCGGCCGATGATGCCGATATTGCGAAAGGGTTCCATGCGGTTCCTGCGAAAAGCTGGCGGGCGGGATAGAGCGGATTATGGGCGAAAGCCGCGGACAGCGGCAAACCCGCGCATGTACGGGAAATCGCCGCGAGTGGCGCAACCCGGCTAACCTCTGGGTATGACGCTGCTGACCGAACTGCTCGACGAATTGCGCCACCCGGCCGTCCGCGACCTGGCCTGGACCCTGCTCGCCCCGCCGTTGCTGCGCCGGACCCCGGAGCCGCAGCGCCATCCGCTCGCCGCCAGCCGCTGGCGCCAGGAGCCGGAGCGCCTGGCCGCCTGGTTGCGCGAACAGGAGCGACAGCCGCAGCATCTCGCCGCCTGGCTCGCGCAGTGGCCACGGCAGCGTCTCGGCCTGTACTACGAACATCTCTGGCAATTCGCCCTGGAACAAGCCCCGGACGTGCGCCTGATCGCCGCCAACCTGCCGGTGCGCGACGGCGGGCATACCCTTGGCGAACTCGACCTGCTGCTGCGGGACGACGACGGCATCCACCACCTGGAACTGGCGATCAAACTCTATCTGGGGCCCCAGTCCGGCCCCGGCGACTGGCTCGGGCCCGGCGGCCAGGACCGCCTGTCACGCAAGCTGGAACACCTCTGCCGACACCAGTTGCCGCTGGCGGCGACCCGCGAGGGTCGCCAGGTGCTGGCCGCCCATGGCGCCGAATCGGCCGTTTCCGCATTGTGGCTGAGCGGCTACCTGTTCCATCCCTGGCCCGGGCCGGGCAGCCTGCCCGCCGACATCGAGCCACGGCATCTGCGTGGCCGCTGGCTCCGCCAGCGCGACTGGCCGGCGTACCTGGCCAGCCTGGCCGGACCGCAGGCCGGGCAGCATTGGCTGCATCTGTCGCGCGAGCACTGGCTGGCGCCGGCCATGCGGCGGCAGGACCCGCTCGACCCACCGCGCGACGGCGCTTGCTGGAACATCGCCTTCGCCGACGAGGCACGTCCGCAAATGCTGGTAAGGGTGGTGCCGCGCGACGGCTACTGGGTAGAGGCCGAGCGCCTGTTCCTGGCCAGCGACGACTGGCCGCCGGGGCTCAGCCTGTGGGGTAGCGCGCGCCAGGCCGCGGATGCCTGATCAGAGCAACGCCAGCAAACGCTCCTGCAATGCCCGGCGGCCCTGCAGGCCTCCGCTGTGCAGCGCCACCAACCGGCTGCCGCGAGCCACCGCGCCGCTCTCCACGGCCTCGCGCAGGGCGAGCAGCAGCTTGCCGGTGTACAGCGGTTCGAGGGCGACGCCGCTGGCCGTCTCGAACTCGACGATGAACCGCGCCAATCGCCCATCGAGGCGGGCGAAACCACCACGGCTGGCGTCCAGCAGGCGATAGCCGGCATCGGCCCAGCCCGCCTCGGCAAGGGTCGCCGCGACCTGGGCGGCGACGCCATGGTCCTCCGGCACCGCCAGCGCGCCCACCACGGGATGCCGCCCAGCCTCGCCGAGCACCAGGCCGGCCAGTGTCGTACCGGTACCGGCGGCCACCCAGATCGCGTCGTAATCGTCCCAGCCGAGCGTCGGCAACTGGGTCGCTATGCGCTCCACCAGCCCGATGCAACCGCGCGCGCCCAGCAGCCCGCCACCGCCCTCGGCGACCGGCAGCAAGCCTGGGTAACGTTCCCGCCAGGGAAGCCAGAAACCGGCGGCATGCCGCTGGCGATAGCCGCCGTAGCCGAGCCAGTGCAGTTCCATGCCGAGACTGCGCAGGTCGCGCACCGTCGGCGTATCGACTTCGTGTCCGCGCAACAGGCCGACGCAACGGAAATCGAAACGCGCGCCGGCGCCGGCCAGCGCGTGCAGGTGGTTGGAGTGGGCGCCGCCGAGGCTGATCAGGCCGTCCAGCCCCTGCTCGCGGGCCAGCGCCAGGTGTGGCGCGAGCTTGAACCCCTTGTTGCCGGAGATCAACGGATCGGCCTGGTCCAGGCGCAGCAGCGCCAGTTCGACCCCGGCCCGTTGCAGCCAGTCGAGTTCGAGACGCTGCAAGGGTGTATGCGGTGACCAGTGGGGAAACGGCAAGAAGTCAGCTCACGGTGCGCAGGCGCCCCGTGGTCTTGTGCCGGGCGCAGCAGTTGGTGTCGCCGGCGACGAAGCGCGCCGGGTTGTCGACCCGGTCGAGCGGCAGGTTGCAGCGTTCGCCGCCGGGCAGCAGCGCCTCGCAGCGCGGCTGCTGGAAGTGGTCCAGCCACTGGCGGTACTGGCTCTCGGAGACGAAGCACTTGGCCGCCGCGTAGGCCAGCGGATTGTCCTGGTAACGCGGGATGTCCTGCAAGGGGATGGTCAGGTGCCCGGCGCCGGGATGGTAGGCGACGAATACCACGCCCTGGCCGGATAGACGCTCCAGCAGTTGCTCCGGCCCCTGGGCGGCCAGACGGTCGCGCTCGGCGCGCAGCTCGGCCAGTTCCTGCTCCAGTTGCTGGTCCAGCTCGTTGCGGTAGGCCAGTTCGACGTCGCGGATCGAGACCTGCTCCTTGTAGCCGGCCACCGCCACCGCCACCCGAGCCTCCAGTTCGTCGGCGAACTCCGAGCGCAGCAGGTCGGTCTCGTTGCGCCCCTGGTTCTCGATGAAACGCAGTTGCCGGGTCAGTTCCTCGCGGTTGCGCTGGAACTGCTCGCCCTGCTCCAGCAGACGCTGCTGCAACTCGGCGTTCTCCCGCGCCTGCCGTTCCAGGGCCTGTTGCAGGCTGAGCACTTCGCTGCGCAGGATGTCCAGTTGCCCGCGGGCGTCCTGTTCGCGCCTGGCCAGTTCCTCTTCGTGCTGCCGGGCGAGCCCGGCCAGGCGCTGCTCCTGCTGCCGGGCCAGGGCGGCGAGCTGTTGCCGCTGCTGCTTGACCAGTTGCGCCAGGCGCGCCGCCTGCTCGTCCTCCTGCTTGCGCGGAGGCTCCGCGGGCGCTGCCTTCGGGGCGGCGGGACCGGCGGCGTACCATTGTTCTTCGGCGGCCATCTGCAGCCGCTGCGGCTCCACCGCGGCAGGCTCCTCGTCCACCAGCAGGCCGAGCTGGTTGCGCCTGAGCGCGTCGCGGATGAGTACGAAATGGTTGCGTCCGGCGCTGCTCTCCGGGTCCCACAGGTGCATCTGGTGCCAGGACACCGGGCACTGGCTGCGACAGGCCAGGCGGATCGGCCCGCCGCCCATGTCGGGGCCGCGTCCGGCGCGCTCGGCGAGGTTGCGCAGAGGCAGGTTCCAGCCGGTGTCGGCGCCGCCCTGCTCGTCGAAATCGAGATAGAAGAACACCGCTGCCCGCGCCTGCAGGCGCGGATTGATCAACACATAGGCCAGGTGCATCTGCCGGTCGGCGTATTCCGGCATGCGCACCAGACCATCGAGCAGCGCCTCGAATTCGGGATACAGCATTTCCTTGCAGACGCCGCTGTCGTTGAAGAACAGCACGGCCTCCGCCATCTGTGGCTTTTTCTGCATGCTCATCGCTAACCCTCGAACGCCTGGCGAGGCGGCCCGCATCCGGCAGTACCCATCTGGCATGTCACCTGAAAAACAGGCGCTATCTCGTTGTTCGGGCAAGTCTAGGGGAAAAAATGTCGCGGGCAATGTGACTGGGTTGGCAGACACCCGGGCGATGCCGGACGGCCCGCCGAGCGGTAGGGGAAATTGTGAAGCGGTCGGGTTTTGAGCGGACGGAGATCACCGTGGCAGAGCGCCACCGTTCACCAAACCGGTGCGCAGCGCCCCGCCGCGCCGACGAGCGCGGACAGGGACGATACGCAGAACCTGTGCGAGCTGGAGAAAAGCCGTTTTCAACGCAGTTTCTCCGCTACGCAACAGATCGCGGACAGGTTCTCAGAGTTCGGCAGCCAGGCGCGAACCCTGGTTGATGGCGCGCTTGGCATCCAGCTCGGCGGCGACATCGGCGCCGCCGATCAGGTGCACGCTCCGGCCGGCCGCCAGCAGGCCGTCCTGCAACTCGCGCAGCGGGTCCTGGCCGGCGCAGACGATCACGGTATCCACCGGCAGCACCTGCGGCTCGCCCTCGGCAACGCGGATATGCAGGCCGGCGTCGTCGATCCCGAGATACTCCACGGCATTCACCATCTGCACCTGCTTGTTCTTCAGGCCGGCGCGATGGATCCAGCCGGTGGTCTTGCCGAGGCCGTCGCCGACCTTGCTCTTCTTGCGTTGCAGGAGGAACACCTGGCGCGCTGCCGGATGCACCTCGGCCTTGACCCCGGCGATGCCGCCGCGGGCCTCCAGGCGGGTATCGATCCCCCACTGCTTCCAGAACGCTTCGCGCTCCAGGCTGGTGGACGGACCGGCATGGGTGATGAATTCGGAGACGTCGAAGCCGATGCCGCCGGCGCCGATCACCGCCACCTTACCGCCCACCGGCTTGCGCTCGAGGATCGCATCCAGGTAGCTGATCACCTTCGGATGCTCGATGCCGGGGATCGCCGGCGTGCGCGGAACGATGCCGGTGGCGAGGACGATCTCGTCGTAGCCGCCCGCGACCAGATCGTCCACGCCGACCCGGCGGTTCAGGTGCAGCTCGACGCCGGTGCTCTCCAGCTTGTTGCGGAAGTAGCGCAGGGTCTCGTGGAACTCTTCCTTGCCGGGAACCCGCTTGGCCACGTTGAACTGCCCGCCGATCTCGCCGGCGGCGTCGAACAGGCTGACCCGGTGCCCACGCTCGGCGGCCACGGTGGCGGCGGCCAGGCCGGCCGGGCCGGCGCCGACCACGGCGATCTTCTTCGGCCTGGCGGTGGGGATGTAGTTCAGCTCGGTTTCGTGGCAGGCGCGCGGGTTGACCAGGCAACTGGTCAGCTTGCCGCCGAAGGTGTGGTCGAGGCAGGCCTGGTTGCAGCCGATACAGGTGTTGATCCGTTCGGCGTGGCCGGCGGCGGCCTTGTTGACGAAATCCGGGTCGGCGAGGAACGGCCGGGCCATGGAGACCATGTCGGCATCGCCCTCGGCCAGGACCTTCTCCGCCACCTCGGGAGTGTTGATGCGGTTGGTGGTGATCAGCGGGATGCCGACCTCGCCACGCAGCTTGGCGGTGACCTTGGTGAAGGCCGCGCGCGGCACCTTGGTGGCGATGGTCGGGATGCGCGCCTCGTGCCAGCCGATACCGGTGTTGATCAGGGTCGCGCCGGCCTTCTCGACGGCCTTGGCCAGCAGCACGATCTCGTCCCAGCTGCTGCCGCCCTCGACCAGGTCGAGCATGGACAGGCGATAGATGATGATGAAGTTCGGCCCCACCGCCTCGCGCACCCGGCGGACGATCTCCACCGGCAGGCGCATGCGGTTCTCGTAGCTGCCGCCCCAGCGGTCGGTGCGCTGGTTGGTGTGCTGCACGAGGAACTGGTTGATGAAGTAGCCTTCCGACCCCATGATCTCGACGCCATCGTAGCCGGCGACCTGGGCCAGGCTGGCGCAGTTGACGAAGTCGGCGATCTGCTTCTCGATGCCTTCCTCGTCGAGTTCCTTGGGCTTGAACGGATTGATCGGCGCCTGGATCGCGCTCGGCGCCACCTGCTTCGGGCTGTAGGCGTAGCGGCCGGCATGCAGGATCTGCATGCAGATCTTGCCGCCCGCCTCATGCACCGCCTGGGTCACGATCCTGTGCTTCTCCGCCTCTTCCGGCGTGCTCAGCTTGGCCGCGCCGGAATACACGCCGCCCTCTTCGTTCGGGCCGATGCCGCCGGTGACCATCAGGCCGACGCCGCCACGGGCGCGTTCGGCGAAATACGCCGCCATGCGCTCGAAGCCCTGCGGCTTCTCTTCCAGACCGGTGTGCATGGACCCCATCAGGGTGCGGTTGCGCAGGGTGGTGAAGCCGAGGTCCAGCGGGGCGAGCAGGTGCGGATAGGGAACGGCGGCGGTCATCGGGGGTCTCCACATCGGGCGAAACGCGTTCACGGATATGCCGCGGCCTCGGGCGCAATGCGCGGGACGGGCAGCGGTCGGTATGGCGACGACTCTAAGGAGCGCCACCGGAGCGCTCAATGATCCTAAATGACAAGTTACTGATCGGAATGCACAGGGATGCTTGGCAAGCCGACGCCACTCCCCTACCCTGTGGGCTGCCTTGGAGACCCGCATGCGCAAGCTGATCTTCCTGATTCTGATCACCCTCTTCGCCGCCTACGCCGGCTGGGCCGAACGCCGCCCGGTAGGCCACTACCTGTCCGACCTGCGCAGCCAGGTCAGCGTGGTCCAGGGCCAGCCCGGCGAGCGCGGCAACCTGCTGGCGGTCCAACCGGAACTGTTCACGCCGGACTACCAGAGCGCCGAACGGTTGCAGCTGAAATTCCACGCCTACCTGGAAAATGCCCGCCGCCAGGGCCTGCTCAACGAGCGCACGGTGGTGGTGTTCCCCGAGCATGTCGGCACCTGGCTGGTGGCCAGCGGCGAGAAGCCCGAGGTCTATGCCGCCGCCGACTGGCCCACGGCGATGGACTGGATGGCCGCGAGCAACCCGCTGAAGGTGGCGCGCGGCTGGATCACCGCGCGCGGCGAACAGCGTCTCACCGACACCCTGTTCCGGATGAAGGCGGTGGACATGGCCCACGACTACCAGACCCTGTTCGGCGGGCTCGCCCATGATTTCAAGGTGACGGTGGTCGCCGGCTCCATCGTCCTGCCCGACCCCGAGGTCGAGGACGGCGAGCTGCGTCCCGGCACCGGCCAGCTGTACAACGTCAGCCTGACCTTCGGTCCCGACGGCCGGCCGCTCGGCCAGCCGCAACGCAAGGTATTCCCGACCCGCCACGAACTGAGCTACCTCAACAACGGTCGCGGCGAGCGCCTGCAGGTGCTGGATACGCCGGCAGGACGCCTGGGCGTGCTGATCGGCACCGACAGCTGGTACCCGGACACCTACGCCACCCTGGTCGAACAGCGCGTCGAACTGCTGGCGATCCCCGCCGCCCTGAACCAGAGCGGTCGCTGGCAGCAGCCCTGGCCCGGCTTCGATGCCGAGCTGGTTCCCGGCGACGTGCGCCTGGCGCCGAACAGCCTGAGCAACGCCGAGGCCTGGCAGCGCCTGGCGGTCGGCGAGCGCCTGCTGGCCAGCGGTGCACGCGGCGCCGCCGTGGCCTTCGCCCATAGCCGCCTGTGGAACGTCACCGAAGACGGCCAGAGCCTGCTCGGCTCGCCGCAGGGCATGCGCCAGGCCAATCCCGGCGGCGGTGCGCAACTGGTCAATCTCTGGCTATGAGCGCGCCCCGGGTTCGCCTCGGCGACCTCTCGGTCGGCTTCGTCCAGGCACTGGCCGACGCCCTGCTCGCCGCCGGCGTCGAGCCCGCGCCACTGCTCGAGCAGTACGGCCTCGACCAGCGGCGCCTGGCCGAACCCGGGGCGCGCCTGTCGATCCCTCGCTACATGCGCCTCGGCCATGCCGCCATACAGCTCAGCGGCGACCCCGCCCTCGGCCTGCAGATGGGCCGCCTGAGCCGTCTCGGACAGATGGGCCTGGCCGGCGTCAGCGTCGCCCAGGCGCCCAACCTGCGCGCCGCCGCGCGGGCAATGATCCACCTGGAACCGCTTTACGCGCAAAACTACCGGGGCCAGTCGAGCCTGGTGGAAGACGCCGGCGGCGCCTGGCTGCGCTTCTATTCGATCAGCCCCTACAACGCCTACAACCGCTTCGTCGTCGATTCGGTGCTGGCAGGCTGGATCAGCCATCTCGGCGCCCTGGCAAGGCAGCCGTTGAAAGCGGAGCGGGTGGAGATCGAATATCCAGCGCCGACTTGGGCCGAGCGCTACGAGGCATTCTTCGGCTGCCCGGTGGAATTCGGCGCGCCGACCAACCAGTTGCGCCTGAGCCAGGCCAGCCTGGCCCTGGCGAATGCCGAGCACTGTCCGAGCACCTGGAGCCAGATGCTGGAACTCTGCAACCGCGAACTGGAGCAGTTGACCCGCACCCGCAGTTGGCGCGAGCGCGTCAGCCGCCTGTTGGGGCCGATGCTCAATGGCCGCGAGCCGGACCTCGAGGAAGTCGCCGCGCGCCTCAAGTTGCCGACCTGGACCCTGCGGCGCAAGCTGGCCGAGGAAGGCACGCAGTTCCGCAGCATCCTCAACGACACCCGCCGCGACCTGGCGATGGTCTACATCCGCGAGACCGACCTGGCTTTCGGCGAAATCGCCTACCTGCTCGGCTTCGCCTCGGCGGAAGCCTTCCAGCGCGCCTTCAAGCGCTGGAGCGGACAGACGCCCGGCGAATTCCGCCGCGCCCAGCGACAGAGCGCCTGATCACATCTCGGTGGCGTCGTCCGCCGGCTCCGGCAGGTCGCATTCGGCGGCATGCTGCTCCAGCAGTTCTTCCTGGTAGTCGTCCATCGCGGATCACCTTTCGTTCGTCTGTGTCTTTCAGCTGTAGACGAGGAAGATGACAGCGGGATTACCGCGCGCGGACCGACGGAGCAGGAAATCCGGCAAACAAGGAGAAAACGGAAGACGCAGGGGACGACGGAAACGAAAAAAGCGGCCATTGGCCGCTTTCTTCGTGGCTCACCCCGCCTCGGCGTGGTGAAGATGTATGGCGCAGCGGACGGGACTCGAACCCGCGACCCCCGGCGTGACAGGCCGGTATTCTAACCGACTGAACTACCGCTGCGCGTCGGCTGGGCAAGATGCCCGGTAAAGCGACTTCCTCTCGTTGCAGCCTGGCTGCCCGCCTTCTGGCGGAAGACGGCGAGTTCGGGGTGGTGAACTCGGGAGGGGAAGTGAATGGCGCAGCGGACGGGACTCGAACCCGCGACCCCCGGCGTGACAGGCCGGTATTCTAACCGACTGAACTACCGCTGCGCGTAACTTGCGAGATTGGTGGGTGATGACGGGATCGAACCGCCGACCCTCTGCTTGTAAGGCAGATGCTCTCCCAGCTGAGCTAATCACCCTTCACTCTCGAAGTGGGGCGCATTCTACCGACCGAAAAACCTAAGTCAATGCCCTGATTGAATTTTTTTTGAAATTTCGGCGATCGCCTGTCGCCAAGGTCGGCGCCGGGGCCCATGCCGGCCCCAGCCACGGGCCGCTCACTCGACCCGCAGGCTCAGGCGCGCCGAGACCCGGCCGTCGACCTGGCGGTCCAGGCCGGCCTCCGCCACCTGCACGCCCTGCCCGTTCAACTGCTCCAGCCAGGGCAGCAGCTTGGCGAATGGCGCCGGCTGCAGGGCCACCTGCACGGCGCCCTCGCCTTCGTTGTCGAGGCGCTCGACACTCAGTCCGGCCTGGGCCGCCGAAGCCGTGACCATGCCCTGCAGCGCCGCCGGGTCGATCTGCGCCTGTGGCGCCGCGGCATCGGCCTGGCGCACGTTGGGCGCCTGCTGCTGGATGTAGGCATGCAGCGCGCGCTGTTCGGTGAAGTACTGCCGCGCCGACTGCAGATGGCGCTCGGCCGGGCGCCACAGCGCCAGGTAGAGCACCACCAGCAGGAGGAACGCACCGAGCCAGAGCAGCGCCAGGCGGTCCCGCGCCGGCAGCCCGCGCCAGCGGATCGCCAGCTGCGAGGTTTCCGCCTGGGCCCTGAGGCGCTCGTGGAATTGCGTCATCACCTTCATCTCAACCTCCTATCACCAGGCGCGCGCTGACCGTCGAGCCATCGCGGCTGGCCGAACCCAGCTGCACCGCCAACCCGGACTCGCTGAGACGCGAACGCAGCCGTTCCAACACGTCGAAACCGGGAGCCCGCACCTGGAGGGCGACGTCGCCGCGAGCGGCGCTGAAGTCCAGTTGCTCGACGCTCACCGTCGGCTCGCCGCCGATCACCGTGGCGGCCTGGCCAAGCAGGCCGAGCAACTGGCCCTCGCCGCCGCTGCTGGCGCTGTCGGCCAGGTGCTGGTCGAACTGCGCGCGCAGGTTGATCAGCTTGCGGTCCTCGGGAAACAGCTGGCGGTAGAGTTCTGCGCTCTGCGCCGCGTAGCGATCGCCTTCGCGCTGCAACTGCCAGGCCTGGACCAGGGTAAAGCCCCATTGCAACACCAGCCACAGCCCGACCAGCCCCAGCAGCGGCCGCCAACGGCGCCACTGGCTGCTCTGCTGGCGCGCGGCGAACTCGGCCTGGGCCAGGTCGGTGCCCAGCGGCTGCTCGCTCAGCCAGACGTGCGGATTGCCCGCCAGGGCCTGGACTTCCACCCCCTCCAGGGGCGCCACCTCCTGCGCGGCGAAGGCCCGCTGCGGCGGCGGGCAACTGTCGCGCAGCACCGGCCAATCCTCGCTGCCGCAGGCCAGGCGTACGGCACCGCTGCCGCCGAGCAGCCAGCGCTCTTCCAGCCAGAACAGGCAGCTGCCCTCGCCCGGCAGGCAATCGGCATCGACATGCAGCGAAGCCGGCGCCTTGCCCGCGCCCTCGGCCAGCGCCAGCCAGGCGGCGAGCCAGGTGCGCTGCACGGCGAATACCCGGTGGCGGCCGTCGGCCAGCGCCGGACCAAGGGCAAGGTGCATCTGCTCGACATCGTCGGCCAGTTGTTCCTCCACCGCAAACGGCAGCGACTGGCGCAACCAGCGCGCCTTCTGTGTAGGCAGGTTCACCGCGCAGGCGGTCACCGCCTCCACCGGCAGGTACAGCCGCCAGGGCGCGCGGATCTCCGCCAGCGCCTGGGCGAACGGCGCGCGCCGGCACTCGCCATCCTGCACCCACCATACCGCCAGTTCCCCATCGGCCCCCGCCGTGCTGGCGGGCGGCAGGAACAGCGCACTCACTCCACTCATCGCTCGTCCTTCTTCCAATCGTCGCCGCCCGTCGACGGGATGGGCAGGCCGCCCTGCCCCATGTCGCGGGCCATCACGCGTATCTTGCCGTCCTTGCCCCGCTGCAAGGTACTCACCAGCACCTGCCGGCGGTCGCCCAGGCTGACCTCGCTGATCACCTGGAAGTAGCGGGTGCCGACGGCATAACTGACGTTTCCGGTCTTCGAACCCAACTGGGTCAGATGCTTGGTGAAATCGTCCTTGCTCTGGAAACCTTCCCGACCGCGGGCGTCCACGATGTTTTCCGCCTGTCCCGGATCGATCTCGAACATGGCGGCCAGCACCGGCACGCTGGCGGTGTTCACGTTCAGCGGCGCATCCTCGGGCAAGGCGCTGACGAACGGCAGCAGGCGTCGATAGTCGGCTTCCGACAATTTCAGCAGGCGCAGCTCGGACACGTCCTTGAAACTGCGGTTGGCGGCGCGGTAGGCCGGCGCCTCCAGCAGGTACTGGTTGTCCTCGGCGCCTTGCTCGCCCTGCGGATTCTGGTCGGCATCGAGCCAGTCGGCCAGCCGGTCCGGCAAGCCCTGGACGATCTCTTCCTTCATCCCCAGGGTGGCCAGCAGGCGACGGAACTGCTTCACCGAATCCGGCTTGACCTTGCGCTTGCGCACCAGTCCGTTGAGGTTGAAACGCCCGCTGGGGTCCTCGATCCGCACCCGCAGCTCGCCGCCGTCGTCCAGCTTGAACGGCGTCATCGGTCGCGCCCAGGCCTCGCCCAGGTGGTCCACCGGCTCGCGGGTATTCTCGCCGCCCTGGCGCAGGTCGCGGCGCAGCACCGCTTCCGCCAGGCGTTCGCCGCCCAGCGCATAGTGCCAGGCCTGGCGCACGTGCAACTGGTTGGCGCTGCTGCGTATCGCCAACTGCTGGCGGATGATCAGCCCGGCGCAGACGATGGTCACCACCGCCACCACCAGCAGCACGGTAATCAGCGCGACGCCGCTCTGCCCGCGCCTCATTCCGGCGCCCCCGGCATGCCTTCCGGCGGCTGCGGCACCCCGCCCTCGCCGTTCTCGCCATTCTCGCCGCCCGGCTGGCCCTGCGGCTGGTCCTGCTTGAGCGGCGGATCGAGCAGACGCCAGACGCGCACCAGCTTGCCGTAGTGGCGGTGCTCCAGGGTCATCTCCACCGCCAGCGGCAGGCTTTCCAGGCGCTCCTCCTCGCTGCCTTCGTCGGTCGGCCAGTGGCCCTGCCAGTTGTGCTCCTTGTCGAGGAAGCGCCAGCTCAGCGCGGTAACCCCGTCCAGCACCTGCTGCACCCGTGGCTTGCTGTCCTGGGCGCGGTCCAGAACCAGCCAGTAGCGGCGTTCGAGGGTCTCCCCGGACAGCGACCAGCGCACCCGCTGCAGGCGCGAGCGCGCCTGGCCGAGCGGGTTGCGCCAGCCGCCACGGGTGAATTCGACGATCTGGTCGTTCTCGCCCTCGCTGAGGAAGGCGCCACGGTTATCGCCCAGTTCGTCGCGTACCGGACGTTCGACCGCCTGGGTCAGGTCGCGCTCCAGGGCGCCCATCGCCCGCACCAGCTCGCGCATGCGCTGCTCCTGCACGCGAGTCGCCTGGTCGGTCTGCATCACGCTGTCGAACATGCGGTAGGTGGCCAGGGCCAGCAGGGCGAAGATGGCGATGGCGATCAGCAGCTCGAGCAGGGTGAAGCCCCGCTGTAGCCTCATGGCTGGCTCCCGAGGAAACCGACGAGGCGCGCTGCGGCGCGTTCCTCGATGCTGCCACGCTCGCGGCCGAGGGGCTTCGCCGCGACCCAGACGATCACCCGCCGCATATCCTGCTCGGCGGTGCTGTCGACCTGGGTGCGCCACTCCCAGCGGCGCCCGGCGAACTCCAGCTCGCCCTGGTTGCGGCCGCTGGAGGGCGGCGTCTGTTCCAGTTGCAATTCGTTGAGACGGTTGTCGGCGATCCACATCGCCAGGGTCTTGTCTTCCAGCCGCGAGGCGTTCTGCAGGCTGCGCGCGCTGGCACTGAGCACGCTGGCCGCGACCATGGCGAAGATCGCCAGGGCCACCAGCACTTCCAGCAGGGTGAAACCACGCGCGCGCCTCATCGCCGCGCCACCTCGACCCGTGGCAGGCGGAAACCGTCGCTGCTCAGCGACAACGCCCGCCCCTCGGGTCCGCGCTCGGCCAGGCGCAGGCGGAACGGGCTGAGTTCGCCACTGGAAAGGATCAGCAATTGCGGCTGATCGGTGCCTTTCTTCTGCTCCTTCTCGCCCTTGCTGCCGGCCAGCACCAGCGGCTGGCCGTCCAGCTCGAAGGTCAGCTCCGCCCACTCCGGCAGGCGGTGGCTGTCGCGCGCCACCGGCAACCAGCGCGCCTTCGCTTCGTCGTAGCGCAGCACCTGATAGGCATCGCGCTCCAGGCGCAGGCCGTACTCGCGGTTGTCCAGCACGGCCTCGTCGGTCAGCACGCCGATCAGCCCGGCGAGCCGCTCGGCCTCGCTGTCCAGCTCCCGCGAGGTGCTGGCGAAGCCGGTGCTGAACACCGCCAGGCCGATCAGCACGCTGATGATGACCATCACCACCATCAGCTCGATGAGGGTGAAGCCGCGTGAAGCCTGCATGTCCGGTCAGTTGTCCCAGTTGCCGATTTCGGCGTCGTTGTCGCTGCCGCCTTCCTTGCCGTCGGCGCCCAGCGAATACAGGTCGAACGGGCCCTTGGTGCCCGGCGCCAGGTACTGGTAGGGATTGCCCCACGGATCGACCGGCAGCTTCTTCAGGTAGCCGTCCTTGTTCCAGTTCTTCGGCTGCGGGTTGCCGGTGGGCTTCTTCACCAGCGCCTCGAGGCCCTGCTGGGTGCTCGGATAGGCGAAGTTGTCCAGCTTGTACATGTCCAGCGCGGCAGCGATGGCCTTGATGTCGCCCTTGGCCACGGTGACCTTGGCCTGGTCGGGACGGCTCATCACCTGCGGCACCACCAGGGCGGCGAGGATGCCGAGGATGACCACCACGACCATGATTTCGATCAGGGTGAAGCCCGACTGTTGGCGACGCTGCAATGGGCGGCTCTGATTCACGCGATTACCCCACGAGTTGGTTGAGAGAAAGGATCGGAAGAAGAATGGCAAGGACGATGACCAGCACCACCGCGCCCATGAATATCAGCATGAACGGTTCGAACAGGCCGACCATCAGGCCGATCTGCGCCGCCAGGTCGTTCTCCTGGTTGCGCGCGGTGCGCGCCAGCATCTGGTCCAGCTCGCCGGAGCGCTCGCCGCTGGCGATCATGTGCAGCATCATCGGCGGGAACTGCCCGGTGGCTTCCAGCGAGCGGGTCAGGCTGGCGCCCTCGCGGACCTTCTGCGCGGCCTTGACCACTTCGTTGCGGATGATCCGGTTGGCGATCACCTCGGCGGCGATCGCCAGCGCCTCCACCAGCGGCACGCCGCTGCGGGTGAGGATCGCCAGGGTCGAGGCGAAGCGCGCGGTGTCGGTGGAACGCACCAGCCGACCGACCAGCGGCACGCGCAGCAGGAAGCCATGCCAGCGCTCGCGAAAGGCATCCTTGCGCAGCGCGTAGCGGAAGCCGATCACCCCGCCGATCGCCGCGACGAAGGCCAGCGCGCCCCAGGCCTTGACCCAGTCGCTGACGCCGATCAGCACGCGGGTCAACAGCGGCAGGGTCTGCCCGCTGTCGATGAACACCCGGACCACGTCGGGCACCACGTAGCCCAGCAGGAAGCCGACGATGGCCAGCGAAGCGACCATCAGGATCACCGGATAGAGCAGCGCCAGCTGGATCTTCTGCCGCGACTGCTGGCGCTGCTCGGTGTAGTCGGCAAGTTGCTCCAGCACCGGGCCGAGGTGCCCGGCATGCTCGCCGGCAGCAACCGTCGCCCGGTACAGCTCGGGAAAGGCGGTGGGAAACTCGCGCAGGCTGCCGGCCAGGCTATGGCCCTCGAGGACCTTGGCGCGCACGGCGAGAAGCATCGACTGGATGCGCTGCGAGGTGGACTGCGCCGCGGCGGCGCGCAGCGCCTCCTCGATCGGCAACGCGGCCTGGACCAGGGTCGCCAGTTGGCGGGTCACCAATGCCAGGTCGCGCGCGGACAGTCCGCGGGCGAACGTCAGGCGCCCGCCCTGCCCGCTCTGCTCGCGGGTACGGGTGGGCTTCACATCGAGCGGCGCCAATTGGCGCTCGCGCAGCAATTGGCGGACCTGGCGCGCGCTGTCCGCCTCCAGCACGCCCTTCTGCTGGCGACCGCTGGGGTCGAGGGCGAGGTATTCGAAGGCGGCCATTATTCTTCCCGGGTCACGCGCAGGACTTCCTCGACCGTAGTGACGCCTTCCAGCACCTTGCGCCGACCGTCGTCGCGGATGCTTGGTCCGCTGGTGCGGGCATGCCGGGTCATTTCCTGCTCGGAGGATTCGTTGTGGATCAGCGAGCGCATGTGGTCGTCGAACACCACCAGTTCATAGATACCGGTACGCCCGCGATAGCCATGCTGGTGGCACTCGCCGCAGCCGCGGGCGCGATGCAGAGTCGGCGGCGCGGCGGGATCGACGCCGAGCAGCGCGCACTCGGCCTCGTCGGCGCGGTAGGGCTCCTTGCACGCCGGGCAGAGCACCCGCACCAGGCGCTGGGCCAGCACGCCAAGCATGGAGGAGGACAGCAGGAACGGCTCGATGCCCATGTCCACCAGGCGGGTGATCGCGCCGATGGCGCTGTTGGTGTGCAGGGTCGAGAGCACCAGGTGGCCGGTCAGCGAAGCCTGCACCGCGATCTCGGCGGTCTCCCGGTCGCGGATCTCGCCGACCATCACCACGTCCGGGTCCTGCCGGAGGATCGCCCGCAGGCCGCGGGCGAAGGTCATGTCGACCTTGGCGTTGACCTGGGTCTGGCCGATGCCCTCCAGGTGGTATTCGATCGGATCCTCGACGGTGAGGATGTTCCGCGTGCGGTCGTTGAGCGTGGTCAGGCTGGCGTACAGGGTGGTGGTCTTGCCCGAGCCGGTGGGGCCGGTGACCAGCAGGATGCCGTGCGGCTTGCGCACCGTTTCGTCCATCAGCTTGCGGTCGCGCTCGCTCATGCCCAGGTGTTGCAGGTTCAGGCGCCCGGCCTGCTTGTCGAGCAGACGCAGCACCACCCGTTCGCCGTTGGCCGAGGGCAGGGTCGAGACGCGGATGTCCACCTCGCGCCCGCCGACCCGCAGGGAAATCCGCCCATCCTGGGGAATACGCTTCTCGGCGATGTCCAGCCGCGCCATGACCTTGATCCGCGATACCAGCAGGGCCGC
The DNA here is from genome assembly GCF_021213715.1 of Pseudomonas sp. CP-1. Taxonomy (NCBI): domain Bacteria; kingdom Pseudomonadati; phylum Pseudomonadota; class Gammaproteobacteria; order Pseudomonadales; family Pseudomonadaceae; genus Pseudomonas; species Pseudomonas sp. CP-1. The sequence continues at coordinate 267,605 of NZ_JAJQKY010000006.1, forward strand.
CAGCTCGCGCTTGGGCTCCAGCACCTCGCGCAGCACGCCGTCGACGCGGAAGCGCACCACCAGGCGTTTCTCGAAGGTTTCCAGGTGGATGTCCGAGGCGTTCTCGCGGATCGCCTCGCCGAGGATCGCGTTGATCAGGCGAATGATCGGCGCGTCGTCCTCCTGCTCCATCAGGTCCTCGGTTTCCGGGACCTGGTCGGCCAGCGCGGCGAGATCCAGGCTGCCGCCGAGGTCCTCGGCGAGCTGCATGGCCGCCGAGGAATCGTGCTGGTAGGAGGCCGCCAGGGCCTGGTTGAAGGCGTCCTCGCCGAGCGCCTTGAGCGGCAGGCGGCGGCCGGCGAAGCGCTGCGCCTCGGCAATCGCCGCCAGCTCCACCTGCGGCCGGCAGGCCAGCCAGTACTGCTCCTCCAGGCACAGGAACAACAGGCCCTGGCGCTTGGCGAAGCTGAACGGCAGACGCCGTGGCGGTGCGGCCGGCGCGGCGATGTCGGGTAATGGGGCTGTCATCATGGATGCCTTATAGCGGTAACCTTACAGAAGTATCTTGGTCGTATATGACCACTGAACGGTTACCGTCAGTATTGTTAGTTGTTAGTCGTTTTGTGCGGCCGATCCCGAGTTCCTCTTGCAGAAGTATCCTGGCGAGCCGTTATCTTAAGCACAAGCGTGCCTGGCCCGGCCAGTCACACCTATTGATAGAAGTAGGTAGCCTACCGGCAACGAACTGCTATGATCCCTCGGCGATCTTCAGACATAACGATAAAGACCAGGAGTGATGTATTGCCTTTCTCCGGCGCCTCTTCCCGCTGGTTGCAGCGGTACGCCCCGGCCCTTCTGGCTGTTGCCCTGATCATCGCCATGAGCATCAGCCTCGCCTGGCAGGCGGCCGGCTGGTTGCGCCTGCAACGCAGCCCGGTAGCCGTCGCCGTCTCGCCGGTCAGCCACGAGTCGATCCGCAGCGATCCGACCCGCCTGGCGCGCCTCTTCGGCACCAGCGCCCAGGACCCCAACGCCCCGCCACCGGCCACCAACCTCGACCTGGTGCTCAAGGGCAGCTTCGTCCAGAGCGATCCCAAGCTGTCCAGCGCGATCATCCAGCGCCAGGGCGACAAGCCGCACCGCTACGCGGTCGGCGGCGAGATCAGCGACGGCGTGAAGCTGCACGCGGTCTACCGCGACCGCGTCGAACTGCAGCGCGGCGGGCGCCTGGAAAGCCTGCCCTTCCCGCACCGTTCCGGGGGACTGCTGGCCAGCGCGGACGACATTACAAGCGAGAACGACTCGATCGAACAACTGCAAAGCCTGCAGGATGAGAACGCTGCAGCATTGCGCGAGCGCCTGGACGCCTTGCGCCAGCAGATGGAAGCCACGCCCATCGCAGAACCCGCCGAAGAAGACTCGAGCGAGCCCACGACCATGCCTACGGAAAGCGACTGACCCGATGTCCCAGCCTTTGCTCCGCGCCCTGTTTACCCCTTCCAGTCGTTCGTACGTTCCCGCCGTCCTTCTCAGCCTGGCCCTCGGCATCCAGGCGGCGCACGCCGAAGACAGCGGCGGGAACGCCTTCGTCCCGGCCGGCAACCAGCAGGAGGCGCACTGGACGATCAACCTCAAGGATGCCGACATCCGCGAATTCATCGACCAGATTTCCGAAATCACCGGCGAGACCTTCGTCGTCGACCCGCGGGTCAAGGGCCAGGTCAGCGTGGTCTCCAAGGCCCAGCTCTCGTTGAGCGAGGTCTACCAGTTGTTCCTCTCGGTGATGAGCACCCACGGCTTCACCGTGGTCGCCCAGGGCGACCAGGCGCGCATCGTGCCCAACGCTGAGGCCAAGACCGAGGCCGGTGGCGGCCAGAGCGCGCCGGATCGGCTGGAGACGCGGGTGATCCAGGTGCAGCAGAGCCCGGTATCGGAACTCATCCCGCTGATCCGTCCGCTGGTCCCGCAATATGGCCACCTCGCCGCGGTGCCTTCGGCCAACGCGCTGATCATCAGCGACCGCAGCGCCAATATCGCGCGAATCGAAGACGTGATCCGCCAGCTCGACCAGAAGGGCAGCCACGACTACAGCGTGATCAACCTGCGCTACGGCTGGGTGATGGACGCCGCCGAGGTGCTCAACAACGCCATGAGCCGCGGCCAGGCCAAGGGCGCGGCGGGCGCCCAGGTGATCGCCGACGCGCGCACCAACCGCCTGATCATCCTCGGCCCGCCGCAGGCGCGCGCCAAGCTGGTGCAACTGGCGCAGTCGCTGGACACCCCGACCGCGCGCTCGGCCAACACCCGGGTGATCCGCCTGCGCCATAACGACGCCAAGACCCTCGCGGAAACCCTCGGCCAGATCTCCGAAGGCATGAAGAACAACGGCGGCCAGGGCGGCGAACAGACCGGCGGCGGCCGACCGAGCAACATCCTGATCCGTGCCGACGAAAGCACCAATGCGCTGATCCTGCTGGCCGACCCGGATACGGTCAACGCCCTCGAGGACATCGTTCGCCAGCTCGACGTGCCGCGCGCCCAGGTATTGGTGGAAGCGGCCATCGTCGAAATCTCCGGCGACATCCAGGATGCCGTCGGCGTGCAATGGGCGATCAACAAGGGCGGCATGGGCGGGACCAGGACCAACTTCGGCAATACCGGGCTGTCCATCGGCACCCTGCTGCAAGCGCTCAAGGACGACAAGCCGCCGGCGCTTCCCGACGGCGCCATCGTCGGTATCGGCAGCAGCAGCTTCGGCGCGCTGGTCACCGCGCTGTCGGCGAACAGCAAGAGCAACCTGCTGTCGACCCCGAGCCTGCTGACCCTGGACAACCAGAAAGCGGAAATACTGGTCGGTCAGAACGTCCCCTTCAATACCGGCTCCTACACTACCAACAGCGAAGGTTCGAGCAATCCTTTCACCACGGTCGAACGCAAGGACATCGGCGTCAACCTCAAGGTCACCCCGCACATCAACGACGGCGCGGCCCTGCGCCTGGAGATCGAGCAAGAAATCTCCTCCATCGCCCCCAGCGTGCAGCAGGTCAGCAACACCGACATCATCACCAACAAGCGCTCGATCAAGAGCACCATCCTCGCCGAGAACGGCCAGGTCATCGTGCTCGGCGGCCTGATCCAGGACGACGTGGTGCAGGCAGAGTCCAAGGTACCGCTGCTCGGCGACATTCCCTGGCTGGGCAAGCTATTCCGCTCGACCAAGGACACTCACACCAAGCGCAACCTGATGGTCTTCCTGCGCCCGACCGTAGTGCTCGACGGCGCAGGCCTGGCGGCGATTTCCGGGAAGAAGTACAGCGACATCCGCGTGCTCGACGGCCGTCGCAGCCCAGAAGGCCGTGGGAGCATCTTGCCGAGCAGCGCCGGACAATTGTTCGACGGTCAGACCGTCGACCTGCGCGACCTGAAAGCGGAGTAACGTTCCTCAGGCTCTCCTGCGAGACAGCGGAGGACAACAAAAAAGGCGCGGCCCCTTGCGGGTCAGCGCCTTTTTCACATCGACATGGCAACACTCAGTCGAGGTAGACCATTTTCCGGGTCATGCCGCCATCGACCAGGAATTCCTGGCCGGTGACGAAACCGGCGTCCTCGGAGAGCAGCCAGGCCACCAGCGACGCGACATCCTCCACCGTTCCGACCCGGCCGACCAGGTGTTGGTCGTGGTCCAGCTCGGTCAGCGGCGCAGCCTCGCGCTCGGCGGCCTCGCGGGTATCGATCCAGCCGGGGCTGAGCGCATTGACACGGATCTCCGGGCCCAGGCTGGCGGCCAGGGCATGGGTCAGCGCCAGCAACCCGCCCTTGCTCGCGGCGTAGGCCTCGGAGTCAGGCTCCGACTGGTGGGCACGAGTCGAGGCGATGTTGACGATGGCGCCGTTGTGCGCGCGTAGATAAGGCGTGCAGTACTTGGCCAGCAGCATCGGACCGGTCAGGTTGACCGCCAGGGTGCGGGTCCACTCGCCGAGGCTCAGCGCCTCCAGCGGCGTATTGCGCGGATTGGCGATGGCGGCGTTGCAGACCAGGCCGTCGAGGCGGCCGAACTGACCGAGCACCTCGGCCACGCTCATCGCCACCTGGCCCTCCTGGGCCACGTCCATGGCCACGAACCAGGCGTGCTCGCCCAGCGCCTCGGCCACCCTGGCACCGCGTTCACGGTCGTTGTCGGCAAGCACTACCTGCCAGCCCTCGGCGATCAGCCAGGCACTGATGCCCAGGCCAATGCCCCGGGCCGCCCCGGTGACCAGGGCGACCTTGCCGTTGCCTCGCAGATTGGGTTCGATCACAGCGCGGCCAGCCCCCGGGCCATGTCGGCCTTGAGGTCGTCGAGATCCTCCAGGCCGACCGCGACCCGGATCAGGCTGTCGCCGATCCCGGCGCGCGCGCGGTCCTCGGGGGACAGCCGACCGTGGGAGGTGGTCGCCGGGTGGGCGATGGTGGTCTTGGTGTCGCCCAGGTTGGTGGTGATCGAGACCATCCGGGTGGCGTCGATGAAGCGCCAGGCGGCATCGCGCCCGCCCTTCACGTCGAAGCTGACGACCGCGCCGAAGCCACTCTGCTGGCGCCGGGCCAACTCATGCTGAGGATGGCTCTGCAGGCCCGTGTAGTAGACCCGCTCGATGCCCGGCTGGTGCTCCAGCCATTCGGCCAGGGCCAGGGCACTGGCGCTGTGCGCCTGCATGCGGATACGCAGGGTTTCCAGGCCCTTGAGGAACAGCCAGGCGTTGAACGGGCTGAGGGTCGGTCCGGCGGTGCGGAGAAAGCCGACCACTTCCTTCATCTGCTCGCCGCGACCGGCGACCACCCCGCCCATGCCCCGGCCCTGGCCGTCGATGTACTTGGTCGCGGAGTGGATCACCACGTCCGCACCGAGCTTCAACGGCTGTTGCAGCGCCGGCGTGCAGAAGCAGTTGTCCACCGCCAGCAGTGCGCCCTTGGCGTGGGCGATCTCGGCCAGCGCGGCGATATCCACCAGCTCGGCCAGCGGGTTGGATGGCGACTCGACGAAGAACAGCTTGGTATTCGGCTTGCACGCCGCCTCCCAGGCCGCGAGATCGCTCAACGGCGGATAGTCGACCTGGATGCCGAAGCGCTTGAAGTACTTGTCGAACAGGCTGATGGTCGAGCCGAACACGCTGCGCGAGACCAGCACGTGGTCGCCGGAGCTGCACAGGCTCATCACCAGGGCGAGGATCGCCGACATGCCCGACGCCGTGGCCACCGCCTGCTCGGCTCCTTCGAGGGCGGCGATGCGCTCCTCGAAGGTGCGTACCGTGGGGTTGGTGTAGCGCGAATAGACGTTGCCCGGCACTTCGCCGGCGAACCGCGCGGCCGCGTCGGCGGCGGTGCGGAAGACGTAGCTGGAAGTGGTGAACAGCGCCTCGCCGTGCTCGCCCTCCGGCGTCCGCCGTTGCCCGGCGCGAACCGCCAGGGTGTCGAAGGCCGCGCCTTCCAGGTCGCTGTCGAGACGCCCGGCATCCCAGTCCTGAGTCATGCCGCTCTCCCCTTTGTCAGTCGTTGTACAGATCGATGATCGCGCTGACCGCCTGGCTCTTGGCCTTGGTCGCATCGTTGCGCGCCTGTTCGATCCGGTTCAGGTAGGCCTCGTTGACGTCGCCGGTCACGTACTCGCCGTCGAACACGGCGCAGTCGAAGTGATCGATCTTGATCTTGCCGCCGCCGACCGCATCGATCAGGTCGGGCAGGTCCTGGTAGACCAGCCAGTCGGCGCCGATCAGCTTGCTGACGTCCTCGGTGCTGCGATTGTGCGCGATCAGCTCGTGCGCACTCGGCATGTCGATGCCGTAGACGTTGGGGTAGCGCACGGCCGGCGCGGCGGAGCAGAAGTAGACGTTCTTCGCCCCGGCCTCGCGGGCCATCTGGATGATCTGCTTGCAGGTGGTGCCGCGGACGATGGAGTCATCCACCAGCATCACGTTCTTGCCGCGGAACTCCAGCTCGATGGCGTTGAGCTTCTGCCGCACGGATTTCTTCCGCGCCGCCTGGCCGGGCATGATGAAGGTGCGGCCGATGTAGCGGTTCTTGACGAAGCCCTCGCGGAACTTCACGCCGAGCCGGTTGGCCAGTTCCAGCGCCGCGGTGCGGCTGGTGTCCGGGATCGGGATGACCACGTCGATGTCGTGGTCGGGACGCTCGCGGAGGATCTTGTCGGCAAGCTTCTCGCCCATGCGCAGGCGCGCCTTGTACACCGAGATGCCGTCCATGATCGAATCCGGACGCGCCAGGTAGACGTGCTCGAAGATGCACGGCGCGTATTTCGGCGCCTTGGCGCACTGGCGGGTGTAGAGCTTGCCTTCCTCGGTGATGTATACCGCCTCGCCCGGCGCCAGGTCGCGGATCAGGGTGAAGCCGAGTACGTCCAAGGCCACGCTCTCGGAGGCGATCATGTATTCGACGCCATTCTCGGTATGCCGCTGGCCGAAGACGATCGGACGGATCGCATTGGGGTCGCGGAAACCGACGATGCCATGGCCGGTGATCATCGCCACCACCGCGTAGCCGCCGACGCAACGGTCGTGCACGCAGGAAACCGCGGCGAAGATGTCCTCCTCGGTGGGCTGCAGCTTGTTGCGCACCGCAAGCTCGTGGGCGAACACGTTGAGCAGCACTTCCGAATCGGAGTTGGTGTTCACGTGGCGCAGGTCGGATTCGTAGATTTCCTTGGCCAACTGCTCGACATTGGTCAGGTTGCCGTTGTGCGCCAGGGTGATGCCGTAGGGCGAGTTGACGTAGAACGGCTGCGCCTCCGCCGAGCTGGAGCTGCCGGCGGTCGGGTAACGCACATGGCCGATGCCGACGCTGCCGATCAGGCGCTGCATGTGGCGCTGCTGGAAGACGTCGCGGACCAGGCCGTTGTCCTTGCGCAGGTACAGCTTATCGTCATGGCAGGTGACGATACCGGCAGCGTCCTGGCCGCGATGTTGGAGGACGGTGAGCGCGTCATACAGCGCCTGATTGACGTTCGACTTGCCCACGATACCGACGATGCCACACATGTGACGCAACCCCTACTTGGCTCAAGCTGGAAAGATGGGAAGCGCGATCGGTCCGTCCCGGACCATCGAGCTGACCAGGGCCTCGTGGGCCGCTGGCTCCCGCGAATCGGCGACCTTCGCCGCCGACTGGCTCGCGGCACGTCCTGTGCCGCCGGCGCCGCGCCATCGACGCGCCGCCCTGGAAAACCGCGGGACCCGGCCTCGGCCAGTGTCCCGCCAAAATCACTGGCTGGGAAGCAGCCCGCCGATGCCGCTCGGCGGCGTTATCGGCGCGGCCGGCAACCACTGGCCGGCGAAACCGAGAATGAAGTTCTTCGACCAGTCGGCGACCATCAGGAAATGCGGCATCAGCACCGACTGCTGCCACCAAGGGTCCTGCTGTACCGGGGCCAGGCTGAGCAGGCCGACCAGCAGCACGACCAGCAGTACGCCGCGCGCACCGCCGAAGACCATGCCGAGGAAGCGGTCGGTGCCGGAGAGGCCGGTGACCCGGATCAGTTCGCCGATGAGGTAGTTGACCAGCGCCCCGAGCAGCAGGGTCGCGATGAACAGCAGCGCGCAGGCTGCGATGATGCGGGCCGAGGGGGTCTGGATGTACTCGCCCAGGTGCTGCGCCAGCGCCCCGCCGAACATCCAGGCCACCGCGCCGGCGACTATCCAGGTAAGCAGGGACAAGGCTTCCTTGACGAAGCCGCGACTCAGACTGATCAGGCTGGAAACGACGATGATGGCGACCATCGTCCAATCGACCCAGGTAAATGCCACTATGCAGCCCACAAGCAGAAAAGGCGCTGCATTTTAGCAGAGCGCGCCCGCGACGGTAAGCCGCGGGTCGCGGTCAACCGCGTTCCGGCTGGAAGCGCACGACGAAGCCGTTGAGCTTCTGCTGCTTGCTCAGCTGGTCGCGCAGGCGATCCGCCTCGGCGCGCTGGATCACCGGCCCGACGAAGACCCGGTTCATCCCGTCGAAGCTGCGGATGTAGGCGTTGTAGCCCTGGGAGCGCAGGGTCTTCTGCAGTTCCTCGGCGCGCGCCCGGTTGGACAGGCTGGCAAGCTGTACCGACCAGCTCTGCGGCAGGTTGTTGGCGTCCAGGCGCTTCTCCACGGGCGGCGGGCTCGGCGGCGCAGCGGGCGGTTGCGGCTGGCTTGGCGGCGGGCTGGCGGCCGGCGCCTGGGTCTGGGCAGGCGGCGGGGTCGCCGGCAGGCCGCCGATCGGCTGGCTGGGCTGGCCGGCGGCGGCCGGGGAGCCTTCCTCGACGATCTCGGGAGCGATGTCTTCTTCGCCGGGCTGCAGTTCCGGCACCTCGGTCGGCTGCACCTCGACACTGGGCATGGCCGGCGCTTGCGGGCGCGGCGGCGCTTCCACCACGACCTGGCGCGACTCGTCTTCGCGGGTGAACAGCATCGGCAGGAAGATCACCGCCAGGGCGATCAGCACCAACGCCCCGACGATGCGCTGCTTCAGCCCTCTTTCCAGCAAGGCCATGATTTACTCCCCCTTATCCGTTCTACGGGCCAGCCATTCCAGGCCTTCGGCCACGCTATAGAACGATCCGAACAGCAGAATGACATCATCCGCGGTAGCCTTGGCGCACTGCGCGTCCAGGGCGGCGGCGATATCCGCATGGCTGCTCGCCGGAACCTGGCGCAGGATCAGCGCCGCCTCCAGCTCCGCGGCCGGCCGCGAACGCGGGGTCGGCAACGGTGCAACGGCCCAATCCTGCACCAAGCCGGTCAAGGGTTCCAGTACGCCATCCAGGTCCTTGTCCGCCAGCAGGCCGAAGACCGCCAGGTAGCGTCCTCGTGGCGCTGCGGCACGCAGGCGTTGCGCCAGGTACTGGGCGGCCTGGGGATTGTGCCCGACGTCCAGCAGGAGCTGGCGTGACTGGCCGTTCCAGGACAGGTCGCGGCGATCGAGGCGACCGGTCACCCGGGTCCGCCGCAGCGCCTCGGCCAGGCGCTCCGCCTGCCAGGGCAACTCGAGCAACGCGTAGGCCTGCAGGGCCAGCGCGGCGTTTTCCATGGGCAACTCGAGCAACGGCAGATCGTGCAGCGCCAGCGCCTGGCCGTCCGCGGCCAGCCCGCGCCAGTGCCAGCCATGATCGGCGAGCGCCAGGTCGTAGTCGCGACCGCGCAGGTAAAGCGGTGCCCCCAGCGCAGCCACCTGCTCCAGCAATGGCTGCGGGGGATCGAGATCGCCGCACAGGGCCGGTTTGCCGGCGCGCAGGATACCGGCTTTCTCGAAAGCCACGCTTTCGCGGGTATCGCCCAGCCACTCGGCATGGTCCAGGCCGATGCTGGTGATCAGCGCCAGGTCGGCGTCGATCAGGTTGACCGCATCCAGGCGCCCGCCAAGGCCGACTTCCAGCACCGCGAAGTCCAGCCCGGCGCGCTCGAACAGCCAGAAGGCGGCCAGCGTGCCCATTTCGAAATAGGTCAGGGAAATCTCGCCGCGTGCGGCCTCCACCGCGGAGAAGGCGTCGCACAGTTGCGCATCGCCGGCCTCGATGCCGTCGATCCGCACCCGCTCGTTGTAGCGCAGCAGGTGCGGCGAGCTGTAGACCCCGACCGACAACCCCTGCTCACGCAGCAGCTCGGCGAGCAGGGCGCAGGTAGAGCCCTTGCCGTTGGTCCCGGTAACGGTGACCACGCGTTTCGCCGGCCTTCCCAGGCCGAGCCGGCGCGCTACCTCGCGGGAACGCTCCAGGCCCATGTCGATGGCCGTCGGATGGAGTTGTTCGAGATAGCTCAGCCAATCGGCCAGGGAACGCTGGGTCATGCGGATACGGGGCTCGGCGAATGAGTGAAGGCCGACAGCAGATTGGCCAGGCGCGGCCGCAACTCGGCACGATGCACGATCATGTCGATGGCGCCATGCTCGAGGAGGAACTCGCTACGCTGGAAGCCTTCCGGCAGCTTCTCGCGGACGGTCTGCTCGATCACGCGGGGACCGGCGAAGCCGATCAGCGCCTTGGGTTCGCCGACGATCACGTCGCCGAGCATCGCCAGGCTGGCGGAAACGCCGCCGTAGACCGGGTCGGTCAATACCGAGACGAACGGGATGCCTTCTTCGCGCAGGCGCGCCAGGACCGCCGAAGTCTTGGCCATCTGCATCAGCGAGATCAGCGCTTCCTGCATGCGCGCGCCGCCGGAGGCGGAGAAGCAGATCAGCGGGCAGCGCTTCTCCAGGGCGACGTTGGCCGCGCGAACGAAGCGCTCGCCGACGATGGCGCCCATCGAACCGCCCATGAAGGAGAACTCGAAGGCGCAGGCGACCACCGGCATACCCTGCAGCTTGCCGCTCATGGCGATCAGCGCGTCCTTCTCGCCGGTGTCCTTCTGTGCCGCGGCGAGGCGATCCTTGTACTTCTTGCTGTCGCGGAATTTCAGGCGGTCCACCGGCTCGAGGTCGGCACCCAGCTCCTCGCGACCGTCCTCATCGAGGAAGATGTCCAGGCGGGTACGCGCGTTGATGCGCATGTGGTGGTCGCACTTCGGGCAGACATCCAGGGTCTTTTCCAGCTCCGGACGGTACAGCACGGCTTCGCAGGACGGGCATTTGTGCCACAGGCCTTCCGGTACCGAACTCTTCTGGGACTCGGAACGCATGATGGAAGGGATCAGCTTGTCTACCAGCCAGTTGCTCATGCTCTTTGTTCTCCAGTGCAAGGTCGGGATGGCCGCACCGATCCGGTGACGGCGTCCCTGAGCAAATTCATCTTCGTGACCGCCGGCAGCGGTGGGCCCCACGGCTGCGAAACGTTTCGCGGCCTGTCCCATCCCCCGCCTGCGCGGTCACCTGGGCGATACCCGGCGAGCGGCTATCGCGAAATATCTGGCCTCCCTATCGGCGGCCGGGCGTTGTCGCGGAAACGGCGACACGCTAGTGGACGGCGGAGGGCCGCCCGTCGTCACATCATGTCTCGTCGCGGCGCCGCGAACGCACCGCGTCCACGAACGCGCGGACCCTCGCCGCATCCTTGATTCCCTTGCTCGCCTCGACGCCACCACTGACGTCCACCGCGTAGGGCTTGACCTGCTCGACTGCCCTGCCGACGTTATCCGGCGTCAGACCGCCGGCCAGCACCAGGGGTTTGCCCAGGTCGGCCGGCACCAGCGACCAGTCGAACGCCGCCCCCGTGCCGCCGGGCACGCCTTCCACATAGGTATCCAGGAGAATCCCGGCAGCTCCCGGATATGCCGCCGCGCGCCCGACGATGTCGTCGCCGGGCTTCATCCGCAGGGCTTTCAGGTAGGGTCGCCGATGTCCCTCGCAGTCCTCGGCGCGCTCGTCGCCATGGAATTGCAGTAGGTCCAGCGGCACCGCATCGAGAATCTCGCCCAGTTCGCAGCGGCTGGCGTTGACGAACAGGCCGACGCTGGTCACGAACGGCGGCAGGGCACGAACGATTTCCCGCGCCCGATGGATATCCACCGCCCGCGGGCTCTTCGCATAGAACACCAGGCCGATGGCATCGGCGCCCGCCGCGGCGGCGGCCAGGGCGTCCTCGACTCGGGTGATACCGCAGATCTTGATGCGAACGGCTGGCAACGACGGAGAATCCTCGGCGAGTGAGCGACGAACCGCCGGACGGCCGGTCCGGCGGGAATTCTCGATGGTAGCAAAAGCCCGATTCGACGTCAGCCGACGATATCGGGCAATCCGGAAAGGAAATGCGGCCCCAGGTAGCGCTCGGGCAACTCGAACTCCCCGGGGTACTCCACCCGCACCAGATAGAGTCCGTAGGGGTGCGCGGTGACCCCACCGGCGCGCCGGTCGCGCGCCTCGAGCACCTCCTTCGCCCATTCGATCGGCCGCTCGCCGGCACCGATGGTCATCAGGACGCCAGCGATGTTGCGCACCATATGGTGAAGGAAAGCGTTACCGCGGATGTCCAGCACGATCAACCGACCATGCTCCAGCAAGCGCACGTGATGCATGGTCTTGACCGGCGACTTGGCCTGGCACTGCACCGCCCGAAACGAGGTGAAGTCATGGGTGCCGACCAGTACCTGGGCCGCCTCGCGCATCCGCCCGATATCCAGCGGCCGATGGTTCCAGGTGACCTCCTCGGCCAGGTGCGCCGGGCGGATCGGATCGTTGTAGATGGCGTAGCGATAGCGCCGGGCCATGGCCGAGAAGCGCGCGTGGAAATGCGCCGGCATCACTCTCGCCCAGGTCACACTGATATCCGCGGGCAGGTTGGCGTTGGTGCCCATCACCCATGCTTTCAACGGGCGCTCCACCGCGGTGTCGAAATGCACCACCTGGCCGCTGGCATGAACGGCAGCGTCGGTACGGCCGGCGCAGATCACCCCGACCGGCTCGGCGGCAACCTTCGACAAGGCGCGCTCCAGCGCTTCCTGCACGGAAGGCACGCCGGCTTCCTGGCGCTGCCAGCCACGATAGCGGGAGCCCTTGTACTCGATGCCGAGGGCGATTCTGGAAACGCCAGCGGCAGCCGATTCGGCTGCCGCTGGCGGAACAACATCGTTCATGAGGGTCGCTTCATTTCCGGATCAGGCCAGGCGCTCCAGCAACTCGCGGGCTTCCGCCTGCTGGCTGTCGTTACCTTCGGCCAGGACTTCGTCGAGGATATCGCGCGCGCCTTCGCTATCGCCCATGTCGATGTAGGCGCGAGCCAGATCCAGCTTGGTCGCCGCTTCGTCGGCACCGGAGAGGAAGTCGAAGTCATCGTCGGCGTCTCCGTCCAGGGCGGAGGCGACCGCTGCATCCTCGGCGGAGAAACTCGGCGCCGCGCTCTTCGGCTCGTCAAGGTTGCTGGCCAACTCGTCCAACTGCGCACTCACCTCGTCCAACTGGGCGGCGAAACTGTCCTCGCCCTTCTCCGGAGCGGCCGGCTCCGTCGGCTCGTCGGCCAGCGACAGGTCGAAGTCGTCCGGCAGGGACAACGCCGGCTCTTCGGCAGCCTCGGTATCGAGGGTGAATTCGTTGTCGGCGGGCGCCGCGGCGGGCACCTCGTCGTTCAGCGAAAGCAGGAAGTCGTCGTCCGAAAGCTTGTCTTCCGGCGCATCGAGATCCAGGGAGAAATCGCCCAGGTCGTCATGCTTGGGTTGGCTCGGAGTCTCTGCCAACTCCGCGAAATCCAGGCCGAAGTCGAGATCGTCGACAGGCTTGTCCGCCGCGGTCGAGGCCGCCAGGTCCAGATCGCTGTCCAGGGTCAGGTCGTCCAGCGCCCCGCTGTCGGACTTGAGGTCGGCCTGCACGTCGTCGCTGCCAAGATCGCCGCCGCCCAGGTCGTCCAGGCTCAGGTCGAAGGCGTCGTCGAGATCCTGTCCTGCCGCATCCGGCTTGGCCGCGTGACCGCTGTCGTCGAGCGACAGGTCGTCGAGGCTGAAGCTATCCAGCTCGTCCTGCGCCAGCTTGGCGCCGGCCAGGCCGGCAACCGCGGCGACCGCGACCATTGCCGGGTAGCGCGACTTGAGCTGCTCGACCTGCGGCTGTGCGCCGCCGATTTCGCGCAGCTCGTTTTCCTGGCGAGCGAAACCTTCGCGATCGCCCATCTCGGCATAGACTTCCATCAGCTTGAGGCGCAGGTCGGTGCGCTGCGGCTCGTCGTAGATGGCGTTCTGCAACAGTTCGGCGGCCTGGTTGAAACGCCCGTAGGCGATATAGATGTCGGCCTCGCCCAGCGCATCGGAAGTCTGCGCAGTGGTCTTCTCGACCTGCGGCGCGACGGCTGCGACCTGCGGTTCAGGCTCGTCGAGGGTCAGGTCGTCGAAGCCGTCCTTTCCCAGGTCCAGCGCATCCTCCTGTTCCTCGCCGGCATCCGCGGCGAAAGCCTGGGCTTCTTCCTTCTCTTTCTGCGCATTGCGCCGCGACAGGATCATCAGCAGCACCAGCAACGCCAGCAGTGCGCTACCGCCGATCACCGCCAACCACAGCGGGTTGGCCAGCAGTTCGTCGAGGAAGCTCGGTGCCGGCTGCTCTGCCGCCTGAACCGGAGCGGGCGCCGGAACGGCAGGTGCCGGAGGCTTCTCGGCAGCTGGCGCGGGCGGCGGCGCCACCGGAGGCTGCGCCGGAGCGGCGGGTGCTTCTCCGGCCGGAGCAGGAGTCGGCGCTGCCGCAGCGGGAGTCCCGGGCTGAGCCGGCGCCTGCGCTGCTGCATTGGGCTGGGACGCATCCGGCAGGGCTGCGTTCGGCTGGGCTGCGCCCTGGCCTTCGGCGCCCAACTGCCCTTGCAGCTTGGCCAACTGGGCGTCCTTCAACTGGATCAACTTCTGCAGCTTGTCCAGCTGGCTCTGCAGATCCTGCATGCGGCTCTGCAGTTCTTCGTTCTCGCGGCGAGTGCTATCGAGGCTTTCCTTGGTCACCGCCAGGGTATCGGCGATCGCCTTGCTGTCGCCCTTCCCGCCCTTGTCGGCACCCTTGCTGGCCTTGCCCTCGCCAGACACCAGGCGCAGGTTGTCCGTGGCGTCGACCTTGGATGGCGCCGACCCGGCGGCATTGCGCTGGGTCGCATCCAACTGCCTGGCGCCAGCGCTGCCCGCGGCCGGATTGCGGCTGCCGCGCCAGCTCTGGTTCTGCGCCTGCACCTGGGACAGCGCCTCGCGCGGCGAGCGCTCCAGCATCTGCTGTTCGGTGGGAATGCGCAGGACCTGGCCGCTCTTCAGCCGGTTGATGTTGCCATCGACGAAGGCGCCCGGATTCAGTTCCTGGAACGCAAGCATCGCCTGGGGTACGGAAACGCGATCGGTACGGTTGCGCTGGGCGATCTCCCAGAGCGTGTCGTTGGAAACGGTGCGATAGGTGTCGCTGCCTGCCGGCGCGGTGGTACGCACCGGAGCCGGCGCCTGCGGGGCTCGCGGGGCGCCGGTCGCGCGCGGCGCGCTGACCGGCGCTTGCGGAGCGCTTGCCGCGGCCTGCGGGGAGTACAGCGGCGGATCCAGCAGGACGGTGTACTCGCGCAGCAGGCGGCCGTTCGGCCAGAGCACCTGGACCAGGAAGTTCAGGTAGGGCTCCTGCACCGGCTTCGACGAGGTCACGCGAATGACGCTCTTGCCGTTGGGCTTCACCACCGGCGTGAACTTCAGGTCGGTGAGGTAGTACAGGCGATCGACGCCCGCCTTGCTGAACTCTTCCGGCGACGCCAGGCTCGGGATCACCTCGCCCGAACCCAGGTCACGAACTTCGAGCAGCTCGATCTCGGCATCCAACGGTTGGTTCAACGCCGACTTCAGGGTGATTTCCCCCAGTCCCAATCCATGCGCCATGCCGGAAGTCAGGACCGAGGCCGCCGCGATTGCCCGAACCAGTGTACGAAGCCGAACCATAGTGTAATCCCTTGGTTTTAATATCTTTTCTCGTTTCACGAGAGGGAGTGCGTCGGTGCTTGCTGTCCGCTCGCCCAGCCATGCATGGACGGACGCTCCCCGGCAGCAGCGGATCGAACCAGTATTAACAAGCTCGAATAATTCTACAAATCTGTGGGTAAGTATCTTTTACAGATAGTGTTTTATCAACAACTCACCCAGGAGCACGGCATTCAGCGCGGCACCTTTTCGCACATTATCAGACACAATCCACAAATTGACCTGACAGGGATCAGCCTGCCCCGCCCTCACCCGGCCGACATAGGTCTCGTCCTGGCCGAGGGCATCGCCGACCACCGTCGGATAATCGCCCTCGCCGACCCATTCGATACCTTTCGTCGCATCGAGGACCCGCGTCACCGCGGCCAGGTCCACCGGTTCCGCGCACTGCAGGGTCACGCTGAGGCTATCGCCGAAGAATACCGGCGCCTGGATGCAGGTAACGTTCAACGGTCCGATACGCTCGCCAAGCAAGGCCTGCACCTCCGCGAAGATGCGCCGCTCGATGGCGCTGTGCCCCTCGGCATCCACCGCGCCGACCTGCGCCAGCAGGTTGAAGGCGATCTGGCGGTCGAAGAGACGCGGCTCCAGGGGGCGCGCATTGAGCAGTTCGGCGGTCTGCCGGGCGAGTTCCTTGACCCCTTCGCGCCCCAGGCTGGAGACGGAGAGGCAGGCTGTCAGGTTCAGTTGCCGGCAATCCAGCGTGGCCAGGAGTGGCGCCAGCACTTCGCACAGTTCGGCGGCTACGGCGCAAGGACTGGACAAAAGGAACGGCGCCGCTTGCGAGGCCAGGCGTTCGGCATTCACCGACACCATGACCGGCGGTGCGACGCTCGGTTCCAGGGCGCCGCTCAGGTCGATCACCGAACAACCCGCCGCGCGGGCGCGCTCGGCATGGGCACGCGACACCTCGGCTGCCGCGGCGAAGAAGGCCAGGCCGACACTGGAAAAATCGAAGCTATCGACATCGCCGACGCGCAGGCTGCTTTCGGCGAAACCCATGCGCTGCCCGGCCGACTCGGCGCTGGCCAGCAGATGCAGACGATGAAGCGGGAAGTCGCGTTCGTCGAGGAGACCGACCAGAGCCTCGCCAACCGATCCGGTGGCGCCTACGACTGCGACATTGAGGGGCTGGGACATGGGAAAAGCCTCGGCGGTCTGCGAAATAGGCGTGGCACTTTACTTGCCCACCTTCGCCCAGGCAATCGAGGCGCCACCCATTGCGGGCGGCGCCGGATCGATCAGCGCTCCAGCAGGATGCGCAGCATGCGCCGCAGCGGCTCGGCAGCGCCCCACAGCAACTGGTCGCCGACGGTGAAGGCGCCGAGATACTGGGAGCCCATGTTCAGCTTGCGCAGGCGCCCGACCGGAACGCTCAGGGTGCCGGTGACGGCGGCCGGGGTCAGCTCGCGCACGCTTACCTCGCGGTGGTTCGGCACCAGCTTGACCCAGGGATTGTGCTGGCTGATCAGGCCCTCGATGTCGGTCAGCGGCACATCCTTGTTCAACTTGATGGTCAGCGCCTGGCTGTGGCAACGCATGGCGCCGACGCGCACGCAGATACCGTCGACCGGGATCGGGTTCTTGAAGCGGGCGAGGATCTTGTTGGTCTCCGCCTGGGCCTTCCACTCTTCGCGGCTCTGCCCGTTGGGCAGTTCCTTGTCGATCCAGGGGATCAGGCTGCCGCCCAGCGGCGCGCCGAAATGCTCGGTGGGGAAGGCTTCGCTGCGCAGGGTCTCCGCCACCTTGCGGTCGATGTCGAGGATCGCGCTGGCCGGGTTGGCCAGGTCATCCGCCACCGATGCATGGGCGGCGCCCATCTGCTTGAGCAGTTCACGCATGTTCTGCGCGCCGGCGCCGGAGGCGGCCTGGTAGGTCATGGCGCTCATCCACTCGACCAGCCCGGCGTCGAACAGCCCGCCCAAGGCCATCAGCATCAGGCTGACGGTGCAGTTGCCGCCGATGTAGTTGCGGGTGCCGGCGTCCAGGGCCTGGTCGATGACCTTGCGGTTGACCGGGTCGAGGACGATCACCGCGTCGTCTTCCATGCGCAGGCTGGAGGCGGCATCGATCCAGTAGCCCTGCCAGCCGGCCTCGCGCAGCTTGGGGAATACTTCGCTGGTGTAGTCGCCACCCTGGCAGGTCAGGATCACGTCGAGGGTCTTCAGCTCGTCGATGCTGTAGGCGTCCTTCAGCGGAGCGATGTCCTTGCCCACTTCCGGGCCCTGGCCACCGACGTTCGACGTGGTGAAGAACACCGGCTCGATCAGGTCGAAGTCCCGCTCTTCCAGCATCCGCTGCATGAGTACGGAACCCACCATCCCGCGCCAACCGATCAGACCTACACGCTTCATCGCAACTACACCTATATGAGAGAAGTGAGCTGGCCGGCAGCCATCATGGCGCCGGCCAAGCCCGTCAGATTACAGATTCTTGAGTGCCGCGACTACGGCATCGCCCATTTCCCGGGTGCCGACCTTGCGGCAGCCTTCGGACCAGATGTCGCCGGTGCGCAGCCCCTGGTCGAGGACCTTGCTCACCGCCTGCTCGATGGCGTCGGCGGCGGTCGCCTGGCTGAAGCTGTAGCGCAGCATCATCGAGACCGAGAGGATGGTAGCCAGCGGGTTGGCGATGCCCTGACCGGCGATGTCCGGGGCGGAACCGTGGCAGGGTTCGTACATGCCCTTGTTGTTCGCGTCGAGCGAGGCAGAAGGCAGCATGCCGATGGAACCGGTCAGCATGGAAGCCTCATCCGACAGGATGTCGCCGAACATGTTGTCGGTGACCATCACGTCGAACTGCTTGGGCGCGCGCACCAGCTGCATGGCGGCGTTGTCCACGTACATATGGGAAAGCTCGACGTCCGGGTAGTCCTTCGCCACCTCTTCCACCACTTCCCGCCACAGCTGGCTGGAGGCGAGGACGTTGGCCTTGTCCACCGAACAGAGCCTGTTGTTGCGTACGCGGGCCATGTCGAAACCGACGCGGGCGATACGACGGATTTCGCTCTCGCTGTACGGCAGGGTGTCGTAGGCCTGGCGCTCGCCGTTCTCCAGCACGCGCTGTTCGCGGGGCTGGCCGAAGTAGATGCCGCCGGTCAGTTCGCGGACGATGAGGATGTCCAGCCCGGCGACCACTTCCGGCTTCAGGCTGGAGGCCGCGGCCAGTTGCGGGTAGAGGATGGCCGGACGCAGGTTGGCGAACAGGCCCAGTTGCGAACGAATCTTCAGCAGACCGCGCTCGGGACGGATATCGCGTTCGATCCTGTCCCATTTCGGCCCTCCTACCGCGCCCAGCAGCACCGCATCGGCCTGGCGCGCGCGCTGCAGGGTCTGGTCGGCCAGCGGCACGCCGTGCTTGTCGATGGCCGCGCCACCGATGACGTCCTCGGCCAGTTCGAAGCCGAGCTGGAACCTGTCGTTGGCCAGCTCCAGCACCTTGACCGCTTCCGCCATGATTTCCGGACCGATACCGTCACCGGGGAGAACCAGGATCTGCTTGCTCATAACACCCTCTTGTCCTTCATTCATTGAACGGCGGGCATGCGCCGCCGTGATCGAACCGTCACTCCCGACGCAGCCACAGCACCAGCACGTCGGTGCTGAACGAGCCGTCGTCGGCAATCTCGAAATACTCTCTGACTTCCTCGCCCACCGCCAGCTGCAGGCTGCGGATCGCCTGGCGGAACACCTCCGGCGTACGCATCCGCTCGACCCACGACTGGAACTCCAAGCGCAGACGCTGGCGCCGGCTTCCGGTGACCAGCAACCCCGCCTCGCCGCTCAGGCGCGCCCACTCGGCCGGCGAGTAGTTGCGCACATGGCTGGTGTCGCGGAGCAGCTCGACGGTCTGCAGGAAGGTGTCCGGCAAGGCCTGCCCGGGCGCCGCCACGTCGACGAAGATCGCCACCCCGCCGGGCTTGAGCACCCGTCGCACCTCGCGCAGGGCCAGGCCGACGTCGCGCCAGTGATGGGTGGAATAGCGACTGAAGACGAAATCGAACTCGCCGTCGGCGAAGGGCAGGCTCTCCGCCTTGCCCTGCTCGGTGCGGATGTTCGCCATGCCCCGTTCCGCGGCGCTCTGCGCCACCACGGCGAGCATCTCGGCGGAAAGATCGTAGGCCACCACCTCCCCTGCCAGGGCGGCGACCTGGAAGCTCACGTGGCCGGCGCCGCAACCCAGGTCGAGGACCCGCGCTTCCGGGCGCCCGGCCAGGGCGTCGCGCAGCAAGGCGAATTCCTCGCCCTGGGCATGCACGGCGCTGCTCAGGTAGGCCGCAGCCTGGGCGCCGAACTGGCGCTGGACAACGTCATCGTGGTCGCTCATGAATCTACTCCAGGAGAAAAACCGGGCGCACCCTACCCAGGATGCGCCCGGCAAGGGGACTCGCGTGCCGCTCAGCGGAACAGCCAGGGCTGCTGCTGGCGGTAGCCGTCCTCGAAGGCGCGGATCGCATCGGCGTCCTGCAGCGTCAGGCCGATGTCGTCGAGGCCGTTGAGCAGGCAATGCTTGCGGAACGGGTCGACCTCGAAACCCAGCACCTTGCCATCAGGACGGGTAACGGTCTGCGCCGCCAGGTCGATGGACAACTGGTAGCCTTCGTTCGCCTCGACCTGGCGGAACAGTTCGTCCACCTCGGCCTCGGGCAGGATGATCGGCAGCAAGCCGTTCTTGAAACTGTTGTTGAAGAAGATGTCGGCATAGCTCGGTGCGATCACCGTGCGGAAACCGTACTCGTCCAGCGCCCAGGGCGCGTGCTCGCGGGACGAGCCGCAGCCGAAGTTCTCCCGCGCCAGCAGTACGCTGGCGCCCTGGTAGCGCGGCTGGTTGAGGACGAAGTCCGGGTTCAGCGGACGCTTCGAGTTGTCCTGTCCCGGCTGCCCGACATCCAGGTAGCGCCATTCGTCGAACAGATTGGGGCCGAAGCCGGTGCGCTTGATCGACTTGAGGAATTGCTTGGGAATGATCTGATCGGTATCGACGTTGGCGCGATCCAGCGGAGCGACGAGACCGGTCGTCTGGGTATAGGGTTTCATCTCGGTTCTCCTCAGGCGAGCAATTCGCGGACATCGATGAAGCGGCCGTTGACGGCCGCGGCGGCGGCCATCGCCGGGCTGACCAGGTGGGTACGGCCACCGGCGCCCTGACGGCCCTCGAAGTTGCGGTTGGAGGTCGAGGCGCAGTGTTCGCCGCTCTCCAGCCGGTCCGGGTTCATCGCCAGGCACATGGAACAGCCCGGCTCGCGCCATTCGAAGCCGGCCTCGATGAAGATCCGGTCCAGGCCTTCCTTCTCGGCCTGCTCCTTGACCAACCCGGAACCCGGCACCACCAGCGCCTGCTTGATGGTCGCGGCGACCTTGCGGCCCCTGGCCACTTCGGCGGCGGCACGCAGGTCCTCGATCCGCGAGTTGGTGCAGGAACCGATGAATACCCGGTCCAGCTGGATGTCGGTGATCGCCTGGTTCGGCCGCAGGCCCATGTATTTCAAGGCGCGCTCGATCGAACCGCGCTTGATCGGGTCGCTCTCGCGGGCCGGGTCCGGCACGTTCTGGTCCACGGCCAGGACCATTTCCGGCGACGTGCCCCAGCTGACCTGCGGCTTGATCTGCGCGGCGTCCAGCTCGACCACGGTATCGAAGCGGGCATCGGCGTCCGACACCAGCCCCTGCCAGCAGGCGACGGCCTGGTCCCATTGCTCGGCGCTCGGCGCGAAGGGCCGGCCCTTCACGTAGTCGATGGTCTTCTGGTCGACGGCGACCAGGCCGACGCGGGCGCCCGCCTCGATCGACATGTTGCAGATGGTCATCCGCCCTTCGATGGACAGGTCGCGGATGGCGCTGCCGGCGAACTCGATGGCGTGGCCGTTGCCGCCGGCGGTGCCGATCCTGCCGATCACCGCGAGGACGATATCCTTCGCCGTGACGCCGGCCGGCAGCCTGCCTTCGACCTTGACCAGCATGTTCTTCATCTTCTTCGCCACCAGGCACTGGGTCGCCAGCACATGCTCGACCTCGGAAGTGCCGATGCCGTGGGCCAGCGCGCCGAAGGCGCCGTGGGTGGAAGTGTGCGAGTCGCCGCAAACCACGGTCATCCCCGGGAGGGTCGCGCCCTGCTCCGGACCGACCACATGGACGATGCCCTGGCGCACGTCGTTCATCTTGAATTCGGTGATGCCGAAGTCGTCGCAGTTCTCGTCGAGGGTCTGCACCTGCAGGCGCGAGACCTCGTCGGCGATGGCGGCGATGCCGCCCTTGCGCTCGGTGCGGGTGGTCGGCACGTTGTGGTCCGGGGTAGCGATGTTGGCGTCGATCCGCCACGGCTTGCGCCCGGCCAGGCGAAGACCCTCGAAGGCCTGCGGCGAGGTCACTTCGTGCAGGATATGGCGGTCGATGTAGATCAGCGCCGAACCGTCGTCGCGCTGCTTGACCAAGTGCATGTCCCAGAGTTTGTCGTAGAGGGTCTTGCCGGCCATCGGGATTTCCTCATCAGCTTATTTCTATGCCCACAGGGCTTGTGAGGATGATCCTATGGCTTGTCTACGAATAACTCAAATTCATATTTTTCATCCAAAGCATTCCCAACAGGAATCCATTGGCGCTAAGCTCCGGGCAGCCGAAACCAGCGGAGGCCCGCAATGGACCTGAACAGCCTCAACACCTTCATCGCCATTGCCGAGACCGGCAGCTTCTCCGAAGCCGGCGAGCGCCTGCACCTGACCCAACCGGCGGTGAGCAAGCGCATCGCCGCCCTCGAACAGCAGCTCAATGCCCGGCTGTTCGACCGGGTCGGCCGCGAGGTCAACCTCACCGAGGCCGGGCGCGCCCTGCTGCCGCGCGCCTACCAGTTGCTCAACGTGCTCGACGACACCCGCCGGGCGCTGAACAACCTCACCGGCGAGGTCAGCGGCCGGCTGGTCCTGGCCACCAGCCACCACATCGGCCTGCATCGCCTGCCGCCGCTGCTGCGCGCCTTCACCCGGGCGCATCCGCAGGTGGCGCTGGATATCCAGTTCCTGGATTCGGAAGTGGCCTACGAGGAGATCCTTCATGGCCGTGCGGAGCTGGCGGTGATCACCCTGGCCCCGGAAACCGCCGAACCGGTGCGCGCAGTCCCGGTGTGGGACGACCCACTGGACTTCGTCGCCGCCCCGGAGCACCCGCTGGCCCGACAGGGCACGGTGTTCCTCGCCGACGTCGCCAAGCACCCCGCGGTATTCCCCGGCGGCAACACCTTCACCCACCACATCGTGCGGCGCATGTTCGAAGCCGAAGGGCTGACGCCGAACATCGCCATGAGCACCAACTACCTGGAGACCATCAAGATGATGGTCTCCATCGGCCTGGCCTGGAGCGTGCTGCCGCGGACCATGCTCGACGACCAGGTGGTGCGCCTGCCGCTACAGGACATCCAGCTCAGCCGCCAGCTCGGCTACATCCTGCACACCGAGCGGACCCTGTCGAACGCCGCGCGCGCCTTCATGCGCCTGCTCGACGAACAGGCATTCGGCAACGGCACTCCAGCGGCCTGAAGCGATTCAGGTCGGACGCCACGGGTAGGCCCTTCCCTCTTCGCCGTCCGCGGCCAGCGCTCACCCGACCTGCATGCCAATGCCCTCGCGACTCAGCCCTCGCCGACCCACGCCTGCACCTCGACCTCCACGTCGACCCCCAGCGCCAGCCCGGCGGTCACCGTCGAGCGTACCGGCAAGGCCCCCTGCACATGACGCTGGTAGACCTCGTTGAAACCGGCGAAGTGGGCCATGTCCGACAGCCAGACGGTGACCTTCACCAGTTGGTCGAAACGCGCGCCACAGCTCTCCAGGGTCTCGCCGATGCGTGCCATCACCGCTTCGGTCTGGGTCTGGATATCGCCACGTACCACCTCGCCGGTCGGACTCATCGGCACCTGTCCGGAAAGAAACAGGAAGCCGCCGGCCCGCACCGCGCGGGAAAAGGGAAACGGCAGGCTGCTGGGGTAACGCTGGATGTCATCGCTCATCTGGATTGCCTCCTGTTACTGAAGCGCTAGGAAGAAAAGCTTTCGGCCGCGGAATCGGCGTATTCATGTAGCACTGCGATCAACCCTGGCTCATATCGACGCGCTCCGCCAGAAAGTCCAGGAACGCCCGCACGCGCAGCGGCAGATAGCCGCCCTGGCCGACGTAGACGGCGTGGACTTCCTCCAGGTCGCCCGGGTTGTATGCCTCGAGCACGGGAATCAGGCGACCGGCGGCTATGTCCTCGCGCACCTGGAACGCGGCCAGCCGCGCCAGGCCCAGGCCGGCCACGGCCAGACAGCGCAGCGCCTCGCCATCGCTGGCCTGGGCGTTGCCCGACAACGGCACCACGAGTTCCTCGCCGGCGTCCCGCAGCGGCCAGCCGGAGCGCGTTCGCACATAGTTGGCGCCGAGGCGGTTGTGCCCCAGCAGCGCCTGCGGCGTGGCCGGCATGCCATGCCGGGCCAGGTAGGCCGGCGCACCGACGATCAGCATGCGCGTGCTCCCCAGCTTGCGCGCCACCAGGCTCGAGCTTTTCAGCGGCCCCGCGCGCACGGCCACGTCGGTGCGCTGCTCGAGGATGTCGACGACCTCATCGGTCAGCACGATATCCAGCGTCACCTCGGGATGCTGCGCGAGGAACTCGGGCACCAGCGGCAGGAGGAAATGATGTCCGAAAGGCACGTTGGCGTTGACTCGCAAGCGCCCGCGCGGCGCCGCGTTTTCGCTCGCACACCGCTCGGCTTCCTCCAGGTCGGCCAGGATACGCACCCCGCGCTCGTAGAACGTGCATCCCTCGGGCGTCAGTTGCAATTGACGGGTGGAGCGGTTCAGCAAGCGGGTTCCCAGGCGCTGTTCGAGCCGGGTGATCAGCTTGCTGACTGCCGAGGGCGTCATGCCGCAACGTCGAGCGGCGGCGGAAAAGCCCCCCGACTCGACGACCCGGGCAAACACCTCCAGTTCGCCGGAACGGTTGACTTCAAGCCGGGCCATGGCGCCCTGCCTGATGATTTCGCTTCATAAATGATGTTCCCCGCTACGGTCTATTTCCCTTAAATCTTTGAATTCATCATCAGCTACAGGATAACCACTGAATTCAACGACATGAAACGACCCATCGAAAGACTTCCCGCCGCGACCTCCAGCGCAACCCGGGCCTTCGCGCTCGCGACGAGCCTGTTGTACGCCTGCGCCGCGCCGGCCGCTTCCTGGACCGCCAGCTGGCAGGCCAGCCCGCAGCCGGTCTGGGCTGAGGACTTCCTGTTTCCCAGCAACGTGCCGGCCGAACTGCACGACCAGACGGTGCGGCAACTGGCGCGAATCAGCCTGGGAGGAACGCGCGTGCGCATCGTCCTGGCAAATACCTATGGAAAGCGCCCGATCCGGATCGGCCGGGCCACCCTGGCCAAACCGGGTTCCGAGCGCGCCGCGGTCGCCATCGGCAGCCTGCATGACGTGACCTTCGGCGGACGCCGGACGGCGACCATCGCGCCCGGGGCCACGCTACTCAGCGATCCGGTGGCGATGCCGGTGGCCGCGCTCTCGCAGGTGCTGGTGAGTCTCTACCTGCCGGCCGCCACGCCCATGGAAACCTTCCACTGGGACGGCCGCCAGACGGGCTGGATCGTCGCCGGCGAGCAGACCCAAAGCCACGCATTGCAGCTGGACGCGGCGGACAGCCAGAGCACCACCGCGCGCCTGCTGTTGACAGGTATCCTGGTCGAAACCGAAACGGCAACGCGGACGCTGGTGACGCTCGGCGACTCGATCACCGACGGAGCCAGCGCCAGCCTCGACCGGAACAGCCGTTGGCCGGACTTCCTCGCCGAACGCCTGGCCCCGCATGGCGTCGCCGTGGTCAATGCGGGGATTTCCGGCGCCCGTCTGCTGAGCGACGGCATGGGCGCGAGCGCGCTGGCACGTCTGGACCGCGACGTACTGGCCCAGCCAGGCGCAAGCAGCATGGTGGTGATGCTCGGCATCAACGACATTGCCTGGCCCGGTACCGCTTTTGCCCGGAATGCCGCACCGCCCACCCTGGAAGCGCTGATCGCCGGCTACCGGCAATTGATCGAACAGGCGCACAACCGGGGTATCCGGGTCGTCGGCGCGACCCTCACGCCGTTCGAGGGCGCACTGCCCGGCACGCCGTTGAGCGATTATTACCATCCCGCCAAGGAAGCCCTGCGCAGGCAGGTTAACGAGTGGATCCGTCATGCCGGCGCCTTCGATGCGGTGATCGACTTCGACGCGGCATTGCGCGATCCGGAGCAGCCGTCGCGGCTCGCCGCGCGCTACGACTCCGGCGACCATCTGCACCCCAGCGACGAAGGCAACCGGGCGATGGCGGCCGCCGTCGACCTCGACGTCCTGCTGGACGAGGTGCCTGACGGCACACCGGCAGAGCCCTGGGCCGATAGCGCAACGAAATGAAAAAAGGCGCCCGAAGGCGCCTTTTTTCGATCACCGCTGACGGTTACTGGTTGTCCAGTGCCGGGCGCTGGCCATTGATGGCGATACGCTTCGGCTTGGCTTCTTCCGGAACCAGCCGGACCAGGTCGATGTTCAGCAGGCCGTTGGCCAGCGAAGCCGCCTTGACCTCGATATGGTCGGCGAGGCGGAACGACAGCTTGAAGGCGCGCTGGGCGATGCCCTGGTGCAGGTAGGTCACGTTGTCCGTGGACTTCTCGCGCTTGCCGCCACTGACGGTCAGCACGCCGCGCTCGACCTGCAGGTCCAGGTCTTCTTCCTGGAAGCCGGCGGCGGCGATAACGATGCGATACTCGTCGTCACCGTGCTTTTCGACGTTGTAGGGCGGGTAGGTACTCCCGGCCTCATTGCGCAGGGCCGACTCGAACAGATCGTTGAAGCGATCGAAGCCTACGGAATGACGGAACAGCGGGGCGAGGGAAAAAGCGTTGCTCATTGCGAATCTCCTGAATTATCAGCAAGTACTCTGGTGCGGAACCCGTCTTCGGCATCCCGCACGAACTAGATAGGGATCGTCGGAAGTATTTCAAGAGCCTTGAGAACGACCGTTCGTCGTGCTCAGATCGAAACTCATCCTTTCGAGAACCGTCGCCATGGAACGCGCAATCCCGACCTTCCCCTGCCGCGATCTGGACAGCGCCAGCGCCTTCTACCAGTCCCTCGGCTTCCACCTTGGCGCTCGCTATCCGACCTACGCCATCCTCCAGCGCGGCGCCCTGGAGCTGCACCTGTCGCTGTTCGAAGCGCTCGAACCGAAGACCAACTGCAGCGCTGCCTACCTGCGCCTGGAGGACGTCCAGGCACTGCATCGCCAGGCCGCGGCCCTCGGCCTGGGCAGCCAGGGGATTCCACGCATCACGGCCCTGGAAGACCAACCCTGGGGCATGCGCGAATTCGCCCTGGTCGATCCCGACGGCAACCTGCTGCGGGTCGGCCAGGAGCTCGATGCGACGCCAGAGCAACACCGGGTTCGCCTGGCCAGCGCCGACGACGTCCCCGCGGTGGCCGCCCTCTGGCAAGCCAATGTCCGCGAAGCCGGAGAAACCCTGGATGCCGGCGACCAGCAGGCGATCCAGGCACTGCTCCTGGCCGCCTCGCGCAACCGCTTGCTCTGGCTGGCGGAGGCCCAGCAGCATCCCCGCGGTTTCGTCCTCGCCCACCTGTGGCAGATCGAGGACGGTCAGGCACGGGTGGGAGAGATCGCAGAGCTCTACGTACTGCCGCAGGCCCGCCGCCAGGGCCTGGCCCGGGAACTGGTGGGCAGTGCCGAGGAGGCCCTGCGCTCGCGCGGCGCCGGCCTGATCCGCGCGCAATCGGCCCTTGACGCGCCGCTGTCCAACCTGTTCTGGCAGGGCCTGGGCTGGGACGCCGACTACCTGACCTTCACTCGCTACTGACCTGGGGAGCATCATCATGCGCAACGTCATGCTGATCACCGGAGCCAGCCGCGGCATCGGCGCCGCCACCGCTCTGCTCGCCGCCGAGCGCGGCTATGCGGTCGTCCTCAACTATCTGCGCAACCGCGAGGCCGCCGAAGCGCTGCGCCAGCGCATCGAGCGCCAGGGCGGCGAAGCCCTGGCGGTGGCGGCCGACGTAGCCGAGGAAGGCGATGTCGAGCGGCTGTTCGCCGCCATCGACGAACGTTTCGGCCGCCTCGACGTGCTGGTCAACAACGCCGGCGTGCTGGAAGCGCAGACGCGCCTGGAAAACATCGACGCGGCGCGCCTGCACAGGGTATTCGCGACCAACGTGACCGGCAGCTTCCTCTGCGCCCGCGAGGCGGTGAAGCGCCTGTCGACCCGCCACGGCGGGCGCGGCGGCAGCATCGTCAACGTATCCTCGATGGCCTCGCGGCTGGGATCGCCCAACGAATACATCGACTATGCCGCCGCCAAGGGCGCCATCGACAGCATGACCATCGGGCTGGCCAGGGAAGTGGCGGCGGAGGGTATCCGGGTCAACGCGGTGCGGCCCGGACTGATCGATACCGAGATCCACGCCAGCGGCGGCGAGCCCGGCCGTATCGAACGCCTGAAGGGCGGCATACCGCTAGGACGCGGCGGTACGGCGGAGGAAGTCGCGCGGGCGATTCTCTGGCTGGCGTCGGACGAAGCCAGCTACAGCACCGGCACCTTCATCGATGTCAGCGGCGGCCGCTAGGCCTGCTACGCAAGCTAGGCCGCCTGGCTGAACGACACCTGCAACAGCCGGTCGATGGTTTCGCAATCGCTTTCCCGGCGAATCCGCGCGAACAGCTCGACGGCTTCGGGATAGGTGCGCGTGAGCATGCCCAGCCACTGCTTGAGACGCCCCGGGGCATAGCGCGGGGCGAGCTTGCGCCGGGCCTGTAGCCAGAAGTCGCGCAGCAGCGGCAACAGCTCGCTCCAGGGCATCTCGTGGATTTCGCCGCCATCGCGCCAGGCGGCGATCTGCCGAGCCAGGCCAGGACGCGAGACCAGGCCGCGACCGAGCATGATGTCCTCCACCCCGCTGACCTCGCGACAACGCAGGTAGTCGTCGAGCGTCCACACTTCGCCATTGGCGAACACCGGCACGCGCACCGCCTCGGCCACCCGCGCCACCCACTCCCAGTGCGCCGGCGGCCTGTAGCCATCGACCTTGGTCCGGGCATGCACCACTACATGGGCCGAGCCGCCGTCGGCCAGGGCCCGCGCGCAATCCAGGGCGCCGTCGGGACTGTCGTAGCCCAGGCGCATCTTCGAGGTCACCGCAATCTCGCTCGGCACCGCGCGACGCACGGCGGCGACGATGTCGTGCATCAGCTCCGGCTCCTTGAGTAATACCGCGCCGCCGCGCGAGCGGTTCACGGTCTTGGCCGGACAACCGAAGTTCAGGTCGATCACCGGGGCACCCAGCTCACAGGCGAACGCGGCGTTATCCGCCAGGCACGCAGGATCGGAGCCGAGCAACTGCACACGCATCGGCGTCCCGGCGCGGGTCCGGCTGCCGTCGCGCAGCTCCGGCGCCAGCTTGTGGAAAGCCGTGGCCGGCAGTAGGCGATCGGTGATGCGGATGAATTCGGTGACACACCAATCGATGCCGCCGACGCGGGTCAGCACGTCGCGGAGGATTTCATCCACCAGACCTTCCATCGGCGCCAGGGCGATTTGCACGAACCACTACCTCGAAAATGACAGGCGGCGGATTCTAGAGAATCCGCCGCCCGGAACAAAGTGCGAATGCCTGCCGGCCGACGCGCGACGGGTCAGGCCCCGGCGAGCAGAGCCTGGCCGTAGCCGTCGATGAACTCCGCCGGCATCCGCTTCGGCTTGCCGCTGGACAGTTCGATGCAGACGAAGGTGGTCTGCGCCCGCAGCAGTGTGGCGCCATCCGCCGGGCGTACCAACTGGAAGCGCCGGTTCATCCGCAGGCGCTGGTCGGACTCGACGATCCAGGTCGCCAGTTGCAGTTCGTCGCCCTCGTAGGCCGCGGCCAGGTAGTCGATCTCGTGGCGCAGCACCGCCATCGCCCGGTCCAGCCGGCGGTACTCGGCCAGGTCCAGGCCCAGCCGCTGCGAGTGGCGCCAGGCGCAGCGCTCCAACCAACTGACGTAGACGGCGTTGTTCGCGTGGCCGAGCCCGTCGATGTCCTCGGCGAGGACCCTGAGGTCGATCACGAACGGATCGGCGTAGTCCCAATTCATCAATGCTGCTCCAGGCTGCCGGCCAGTTCGCGCGCTTCCCTGGCCAGTTGTGTGATCTGATCCCAGGCCCGCGCCCGGATCAAGCTCGGCGGCGCCAGCCAGGTGCCGCCGACACAGGCGACATTGGGCAGGCGGAGGAAATTCAGCAGGTTGTCCAGGTTGACCCCGCCGGTCGGGCAGAAGCGGATGCCGGTGAACGGCCCCTTCAGGCTTTTCAGCATTTTCACGCTGGCAGTGCCATCGGCCGGGAACAGCTTCAGCGAGCGATAACCGTACTCCAGCGCCAGCAACACTTCCGAAGGCGTCATCACCCCGGGCAGGTATGGCAGGCCGGCATCCTCCGCGGCGGCGGCAAGGCGCGGCGTGCATCCGGGGCTGACGGCGAACTGCGCGCCCGCGTCGCGTGCCTCGAGAAACTGCTCGGTGTGAATCAGGGTACCCGCCCCCAGCAGGACCTCGGGCACCTCGCGATGGATGGCGGCGATCGCGTCCAGCGCCTGCGGCGTGCGCAGCGTCACTTCCAGCACCGTGACGCCGCCCGCATACAACGCGCGCGCCAGGTCGGGCGCCAGCGCCACGTCCTCGATCACCAGCACCGGCAATACCGGGCTGGCCTGCAGCAGGACCCGATCCAGCGGCAATGTCATGGGCATTCCTCGATTCGAAACGGCTCGCCCCGCCGGATCGCTCCGCGCGGGCCACAGCGCTTTTTACCGAAGAACCGAGGTCAGGACAACGACAACCCCTCTGCTACGCGCCTCAGGAAGCGCTCGCCGTCTTTTCCACGCGCCGGCAAGCGCGCATCGCCGGACGCTCCTCGAGCAGCGCCAGCAGCGACTCGCTCAGCCTGCGCTCGCCGAGCAGTCGGTGGTGGCCGCCGCCCGGCAGGCGCAGCAAGCGACTGGCCGGCCAGGCGGCATGGATGCGCTCGGCATTTTCCACCGCTACGCGCGGGTCGTCGTCGGCATGCACCACCAGTCCGGGCATTTCCAGACGGTAGCGCGCCACATCCAGGCACGCCGCGGATATGCCCGCCTGACGCTCGACCAGGCGGATGAAATGCGAGCGAGCCAGGGCCGGCAAACCGACGAAACGAGCGAACAGGCGCAACTGTTCGAGAATCCGCGACGGCGCCGAGACCGTCACCAGCGCTTCGCTGCGCAGCCCCATCTGGGCCGCCAGCAACGCCGCCGCGCCACCCAGGGAATGACCGACCACCGCACGCAGCGGCGGCAACTCGCCAGCGGCCTCCAGCAAGGCGTGGGCGAACAGCACCACGTTCGCCTCCCTGCCCGGCGAGCGGCCATGGGCCGGCGCATCGAGGGCATACACCGAATAACCCGCGCCGACCAGTTGCTCGATCAGATGGGCGAACTGTGTCGGCCTGCCGGCCCAGCCATGCAGCAGCAGGACTGCCGGCCCCTCGCCCCAGCGCAACACCGACAGCCCGAAGCGCAGAGTGACGCGCTCCGAGCTGGCCAGCAGCGGCAGCTCCCAATCCTTCGGCGGCCACTCGCCAGGCATCATGAACGCCCGACGCATACGCTCGGCCGTCCAACGCGGCGCGATGCGGCCGATCGTCCCGTTGAAACCGCGAATCCAGGTCAGGCTGCTCATCTCGCACCTCCTCAGTTCACCGCCTGTTTGGCGGCACGCAGAACCCGGTCGGACAGCTCGCCCGGCCCCAATGCCCGGGCCAGCGCCAAACCGCCAATCATCAACACCAGGTCGGCCAGGGCGACGTCGGTTTCCTCGGGATTTTCCGCCAGGCTGGCGACCATGATCTCGACATGCCTGCTCAAGACCTCGCGAAACCCCTCCGGCAGGCGCGCCACCTCGGCGAGGGTCGCCGGCAGCGGACAACCGGCGTCGACCTGTGCGTCCCGATGCTTGCGCGACAGGTAGAAGGCGGCCGCCAAGGCCCGACGCTCCTTTCCCGATAATCCGGGGTCGAGTTCGCCGAGCAGTTCGCGGCGCTTGCCGAGCAATTGCTCGAATGCCTCGAGCATCAGCGCATCCTTGCTCTGGAAGTGGGCATAGAAGCCGCCGACGGTGAGCCCCGCCGCGCCCATCACTTCCCCGACGCTAGGCTCGACGGCGCCCCGCTCGAGCAGGGCCTGGGTGGCGGCACCGAGGATGCGGGCACGGGTCTGGGTTTTCTTGTCGCTCATGACGGGCTCCGAAAATATTATGGATGAAATATTATATGCATAATAAAAATCGGCAAGCGTACGGCCGGACCGTCTGTCAGGAAATTCGAAAAGGGAAAAAACAAAAGGGCCATTCCAATTCGGAATGGCCCTATAGAGCCCCGCAGAGCGGGAAAAAGTGGCGTCCCCTAGGGGACTCGAACCCCTGTTACCGCCGTGAAAGGGCGGTGTCCTAGGCCACTAGACGAAGGGGACAATGAAACCTTCGAAAAGTAAGGCCAGCGATGCTGGCCTTGGAATGTGGTGGAGCTAGACGGGATCGAACCGTCGACCTCTTGCATGCCATGCAAGCGCTCTCCCAGCTGAGCTATAGCCCCGAATTCGCCATCAGGCGGGCGATCTTCCGATCGCTTCGACAACCTTCCGGTCATCGACACGCTCATCCATTGCTGGGACGGATGAACATGAAATGGCGTCCCCTAGGGGACTCGAACCCCTGTTACCGCCGTGAAAGGGCGGTGTCCTAGGCCACTAGACGAAGGGGACAATGAAACCTTCGAAAAGTAAGGCCAGCGATGCTGGCCTTGGAATGTGGTGGAGCTAGACGGGATCGAACCGTCGACCTCTTGCATGCCATGCAAGCGCTCTCCCAGCTGAGCTATAGCCCCGAATTCGCCATCAGGCGGGCGATCTTCCGATCGCTTCGACAACCTTCCGGTCATCGACACGCTCATCCATTGCTGGGACGGATGAACATGAAATGGCGTCCCCTAGGGGACTCGAACCCCTGTTACCGCCGTGAAAGGGCGGTGTCCTAGGCCACTAGACGAAGGGGACAATGAAACCTTCGAAAAGTAAGGCCAGCGATGCTGGCCTTGGAATGTGGTGGAGCTAGACGGGATCGAACCGTCGACCTCTTGCATGCCATGCAAGCGCTCTCCCAGCTGAGCTATAGCCCCGAATTCGCCATCAGGCGGGCGATCTTCCGATCGCTTCGACAACCTTCCGGTCATCGACACGCTCATCCATTGCTGGGACGGATGAACATGAAATGGCGTCCCCTAGGGGACTCGAACCCCTGTTACCGCCGTGAAAGGGCGGTGTCCTAGGCCACTAGACGAAGGGGACGAAACCTTCGTAGGAATCCGCAAAACCAACCGCGTATTCCCGGCAATTTGGTGGAGCTAGACGGGATCGAACCGTCGACCTCTTGCATGCCATGCAAGCGCTCTCCCAGCTGAGCTATAGCCCCAAAGTACCGCTGGATCGCTTCACTTCGTTGAGTTCGTCGTGAAGACGGGGCGCATACTAAGGGCGAGGCTTGAGGCTGTCAACATTATTTTTCATCGAAACCTAAAAAATTTTACCGGAAGAACAATCACTTACCTCCCCTCCCCAAAANAAAGTACCGCTGGATCGCTTCACTTCGTTGAGTTCGTCGTGAAGACGGGGCGCATACTAAGGGCGAGGCTTGAGGCTGTCAACATTATTTTTCATCGAAACCTAAAAAATTTTACCGGAAGAACAATCACTTACCTCCCCTCCCCAAAAAACGAGGCCCGCAACTGGGCGGGCCTCGTCATCGACTGTGGAAGAAAGCCGGTCAGCCGGGAATGGCGTCGCGGATCTTCTCCCATTCCTTGGTTTCCTTTTTCGACGCCCCGCCCAGCAGCTCCAGGGCCTGGCGCAAGCGATAGCGCGACAGGTCGGCACCAAGGATCTCCATGGCGTCCAGCACCGAAACCGAGCTGGCATGTCCGGTGATGGCCGGGAACATCAGCGGCATCACGTCGCGCAGCTTGAGCTGGAGGTGTTCGGCGACAGCCTGGATGCAGCCGGTGATGCGTTCCTTCTCCCACTGGCGCAGGGATTCGAGTTTCCACAGCACCAGTTGCAGGACCTGGCGGACCTGGGTCGGATCGAGCTTCTTGTGTTCGAACAGCGAAGCGTCCAGCGGCACCCCGCCGCTGAAGAAGAATCCGGCCAGCGGTGCGATCTGGCTGAAGTTCTCCACCCGTCCCTGCACGTGCGGAGCGATCTTCATCAGGTATTCGGGATTCAACGCCCACTTCTGCACCTCACGGGCGAACTCCTCCACGGACTGCTCGCGGATCCACTGCCCGTTCAGCCAGGAGAGTTTCTCCAGGTCGAAGATCGGTCCGCCCAGGGAGACGCGCGACAGGTCGAAATGCTCGATCATCTCGGCGAGGGTGAATTTCTCGCGCTCGTCCGGCATCGACCAGCCCATCCGCCCGAGGTAGTTGAGCAGCGCCTGCGGCAGGTAGCCCATGCGTTCGTAGAAGGTGATAGAGGTCGGGTTCTTGCGCTTGGACAGCTTGCTCTTGTCAGGGTTGCGCAGCAGCGGCATGTAGCACAGCTGCGGCTGCTCCCAGCCGAAATACTCGTAGAGCTTGATCAGCTTGGGCGCCGATGGCAGCCACTCTTCGCCGCGCAGGACGTGGGTGATGCCCATCAGGTGGTCGTCGACCACGTTGGCGAGGAAGTAGGTGGGCAGGCCGTCGGCCTTCATCAGCACCTGCATGTCCATGCGATCCCACGGAATCTCGACATCGCCGCGGAGCATGTCCGGCACCACGCAGACACCCTCGGTCGGCACCTTCATGCGGGTGACGTGGGACTCGCCGGCGGCGAGGCGGCGCTGCACCTCATCCTTCGGCAGGTGCATGCAGTGGCCGTCGTAGCGCGGGGTTTCCTTGCGCGCCATCTGCTCGGCGCGAACCGCATCGAGGCGCTCGGGCGTGCAGAAGCAGGTGAAGGCATGGCCCTTCTCGACCAGTTCGTCCGAATACTTCTTGTAGATGTGCCCGCGCTCGCTCTGCCGGTACGGGCCATGCGGGCCGCCGACGTCCGGGCCCTCGTCCCACTCGATGCCGAGCCAGCGCAGGGCGTCGTAGATCTGCTGCTCGGACTCCCGCGTCGAACGCAGTTGGTCGGTGTCCTCGATGCGCAGGATGAACTGACCGCCGTGCTGACGCGCGAAGCACAGGTTGAACAGCGCGATGTATGCGGTACCGACGTGCGGGTCGCCCGTCGGCGACGGGGCGATGCGAGTACGAACAGTGGTCATGGAGACTCTCTTGCCAAGCGGAAGTTAAAACGGAAATTCAGGGGCGCGATGTTATCAGGCGGGCCGCCTCCGGCTCCAGTAAACGACCGGTGTCGGCCGGCAGGCGGCTGATCAGGAAATCGAGGAAGGCCTTGACCTTCATCGCCTGGAAACGCCGCGAAGGATAGACCGCATACAGTTCGCCGACCGGCAACGGCACGTCCGCCAGCAAACGCACCAGACGCCCGCTGTGCACGCTCTCCGCACAGATCAGCGCCGGTAGCGCGGCAATGCCGGCACCGGCGACCACCGCCTCGCGGGCGAAGGTGATGTTGTTGCAGGACAGCACCCGCTGGCAGGGCAGGCTGTCTCCGGAAAGCGGCCAGTAGCGCTGGGAGTCGGTGGACAGAAGGACCGCGCGATGCCCGGCAAGCTCGGCCACCGATGTCGGCGTGCCGTGCGCCGCCAGGTAGTCGGGGCTGGCGCAGAGCCAGCGGCTGGTAGAGAGCAGGCGACGGGCCACCAGGGTGGAATCCTCCGGCTGGCCGACCATGATCACGATGTCGACGCCCTCCTGCAGCGGATCGACGCTGCGCGAGGCCAGCTCGACCTCGGCGGTGATCTGCGGGTACTGGCGCATGAAGTCGCCCAGCAGGCTGGCGAGGAACATCTGGCCGAACTCTATCGGCGAGGTGATCCGCAGCAATCCCGACGGCGCCTGTTGCAACTGCATGACCGCCTGCTCGGCCTCGGCGAAATCGTGCATGATCTGCCGGCAGCGCTCGTAGTAGGCCTGCCCTACTTCGGTCAGGCGCAACTTGCGGGTGGTGCGATTGAGCAGGCGCACGCCCAGGCGCTCCTCCAGCAGGGCAATGCGCCGGCTCACCGTGGACTTCTGCATGCCCAGGCTCTGCGCGGCCTGGGTGAAGCTGTGGTACTCCACCACGCGGGTGAAGATCAGCGCATCATCAAGCCCCATTATTGTTCCCTATAAGCAACAAAGAGTCCGAAGTGTAGCGCCTATAACGTCCGGCGGAACACTGCTAGATTGGCCGAATTTTGCCGACGGAACACTCCACCCATGCCCGCCCAACTCAAACGTCGCCTGACCGTCTTCCTGGTGGCCGTCGGCCTGATCGCCCTGGCCTTCTTCCTGCACTGGTGGTTCATCGGCCGCCACGTGGAAAGCACCGACAACGCCTACGTCCAGGGCGAGATCACGCGGGTGGCCAGCCAGTTGGGCGCGCGGGTCGAGGAAGTCCTGGTGCGCGACAACCAGCACGTGGACAAGGGGCAGCTACTGGTACGCCTGGAAGACGCCGACTTCAAGCTCGCCGTCGAGCGCGCCCAGGCCGCGCTGGCCACCCGCGAGGCGGAACTGGCCCAGGCGCGCAGCAAGCTGGTGCAGCAGGGCAGCCTGATCGCCGCCAGCGCCGCCGACGTCAACGCCAGCCAGGCAACCCTTGGCCGCGCACAGATCGACCTGAACCGCGCCGAAGCCCTGCGCAAGCCCGGCTACGTTTCCGAGGAACGGGTCACCACCCTCACCGCCGACAACCATGTGGCCCGCTCGCAACTGGCCAAGGCCCGCGCCGACCTCGAGGCACAACGCGTCCAGCGCGACACCCTGGGCGCCGAGATCAAGCGCCTGGAAGCGCAGATCGCCAGCGCCCGCACCGAACTGGCGCAAGCCGAAATCAACCTGTCACGCACCCTGATCCATTCGCCGATCAACGGCCTGGTCGGCCAGCGCAGCGCACGCAACGGCCAGTACGTGCAGGTTGGTACCCATTTGCTGTCGCTGGTGCCGGACGAAGACATCTGGGTCCAGGCCAACTTCAAGGAGACCCAGGTCGGCCGCATGCGCGACGGGCAGAAGGCGCGCCTGACCTTCGACGCCTTCCCCGACACGCCTATCGACGGCCGCATCGATAGCCTGTTCGCCGCTTCCGGCGCGCAGTTCAGCCTGCTGCCACCGGACAACGCCACCGGAAACTTCACCAAGGTGGTGCAACGCATCCCGGTGAAGATCGTGTTCGAGGCCGACAACCCGCTGCATGGCCGCATCCGCCCCGGCATGTCCGTCGAAGCCGAGGTCGAGCTCCGTGACCGCTGAGGCGCTGGCCCGGCCGCTTGGCGAACCGACCCGGCGCGACTGGATCGCGGTGCTCAGCGCCATGCTCGGCGCATTCATGGCGGTGCTCGACATCCAGATCACCAACTCCTCGCTGAAGGACATCCAGGGCGCGCTGGCGGCGACCCTCGAGGAAGGCTCGTGGATCTCCACCTCCTACCTGGTGGCGGAGATCATCATGATCCCGATGACCGCCTGGCTGGTGCAGCTGCTCTCAGCAAGGCGCCTGGCGGTGATGATCTCGGTGGGTTTCCTGGTGTCCTCGCTGCTCTGCTCGTTCGCCTGGAACCTGGAAAGCATGATCGTGTTCCGCGCCATGCAGGGTTTCACCGGCGGCGCGCTGATTCCGCTGGCGTTCACCCTGGCCCTGGTCAAGTTGCCGGAACACCACCGTCCGAAGGGCATGGCGCTGTTCGCCATCACCGCCACCTTCGCGCCCTCCATCGGACCGACCCTGGGAGGCTGGCTGACGGAAAACTTCGGCTGGGAATACATCTTCTATATCAACGTGCCGCCGGGCCTGTTGATGATCGCCGGGCTGCTCTACGGCCTGGAGAAAAAGGCGCCGCACTGGGAACTGCTGAAGAGTACCGACTACGCCGGCATCGTCACCCTCGGCATCGGCCTGGGCTGCCTGCAGGTCTTCCTCGAGGAAGGTCACCGCAAGGACTGGCTGGAGTCGCAACTGATCGTCAGCCTCGGCAGCGTCGCCCTGTTCAGCCTGGTCCTGTTCGTCATCCTGCAACTGTCGCGGCCGAACCCGCTGATCGACCTGGGCATCCTGCGCAACCGCAACTTCGGCCTCGCGAGCATTTCCAGCATCGGTCTGGGCATGGGCCTGTACGGCTCGATCTACGTACTGCCGCTATACCTGGCGCAAATCCAGGGCTACAACGCCATGCAGATCGGCGAGGTGATCATGTGGATGGGCATTCCCCAGCTGTTCCTGATCCCGCTGGTCCCGAAGTTGATGAAGCTGGTCTCGCCGCGCCTGCTCTGCGCCGCCGGCTTCGGCCTGTTCGGCCTTGCCAGCTTCTTCTCCGGAGTGCTCAACCCGGACTTCGCCGGACCGCAGTTCAACCAGATCCAGCTACTGCGCGCCCTCGGCCAGCCGATGATCATGGTGACCATTTCGCTGATCGCCACCGCCTACCTGCAGCCACAGGATGCCGGCTCGGCCTCGAGCCTGTTCAACATCCTGCGCAACCTCGGCGGCGCCATCGGCATCGCCCTGCTCGCGACCCTGCTCGACAGTCGCGCCAAGGTGTACTTCGACTATCTGCGCGAAGCCCTGGTGCCGACCAACCCGCAGGTCGAGGAACGCCTCGCGCAACTCGCCGCGCAACTGGGCAGCCAGCAGGCGGCGCTGGGCAAACTCAGCGAGATCACCCACCAGCAGGCGATGATCATGGCCTACAACGATGCTTTCCATGTCATCGGCATGGTGCTCGCAGTGAGCATGCTCGCGGTGCTGCTGACCCGCTCGCTGCCGGCCGGCATCGGCGCCCGCGCCGACGCCGGGGCTCACTGAGGTTCAGACGTTGACCAGGCGCTCGCGCAGCGTCTGGATCTCGTCGCGCAGTTGCGCCGCCGCCTCGAACTCCAGGTCGCGGGCCAACTGGTACATCTTTTCCTCCAGTTGGCGGATGCGCTTGCTGATCTCGCTCGGCGAGCGCAGTTCGTTCTCGTAGCGCCCGCTCTCCTCCGCCACCTTGGCCACGCCCTTGCGCTTGCCGCGCGCGCCGGGCACCACGGCGCCTTCGAGAATGTCCTTGATGTCCTTGCGCACCCCCTTGGGCACGATGCCATGGGCTTCGTTGAAAGCGATCTGCTTGGCCCGACGCCGCTCGGTCTCGTCGATCGCACGCTGCATCGAGCCGGTGACATTGTCGGCGTAGAGGATCGCCTTGCCGTGCAGGTTGCGCGCGGCACGACCGATGGTCTGGATCAGCGAGCGCTCCGAGCGCAGGAAGCCTTCCTTGTCCGCGTCGAGGATCGCCACCAGCGACACCTCGGGCATGTCCAGGCCTTCGCGCAGCAGGTTGATCCCCACCAGCACGTCGAACGCACCGGCGCGCAGGTCGCGGATGATCTCCACTCGCTCGACGGTATCGATGTCCGAGTGCAGGTAGCGCACCCGCACGTCGTGATCGCCGAGATAATCGGTGAGGTCTTCGGCCATGCGCTTGGTCAGGGTAGTCACCAGCACCCGCTCGTCCTTGGCCACCCGCTGGCGGATCTGCGAGAGCAGGTCATCCACCTGGGTCATCGCCGGGCGTACCTCGATCTCCGGATCGACCAGCCCGGTGGGACGCACCACCTGCTCGATGATCCGCCCGGCATGTTCCGCCTCGTAGGGGCCCGGGGTGGCTGAGACGAAGATGGTCTGCGGACTCACCGCCTCCCACTCTTCGAAGCGCAGCGGCCGGTTGTCCAGCGCCGAAGGCAGGCGGAAACCGTATTCCACCAGGGTCTCCTTGCGCGAGCGGTCGCCCTTGAACATCGCGCCGACCTGCGGAACGCTGACGTGCGATTCGTCGATAACCAGCAGCGAGTTGGCCGGCAGGTAGTCATAGAGCGTCGGCGGCGGCTCGCCGGGGGCCCGCCCGGAAAGATAGCGCGAGTAGTTCTCGATGCCGTTGCAATAGCCCAGTTCGAGGATCATCTCCAGGTCGAAACGGGTGCGCTGCTCCAGGCGCTGCGCTTCCACCAGCTTGTTGTTGTTGCGCAGGTAGTCCAGGCGTTCCTTGAGTTCGGCCTTGATCTGGTCGACCGCCTCCAGCAGGGTCTCGCGCGGGGTCACGTAGTGGCTCTTGGGGTAGAAGGTGAAGCGCGGCAGCTTGCGGATCACCTCGCCGGTGAGCGGGTCGAAGGCCGAGAGGCTTTCCACCTCGTCGTCGAACAACTCGACACGAATCGCCTCGAGATCGGATTCGGCCGGGAAGATGTCGATCACATCGCCACGCACACGGAAAGTCGCACGGGCGAAATCCATGTCGTTGCGGGTGTACTGCAGGCTGGTCAGTCGCCGCAGCAGTTCGCGCTGGTCGATGCGGTCGCCGCGGTCCAGGTGCAGGACCATCTTCAGGTAGGACGCGGGATCACCGAGGCCGTAGATGGACGATACGGTGGCGACGATGATCGCATCCGGACGCTCGAGCAGCGCCTTGGTCGCCGATAGGCGCATCTGCTCGATATGGTCGTTGATCGAGGAGTCCTTCTCGATATAGGTATCGGAAGACGGTACGTAGGCCTCCGGCTGGTAGTAGTCGTAGTAGGAAACGAAGTACTCCACGGAATTGTGCGGGAAGAACGTCTTGAACTCCCCGTAGAGCTGGGCCGCCAGGGTCTTGTTCGGCGCCAGGACCAGGGTCGGGCGCTGCACCTGGGCAATCACGTTGGCGATGCTGAAAGTCTTGCCAGAGCCCGTCACCCCCAGCAGGGTCTGGTGCGAAAGCCCCGCCTCCAGCCCCTCGACCATCTGCCGGATGGCTTCCGGCTGGTCGCCGGCGGGCTTGAAGCGCGAGTCGAGTTGGAACGTATCCATGAAAAACCTCGCAGGGAGCTGTGACGCCAAGGAAAATCCGGCGTCAGAAATAGCTGAAAGCATGCACCTAAATGTCGCCGCATGCATCAAGGGGTGTCTATAATAACCCCCCGTTTGCGCAACCCTTTGCGCCCCCGCATAACGGGTTGCGTTGCCCTCCTCTCTTCACACTCCGAGCAGCCGCAAAATGAGTCTGTTTTCTGCCGTCGAAATGGCACCGCGTGATCCCATCCTTGGCCTGAACGAAGCCTTCAACGCCGATACCCGTCCGGGCAAGATCAACCTGGGCGTGGGCGTGTACTACAACGAGGAGGGGCGCATTCCGCTGTTGCGTGCCGTGCAGGCTGCCGAGAAGGCCCGCATCGAGGCCCACGCGCCGCGCGGCTACCTGCCGATCGAAGGGATCGCCGCCTACGACCAGGGCGTACAGAAACTGCTGTTCGGTAACGAATCCGAGCTGCTGGCCGCCGGCCGCGTGGTCACGACCCAGGCCGTCGGCGGCACCGGCGCCCTCAAGCTCGGCGCCGACTTCCTCAAGCGCCTGCTGCCCGACGCCACCGTGGCCATCAGCGACCCGAGCTGGGAAAACCACCGCGCACTGTTCGAAGCCGCCGGCTTCCCGGTGCAGAACTACCGCTATTACGACGCCGCCAGCAATGGCGTGAACCGCGCCGGCCTGCTGGAAGACCTGAATGCCCTGCCGGCCCGCTCGATCGTGGTCCTGCACGCCTGCTGCCATAATCCGACCGGAGTCGATCTCGAGCTGGACGACTGGAAACAGGTGCTGGACGTGCTCAAGGCCAAGGGCCACGTGCCGTTCCTCGACATCGCCTACCAGGGCTTCGGCAACGGCATCGTGGAAGACGCCGCCGCGGTGCGCCTGTTCGCCCAGTCGGGCCTGAGCTTCTTCGTTTCCAGCTCGTTCTCCAAATCCTTCTCGCTCTATGGCGAACGCGTCGGCGCCCTCTCGATCGTGACCGAAAGCCGCGATGAATCGGCCCGCGTGCTGTCCCAGGTGAAGCGGGTGATCCGCACCAACTATTCGAACCCACCGACCCACGGCGCCAGCGTCGTCTCCTCCGTGCTCAACAGCTCGGAACTGCGGGCCCTCTGGGAGCAGGAACTGGGCGAGATGCGCGACCGCATCCGCGACATGCGCCTGGCGATGGTCGAGCAACTGGCAGCCCACGGCGCCAAGCGCGACTTCAGCTTCGTCGGTCGCCAGCGTGGCATGTTCTCCTATTCCGGCCTGACCGCCGACCAGGTCGAGCGCCTGAAGACCGAGTTCGGTATCTATGCCGTCAGCACCGGCCGTATCTGCGTCGCCGCGCTGAACAAATCGAACCTAGAGACCATCACCAAGGCCATCGTCCAGGTCCTGTAGGGAAAAAGGGGAAGTCATCGGGAGAGGCTTGACTTCCCCTTTTTAATCAGTAACATACGCCTCGCTGTTCCGCGATAGCTCAGTCGGTAGAGCAAATGACTGTTAATCATTGGGTCCCTGGTTCGAGTCCAGGTCGCGGAGCCAAATTCAAAGCCCTCGGCACATGCCGGGGGCTTTTTCGTTATCGGGACGAAAGTTCGCCCCTTCAGTCGCACCTCACTCGATGACGATCCGCGACCGGTTCTTCTCCAGCAACGCCGGGCCTACCCCTTTCACTTCCAGCAGTTGATCCACCGAGACGAACGGACCATGGGCCGCACGATACTCGAGGATCGCCCTGGCCTTGGCCTCGCCGACACCGTTGAGCCCCCGTATCAGGGCGGCCTCATCGACCGTATTGATATTGACCTGCTCCCCCGGCGACACGGTCGTCGCAGGTGTCGTTGCGGCCAGCGGATTCTTGGCGACGGCGACCGGTGCGGCGGAAGCCGAAAACGGAAGACAGGCGAACAGGATGAGAAGCAGAGCGGATTTGATTAGGTGCATGGGTGCACTCCTTCAGAGATGAATGACCACGTAGAGGGCTTCATGCCCATCCACGAAACCACCTTATCGCCGTGGAACGCACCTGGATCGACAGCCCCAGCAAAGCAGTCGCTTCCTGGTCCGGCACCGGAAACATCGTACGGAGAAAACAAAAAAGGCCGCTAGGCGGCCTTTTCCGGAGAACGATGACTCAGGGTTCTCGCCGCCTCTGGCGATAGATCCAGTCGACGATTTCACCGTCAGGCGCATAGCCGCTGACGGTTTCCCGCAGCAACTGGCGAACCCGCGAGTAGTCGTCCTTCTCCACGGCGGCCAGCAACTGCTCCAGCACGACCTTGAAGGCCTCCCAGCTCAGGTGTTCCTCGTTGGCCCGCATGATCATCGGATGGTCGGTGGGATTCACGTTGTCACCGATCAGCAGCTCTTCGTAGAGCTTCTCGCCAGGACGCAGGCCACTGAACTCGATGGCGATGTCACCATGGGGCGAACGCTCGGAACGCACGCTCAAGCCGGACAGGTGGATCATCTTCTCGGCGAGCTCCAGGATCTTCACCGGCGGCCCCATGTCCAGCACGAATACATCTCCGCCCTGCCCCATCGAACCGGCCTGGATGACCAACTGCGCCGCCTCGGGAATGGTCATGAAGTAACGGGTGATGCTCGGGTGGGTGACCGTCACCGGGCCGCCGCGCTTGATCTGCTCGCGGAACAGCGGAATGACCGAGCCGGACGAACCGAGGACGTTGCCGAAGCGGACCATGGTGAAACGAGTCTTGTTGACGTGATGCACGTCCTTCCGGTCACCGAACAGCACCGGCGCCGATTCGTTGCTGAGCGCCTGAAGGACCATCTCCGCCAGGCGCTTGGTGCTGCCCATCACATTGGTCGGCCGCACCGCCTTGTCGGTGGAAATCAGCACGAAGTTCTGCACGCCGACCTGCACCGCGGCCTGCACCGCATGCAAGGTGCCTATCACGTTGTTGAGAACGCCTTCGGCGATGTTGTGCTCGACGATCGGCACATGCTTGTAGGCCGCCGCATGGTAGACGGTATTGACCTTCCAGGTACGCATCACGTCCACCAGGCGCTCGGGATTGCGCACCGAACCGAGGATCGGCAACAGGTTCACCGAAAGCGACTCGCGCTTGATCCGACGCTCCAGTTCCTGATGGATGCTATAGAGGTTGTATTCGCTGTGCTCGAA
This sequence comes from Pseudomonas sp. CP-1, assembly GCF_021213715.1. Classification (NCBI taxonomy): domain Bacteria; kingdom Pseudomonadati; phylum Pseudomonadota; class Gammaproteobacteria; order Pseudomonadales; family Pseudomonadaceae; genus Pseudomonas; species Pseudomonas sp. CP-1. Next base: position 311,128 of record NZ_JAJQKY010000006.1, read on the forward strand.
CAGGATCAGCACGCTAGGCGAACAACTCATGATCTGCCGACAGAGTTCCGAACCGATAGAGCCGCCCGCCCCGGTCACCATCACCACCTGACCGCGGATGCATCGTTCCAGCAGCTCCTTGCGCGGTGCGACGCTGTCGCGTCCCAGCAGGTCAGCGATGTCCACCTCCTGCAGGTCGTCCACCTTGACCCGGCCGCTGGCCAGGTCCATGAAGCCGGGCATGCTGCGCACGTGCAGCGGGAACGGCTCCAGGGACTCGAGAATCTCTCGGCGCCGGGCCCGAGTGGCGGAAGGAATCGCCAGGAGAACCTCCTGCGCGCCCGTCTCGTCGATCATCTGGCGGATATGCTTGGCGGTATAGACCCGCAGACCGGCAATGACCCGGTTGGCGATCTGCTTGTCGTCATCGATGAACGCCACCGGACGCATCGCCCGACCGAGACGCAACGCCGCAACCAACTGGTTGCCGGCCGCCCCCGCGCCATAGATGGCCACCCTGGGCAGGCCATCCTGGCGATTGAGAAATGGTACCGACTGCACAGCAGAGTACCAGTCGCCCATGAAATACTGGCGCATGGCCAGACGCAAGCCGCCGATCAGCAGCATGCTCAACCACCAGTAGTTGAACACCAGGGAACGCGGCACCACCGCCGGCGGGGAGCGGTACCAATAGACCAGTAACGACAGGACCAGCGCGGAAATGGTGACGGCCTTGGCGATCGCGATAAGGGCGTCGTTGCCCAGGTAGCGCATCACCGCCCGGTACATGCCGAAGCGGATGAACAGGGGAATGGCCACCAACGGGGCGGCGATGAACAGCCAGGCATGGCCCTCGAAGGGGCTGATCATGTCTTCCGTGCCCAACCGCACCAAGAATGCCAACCAAAGGGAGAGCCAGACCAGCGCTACGTCGGCAAGGACCTGCAAGATCCTTTTATAACGACGCGGCAGCCCCAGCAGTCGAACACGCAAACCATCTATCATCCAGCTCTCCCCACTCCTTTCTAAACAGCTCACAAGCGTAACCAGATTAGCAAATCCAGATAGAGACAAGCACTGAAACGTCACACCAGGCCTGGGTTAGGCTCAAGAGGGGTGCGAAAGGTTCCAGAAGTCAAACCGTCTCCAGCGATCCGGCACGAAACCTCACGGCAATCAAGATCAGAGGCAAGTATGCAACAAACACACCTAGTAGCGCATCGACCATTCCCAACCCAACTGCCAGAGCAAATGGAAAGAGCCAGAGAACATTTATGAAGAAAACTCCCAAGGTGACAGGCAAATGCTTTCCGAAGTATCGAGATGCGTACTGATACGCATGACTCCGATGGGCTTCATAAATGCGATCCCCACGAAGAAGTCTTCGTAATAAAGTAAATGTTGCATCGACGACAAAAATACCCAGAAGAATCAGCCAACTCCAAAAAAGCTCCGGGGCCACCCATGCTGCCTTGACGGAAAGCGCCCCCAGAACGACACCCAGGAATCCGCTTCCCGCATCTCCCATGAATATCTTTGCCGGAGGGAAGTTCCAAATCAAAAAGCCCAGAACGGCACTTGCAAGCACGGCAAGAACCCAAATCCCTTCATTATCCAGCCCCTTTCCCAGGCAGAAAAGAAGCAGTACACCGCCAAGGCAAACGGTTATGGCTTCTATACCGGCAATTCCATCGATTCCATCCATGAAGTTATAGAGGTTAAGCATCCAAACCAAGTATATGGCGGCCAATATATGACCAAACCACCCCATATCAAGGGTGGTACCTAGAAGAAGCAGCGGAGGAAAACCGCCCAGCCAATAAAGTATCCAGGATGCAGCTGCAAAATGCCCGAGAAGCCTCCAGCGGGCAGCGATATGTCCATGGTCGTCAAGGAAGCCAATAGTAGCGATACCAAGGCCCGCCCCGAATAATGCAATCACAAAAGTCCAATCGGCAACCCCTAAGAAACCCAGAAGCAGTATTGCCAGCAAAAAACTTATCACTATAGAGACGCCTCCTCCCCGTGGAGTAGGCATGGAATGGGAGCTACGGTCGTTGGGTACATCAATCACGCTATTGGCCAGCGCATATCTCCGCAAAATTGCCGTCAGCAGGAAAGCCAAGGCAGCTATTATAGGAAGAATAATTATTAAATTCATTCTTTAGAATCCAGAAAGTGGCGCGCCGTCTCCTTCAAAGCCTCATCGACGTTCAAAGGTGGATGCCAAGCCAAAAGTTCTTTTGTCTTGCTTATATCAACCTGCAAAGACCCAAGCAATCGCTGGGAGAAAGCACCCTTACCAAGCATTCTTGCTATAAACTTCATAAGAAAAACAGGCACAGGAAGCAGCCGGGCAGGCGCACCCAATGCAATCCCCATGCGTTTTAAAAGTTCACTCGTGGAAAGATCTTCATCGTCGCTTACCAAAAATACTTGATTGGCGGCCGAAGGGTGCTCAAGGCAGGAGGTGATCAAATCGACAAGGTTGGTCAACGCCACCAAGCTTCTTCGATTGTCAACCAGAAGGAAGGGAAGCGGAATTCTCTTATTAATAACCTTCATCATGTTGAGAAAATTGGCTTTGACGCCTGGACCATAAACCAAGACCGGGCGAATTATAACCACCTCGATTCCAGTTCTTGCTGCCAGATCCAGAAGACCTCTCTCCGCCTCTAGCTTAGACAGGCCATAGGGGTCAATCGGCCGGGGTTCGTCATCGGCTCTGTATGGACGCCCATCCTCTGTAGCTTCTCCATTGACCTTTATTGAACTGATAAATATGAAGCGCCGTACCCCCTTGCTCGCAGCCTGTCGCGCCAAGTTCAAGGTTGCCTCCACATTCACCTTGCGGAACTCCTGAAGTGGATCGGCAAGCGTTTCATTCATCACATGGACGCGTGCCGCGGCATGAATAACGATATCTACCGCCTGCAAGGCCTCGGACCAGTCAGTATCGGGACACAGGTCACCAGTCAATACAGACCGTACAGAAGAAGGAATGCGAGAGGATGTGCTTCGTGCAGCGGCAATGACTCCATGCCCCAGACGCTGCAACTGCTCCGACAAAGCCCTTCCAACAAAACCTGAGGCCCCTGTCACCAGGATTCTGCTCATGAGTCTCCCCTGTCTTTCTCCAGCAACCGTGTATATTCTCCAATCAAAAGATTGCTAATACGTTGACTGGAAAATTCTTTCTCCACTCGAATCCGAGCCTTTTCTCCCAGTTCCTTGCAGAGTCGCTCATCACCTAATAGCTGATCGATTGCCGCAGCCAACGCTTGAGAGTTTTTCACTGGCACAAGCAGGCCTGTCTCACCATTGACAATGGCATCGCTCAGACCATAGATATCCGAACCGATAGTCGGCACCCCCATGGCCGCGGCCTCGATCACCACAGTACCGAAACCCTCCCTGTAGCTAGGCAGGAGCAGCACATCCGCTATAGCCATGAACTTTTCCGGCTCATCGGAAAACCCCAAAAGAATAAGTCGCTCCTTGAGATCACTAGAGAAACCGGCCAAAAGCTCTTCTTCGCTCATCTCATGCGGCCCAAGGAGCATAAGAAAAACATCATGATTTCCGACTAAGCTCTCAAAAGCCGTCAATAACTCCAAAACACCCTTGTCTTGAGTAAGACGCCCAACAAAAAGCAGAGTCTTCGAGGCTCTTCCGATACCCAGGGAAGCTTTCAGAGAATCTCTTTCATTCAAGCTATAACGCGAAGCCGCGAAACGTTTCAGATCAATTCCGGCAAGCGATCCTTCACCAATAACCGAGATATCGTCATCATTTGCAACACCGCTATCGATGATGAATTTGCGCTGCGAAATACTATCCGCATAGCAATGAGTATTGAGAAGCGCTATAAGCTTGTCACTGCCCTTGGAAAGAAGATATTTCAAACCTTTTAAACCCACCCAAGGCTGCCCCGTAAAAGTATGCAAACGGATGGGTACGAAGGCAAGCTTTCCTGCTAGCGCACATAACAAACCTGCCTTTGGAGTGGTAGAGTGAACGATGTCAAACCGCTCTTTTCGAAAAAATCGCCAGAGTTTATACAAAGCCAGGAGATCGCTAAGCGGAGAAATTTTTCTTGGAATTACAATAGAAGCATAACGACAATTATCAATATCTTTAGAAAGCTCTTTTTCACTAGCAACAATCGTGATCTCGGCACCCGCATGGGCAAGTGCGGAAATTTGAGCTCTCAATTGGGTCTCAACAAAAAAAGTCACAGTAGAGACCCTGGCGATGCGCACGCCCTCAACCCCCTTTGAATTGAAATAGCTCAACGCCGGCCTTCCTTATCGAGAATAACTTCAGATATTTCTTTTGTTATATCACGACTAGGCACATAACCTAATATATGGTTCAACTTATTGCACGAGTAATGAGTGCGCGCCACCAAGGAATCTATACGAGATGATGTCAGAGGAAACATCTTTATCCCCGAAAAAACGAAGGCGATCATTCTCGCCAACGCTTCTGGGAAGCGCAAAAAAGGTGGAGAGACTCCCTGCAATCCTGCCATCGCCTCCACTAGGCTCTCTTGTGTGCAATCATTGGAAATATTGAATATCTGATTCTTCGCTCTTTCCTCAAATGCGCAGAGCAGAAGTGCCTCGACAACATCGTCAACATGTACATAGGTAGAAACTGATCCTGGGGGCCCCACATAGAAAAAACAGTGCGCCTTGATCAATCGCGCCCATTGACGCAACGACCCGTTTGGCATTCCTGAACCATATACATTGGACGGCCGCAAAATAGAATAGCTGAAAACACCATTTTCGACGGAAGACATCACCAGTTCATCGGCAAGCGTCTTGGTGCATTCATAAACTCCTACCGGAGCAGAAGCGGTTTCCTCCGTGACAATACGCTCGGAGTTGGCCTTTTCCAGAACAGGACCGTATGCACCCACACTGCTTAGTTGGACCCAATGCACTGGCATACCAGATTGGCGAGCACTTCTTTTCGCAGCAATGATCAGCCGTTCTGTTGCCTCGACGTGAAGAGCATGCATCTTGCTCTCATCCTGAAGCTCTCCGAGGCAGTTGAGAATAACCGTACAGTCGGACACCAGGAAGTCGAGATCGACCTCACTGTTGAGGAGGTCGACTTTCACACAATCAACCCCAACGATGGATTGCATCTTCCTTGAGGAGATTCGGACATTCATACCCCGCTTCAGCAGCTCCGAAACCACCTTGCTTCCAATGAAGCCGGCACCACCAGTAACCAAAATGTTCATGTTATATCCCAATGACTATCTCAACTCGCCTCGGCCCCAACTATCCCAATAACCCTTGGGCAGCCAAGTCTCGAATGGATCAGATACTAGTTCAATGTCTCTCTTTATATGCTTCAAAGGAAAGCAAGAAATCCCTCTTTCTCTCACACTTTTAAAGAAGACCCCATCCCTGCCTACAAGAATTGTAACGTCATGGCCAGCCTGCCGAGCCCCATGAGCGAGGTCAAGCAAGTGTACATTGGCATCTCCCATGAAGTCCGAACGATTCAAGATATATGTGATCTTCAAAATCACTCCATCCTTGTTATATCGCAAGCTCCTACAAAAGCCTCAGAGGTATGATTTTAACTTAATCAAATCAAGTTCTTGAGGTCCATCTTAACAGCCTAATATGAATCCAATGGAGCAACGGCGAAGCATAAACAATAGCTCGAAGCTTATCGACAAGAGGAATATTCTTGAAGAAGAGAATGCTGAGAATGGATCGATTTGCACGAAGAGTTTCTAAAGCAGCGAGTTTAGCCAACGAAGCGGAGACCGCTACCGAGAGCTCTCCTCTGTATCTCTCTAGATAAACACTATAAACAATGGATCTCTTCGAAATCATTTCGTTTTTTTTAGAAAACCCAACATCTCTCTTTAAAGAATTATTATCATGCAAACGATATAACAGAGAAACAACTGGAACATGGATAACATTCACGTCTTCAGCATAGGTGGCGTGACACTTAATCCACATATCCTCATTTCCAAGAACAGGCGGAATAGGAAAGACTCTCTCAGCAAATCTTCTATTGAAAGCTATTGCCCCCCCCGAAAGAGAACCTAACTCTCTATCTTTAGGAAAAACCATTCCATCTAGGTACTTAGTTTTTGAAAAAGTTCTATATTTACAGAGAGTAATAAAGTTCTCATCTTGATCCAGTACTGGATCTACTCGCGCTCTCAAGGTGTTAGGTACAAGTTTATCGTCACCAGCCAACAACACCACAACACCTCCACTAGACCTCTCATAGGCAAAATTGAAGGCATTGTTCTTACCTTTTTTTTCATTCTTATAGCACTTGAGAAAATTATATTTATTCCGCAGCTGCTCCATCAACTGCCACGTCCCATCCGTAGAAAAATCATCAACACAGACGACCTCAATAGAAAGCTTTTCACCCTGCTCAGAAATACTTTGGAGAGCCTCTTCAAGATGCAAAACTTCATTATAGACCGGCATCAAAATTGAAACATCTACACCCATGTCCTTTATCCTCTATCGCTAACCGGGCTACTCATAATATGTTTTGACTTTTTTGCGAAAGCCGAAAAAACGGGAAAAAATACACAAAAATATATCGCCAGAGGAATAACATTAGAGAACTGGCTTCTAGGAAGAATGATAATCACCGAAACCAGGCAAGCCGCCAGGCCCAGAAAAAATGAACTGGAAAGGGTCTTGTTATCTAGGGTTTTCAACAAGAAACCAAAGCATGCTGAAAAGGCAGAAAATAGAAAAACCTGCTCGAACGACCATATATAAAACGTACTAGGTAGGCTCCATCCCAAACCTAGCCCTCCGAGATATGTAACAGGATCGAGGTGATATGCAAGATAGTCTGCATAACTCACGTCTTGCATGCGCAAGTCATAGAAGATTGATGCAAGCCTAGACGCACCAGGGACAAAATTCTGAATCGTAGCCACCAGAGGATAGTCAGAAACCTTAGTAGAAACATCAAAGACCATCAAGGATATCCCCTGATCATATAGAAACTTGGAGACAAACCCTAACCAACCACTATCTAAATTAACGGCCAAACTCCTTGCACTTAAAGAGCCAAACAAAACCAGGCTGAGAAAAAACAAAGAAAAGGCAGCCAGTACGCCAAACCAGCTGACCTTATGGTTTATTCCATATGCCCAGAGCAGCATGAATAGAGAAATAACAAACCCTCCTCGCTGTCCTGCGAGCAAAGACAAAAGCCCCATGACAAACAACGAGAGTATTATTATTTTCTTCTCACGCTCTAGACAAAATGAGTAGCTCAAACCAAGTGCAATATAGAAGAGGCTTTTAAAAAACTTACCACCGGCATAAGCCTCGCCCTGAAAAGAATATAGGGACAGATAACCATCAGATGACGAAATCACATAATTCCTGTATTCTACATACAGATTTATCGAGCAGATAATGACAACCAAGAAAAAGATAACCATGCGAAGCATGGGAGAGAAATGCCCCCCTCCTTCCTCTACACCGCCAGAACTACCTAGCTTAAACTTGATATCCCGCCCCAGCACAGCTCCCATATACATTGAAAACAGGAATATCATCGATAAAAAGCCAAGCCTCACCCCATCATAAGGAGCTAGTTTATATGTAGCAAAAAAGTCTATTGCAAAAATATCAACATCGGGATTCAATATTTTTGAAAAAAAACGCCCAAAAATGAACACAGCCGTCGATACAAAAAAAAGAACTGTCAAAGAGGTGGGCTTAAACCCTAAAGAAAGGAATGAGAGAAAAATATAAACAAAAAGCGCAAGCACTATAAAAGCTATCGAAAGCTCATCAACATAGGAGCTTACATCAAAACTAAAAAAGTAACAGACAAAAAGGAAAACAAGAATCAAGAAGCCAAAGAGCAAAGTTTTAGAGCTCTTGATCACAACGCCCCCTTGATTAACCATAAAGTGAACCCTCTTTAAACATCATAGAGCAGAATAAAATCACCAGCCCTCTGCTCAACATGTTTTTCTTTTCCTATAGTGAGAAATAAGCACCGAAAGAAGAAGCCCAATAGATTTTCGGAAAAGGAAAGCTCCTTTCAATCCAAGTAATGCCCAGAAAACCAAGATAAGAGCCTGATTTTTTTCTTCGGAGAGCAAAATCAATGAGCTTGTCAAAGTGCAGAAAGAGGTAACCATATAAAGCTTAAGCCTAGGTATCTTACGCCACACCGAACACGAAAACTCAGTTCGGCAGAATAGAAAAACCCAAAACGCAACAGCAGTAGCTACCGCTGCACCAGCTGCTCCATAGAGAGGAACCAACAGATAATTACCACCGAAGCTAGTTAACGCAGCTAAAATAGAAGACAGCATAGAAAGACCGGTTCGGCGAGAAATGCTGATGCCGATCGCCGTTGCCTCTGAGAGAGCATAAAGTAAGGGAGAGGCCACACATACTGTTATCATGTACTGTATGGGCGCATATGCTTCAGGTAAAAAAAGTGGAACCATCCAAGAGAACAGCCCACTTATTATAAATATATAGAAAACGCACGCCAGTACATGCTCCGATATTTCATCAATTTTCTTTTCATCAACCCCCTCGGCAGCCCATTTGAAGACCGTTGGAGACCATATGGTCGTAAAAATGTTTCCAAGAATACCAGCACCTGCTGCGATACTCACCGCTACTGAATATATCCCCAACTCTGAAAAGGTAGAGAAGGCACGCAAAAAGAGTCTATCCATGACATACAGTCCCCATGCCGCCACTCCGCCCACAACTAATGGTAGACCGAAACGCAACAACTCATGAAACTGTGTCTTGTACAACGTATAGGCATTCCATGGTCTCCATTCACCACGGGTATTCCAAGCAAAAATAGACATGATCGTAAACATAGATATTGCTTGCGCCACTAATAAACTTACAAAAGAGGCCGGTATGGAAAAAACAAAAAATGACGCAATGACGATCAAAAAAAGAATTTTAGGCGATATCTGAGTCAAAGAGAACGCAAGAGCTCTTTCCTGCATTCTCAGAATCAGGGAGAGGAAGCGAGAAACCAATGCAAAAACAAAACAAAGCATTGTCAGATAGGCAAGTAGACCATCGCTTTTCTCGTACATAAAATCAGAAAGTATCGATGCATCATAAAAAAACAAAAAAGAACAAGACAAAAGCAAAAAAAACAACCCGGGGAAAAGACAAGATTTCAATAATGCCGAGCGATTTTTTTCTTCGTGATATTCACGCACATAGGCTTGATCCAACCCTAGACAAAAAAGGAGAACACAGAAGTTTGAGGCAACTTGAAGCATTGCAATTCGGCCAACATCTTCAGCGGAATAAAACCAAGTAATTATAGGGAGCGTTATCAGACCAAGAACAGCCGACCCGATAGAGCCTATAGCAAAAACCGCTATCTTCCGAGAAACCATTATTTTTCTTCTACTAAATATTCTACTTCTTTTATAAAAGACCTATAGTTCTGCTCAGAACTAAAATCTTTCTCTATTTTTTTACGTGCCGTTTCCCGCATTGTTTTCCTGTCTCCTCCCAGATAGAGTTTGGAAATTGAGCTACAGTACTCTTCGGGAGTAGGGTTTTCAGAAAGCAACCGCCCACAACCATTATCTATCAGAGATCTGATTCCACCTACACAAGGAGCAATTGCAGGAACGCCAGCGCTCATCGCTTCCATAATGGAAACCGGCACACCTTCCGACTCGCTTGCATTAATAAAGAAATCAACAGCATTATTTAGGAAAAAAGCTTTCGCTTCTTTATTTTCGACTTCTCCCATAAAGTGAAAACTTACATTCTCAAGCTCTCCTAGTTCCGTCCTGGCTAGAGACTCGAGATCAAGCTTCAAAGCTCCTCCTCCCAAGTGGGTCCACTTTATTTTAATGGAGCGGTGTTCAAGGGCAAGAAGCCTCACAGTGGAAATGATTTTGTCAATTCTTTTTATAGGAATACATGAAGAAAGAGAGACCAGATGGAGTCCCTCCTCACTTACTTTTGAACCACCTTTGGGAATGGGTACACCTAACTTAGAAATCTTGAGTTTTTCATCGGCTGCAGAATAGCGCTCTTGATAATAATTTCTGCCTTGTTCGGAAAGAAGAAATACGGCATCAAAACAATCAACAAACTGTCGCTTCAGAGGCATATAACCATGCGCGCGTCGCTCTTCGTAAAGATCGAACCCATGAGCTCTAGAGATTACTTTACCGATTAACCCTTCCTGCTTCAGCAAACAAGAAGCGTAAGCTTGTACATCATTCCAATAACAATAAACGACATCGATTTTTCCATTATTGGATACGAATTGGCGCAACGCCAACTCAGATGACTTGGTCAATGCCGACGCTTTTAATGCATAATATAATTTTAAAAAGCTGAACTCCCTTGCTTTTATCAAACATCGAATCTCTTTTATGAAGACAGCGGAAATAAGCGCTCTAAAAATCAAATTCAATCTCGATTTTTCTTGAATCGGGGTTGAGAGCGTTATATTCTCAGGCAGCCATCTTCTATCTTTTCCGGAAGTGGCGGGCAAAATATACACCTCGGAAAATGAACTCTCAGCCCAAAATGCTATCTCATCTTCAATAAATTGCTCCCCAGGATAATAAGGGAAAGCATTTGTAAGTATGAGAATACTGCTCATTTGACGAGAGCCTTAACAATAGTCTCAATTGCTTCGTCAGTGAGATAAGGGTGCATTGGAAGACTCAATACCTCTTCTGCAACCATATCCCCAACTGGCAGATATGCTTTGTCGTTAGAAACCGCCGGCTGTTTATTCAGGGGGATAGGATAATGAACAGCAGTTGGGATACCTGCATCTTTAAGATAGCTCTGAACATTATACCGCTCATTCACACGAATAGTATATTGAGCCCAAGCACTAACATTATACGGTTCAATGTAAGGCATAGAGTCAAGCCCTGCAGCCTGCAATAAAGAACTGTAACGTTGTGCTACTCTTTGGCGTAACTGCATTTCCTCATCAAAAACTTCCATCTTTGAAAGAAGGATAGCTGCCTGCAAGGTATCAAGGCGGCTATTTACTCCCACCCGGATATGATGATAGCGACGGTCTTGGCCATGTCGAGCTATTTGGCGCATAACCTCGGCCAAGCCGTCATCTTCCGTGAAAATTGCTCCACCATCACCGTAACAACCCAATGGTTTACTAGGGAAAAAGCTGGTGCATGCAATTTTAGTCAAACTACAGGAGCGCCTTCCTTTATAGATTGCACCAAAACTCTGAGCAGCATCCTCAATAACAGGGATACCATACTCCGCTGCAATCTCATTAATCTCGTCAAAATCGGCACACTGCCCATACAACGATACAGGAATAATCGCTTTAGTTCTTGCTGTGATAGCTGCTTTCAGCAGCTTTGGATCTAGATTATATGAGCGAGGGTCAACATCGACATAAACCGGTGTTGCCCCTAGTAATGCAGCTGTTTCCGCAGTGGCTATATAATTGAATCCCGGGGTAATAACTTCATCGCCAGCCCCTACATTCAATGCCATCAGCGCAATCTGCAGGGCATCTGTCCCGTTAGCTACACTGATACAGTGCCGAACCCCGACATAATCGGCCAGCTTTTGCTCTAACTCAGCCACCTCGGGACCAAGTATATATTGTCCATGCTCAAGTACCCGGGCAATTGCGAGGTCGAGCTTATCTTTAATACGTGCCTGCTGCGCCCGCAGGTCAATAAAGTCAATCACGCCACCAACTCCTTCACCAGTCCATCTGCAGACAGTCGATACGTATCCCCAGTATGTGGACAAGTAGCCTTACCTTTTCCATTCACCGGCAAATCAAGTCTTTCACCGTACTCGCTCATCCAACCAACTTGTCGTGCGGGAACACCTACCATCAACGCATATGATGGCACATCTGACGTGACTACAGCTCCAGCCCCAATAAAAGCAAAGGAACCGATAGTTACCCCACAGACAATGGTGCAGTTGGCTCCCAAGGTAGCGCCACGTTTCACCAGTGTATTCAGGTACTCACTTTTTCGCTCAATTAGCGAACGTGGATTATGGACATTTGTAAATACCATACTCGGTCCACAAAAGACCCCTTCCTCTAGAGTAACATTGTCATAGACAGATACGTTGTTCTGAATTTTACATCGATCACCAATGGATACTTTATTTCCAACAAACACATTTTGGCCTAGAGAAACTTCCTTGCCAATTCTAGCCCCTGCACACACATGCACGAAGTGCCAAATTCGAGAACCGTCTCCAATTTGAGCCCCTTCGTCAACAATTGCGCTATCGTGCTGATAAAACCCCATAACATCACACCAATTTAGCCAAGAATGGGTGACCTTCTTCATTTTCAGCTTTTACTGCTTTGAGGGAGCGAATGGTTTCCACTGTCTCTACGCAATGACGTGCCTCCTCGATTCCGAAGCCTCCCCCAACAAGAATCGACTCATAACTGAGCGTATGCAGATCGGTAAAACCTTCTGAAAACTCGACTTCTACGCCATCACAAGTAATCGAGCGATAAGTAGGTTTTTTACCCTTCACAGAGGCGGGAAGATCATTGGCATCGATGGAAAGAAACCAGCGCACTCGCGCATTTTCATACTCAAGGTAACCTGTTGCCTTAGATTCATTTGAGTAGTGAACAACATTTCTTTGCAACCTACCGAATATGAAATGCAACATATCGTAGAAATGCACACCAATATTCGTGGCCACTCCAAAGGATTTTCTGGGATCGCCTTTCCAGCTTTCCATATACCACTTGCCGCGGCTAGTTATATAGGTCAGGTCAACCTCATGCTTGTGGGTTTTGGTGCCATTTTCCACCTTCTTCTTCAGATCAAGAATTGCTGTATGATGACGTAATTGGAGAATATTCCAAAGCCGACGACCGGTTTCATGCTCGACAATGGCAAGATCATCGAGCAATTCAGAACTAGGAACCAAAGGCTTTTCACAGATCACGTCGCAACCCAAACGGAGACCTGCTGTGATATGGGAATGATGCAAGTAATTAGGCGAGCAGACAGAGACAAAGTCTAAAGCTTGCTCAGGCCTACGCTTTAATCGCCAAGCATAGTCATAAAATCGCTCAAACTCCGTAAAGAACTCACTTTGCGGAGAGATACTATCGATTATCCCAACGGAATCATTGATATCATAGGCACATGTCAATACATTTCCGGTATCTTTGATAGCGCGCATATGCCTGGGGGCAATGTAACCAGCAGCACCAATGAGAGCAAAACGTTTCATGAAATATCTCTGACGAAGTCAATGTCCGCAGCCAAGTAGCTACTTGACTACTGTGGGATCAGGCTTTGATTACCTTCTGCGATGGCGCCCGATATTTTCCACGACTATCTACAACCAGGCTGGCGTGAGCATGGATAAGATCGTAATCAAACCGATCATGATCAGTTGCTAACACAACCGCATCGAAACGAGAAAGCCTTTCGGCAGTCAGAGGCTCACTAGCAAGATCAAAGTGATGCTCACGCATTTTGGGGAAACTGGGAACATGGGGATCGCTATAAGAGACAATGCCTCCTTTGGCCTGAATCAGTTCCATGATCTCAACCGAAGGAGACTCACGCATATCATCTACGTTTTTCTTATAGGCAATACCCAGCACCAAGACGCGACTGCCTTTAAGAGCCTTGCCTCTTTCATTCAGCCCATCCATTAGCTTACTGACTACATACTCCGGCATAGCCTTGTTGACTTCACCAGAAAGTTCGATGAAGCGAGTATGCAGGCCATATTCGCGTGCTTTCCAGGTCAGGTAGAAAGGATCGATGGGAATACAGTGCCCTCCCAAACCAGGCCCTGGATAATAAGGGGTAAATCCAAAAGGTTTGGTCGCTGCAGCATCTACCACTTCAAAAATATCGATACCCATTCGGTCCGCGACTACTTTCATCTCATTGACCAGGCCGATATTCACCGCGCGATGAATATTTTCCAGCAATTTGGTCATTTCCGCAGCTTTGGTAGAGCTCACTGGAACTACTTTATCTATAGCCTGTTCGTAAAGAGCGACTCCAACTTCCAGGCATTCCGGGGTATGCCCCCCAATTACCTTTGGAATAGTGCGGGTTTCAAAATTCGGATTACCTGGATCTTCACGCTCTGGCGAATAGACTAGAAATATACTTTTCCCAACGACCAGCCCATCGGACTGAACCCTGGGTAGCAGCTCCTCCTCAGTGGTACCTGGATAGGTTGTGCTTTCAAGAGAGACGACTTGTCCTTCACGCAGATACGGCTTAATAGCTTCCGTCGTATTAACCACAAAACTCATATCCGGCTCGCGATATTTATTCAGCGGGGTCGGAACACAAAGAATAAGTGCGTCGCACTCTTTTGCCCGAGAGAAATCGGTCGTAGCTTCAAAACCAGAAGAGCAAGCGTGAGAAATGCTTTCCGCGGATATATGCTCAATATAGCTTTCACCGGAATTCAGCCTTCTAACTTTTTCGGCGTCGATATCAATGCCAAGCACTCTAAAACCGATCGAATTATAACGCAACATAAGCGGGAGTCCGACATAGCCCAACCCCACGATCCCGACAAGAGCCTCTTTATCCTTGAACTTTCTAGTAACTTTTTCTCTCAGGTTTTCCATATTTCCATCTCAGCAAGTAGTAACAGGACCTATATGAACCACCTGTTATCATGACTACAGAACAGGGAGTCGCTAGCCAAACCCACCCGACACTCCCTGTTTCCCTTACAGCGCATTTGACAGGATGCAGGTATCTTTGACCTGGCTAGCAAGATATCTGCTTGCGCCTTGTACTCCAAGGCTAGCCCTTTGAAGTACAAGGCTCGCCCCGCTAGGCAAAGGGTAACCTACCTGCCTTGTCACAGCTAGCATCACTGGCAACACGAGCCATACCGCCAATCCGTTCGATTATATACAGTCTCTTCCTTCGATAAGCTGCTTGACTCTGGAAGAATCCCATGATCGAGCCCCAGCCTTGCTGGCTACTGACCGCAGAAATAGTCAAAAAATTGACTAGACCGCAGCGTTCCCCGTTGGACGCTAGAGGCGCTACCATCCATTCAACAACGTTATCCGGAGCGAAAATGAATGCAGGATCACTGCTCATCCCCTTCAATAGAAAAGTGTTCCAGCTTCTCCACCTACTTAACAAAAGGAGTGCTTACATTTTCCAGAAAAGGCCATGGGCTCGAAGAAAATAAAGGGAAAATATCGAATGATATGGCTTATTTTATGAGAGGCACAGCCGGATAGGGCGTCCCTGCCCATTCCAACCATAATTACCGCTTATTGCGATAGAGCGAATTAAACACGACAGTCACGACACCCACCGCACCACCGAGCAACAACCCCATCATGACGAGTAAAAGCTTCTTCGGCTTCACGGGAGAATCGGGCGTCTCAACCGAACCATCCTGACGGAACACAGCAACCTCGTCGGTGTTTACCCGTAAACTACTATAGAGTTTTTCCTGCTCCTGCAGAGTTCGTAAAGCAGGGATGAAAGGATCATCTGACACACGACTTTCCAAAGCCTCGATCTCTCCTCTAAGCGCCTTGCTGCCCCGCATGTACATCAAGCTACCGTTCATGATAGCCGAAAGCTGCTCAGATACCTGCCCACTTATCATCGGAGGCTTTTCCAACCCCACAGCATCCGCGACTTTTAGAGCCTCTCTAAGTTGCACAATTCTATCTTCACGGCGTAACTTAGCAGTTTCACGTAGCGTTTGGATCCGCTGATCGACATCCCGAGCCTTGACCTCTATCTCACGGTGCGCATTCTTAACCATTTCTTGGACGGAATGTTCGGCCGTATCGGCAAGATAGCGACGGATCCACTCAGCGGCCAGCTCAGGATCTTCCTGTTCTACTGTTAGCCGATAGCGACTCGGCTGGGTCTTGTCTGGCAGAGTAATACTGATCTTTTCATTAAATAACCTATAGAGACTATCGCGCGACGCCGGCCTCTCACCTCCTAGCGACGGCAAGTAGACATTCTCGAAGAAGCGGTGCCGAGTCTCATCAGCTTGAAGATTGCGCAAGAACACGGAATAGACATCCTGAACCTTAAATGCCTGAAGACCCGACTCCTTGGTGCGCCCCTGGTTAAAACCGGCAACATTGCTCAGCGAGGGCGGCAACACGGCGATACTGGCTTCATAAACTGGCTTACTTGTATAGGCATATATAGCAGCAACAATGCCAAATATAAGAGCTACGACCAGGATAATCCACTTTCCCTTCCATAGAGTCTGAAAAAGACTCACGAGATCAATTTCACCGCCACCGTTTTTTTCTTCTTTCAACGCTACCATTGTCGGAACTCCATAATCTGTCTTCTATAGCTCACGCAAGCCCCGAACTAAAGCTATTCGAAACGAGAAGCTACAACTCCACCGATGTGCATTATCACCAAGACAAAGAGAGTGCATATAAAAAACATGAACATATCTCGACGCCTCCTCAAGTAGCACACCCTGTGCCAGAGATTATCTGTACAAGGAATTCTACGATAGACAGCCAAGAACACGCCTCAGTTCCGTAAGAAGTATTTTAGTTTTCTGAAGACTGATTGCTCGCTCAGTACAGCTGAGCATACGATTCAAATCGCGGAACAGCTTCAAAGAAAAAGCCCGGAGGTAACAAGTAAAATGATGGCAGAACGCAATCAAGATGGAAGGCCACTCTAACCAGTCGATCCGCTATGAGTCCTTGCGCCTCAGGCCATTGTCAGAATCCCCATCACTCGATGAAGAAAGCCGAGCAAGTAAGGAATCTCTCTCTTTCCGAGCCTTGGCAAGATCCTTCTCGATTGCCTTGATACGTATATTAGCTCGCGCTAAAAGTGACGAACCGGCCAATAGGCCAATGAAACCACCCAAGATGAACACCAAGGCAACATAGAGAACAACGGGCAGCTCGGGGGTAAGCAAACCGAACAGTTCGAAATGAGTAACCTGCCGGTTTTCCAATACCATAACTACTACGAGAAGAGCGATAAACAGCACTCCACCCATCAGCAGTATGCGCCTTATCCAAAGCATGAAGACTCCAATATCCGAATGGACCGATATCACTCCGGCTCGTTGACCCGATCCCGCAACTCCTTGCCCGGCTTGAAGTGCGGCACGAACTTGCCGTCGAGGCGTACCGACTCCCCGGTCTTGGGGTTGCGACCGACGCGCGGGGCGCGGTAGTGCAAGGAAAAGCTGCCGAAGCCACGGATCTCGATCCGGTCCCCGGTCGCCAGGGCCTGGGACATTTGCTCCAGCATGGTCTTGATTGCCAACTCGACATCCTTCGCGGACAGTTGCCCCTGATGGGTAACGATCCGTTCGATCAACTCCGACTTGGTCATGGTTTTCCCTTCTTTTTCAAGCGGCTAGATCAGCTCAGGTCTCTTTTAGCATGCTGATCAGTCTTTGAACAGGTCCAAGAAGGGGAAAACGAAAAAGGGCGGCCTAGGCCGCCCTTTTTCATGATGGATCAGAGACTTAGCCCTGATTCTCCATCTGAGCACGGATCAGATCACCGATGGTGGTCGGACCAGCGCTTTCTACTTCCTGCTTACGCAGTTCTTTCATTGCGTCCTTCTCGTCGTCGACGTCCTTGGACTTGACGGAGAGGCTGATGACGCGGCTCTTGCGGTCGATGCTGATGATCTTGGCTTCGACTTCCTCGCCTTCCTTCAGGACGTTGCGCGCGTCTTCGACGCGGTCACGGCTGATTTCGGAAGCCTTCAGGATACCTTCGATGTCGTCGCCCAGGCTGATGACAGCGCCTTTGGCGTCGACTTCCTTCACGGTACCGCGGACGATGCTGCCTTTCTCGTGCAGGGACGCGTAGTTGGAGAACGGATCGTCTTCCAGCTGCTTGATGCCCAGGGAGATGCGCTCGCGCTCCGGGTCGACCGACAGGATGACGGTTTCCAGCTCGTCGCCCTTCTTGAAGCGACGTACGGCTTCTTCGCCGACTTCGTTCCAGGAGATGTCGGACAGGTGGACCAGGCCGTCGATGCCGCCGTCCAGACCGATGAAGATACCGAAGTCGGTGATCGACTTGATGGTACCGGAGATACGGTCACCCTTGTTGAACTGGCTGGAGAAGTCTTCCCACGGGTTGGATTTGCACTGCTTGATACCCAGGGAGATACGACGACGCTCTTCGTCGATGTCCAGAACCTGAACTTCCACTTCGTCGCCAACCTGGACGACTTTCGACGGATGGATGTTCTTGTTGGTCCAGTCCATTTCGGAGACGTGTACCAGGCCTTCCACGCCCTCTTCCAGCTCGGCGAAGCAGCCGTAGTCGGTGAGGTTGGTGACGCGGGCCATGACGCGGGTGCCTTCCGGGTAACGCGCCTTGATGGCAACCCACGGGTCTTCGCCCAGTTGCTTCAGGCCCAGGGATACACGGTTGCGCTCGCGGTCGAACTTCAGGACCTTGACGTCGATCTCGTCGCCAACGTTGACGATCTCGGACGGATGCTTGATGCGCTTCCAGGCCATGTCGGTGATGTGCAGCAGGCCGTCTACGCCGCCCAGGTCCACGAATGCGCCGTAGTCGGTGAGGTTCTTGACGATACCCTTGACCTGCTGGCCTTCCTGCAGCGATTCCAGCAGAGCTTCACGCTCGGCGCTGTTCTCGGCTTCCAGGACGCTGCGGCGGGAAACGACAACGTTGTTGCGCTTCTGGTCGAGCTTGATGACCTTGAACTCGAGCTCTTTGCCTTCCAGGTGGGTGGTGTCGCGAACCGGACGCACGTCGACCAGCGAACCCGGCAGGAACGCGCGGATGCCGTTGACGTCGACGGTGAAACCGCCCTTGACCTTGCCGTTGATGACGCCCTTGACCACTTCGTCGGCAGCGAAAGCCGCTTCCAGAACAATCCAGCTCTCGGCGCGCTTGGCTTTCTCGCGGGACAGCTTGGTCTCGCCAAAGCCGTCTTCTACCGCGTCCAATGCGACGTGGACTTCGTCACCCACCTTGATGGTCAGTTCGCCCTGTTCGTTGTAGAACTGCTCGACCGGGATGACGCCCTCGGATTTCAGACCGGCATGGACGGTGACCCAGTCACCATCGATGTCGACCACGATGCCGGTGATGATGGCACCCGGCTGCATGTCGAGGGATTTCAGACTTTCTTCAAAGAGTTCTGCGAAGCTTTCGCTCATGTTCATACCTGTAGTCAAAGGCCCGGAAGGGCCCGATTCCGCATCACCAGCCAATGCGGTCAAGTCATTAAATGAAGCCGCAGGACAATTTGCTGGTTTCCTGCTAGCTTCTGATTGCACTCCCGAATGGGAATGCCCAGTTGGGTTGTTCTGCGATGGCGCCATCCAAGTCGAGAGGCAACCCTCACCGCACCTGCAAAACGCCACAACATAAGGTCTGGAATATTAGCAACCAGCCCCTGTATCGTCAATTCCCGCGCCGAAACCTCAGACGTCCCAGCCCTGCCGCTCGCAGTGCCGGATGATCGTCTCGACCACCGCCTCGATGCTCATTTCGGTGGAGTCCAGCAGGATCGCGTCATCGGCCGGTTTCAGCGGCGCGACCGCGCGCTGGCTGTCGCGCTCGTCGCGCTCGCGGATTTCTTCCAGCAAGGCAGACTGGTCGACATCCGCGCCCTTCGCCTTCAACTGCAGGTAGCGTCGACGCGCACGCTCCTCCGCCGAGGCGGTGAGGAAGATCTTCAGAGGCGCATCGGGAAACACCACGGTACCCATGTCGCGGCCGTCGGCCACCAACCCCGGCGCTTCGAGGAACGCCCGCTGGCGCTGCAGCAACGCATCGCGCACGGCCGGTAAGGCGGCGACCTGTGAGGCGCCGGCACCGACCTGCTCGGTACGGATCACATCGGTCACTTCCTCGCCTTCGAGAATGATGCGCTGCCCATGGCTGCCATCGGCAGCGACGAACTGCACATCGAGGTGCGCAGCCAGGACCTTCAGCGCCTCTTCATTGGTCAGGTCGACACCATGGTTGACCGCGGCGAACGCCAACAGCCGATAAAGCGCCCCGGAATCCAGCAGGTTCCAGCCCAGGCGCCGGGCGAGTAGCCCGGCGACCGTGCCCTTGCCGGCGCCACTGGGGCCATCGATGGCGAGCATCGGTACAGCGCCGTTCATCAATTGTTCTCCACGGCGACCCGGATACCGGTCTGGGCACACAGGGCGAGGAAGTTGGGGAAGGAGGTGGCGACGTTGGCGCAATCGTGGATGCGGATCGGCCCGCTGGCGCGCAGCGAAGCGACGCTGAAGGACATGGCGATACGGTGGTCGCCGTGCGCCCAGACTTCGCCGCCACCGAACGCACCACCCTCGATGACGATGCCATCCGGGGTCGGCTCGGCCTTCACGCCCAGGGCCTTCAGGCCGTCGGCCATGACCTGGATACGGTCCGACTCCTTGACCCGCAGCTCTTCGGCGCCACGCAGGACGGTGCGCCCCTCGGCGCAGGCGGCAGCCACGAAGAGTACCGGGAACTCGTCGATGGCCAGTGGCACCAGGTCCTCGGGAATGTCGATGCCCTTGAGCCGCGCGGAGCGCACGCGGATGTCGGCGACCGGCTCGCCGCCGACCTCGCGCTGGTTTTCCAGGCTCAGGTCACCACCCATCAGGCGCAGGATCTCGATGACGCCGACGCGCGTCGGGTTGATGCCAACGTGCTGCAGGACCAGTTCCGAACCTTCGGCGATACTGGCGGCAACTAGGAAGAAGGCTGCCGAGGAAATGTCGGCCGGGACCTCGATATGGGTGGCGCTCAACTTATGCCCGGATTCGACCTTGGCGGTGCTGCCCTCGACCTCCACCGGATAGCCGAAGCCGCGCAGCATGCGCTCGGTGTGGTCGCGGGTCGGCGCCGGCTCGGTGACCGAGGTCTCACCCGCGGCGTAGAGCCCGGCGAGCAACAGGCAGGACTTCACCTGGGCGCTGGCCATCGGCATGTCGTAATGCATACCGGTGAGGCGCTGGCCGCCGCGAATGGTCATCGGCGGACGGCCTTCCGGCCCCGTCTCGATTACCGCGCCCATCTCGCGCAGCGGCTTGGCTACGCGATTCATCGGCCGCTTGGAAAGGGAAGCGTCGCCGGTCAGGGTGCTGTCGAACGGCTGGGCCGCCAGCAGACCGCTGAGCAGACGCATGGAAGTACCGGAGTTACCCAGGTAGATCGGCCCAGGCGGCGCCTTGAGGCCGTGCAGGCCAACGCCATGGACGGTGACGCGGCCGTTCTGCGGCCCCTCGATCACCACTCCCATGTCGCGGAACGCCTGGATGGTTGCCAGTGCGTCCTCGCCCTCGAGGAAGCCCTCCACTTCGGTGGTGCCTTCGGCCAGGGAGCCGAGCATGATCGAGCGATGGGAGATCGACTTGTCGCCCGGTACCCGGATGGTTCCGGACAGGCTGCCGCCCGGCTGGGCCAGATAAATCAGGTCGTTGTTGTGCATGGCGTCCACATAGGCCCGACGGGCCAGGATTTTGCTGAAATGCTCACGGGCTACCCGGGCGCGCGTGAAAACGCCCAACAACTGGTGCCCGTCCCCAGTGTCGACGGCCTCGCGCAGCGCGTCGAGGTCGTCACGAAAAACATCCAGTGTACGCAGCACCGCCTCGCGATTGGCGAGAAAGATGTCGTGCCACATCACCGGGTCGCTGCCGGCGATCCGCGTGAAATCACGGAAACCGCCGGCGGCATAGCGGAAGATCTCCAGGTTCTCGCTGCGCTTGGCCAGGGAGTCGACCAGGGTGAAGGCCAGCAGGTGAGGCAGGTGGCTGGTGGCCGCCAGAACCTCGTCGTGATGCTCGACCTCCATGTGCTCGACGTCCGCGCCCAGCGCGCGCCACAGGCTGTCGACCAGCGCCAGCGCGTCGGCATCGGTCTCCGCGGAGGGCGTGAGAATCACCTTGTGCCGGCGGAACAGGGTCGCCTTCGCCGCGGTCACTCCGCTCTGCTCGGAACCCGCGATCGGATGCCCCGGTACCAGGTACCGCGGCATCCCGCCGAACGCGGCACGCGCGGCACGCACGATATTGCCCTTGGCGCTGCCAACGTCGGTCAATACAGCCTTGCCCAGGTCGAGATTCGCCAGGTCGGCCAGCACCCGCTCCATCGCCAGGATCGGCACCGCCAGCTGGATCACGTCGGCGCCGACGCAGGCGCGACCAAGATCCTCCTCGCAACGGTCAACCACGCCGAGCTCCACCGCCAGGCGGCAAGACTCGGCATCCCGATCCACGCCGACCACTTCCCGGAACAACCCTTTGCTCCGCAACCCCTTGGCGAAGGAGCCGCCGATCAGGCCCAGCCCCACCACCACCAGGCGGCCCAGCTTAGGGGTCGACTGTTGCAGCGGCGTGACCTCAGTCATGCGCCAGCACCTTGCCCAGCGCCTGGAGGAAACGATCGTTCTCTTCCGGCAGCCCGATGGAGACGCGCAGGAAGGTCGGCATCCCGTAGCCAGCCACCGGACGCACGATCACGCCTTCGCGCAGCAGCGCCTGGTAGACCGGACCGGCATCACGAGCCAGATCCACGGCGATGAAGTTGCCCTTCGAGGGAATCCAGGACAGGCCCAACGCGTGGAAGCCATCCTCCAGCTGCGCCATGCCGGAATCGTTTAGGCGGCGACTCTGCGCCAGGTAGTCATGGTCATCCAGCGCCGCGCAGGCAGCCGCCAGGGCCAGGCTATTGACATTGAACGGCTGGCGCACACGGTTGAGCACATCGGCCACCGCCTTGCTCGAAAGCGCGTAGCCGACCCGCAGCGAAGCCAGGCCATAGGCCTTGGAGAAAGTCCGCGAGACCAGCAGGTTGGGATGGCGCGCCAGGTAGTCCAGGCCATCGGGCAGCTCGTCGCCCTCGGCGTATTCGATATAGGCCTCGTCCAGCACCACCAGCACCTCCGCCGGCACCTGGGCGAGGAACCGCTCCAGGGCGTCCGCACCGAACCAGGTCCCGGTCGGGTTGTTCGGGTTGGCGACGAACACCACGCGAGTTTGCCCATCGATGGCGGCGAGCATCGCTTCCAGGTCATGCCCCCAGGCGCGCGCCTTGACCGCCCGCCCCTCGGCGCCCACGGCCTGGGTGGCGATCGGGTAGACGGCGAAGGCATGTTCGCTGAACACGGCGTTCAGACCAGGCGCGAGGTAGGCACGGGCGACCAGGTCGAGAATGTCGTTGGAGCCGTTGCCCAGGGTCACCTGCGCCGCATCCACCGCGCAACGCTCGGCCAGCTTGCGTTTGAGTTCGAAACCGTTGCCGTCAGGATAACGGGTCAGTTCCGCCAGTTCGGCGCGGATAGCCTCCAGCGCCTTTGGGCTCGCACCCAGCGGGTTCTCGTTGCTGGCGAGCTTGACGATCGCCGCAGGGTCGATGCCCAGCTCGCGGGCCAGTTCGTCCACCGGCTTGCCAGGGACGTAGGGCGACAGCTTTTGCACCCCCGGCTGGGCCAGGGCAAGGAAATCGGACATGGATAGTTCAGCCTCGACGCGGGACGGGGCATTCATCGATGACCCGTCTCTTCGGAATGACAGCGCGCTCAGAGCACCGCTTTCGGATAGGAGCCCAGGACCTTCAGGGCGACGGCTTCCTGGCCGATCTTCTCCAGGACGTCCTTGATCAGCGGTTCTTTATGGTGGCCGACGAAATCGATGAAGAACACGTAGGTCCATTTGCCGCTGCGCGACGGGCGGGTTTCGATGCGGGTCAGGTCGATACCGTTGTTGTGGAACGGTACCAGCAGCTCGTGCAGGGCTCCCGGCTTGTTGCGCATGGAAACGATGATCGAGGTCTTGTCGTCGCCGGTCGGCGGCACCTCCTGGTTGCCGATGATCAGGAAGCGCGTGGAGTTGTCCGGGCGGTCCTCGATCTTCTCGTGCAGCTTGCTCAGGTCGTACAGGCTGGCCGCCATGTCGCCGGCGATCGCCGCCGAATTCCACTCGCTCTTCACCCGCTTGGCCGCGTCGGCGTTGCTCGACACCGCCACCCGCTCGACGCTCGGGTAGTGCGAGTCCAGCCACTTGCGACATTGCGCGAGGGATTGGGCATGGGAATAGATCCGGGTGATGTTGTCGGTCTTGGTGGTTTCGCCGACCAGCAGGTGATGGTGGATACGCAACTCGACTTCGCCGCAGATCACCATGTCGTGCTCGAGGAAACTGTCGAGGGTATGGTTGACCGCCCCCTCGGTGGAGTTTTCCACAGGCACCACGCCGAAGTTCACCGCGCCGGCGGCGACCTCGCGGAACACCTCGTCGATCGCCGCCATCGGCGTGCTGATCACCGCGTTGCCGAAATGCTTGAGTGCCGCGGCCTGGGTAAAGGTGCCCTCGGGTCCGAGATAGGCCACTTTCAGCGGCTGCTCGAGCGCCAGGCAGGACGACATGATCTCGCGGAACAGCCGCGCGACCTCTTCGTTGTCCAGCGGCCCCTTGTTCAATTGCATGATGTGCTTGAGCACCCAGGCTTCGCGCTCGGGACGGTAGAACACCGGCGCCTCGCCCTCGCCCAGGGTCTGGGTCTTCACTCGCGCCACGTCCTGGGCGCAACGGGCACGCTCGCTGATCAGCTCGAGCAACTTCTCGTCGAGGCTGTCGATGCGCAGGCGCAAGGCCTTGAGCTGGTCTTGGTCCGCCATCAGCCGTGCTCCTTCTCGAACTCCACCATGTATGCGACCAGCGCCTCGACCGCGTCCAGGCCAAGGGCGTTGTAGATGGAAGCGCGCATGCCGCCGACCGAGCGGTGGCCTTTCAGGTTGAGCAGCCCGCGCGCCTCGGCGCCTTCCAGGAACGGCTTGTCGAGACGCTCGTCGGCCAGGCGGAACGGCACGTTCATCCAGGAGCGGGCGCTCGGCTGGATCGGGTTGGTGTAGAAGTCGCTGGCATCGATGGTCTTGTACAGCAGGTCCTTCTTGGCGCGGTTGCGCTGCTCCATCGCGGTCACCCCGCCCTGCTCCTTCAGCCATTCGAAGACCAGGCCGGACAGGTACCAGGAGTAGGTCGCCGGGGTGTTGTACATGGAACCGTTGTCCGCGGCGATCTTGTAGTTGAGCATGGTCGGGCAGACGCTGCGGGCGCGGCCGAGCAGGTCTTCGCGAACGATCACCACCACCAGGCCGGACGGGCCGATGTTCTTCTGCGCCCCGGCATAGATCAGGCCGAAGCGGGACACGTCGAGCGGGCGCGAGAGGATATCGGAGGACATGTCGGTGACCAGCGGCACGTCGCCGGTCTCGGGAATCCAGTCGAACTCGAGGCCACCGATGGTCTCGTTGGAGGCGTAGTGCACATAGGCCGCGTCCTTGGTCAGCGTCCACTCGTTCTGACCCGGAATGGCGAAGTAGTCGTACTCCTTGGCGCTGGCCGCGACATTCACGGTGCCATAGCGACGAGCCTCCTCGATGGCCTTCTTCGACCAGATACCGGTATCGATATAGTCGGCGACGCCATCTTCGGGCAGCAGGTTCAGCGGAATCTCGGCGAACTGCTGGCTGGCGCCGCCCTGCAGGAACAGCACCTTGTAGTCCGAGGGAATGTCGAGCAGGTCGCGCAGGTCCTGCTCGGCCTTGCTGGCGATGGCCACGTAGTCGTCGCTACGGTGGCTCATTTCCATGACCGAAAGGCCCTTGCCCCGCCAGTCGAGAAGCTCGGCCTGGGCACGTTGCAGAACTGCGTCGGGAAGCGCCGCGGGACCGGCGCAGAAATTGAAGGCTCGCTTGCTCACATCCACTCTCGCTATAGGTAGGGCGGATAGCCGTGAGTTATCCGCCGACGTCATCGGCCGGGCGGGCGCAGGCGCCCGCCCCGAGCCTTACTCTTCGTTGCCTTCCGCTTCCGCCGCGGGCTCGGACTCGGACTCGGCCGACTCGCCCAGAGATTCGGCAGCTTCCTCCCCTTCGGGCAGGTCCTCGTCATCTCCGCCCGACGGCTCCTGGACACGCTCCAGACCGACCAGTACCTCGTCGCTGGCGAGCTTGATCAGGGTTACGCCCTGGGTATTGCGGCCGGACAGGGAGACTTCGTCGACACGCGTCCGCACCAGGGTGCCCTGGTCGGAAATCAGCATGATCTCCTCGCCTTCCTGGACCTGTACCGCGGCGATCAGCGCGCCGTTGCGCTCGTTGGTGACCATGGCGATCACCCCCTGGCCGCCACGGCCGCGACGCGGGAACTTGCTCAGCGGGGTACGCTTGCCGAAGCCGCGCTCGGAGGCGGTGAGGATCTGCGCCCCGGACTCCGGAATCAGCATGGAGATCAGCTGCTGCCCCTTGCCCAGGCGCATGCCACGTACGCCGCGGGCGTTGCGGCCCATGATGCGCACCACGCTCTCGGCGAAGCGGATCACCTTGCCGGCACTGGAGAACAGCATGACTTCCTTGGCGCCATCGGTGATCGCGGCGGCGATCAGGGTATCGCCCTCTTCCAGCTTGAGCGCGATCAGGCCGCTGCTGCGCGGACGGCTGAACTGCACCAGCGGGGTCTTCTTCACGGTACCGAAGGCGGTGGCCATGAAGATGTAGGCGCCGGTCGGCTCGGCCACCAGCTCGGCGGTCTCGCCCTCGACTTCCTCGACCTCGGCGGCCTCGACCACCTCGCCCTCGAGCACCGCGCCTTCGGCTTCGTCGAGGTCGTCATCGGCGCCGCCGTTCTGCTGCAGCGCCTCCAGGTCGATCTGCAACATCGCGGTGATCCGCTCGCCCTCGTCCAGCGGCAGCAGGTTCACCAGCGGCCGGCCACGCGCGGTACGCGAGGCCTCCGGAATCTCGAAGGTACGCAGCCAGTAGACCTTGCCCTTGCTGGAGAACAGCAGGAGGGTCGCATGGCTGTTGGCCACCAGCAGGTGTTCGATGTAGTCCTCGTCCTTCATCCCGGTGGCGGACTTGCCTTTGCCGCCGCGACGCTGCGCCTGGTAGGCGGCCAGCGGCTGGGACTTGGCGTAGCCGCCGTGGGAAATGGTCACCACGCGGTCTTCCTCGGTGATCAGGTCGGCGATGGTCAGGTCGACCTGGGAAGCCACGATCTCGGTGCGGCGAGCATCGCCGAATTCGGCCTTGACCGCTTCCAGTTCCTCACGGATCACCTCCATCAGGCGCGCCGGGTTGGTCAGGATGCGGATCAGCTCGCCGATCAGGTTGAGGATTTCCTGGTATTCGGAGAGCAGCTTCTCGTGCTCCAGGCCGGTCAGGCGATGCAGGCGCAGCTCGAGGATCGCCTGGGCCTGTTCCGGCGACAGGTAGTACTTGCCGTCGCGCAGGCCGTACTGCGGATCCAGGTCTTCCGGACGACAGGCGTCGGCGCCGGCACGCTCGACCATCGCTTCCACCGCGCTGGACTCCCAGGCAGTGGCGATCAGGCGTTCCTTGGCCTCGGCCGGGGTCGGCGAACTCTTGATCAGCTCGATCACCGGATCGATGTTCGACAGGGCGACCGCCTGGCCTTCCAGGATGTGCCCGCGCTCGCGGGCCTTGCGCAGCTCGTAGACGGTACGCCGGGTCACCACTTCGCGGCGGTGGCGGACGAACACTTCGAGCATGTCCTTCAGGTTCAGCGTGCGCGGCTGGCCGTCGACCAGGGCCACCACGTTGATGCCGAACACGCTCTGCAGCTGGGTCTGGGCGTAGAGGTTGTTGAGGACCACCTCGCCCACCTCGCCGCGACGCAGCTCGATGACCACGCGCATGCCGTCCTTGTCGGACTCGTCGCGCAGCTCGGAAATACCCTCGATCTTCTTCTCTTTCACCAGCTCGGCGATCTTCTCGATCAACCGCGCCTTGTTCAATTGGTACGGCAGCTCGGTGATGATGATCTGCTCGCGACCGCCGCCCTTCTCCATCTCCTCGACGACGGCGCGGGCGCGGATGTAGATGCGCCCGCGACCGGTGCGGTAGGCCTCGATGATCCCGGCGCGGCCGTTGATGATGCCGGCGGTGGGGAAGTCCGGACCGGGGATGTACTGCATCAGCTCATCGACGGTCAGGTCGGGGTTGTCCATCAGCGCCAGGCAGCCGTCGATCACTTCGCCGAGGTTGTGCGGCGGGATGTTGGTCGCCATGCCCACGGCGATACCGCTGGAACCGTTGACCAGCAGGTTGGGAATCTTGGTCGGCATGACCGCCGGGATCTGCTCGGTGCCATCGTAGTTGGGCACCCAGTCGACGGTTTCCTTTTCCAGGTCCGCCAGCAGTTCGTGGGCCAGCTTGGCCATGCGCACTTCGGTGTATCGCATGGCTGCGGCGTTGTCGCCGTCCACCGAACCGAAGTTGCCCTGGCCGTCTACCAGCATGTAGCGCAGCGAGAACGGCTGCGCCATGCGCACGATGGTGTCGTAGACCGCGGTGTCGCCGTGCGGGTGGTACTTACCGATCACGTCGCCGACCACACGGGCGGATTTCTTGTAGGGCTTGTTCCAGTCGTTGCCCAGCTCGCTCATGGCATAAAGCACACGGCGGTGCACCGGCTTCAGGCCGTCACGTGCATCCGGCAGGGCCCGCCCGACGATCACGCTCATCGCGTAGTCGAGATAGGACTGTTTCAGCTCGTCTTCGATATTGACCGGGAGAATTTCTTTGGCCAGTTCGCCCATGAGAAGCCTGGTTCCTTTTTCTGGTGGAACTTCGCCGCCTCGATCCTGAGGCAAACGAAGTAGGTCGGCGCATGCCCGAGCAGCGCCAACTCACTACAAATCAACGACTTGAGTCAAGGATTCGCGCACTCTCGAGGCCCCTCCGCGGGGCGCTCGAATAACCGTCGGAGCTTACCACAGCCCACGCCCCAGCCCAAGGCAAAGGCCCTGGCGGGGACGACCTCCAGTCGCCTCGTTCAATGCAGGCGCTTGCGGCTCATCAGGGCGGCCATGCGCTCGGCGTCGGGACGCTCGACGACGCCACGCTCGGTCACGATGGCATCGATAAGGTCCGCCGGGGTCACGTCGAATACCGGATTGTAGGCATCGACCTCGGCCGCTACCCGTCGCCCGCCGATTTCCAGCAGCTCGCGACCGTCGCGCTCTTCGATCGGGATGTCCTCGCCGCTCTCCAGGTTCATGTCGATGGTCGAACTCGGCGCCACCACCATGAAGCGCACGCCGTGGTGCATGGCGTTGACCGCCAACTGGTAGGTGCCGATCTTGTTGGCGACATCGCCATTGGCGGTGATGCGGTCGGCGCCGACGATGACCCAGGTGATGTTCTCGGTCTTCATCAGGTGCGCGGCGGCCGAATCCACGTTCAGGCTGACCGGGATGCCTTCGTTGGCCAGTTCCCAGGCGGTCAGCCGCGAGCCCTGGAGCCAGGGCCGGGTTTCGTCGGCGTAGATGCGATTGACCAGGCCTTCCAGGTGCGCGGCGCGGATCACCCCCAGCGCGGTGCCGAACCCGCCGGTCGCCAGGGCGCCGGTATTGCAGTGGGTGAGGATGTTCTGCGGGCTGCCCTGCTGCTTGCGGATCAGCTCCATGCCCAACTGGGCCATGGTCAGGTTGGCCTCGCGGTCGCTTTCATGGATGGAGATCGCCTCGGCTTCCAGCACCGCCAGCGGCTGGTCGCCCTCTTTCATTCGCTCCAGACGGTCGCGCATGCGGTTCAGCGCCCAGAACAGGTTGACCGCCGTGGGTCGCGAGTCGGCCAGCAGGCGGAAGTCCTCCTCCAGCGCGGCGCGCCAGTCGCCGCCCTGCGCCAGGCGCGCGCGGGCGCCAAGGACGATGCCGTAGGCGGCGCTGATGCCGATGGCCGGCGCGCCGCGCACGACCATATCGCGAATGGCCTTGGCCACCTCGGCCGCCGACTCATGTTCGAGCCAGACCTCCTCCTGGGGCAGCAGGCGCTGATCCAGCAACCGCAGCGTACCGTCCCGCCACTCGATCGCCTTGACCCGCTCGGCCGCCAGCAGTCGCTCTCGCATGCACACACCTCTCGCTGAATCACGGAAAAGCTGCGGATTATAACGAGCCCCAGCCGCGGACGCTCGGGTATACTTCCGGCTTCCCGCTCTGCGCCCAGGATGCGCCGCCATGCCCAACGTCCGTAACCCCTTCGACCTCCTCCTGCTGCCGACCTGGATCGTCCCCGTGGAGCCCGCCGGGGTGGTGCTGCGCGATCACGCGCTGGGCATCCGCGACGGCCAGATCGCCCTGGTCGCGCCGCGCGAGCAGGCCATGCGCCATGGCGCCACGGAAATCCGCGAATTGCCCGGCATGCTGCTCGCCCCCGGCCTGGTCAACGCCCACGGCCATTCGGCAATGAGTCTGTTCCGCGGTCTCGCCGACGACCTGCCGCTGATGACCTGGCTGCAGGACCACATCTGGCCGGCCGAAGGCCAATGGGTCAGCGAGGACTTCATCCGCGACGGCACGGAGCTGGCCATCGCCGAACAGGTAAAGGGCGGCATCACCTGTTTCTCCGACATGTACTTCTATCCACAGGCCATCTGCGGCGTGGTCCATGACAGCGGGGTACGCGCCCAGGTGGCGATCCCGGTGCTGGACTTCCCGATCCCCGGCGCCCGCGACAGCGCCGAGGCGATCCGCCAGGGCATGGCACTGTTCGACGACCTCAAGCACCACCCGCGCATCCGCATCGCCTTCGGCCCGCACGCCCCTTATACGGTGAGCGACGACAAGCTGGAGCAGATTCTGGTGCTCACCGAGGAACTCGACGCCAGCATCCAGATGCACGTCCACGAGACCGCCTTCGAGGTGGAGCAGGCCATGGAGCGCAACGGCGAGCGCCCGCTGGCCCGTCTGCACCGCCTCGGCCTGCTCGGCCCGCGCTTCCAGGCGGTGCACATGACCCAGGTGGACGACGACGACCTGGCGATGCTGGTGGAAACCAACAGTTCGGTGATCCACTGCCCGGAATCCAACCTCAAGCTGGCCAGCGGCTTCTGCCCGGTGGAAAAGCTCTGGCAGGCCGGGGTCAAC
This sequence comes from Pseudomonas sp. CP-1, assembly GCF_021213715.1. Classification (NCBI taxonomy): domain Bacteria; kingdom Pseudomonadati; phylum Pseudomonadota; class Gammaproteobacteria; order Pseudomonadales; family Pseudomonadaceae; genus Pseudomonas; species Pseudomonas sp. CP-1. Next base: position 342,037 of record NZ_JAJQKY010000006.1, read on the forward strand.
GTGGCCATCGGCACCGACGGCGCGGCGAGCAACAACGATCTCGACCTGCTCGGCGAGACCCGCACCGCGGCGCTGCTGGCCAAGGCCGTGTACGGCCAGGCCACCGCCCTCGACGCCCACCGCGCGCTGCGCATGGCCACCCTGAACGGCGCCCGCGCGCTTGGCCTGGAGCGCCTGATCGGCTCCCTGGAAGCCGGCAAGGCCGCCGACCTGGTGGCCTTCGATCTGTCCGGCCTGGCCCAGCAACCGGTCTACGACCCGGTTTCGCAACTTATCTATGCCAGCGGCCGCGACTGCGTGCGGCACGTCTGGGTCGGCGGCAGGCAACTCCTCGACGACGGCCGCCTGCTCCGTCACGACGAACAGCGCCTGATCGCCAGGGCCCGCGAATGGGGGGCGAAGATCGCCGCCAGCGACAGGTCCTGAACCGCGGCGGGCCGGCCCGCTGCGACAAACTGACATAGGAAGGCGAACCGCCGCCGGCCCCATCCCTCCGCCAAAGCTGGCAACATGAAGGATTGGATTCCGCCGCCGCGGCCCTTCCCCCAAAGGCTTCACTCTTCAACGGGAACGATTATGAGCAACGTCGACCACGCCGAGATCGCCAAATTCGAGGCACTGGCCCATCGCTGGTGGGACCGCGAGAGCGAGTTCAAGCCGCTCCACGACATCAACCCGCTGCGCGTCAACTGGATCGACGAGCGCGCCGGCCTGGCCGGCAAGAAGGTGCTCGACATCGGTTGCGGCGGCGGCATCCTCAGCGAAGCCATGGCCCAGCGCGGCGCCAACGTCACCGGCATCGACATGGGCGAAGCGCCGCTCGCGGTGGCGCGCCTGCACCAGCTCGAATCCGGCGTCGCCGTCGACTACCGGCAGATCACCGCCGAGCAGATGGCCGAGGAAATGCCCGGGCAATTCGACGTGGTCACCTGCCTGGAGATGCTCGAACACGTGCCGGACCCGGCCTCGGTGATCCGCGCCTGCCACCGCCTGGTCAAGCCGGGCGGACAGGTTTTCCTCTCGACCATCAACCGCAATCCCAAGGCCTACCTGTTCGCGGTGATCGGCGCGGAGTACATCCTCCAGTTGCTGCCGCGCGGGACCCACGATTTCCGCAAGTTCATCCGTCCGTCGGAACTCGGCGCCTGGTCGCGCGAGGCCGGTCTCGAGGTCAAGGACATCATCGGCCTGACCTACAACCCGCTGACCAAGCACTACAAGCTGGCCAACGACGTCGACGTCAACTACATGGTCCAGACCCAGCGGGAGGCGTGAAGCGCATGCGGCTCAAAGCGGTACTGTTCGACATGGATGGCACCCTGCTCGACACGGCGCCGGACTTCATCGCCATCACCCAGGCCATGCGTGCCGCCCACGGCCTGCCGCCGGTGGACGAGCAACGGGTGCGCGACGTGGTCTCCGGCGGCGCGCGCGCGATGGTTGCCGCGGCCTTCGGCCTGTCGCTGGACAGCCCGGAACTGGAACCCCTGCGCCAGGAGTTCCTCGACCGCTACCAGGAGCATTGCGCGGTTCTCAGCCGGCCCTACGACGGCATCCCCGAACTGCTTGCGGCGATCGAGAAAGCCGGGTTGATCTGGGGCGTGGTGACCAACAAGCCGGTGCGCTTCGCCGAACCGATCATGCAGCGCCTGGGCTACGCCGAGCGTTCCAGGGTGCTGGTCTGCCCGGACCACGTGACCCGCAGCAAGCCCGATCCCGAGCCGCTGCTACTGGCCTGTAGCCAGCTCGGCATCGATCCGTCGAGGGTGCTGTTCATCGGCGACGACCTGCGCGACATCGAATCCGGCCGCGACGCCGGAACCAAGACCGCGGCGGTGCGCTACGGCTACATCCACCCCGAAGACAACCCCGCGCACTGGGGCGCCGACGTGATCGTCGACCACCCGCGCGAACTCATCGACGTTCTCGACCGCGCGCTCTGCGACTGCTGATCCGCAGCGCCGCCGACAGACAACGACCCGCCGCCAGGCGGGTCATGCATTCAAAGGATTCGACATGTTCCAGTACTCCGCCCGCCCCGACCTGCTGAAAGACCGCGTGATCCTGGTCACCGGCGCCGGCCGCGGCATCGGCGCCGCCGCCGCCAAGACCTTCGCCGCCCACGGCGCCACCGTGCTGCTGCTGGGCAAGACCGAGGAGTACCTGAACGAGGTCTACGACGCCATCGAGGCCGCCGGCCATCCGCAGGCCGCCGTGATCCCGTTCAACCTGGAGACCGCCCAGCCGCACCAGTTCGAGGAACTGGCGGCAACCCTGGAGAACGAGTTCGGCCGCATCGACGGCCTGCTGCACAACGCTTCGATCCTCGGTCCGCGCTCGCCGATGCAGCAGATTTCCGGGGAGAACTTCATGCGCGTGATGCAGGTGAACGTCAATGCCATGTTCATGCTGACCACCGCCATGCTGCCGCTGATGAAGCTCTCCAGCGACGCCTCGATCATCTTCACCTCGAGCAGCGTGGGCCGGAAGGGCCGCGCCTACTGGGGCGCCTATTCGGTATCGAAGTTCGCCACCGAGGGCCTGATGCAGACCCTTGCCGACGAACTCGACGGTACCAGCGCGATCCGCGCCAACAGCGTCAACCCCGGCGCCACCCGCACCAGCATGCGCGCCCTCGCCTACCCTGGGGAAAACCCGCTGAACAACCCCACCGGCGAGGAGATCATGCCGGTCTACCTGTACCTCATGGGGCCGGACAGCGCCGGCGTCAACGGCCAGGCCTTCGACGCCCAGTGATTCCCCGGCAGCCTCGCCGCCCGGCGAGGCTGCCCTGTCCTTCCCTTCCCTCTTCCCGTCCGGAACTTCCCATTCTTTTTGCATATTTTTCCCACTGAGTGGGAAAGTGGTTTCATTTTCCGGGAAATCGCCTTCACCCTGTGGGTCAAGGAGTTCCCATGTCGAAGCATTCCCCCACCGATCGCCTGCTGCAGATCCTCATTGCCCTCGGCCAGGCTCCCGAAGCCCTGTCTGCCAAGGAGCTGTCGCTGACCCTGGAGCAGCCGCTGAGCAGCACCTACCGGCACCTGAAGACCCTGTTGCGCTGGGGCCTGGCCGAAGAACAGGCCGGACAGGGCCGCTACCTGCCCGGCCCGGCCTGCCTGCAACTGGCGAAGAAATTCGATCGCGAGGCCTCGCTGATCGGTCTCGCCAAACCGGAACTCAAGCGCCTGGCCGACCTGAGCCAGGAGAGCGTGGCGCTGATGGTGGCCAGCAACCAGCAGGCGATCTGCCTGGAACTGTTCGACAGTCCGCAGCCGCTGCGCTGCTGCTACCAGAAAGGGCTGGCGCAGCCGCTGTTGCATGGCGCCTCGGCCAAAGCCCTGCTGGCGCACCTGGAGGACGAACGGCGCGAGGAGCTGTACCTCGCCCAGGAACTCTCCGCCGAGCGTATCGACAAGCTGGAGCAGGAACTCCGGCTGATCCGCGAACAGGGCTACGCCGTCAGCCAGGGCGAGATCGACGAAGGCGTCTGGGGCATCAGCGTACCGCTGCTGGACAGCCGCCAGCGCCTGCACGGCGCCCTCAGCCTGATGGCCCCCGCCTTGCGCGCCCAGTCGCGCAGCGAACGCTTGCGGCAATGGACCCTCGACGCCGCCGCGCGACTTTCCGCGCGGCTGGACTGACCAACAGGAGTTTCGATGTACCCCGCCCCCGACATGAGCCTCTGGCAAGGCCGGATCGATAGCCAGGAAGGCGCCGACGCGCGGCGCTGGCACCAATGGATGCGCCCCTACGCAGACGACGCCGAAGCGGCCAGCGTGCTGCTCGGTTTCGCCAGCGACGAAGGCGTGCGCCGCAACCAGGGTCGCCAGGGCGCGCGCCACGGACCGCCAGCCTTGCGTCGCGCGCTGGCCAACCTGGCCTGGCACGGCGAGCAAGCGATCTACGATGCCGGCGACATCGTCGCCGGCGACGATCTGGAAGCCGCCCAGGAACGCTACGCGCAACGCGTCGCCGACCTGCTCGCGCGCGGCCACCGGGTGGTCGGCCTGGGCGGCGGCCACGAAATCGCCTACGCCAGCTTCGCCGGCCTCGCCCGCCACCTGAGTCGGCATGAGCGCCTGCCGCGCATCGGTATCCTCAATTTCGACGCGCATTTCGACCTGCGCCACGCCGAACGGGCCAGCTCCGGCACGCCGTTCCGCCAGATCGCCGAACTCTGCCAGGCCTGCGACTGGCCGTTCGCCTACTGCTGCCTGGGCATCAGCCGCCTGAGCAACACCGCGGCGCTGTTCGACCAGGCCCAGCGCCTGGGTGTGCGCTACCTGCTGGACCGTCAGTTGCAGCCATGGAACCTGGAACGCAGCGAAGCCTTCCTCGACAGCTTCCTGCAATCCGTCGACCACCTCTACCTGACCGTTTGCCTCGACGTGCTCCCGGCCGCCCAGGCGCCCGGCGTCAGCGCGCCCTCGGCGCACGGCGTGGAGATGCCGGTGGTGGAGCACCTGGTCCGCCGCGCCAAGGCCAGCGGCAAGCTGCGCCTGGCCGACATCGCCGAACTCAACCCGCAACTCGATAGCGACCAGCGCACCGCCCGGATCGCCGCGCGCCTGGTCGACAGCCTGGTCAACTGATCGCCCTTTCGCCCACACAACAACAATAGAGCCCCGCCATGCCGACATTGCACCTGGACGCCCTGTCCACCACCGCCCTCGCCCTGCTCCTGCTCGCCCTCGGCAGCCAATTGAAGAAGCGCAGCCGCTGGCTGACACGTCTGTGCGTACCGTCGCCGGTGATCGCCGGCTTCGGCTTCGCCTTCCTGGTCTGGCTGCTCAGGGATCGCGGCTGGCTCGACATCGGCCTCGACACCAGCATGCAGACGCCCCTGATGGTGGCGTTCTTCACCACCGTCGGCCTCGGTGGCAGCCTCGGCCTGCTGCGCAAGGGCGGCAAGACCCTGCTGGTCTACCTGTCGGCCTGCTGGGCGCTGGCGATACTGCAGAACCTGATCGGCGTCGGCAGCGCCGGGCTGCTCGGCCTCGACCCGCTGCTCGGGATCATGGCCGGCGCGGTGTCGCTGGAAGGCGGTTTCGGCGCGGCGGCGGCCTTCGGCCCGGTTGCGGAAGGGCTCGGCGCCCAGGGCGCGACCACCGTGGCACTGGCCTCGGCCACCTTCGGCATGGTCGCTGGCGGACTGCTCGGCAGCCCGGTGGCGCGCTGGCTGATCGAACGCAACCGCCTGCCGGTGCAGGCGGAAAGCGACAACCGGCTGGAAGCCCTCGGCCAGCAGGAGCGACGCCAGCATGCGGCGGCCACGCTGGACGGCAATCTCCTGCTGCGCCTGCTGACCTGCGTGCTGCTGGTGATGGTGCTCGGCTTCTGGCTCGGCGACGCGCTCCAGGAACGCCTGGGCCTGGTGCTGCCCAGTTATGTCGGGGCGATGTTCATCGCCATCGTCCTGCGCAACCTCGACGACCGGCTCGGCTGGCTGCGCATTCCGGACCACGCCGTCGGTACCCTGGGCGACGTCTGCCTGGGCATCTTCCTGACCATGGCGATGATGAGCCTGAAGTTCTGGGAGCTGGAGAACCTCGGCCTGCCGCTGCTCGGCGTACTGTTCATCCAGGTCGCGGTGCTGTTGCTGCTGACGATCTTCGTGCTGTTCCGCCTGCTCGGCCGCAACTACGACGCGGCGGTGCTCTGCGCCGGCTTCCTCGGCCACGGCCTGGGCGCCACGCCCAACGCGGTGGCCAACATGGGCGCGGTCTGCGAGCACTATCGGGTGTTCTCGCACAAGGCCTTCATCATCGTGCCCCTGTGCGGCGCGGTACTGATCGATCTCGTCGCCATCCCGGCGATCACCTGGTTCATCAACGCCTTCAGTTGAACCATGGCGGCGCTCCGCTAGCGGAGCGCCAGCTTTCCGACGAGCGCCTCGGCCACTCGCCAGCAAAACGCCATTATTCCGTCGAAATCTCTCCGAAATTCCTACAGAATGTGGAAACCATTCCTAGGAAAACCTGTCTGTGCCTCTGATTTCTCCGTTCTTCAGTTGGCTGGCACGAAACTCGCCTTAGCCCTACTGTCGCCGTCTTTCGCGCCAGAGGTTCCGCGCATGGCTCCTCCCAAGCAGTCCAATACCATCGATTTCGACGCCGCCAAGCAGAAGCGCGGCCCCCAGCCCGGCGGCAACGCCAGCGGGCCGCGCGCCAGCAACCTGACGGAGTTGCGCCAGCAACTGACCCTACAGTTGCAGAGCAGCCTGGAGGCGGAGCGGATTCTCGGCCTGTTCTTCGAGGAAGTCCGCCAACTGATCCCGCTGGATGCCCTTGGCTACCGCCATCCGGGCTCCGACCTGCGCCTGGAGTTCGGCAGCAGCGCCAAGCATTCGGTGAGCTATCGCCTGAGCCATGACAGCGACTACCTCGGCGAACTGATCTTCCGTCGCCGCCAGCGCCTCGGCGAAGACGAACAACGGCAACTGGAGAGCCTGCTCGGCACCCTGCTGTTCCCGCTGCGCAACGCCCTGCTCTATCGCGCCGCGATCCAGACCGCCCTGCGCGACGCCCTGACCGGCACCGGCAACCGCATCGCCATGGACCAGGCGCTCGGCCGCGAACTGGAACTGGCCCGGCGCAACCTGCAACCGCTCTCGGTGCTGATGCTCGATATCGACCACTTCAAGCGGGTCAACGACCACTACGGTCACGCCGTCGGCGACGAAGCCCTCAAGGCCGTGGCGGAAACCATCAAGGACCACCTGCGCAATGTCGACATGGTGTTCCGCTTCGGCGGCGAGGAATTCCTCGTCCTGCTGTCCAGCACGCCGCTGCAGGCTGCCTGCATGGTCGGCGAACGCCTGCGCCAGGCGGTGGAGGAACTGGACTACCGGCACGCCGGCGAACCGCTGAAGCTGTCGATCAGCCTCGGTTGCGCCGACCTGCGGCCCGGCGAAGGCAGCGACGACCTGCTGCGACGGGTCGACGAGGCGCTCTACGAAGCCAAGCGCGACGGCCGCAACCGCCTGCGCTGCGCCTGAGGCTTGCCGATTCGCCCCCGAAGCGCGGAGCAGGCGCATCGGGCGACGGCAGTAGCGACGGCTCTCACCGGCGCAGTCACGGTTTCCGCCAAGGTCCTGCCGCTTATGGCTGCGCCGGCTCGTCCGGGGCGCCATAGGCCTGGCGCAAGCGGACGCGCTTCTCCAGCAGCCAGCCGCTGGTTTCCTTGCCGTCTCGAGCCAGGTACATGACGTTCAGCCACTCGCCGCTCGGCTTGTAGACAGTGATGAAGTCGCCGGGAATCACGAAGACCCCGGTGACACAGTCGGCACGCGGCGCGCTGTGGAAATAGGCGCGCCCCTTGTCGATCACCTCGCCCTCCAGCGGCGGACGGAAGTTGTCCTCGGGGCCGGCCGTCGCCTCGCCAAGGCTTGCACAGCTCTGCGCCGGCATCGCCGCATCCGCGGCCAGCCCGGCGACGCTCCATAGCATGCAGAGCGCGATAGCCAGGATCCTGTGCATTTCACCACCTCCTTGTGTGCGGGCGACCATTAGACACCGATTCCCAGGCATGAAAAAGGCCCCCGAAGGGGCCTTTCCAGGGCGCTTTCCGCTCAGCGGCGGAAGCCCGGACGCATACCGTCGCCGGCCGGTTTCGGCCGCCGCTTGACCTGCGGCTTGCGGGCCGCCGGCTTGTCGCCCGGCGCGCTGGCCGGACGCTCGTCGCGCGGCTTGCTCGGACGCGGCTTGCGGTTGCTCTCGCGGGGCCGCTCGGCAACCGGAGTGCCCTGCTCGCGCCCCTTGCGCTCGGCGCTCGGCTGCGGACCGCGCGCGGGACGCGAAGCCGGCGCGCGACGAGCGGCATTCTCGCCGTCCTCGCGCCTTGGCGCACGCTTGCGCCCGGCTTCCGGACGCTCGCTGCGCGCCAGCGGACGGGCCTGCTTGCGCTGCTGGCGTTCGGCCTTCTCGCGCGCCTTGGTGGTCATGCCCGGCAGCGCCACCGGCTTGAGGCCGACTTCCTCGCTGAGGATGTCGATTTCGCGCTGGTCCATTTCGCGGTAGCGGCCCATGGTCAGCTCGGAGGTCAGGAACACCGGGCCGAAACGCACTCGCTTCAGGCGGCTGACCACCAATCCCTGGGATTCCCACAACCGGCGCACCTCGCGGTTGCGGCCCTCCATCACTACGCAGTGGTACCAGTGGTTGAAGCCTTCGCCGCCCGGCGCCTGCTGGATATCGCTGAACTTGGCCGGGCCGTCCTCGAGCATCACGCCGTTGAGCAGGCGCTCGATCATCTCTTCGGTGACCTCGCCGCGCACCCGTACCGCGTATTCACGGTCCATCTCATAGGAAGGATGCATCAGGCGGTTGGCCAGTTCGCCATCGGTGGTGAACAGCAGCAGGCCGGTGGTGTTGATGTCCAGGCGACCGACATTGATCCAGCGACCGGTGCGCAGGCGCGGCAGGCGGTCGAAGATGGTCGGGCGGCCTTCCGGATCGTCGCGGGTGCAGACCTCGCCTTCCGGCTTGTTGTAGATCAGCACGCGACGGACACTCTCGGCGGCCTCTTCGCGGCGGATCAGGTGGCCATCGACGGTGATCGCATCGTGGCTGTCGACCCGCTGGCCGAGGCTGGCCACGCTGCCATTGACGTTGACCCGGCCTTCGGCGATCCACACTTCTACGTCGCGCCGGGAACCGACGCCGAGACGGGCGAGGACTTTCTGCAATTTTTCCCCGACCGGTACGTGGGGATTCTCTGGGGTATCGTTCATCTGGGCACCTCCCGGTGTGGCTGGCAACGAATCGAAGGGCGCGCATCATACGCGCTTCGTCAGGACAAAGCACCGTCCCCGGGCGGAAACCCGGACAATCCCGCTAGACTAGGCCGGGTTCACCCACCCCGCCACCCGGAGGCCCCGGTGCACGATGTCCCTCCCTTCAGCGGCGCCAAGCTGGCGCTGTTCTATGGCGACCACCTGGTCGTCTACAAACGCGACGAAAAACCCGGCATTCCCTTCCCCGGCTACTGGGACTTTCCCGGCGGCGGCCGCGAGGGCCTGGAGACGCCTGCCGAATGCGCCCTGCGCGAACTCGAGGAAGAGTTCTCCATCCGCCTGGAAGAACCTCGTATCGAATGGCAGCGACAGTATCCGAGCACCAGCGGCAGCGCGCCCTTCGCCTACTTCCTGGTGGCGCGCCTGGAGGACCGCGAGTTCGAGGCCATCCGCTTCGGCGACGAAGGACAATACTGGCGATTGATGGAGGTGGACGCCTACCTCGCGCATGCCATGGCCGTACCCTACCTGCAGAGCCGGCTCGGCGACTATCTGCGGGAACGCCGGCGCATCGGCGAATAACGCCGATGACGTTAGCCGTTCCATGCCCCGGATAATCCGGACGGCATAAAAAAACCCGGCCGAAGCCGGGCATGCCCAGGCGGGCAGTCTCAGTGTCTGCGGTGCTCGGCGAAGCGCTCCAGGGCTTCGCGGCTGAGGCGCTCGACCTGGGCCCAGTCGCCGCGGTCGACCACGGCCTTGGGCAGCATCCAGGTGCCGCCGACGCACATCACGTTGGGTACCGCCAGGTAGTCGGCGAGATTGTTCAGGCTGACGCCTCCGGTGGGGCAGAAGCGGATATCGGGGAATGGCCCCGAGAACGCCTTCAGCGCCGCCGGGCCGCCGCTGACCTCGGCGGGGAACAGCTTGAAGCGGCGGTAGCCGTGGCGGTAGGCGAGCATGATCTCGGAAGCGCTGGCCACGCCGGGCAACAGCGGGACTTCGCTGTCCAGGGCGAAGCGCAGCAACTCGTCGGTGCATCCCGGGGTGACCACGAAGCTCGCCCCGGCCTTTTCCGCGGCGGCGAAGGTCTGCGGGTCGAGCACGGTGCCGGCGCCGATGCGCAGGTGCGGGCGCTCCTCGCTGAGGCGACGGATGGCGGTCAGCCCGTGCGCCGTGCGCAGGGTGATCTCCAGGGCGGTCAGGCCGCCGGCGGCGAGGGCATCGGCCATCGGCAGGATGTCCGCCTCGCGGTCGATGGTGATCACCGGGAGGATGCGCGCCTCCCGGCACAGCGTGTCGATGCGGGCGGTCTTCTGTTCAAGGTTGTGCATGGCTACAGCTCCGCCACTCAGGGGTACCAATGGATCGTCAGCGGCGCGCGGAGGAAGGCGCGAACCGGCATCCGCCGTTCGTCCTCGACCGCCAGCGCGGTGTTCAGGGTGGCCAGCTTGGACTGGCCCTGGATCGCCAGCAGCTGCACCTTCGCCGCCGCCAGCACGGCGCGCGGTAGGGTCAGGCGCTGGTGCGGCACGCTCGGCGCCCACATCGGCAGGCAACGGCGCGTGCCCTGGGGATCCATCGCCAGGTCCAGGCCTGGGCTGTTCGGGAACAGCGAGGCGGTATGGCCGTCGTCGCCCATGCCGAGGACCAGCACGTCGATCGGCAACGGCAGCTCGTGCAGGTGGTGGTCGGCCAGCTCGGCCGCTTCCTCCAGGCTCGCCGCCGGCTGGTAGAGGCCGATGAAGCGCGCCTTCGCCGCCTCGCCACGGAGCAGGTGGCGGCGAACCAGGCCGGCGTTGCTATCGGCATGGGACTCCGGCACCCAGCGCTCGTCGGCCAGGCTGAGGGTGATCCGCGACCAGTCCAGCGGCTCCTCGCTCAAGGCTTCGAGGAAGGCCACCGGACTGCGCCCACCGGACACCACCAGCAGCGCCTGGCCCTGCTCGGCCAGCGCCGAGCGCAACCGGCCGGCGACCTCGGCGGCCAGGCCGCGGGCCTGCTCGGCGGCGCTGCCCCAGACCTGCAGGCCGACGCCGGCCGGCAGCTTCAACTCAGAAATCGCCATACCAACTCCTCCCATCGCGGGCCACTAGGGCCACCGAGGCCACCGGCCCCCAACTCCCCGCCGGATACGGCTTGGGCGCTTCGCTCAGGCGTTCCCAGCCAGCGATCAGCTGGTCGCACCACTTCCAGGCGAACTCCACCTCGTCCTTGCGCACGAACAGGTACTGGTTGCCCTGGGTGACCTCCAGCAGCAGACGCTCGTAGGCATCGGGAATCCGCGCCGCGTGGTAGGTCTCGGAAAAACTCAGTTGCAGCGGGCCGGTACGCAATTGCATGCCCTTGCCCAGGCCCTGGTCCTTGGTCATCACTTGCAGGGAGATACCTTCGTCCGGCTGCAGGCGGATGATCAGCCGGTTGCTGATCAGCGAACGCTGCTCGGGAGCGAAGATGTAGTGCGGCGGCTCCTTGAAGTGGATGACGATCTGCGACAGCTTCTGCGGCATGCGCTTGCCGGTGCGCAGGTAGAACGGCACGCCCGACCAGCGCCAGTTGCGGATATCCACGCGCAGGGCGACGAAGGTTTCCGCGTCGCTATCGCGATTCGCATGTTCCTCCTCCAGGTAGCCCGGCACTGCCTTGCCGTCGCTGAAACCGGCGGTGTACTGCCCACGCACCACGCGCGAAGCCAGTTGTTCGGCGGGAATCGGCTCGAGGGCGCGGAGCACCTTGACCTTCTCGTCGCGAATGCTGTCCGCCGAAAGGTCGCTGGGCGGATCCATGGCGATCAGGCAGAGCAGTTGCAGCAGGTGGTTCTGCACCATGTCGCGCAGTTGCCCGGCCTGGTCGAAGTAGCCCCAGCGGCCTTCGATGCCGACCTTCTCGGCCACGGTGATCTCCACGTGGGAGATGTGGTTCTGGTTCCACTGGGTCTCGAAGAGGCTGTTGGCGAAGCGCAGGGCGATCAAGTTCTGCACCGTCTCCTTGCCCAGGTAATGGTCGATCCGGTAGATGCGGCTTTCCGGGAAGAACCGGGCGACTGCCTCGTTGACCTCGCGGGACGACTCCAGGTCATGACCGATGGGCTTCTCCAGCACCACCCGGGTGCGCTCGGCGAGACCGGCGGCGGCGAGGTTCTCGCAGATGCCGCCGAACACCGAGGCCGGCGTGGCGAAGTAGGCGACCAGCGGCAGTTCGTCGTCCACCGCCTCGCGCAAGCCGACATAGGCCTGCGGGTCGAGGAAGTCCATGCTCAGGTAGTCGAGGCGTTCGCGGAAACGCTGCCAGACCGCGTCGTCCCACTCCTTCGCCGGCACCGCCAGGCGCAGGCGCTGCTCCAGCGTCGCCAGGTGTTCGGCGGGAGCGCCTTCGTCACGGGCCAGGGCCAGGACGCGGGTATCGCGGTGCAGCAGGTTCTCGCGATCGAGTTGGTAGAGCGCCGGGAACAGCTTGCGCAAGGCGAGATCGCCCAGCGCACCGAACAGCGCTAACGTGCAAGGCAGAACGCGGACATCAGGCATTTGTTGTTACCAACCAAATATTGAGTGATATTGAGCCATCCACTGCGCAATTAAGACAAATATGTAGTAATTAAACAACATATTTTTCCCAGCCCGCCACGCTGTTGGTCGCATGCCGGCCTGACGTTAGGATAGGCGCCGCCGCCGGCCCTTCCCCGCCGGGCCGACAGAACACGAGGAACCCGGATGAAAAACCTGCTGGAGCAGATCCAGAGCCGCCTGGACGAACTGAACAAGGCGGAGCGCAAAGTCGCCGAGGTCATCCTGCAGAACCCGCAGCAGGCCACCCGCTTCAGCATCGCCGCCCTGGCCCAGGCGGCAGCGGTCAGCGAACCGACGGTGAACCGCTTCTGTCGCTCCTTCGGCATGAGCGGCTATCCGGAACTGAAGATCCAGCTGGCCCAGAGCCTGGCTAGCGGCGCTGCCTTCGTGACCCAGGCGGTAGCCGAGGACGACGGGCCGGAAGCCTATACACGGAAGATCTTCAGCAACACCATCGCCTCCCTCGACAGCGCCCACAAGCTGCTCGACCCACGCGTCATCGACCGCGCCGTGGACCTGTTGATCCAGGCCCGGCAGATCCACTTCTTCGGTCTCGGCGCCTCGGCCTCGGTAGCGCTCGACGCGCAGCACAAGTTCTTCCGCTTCAACCTGGCGGTGAGCGCCCAGGCCGACGTGCTGATGCAACGGATGATCGCCTCGGTGGCGCATACCGGCGACCTGTTCGTGGTGATTTCCTATACCGGACGCACCCGCGAGCTGGTGGAGGTGGCGCACCTTGCGCGGGAGAACGGCGCCTCGGTGCTCGGCCTGACCGCCGCCGGCTCGCCGCTGGCCAGGGCCAGCACCCTGTGCCTGGACATCCCGTTGCCGGAAGACACCGACATCTACATGCCGATGACTTCGCGGATCGTCCAGCTCACCGTGCTCGACGTACTGGCCACCGGAGTGACCCTGCGCCGCGGCGTGGACTTCCAGCCGCACCTGCGGCGGATCAAGGAAAGCCTGGTGCCGACCCGCTATCCCCTCGACGAGGACAACTGACCGCCTGCCTATTGCAGGCCGGCGGCGAGACTCAGGCGCATGCGTTCGCCGGGCGCCAGGATCAGCCCACCCGGGCGGTAGCCAGCGGCGCCGATACAGAGGAAGCGTTCCGCTTCGCCCGGCTCGACCTGCTCCACCGGGCGGCTGCCGGGGTGCCAGATCACGCTGCCGGCGCTGACGTTCTTGTCGATCCGCAAGCGGCGGTTCCAGCCGCCGTCCTCCAGCACCAGCGATCCGGGATGGTAGAGCACCTGCTTGACCGCGCCGCGCGGTATCCAGGTTCCCGGAATCCGCGAAGCGCCGCGCTGGCCGCGAGCCGACTCCAGCTCCATGCCGTGCACCACCACCCGGCTCAGCGCGCCGACCCGCCAGTAGGGCTGCAGGGCGAAGCTGAACAGGCAATCGTCGTCTTCCTCATGGTAGCTGCACAGCTCCAGCTCCAGGCGCTGGCCAAGGCGCGCATCGAGGCGCACGTGCCAGTCCTCCAGGTCCAGTTGCCAGCTCACCACCACCTTGCTTTCGTCGGCGTAGGCATCCAGCAGGCGCCATTCGCGTTGCCGCGCCCAGCCCTGCTGCGGCCATTCGCTGCCGTTCGGATGGCTGCCGAACCACGGCCAGCAGACCGGGATGCCGCCGCGCACCGGCGCACTGCTGAGGGCCGGCCATTCGCTGGCGCACCACAGCAACGGGCGTTCGCCCTGCGGCTGGAAATGCAGGAGCTGCGCTCCTTGCCGACTGAATACGGCCTGGCACAGCGGATGGTCGATCAACAGCAGATCGCGACGTTGGAAGCGTACCCAGTCGAACGGTCGCTTGGCCCGCATGGAATGAAAGAAACGCTGCAGCGGATGCTCAAGCATGTCCGATTGTCCTACCCTCTCCCCTTCCCGGAAAGCCCGGGCGTGCATCCGTGTAGTTTTACTACATTTCGCACGCAAGCCCCAAATGATCGGCACAGGAAAAGCGTAGTCGGTTTGTAACAGGCAGCCGGGAAGAGCGGTCGCCGGAAAAAAACGGCCCGCCCGAAACGCTCGGGCGGGCCCAGGCACAACACCGGAGCAGGCAACGCGACGGTCAGAACACCGTCTGGATCTTGATCCCCGCCACCAGCGCGTTGTCGA